>JASMMK010000013.1 GCA_030748215.1 Candidatus Scalindua sp.
CCAATACTGCCCGAATTTGTTCCTAATCATATCTTCTTTCGCAATAGCCGCCCCAGTAAACGTATCAACTGTTGCTTTCATAAATCTATTCCCCCCTTCATAAAGTTAGGAAAGTAAAAAAAATAAAATTGCGTAGCATAACATAAATTAAGGTGCCTTCCTTACCCTCCCATTACACCACACTACCTAAAATAGAAACCGTGATAGAACAAAATAACTTAACCAGACCTTGTTGGAAACCAAGCTACCAGTCAAGCTAGTAATAGCGCAGTAAAGGAATACGCAATTGTGATACCAAAACCATTTATGGGAAAAAGCAGCCATCTTCCTTCTCATAAGTACCGAAGGAGACTAACGATAAGAATGTTTCGTTATTTATGGGGCATTTGAACTACAAAAGCGGTAATTGACAAAATGTCATTCCGCAATTAGAACGCAAATTTATTACAGACATAATGTCTTTAATCTACATGGCAAGAAATTATACCTGCAAACTCGCTATGATTTGAAAAGGAAATGATGCGGGAGGACGCAAGCTGCCTGTAAACATATTTTGAATTTAGAATCAATTTTAGTTTTATGTTTTTCGGCCGCCCAGCCAAATACATAATAGATTATCTAGAATTGTCTTATTGGTACTTCTATGATTATGAGAGAGGGAGGGGGTCGTAAAAACAGGTAAGGGCAAAAAAGCAACCGCAACGATGTAAGAATAATTGATTGTTATTCAAATGGAAAAGCACTGACGGCACTTACAAATAGCAATAGCCCTACCCTCAACGACACTTGGCTATATTACTATTTTACAGGCGTTAGCCTCACATACCACCTGCAATGTAATTTTCGAGTTGTTTAATGGTAAATTCTTTATCAACAATGTACTGCTTCACAACATCACCAATACTTACAATACCAATCAACTTCTCTCCATCAAGTACCGGCAAATGACGTGTACGTTTTTCAGTTATCAAAGCCATACAGTCGTTAAGTGTATGCTCAGGCCGAACACAACAAGGCTTTGGATTCATCAGGTCTTTGACCAACGTATCCTTAGAAGATTTCCCTTTAAGAACAATGTTTCTCGCATAATCACGTTCGGAAAACAGCCCCACAACTTTCTCACCCTCAACTACCACTAACGCACCGAGGTCTTTATCTGCCATTATTTCTAAAGCTTGGTACACCGTCTCCTGAGGTGAAATTGTCAGGACACCACTAGACTGATCCTTCAATATTTCTTTTACAGTAAGCATGATATAACCCTCGTCTCCTATTTTAGATTCTAATTCTACAATAATATCAGTAAATAGACCTGATTTGCTACTGCCCATCCAAAAACCAAATTATCGTCTACCCACAAGCTGTTTTGCAAGCCACCTTGAACCGGTATAATAATGTTTGTCTATTCCATGTTCAAGTATTAAATTCGGCATTTTCTACTTACAAACTCAATTATAGTTGAAACCCATATCGACCATAGGCTTAAAATCTATAGCAAGAAGGCCTCATTCCTTTCTCTTCCAACCCAGCAACAAATCTGTATACTCCCCATGCTTCCAGAAAGAATAGGCACTGTGTTTGATGCCTATTTTTTCTTCTATCTCAGCAAATCGTTTAAGCTTGCTCGCCTCATCCTTTATCTGAATAAGCCATCGATCCTGAGCCCATTCCCAATACCCATAAACAGGGCTGTAATAGGCGTTATGTGATTTGGCTTTAAAGATAGCATCAATAATATCTACCAGCATTTCGTAGGCCAGTCGCTCAATATTAGACACGTTATATTTCCTCACCTCCCCCTTTCCAGGTAAAAGACTGAAGACACTGTGACCGGTAGAATCGGGAGCAAGGTCGGCAGGCATGGGATCTATTAGATTGTGATTGTACAGGTCCATCACAATGCGCATCGCCTCACGGTATTTAACAAAGCTGAGTTTAACCGCTTCATCCATAGCCTCTAAATGGTCTCTTGCGAAACGGGGTGAATGGCAATCCTTACAGACCGCAATCCACGCATCTCTTGTCGCCCTGTACTTATCCGCCCCTCTGTCTACAAGAGAAGTGCCCATGAAAGTATAAACGGTAGATGTACTGATGACATTATGATCTCCTTTTGGCATATGGCAATATGCGCATGTTGGAACCGTATAGTTTTCCGCGTTGAGAGGCTTCGACCAATCCCAGGTTTGCCCTTCTCCCTGAAAAATCATACCATGGTATGATTGCATATACATCTCATACTCATATTGCTCAGGGCCGGAATGACAGACAGCACAACTGTTTGGTTTTCTCGCCTCAGATGTAAAAAACCGGTGCCGGGTATGACAGCCATCACATCGGTTCTCAACGGCATGACAGCCGAGGCAGGCAGCTGTCTCTTCGGCAGGTTTCTCCGTTTGACACCCTAACTCGATTAACTCAAGATGATAGGCATTAGCATGCGAACCTTGACCACTTTGACGATGCCCTTGTAATTGCTTTTCGTGGCACTCACCACAGAGATTGTAAGAAGGCATTTTGAGCTTTTTATGATTCTTCCCGTGGCATCTGTCACATCCAACTACGTCTTTTCCACTGGACGGTGTTCCGTGTTTGCTCTGCTTCCATTGAGTAACAATTCCCGGGCTTTCTACCATGTGACAGGTAACGCACTCTCTATTTGTAAACTCTCCTTCTATAGTACTACCGGGATGAAAGATGTCACTGTTATAATAATATGCGGGGTCGTACCATCGTATCAGAGGCAAAAAACTATAAAGATTTCCGTACGTTCCCTTTCCGGGAAATAGTTTCTCCGGGCCGGTATAAAAGCTTGTAAGCCCACCCAAATGGTGAACGTTTCCTGAATCATCCGGGCCGACTCTTTCTCCCAGGAGTTCGGCCATCTCGTATTGAAACTTCATGCCACCCGACACTGCTCCTGATGCTGATGCTGTTTCACCCATAAGCGTTTCAAGGTTTAAGGATTCAGCCTCTTCTGTTTCCCGGGCAGATGAAGTGATTGGGACATGCGAAAAGATAAAGACGGATACAATCAAAAGCGGGATGATAAAGAATGGTTTTGTGTTATTATTGAACATAATTACCTCCATATAATTACTGTATCAAAGAGTTTCAGAAAAATAACTCAAATAACGTATGAATCTTAACATTAAATTAAAAAAAATACACTTTTTATTTTCTTAAATATAGCTGATAAACATTGATAAATTAAAACGTATATACTATCATTTTAACTGACATATTTTAGAAATTGTTTAATAGGTGTTTCCAGATGAAAGCCATTGCTAAAACAAAACGTAACAAGGGTATGGAGCTTATAAATGTGCCCACTCCGCGTATAGGCCTGAGAGATGTGCTTATTAAAGTTACACTCGCTTCTATCTGTGGCACGGACGTGCATATATATGACTGGACGCACTGGGCACGGCATCGCTTCACACCACCCCGCATAATTGGCCATGAGTTTGTTGGAATAGTGGAAAAAATTGGAAATGAAGTAACTCACGTAAAAGTTGGAGACCGTGTTTCAGCTGAAAGCCATATTTCATGCGGACACTGCTACCAGTGCAGCAACGGATATTCTGAAGTATGCAGAAATCTCAAATTACTGGGAGTAGACTATGATGGTGCACTCTCAGAATACCTTGTCTTACCCGAGCATGTCCTGTGGAAAAACAGTTCGGACATTCCTGATAAATGGGCTACTATCCAGGAACCTTTCGGGAATGCCATTGATACCGTCATGGCAGAAGATGTCTCTGCAAAGACAGTCTTAATTCTTGGTGCCGGGCCGATCGGGCTCTTCGCCACAGGTATTGCCAGGGCAAGCGGCGCATCATTAATCATCGTATCAGATCCTAATAATTACCGGTTGGCCATCAGTAAAAAGATGGGAGCTCACATGGCACTTAACCCCGGGAAAAAAGATATAACCCCTCTCATCCTTGACGCCACAAATAATAATGGTGTAGATGTAGTACTGGAATTCTCAGGAAATAATCAGGCCCTGAACCAGGGACTGGAAGTTATTACACCCGGAGGCAGAATATCTATCCTGGGTATTTACGAAAAACGTGTTTCAATTGATCTCAACAAAGAGGTTATCTTTAAGAAGATCCGAATCTACGGTATAACAGGGAGAAAGGTCTTTTCTTCCTGGCATAAGACATCTCGCTTCTTATCATCCGGCATTGTCAATCCTGACCCGATCCTCACCCACCAGTTCCCATTAAAGGATTATGAAAAAGGTATAAAACTCATGAGGGAAGGAAAATGCGGAAAGGTTATTTTGGAAGTATAGAAATTGTAATTTATGAATTTGAGAATTAAGGGATTCCCGCCTAGCAGTCTGGCGGACAAGGAAGAATTATAAAATTAATGAACACCTGATCTCCGCGTGACCATCGAAAAACTGAAACAATATCATGGACAAACTGAATTTCATTAATGAAGAGTTGGAGAGGCTCAGGGAATCAGGCCTGCTCATTAACATTCGCACTGTTGAAGGGCCTCAAGGGGCATGGATTACCGTAGACGGAAAGAGCGTACTCAATCTCAGTTCGAACAATTACCTGGGACTTGCAAATGATTTGCAATCGAAAACGGCATCTCATAACGCAATTGACACTTACGGCGTAGGCCCTGCGGCTGTCAGGACGATTGCCGGAACAACAGCATTGCATAAAGAGATGGAACAGAAACTTGCGCAATTTAAGGGAGCAGAGAGTACCATCTCATTCCAGTCAGGATTCTGCGCAAACCTTGCCGTTATTCCGGCAATTGTCGGCAAAGAAGATGTTGTATTTTCAGACGAGCTCAATCACGCCAGCATCATTGATGGTTGCCGCCTTGCAAAAACCAAAGTTGTGCGATATAAACACGGTAACCCTGAAGACCTGCAGACAAAAATTCAGGCTGAAAAAGATATTGAGCGGAAGCTTATTATTACTGATGGTGTTTTCAGTATGGAGGGAGATATTGCACCATTACAGGAAATAGTAAAGATAGCAGAAAAATACAGTGCCATTACCATGGTGGATGATGCGCACGGCGAAGGTGTTCTGGGCAGAGGTGGCAGGGGTATTGTTGACCATTTTGACCTGCATGGCAAGGTGGATATTGAAGTAGGCACCATGTCAAAAGCATTTGGAGCCGTGGGAGGCTACATTGCAGGAACTAAGCGATTAACGGAATATCTGATGCAGAAAGGACGCCCCTTCCTCTTTTCAAGCGCGGTAACAGCTGCCGACGTAGCAGCATGTATCGCTGTTGTTGATACCCTTAGCAAATCAGATAACCTGGTCAAGAAACTCTGGTCAAACACCAGATTTTTTCAGGACAGGATGAAGCAGCTCGGATATAATATCGGCATTACAAAAACACCGATAACGCCGGTTATGATAGGCGATGCTAAAGTGGCAAAAGAGTTCAGCCAGAAGTTATTCGATGCTGGCATTTTTGCACAATCAATAGGTTTCCCTACAGTACCTGCAGGCAAGGCACGCATTCGCGCAATGCTTTCTGCCACACATAGCGAAGAAGATCTTACATTGGCAATAGACCATTTTGAGAAAATTGGAAAAGCCATGAAAATTATATAATTAGAAAGAGGAAGGTTACAGTATAAAGAGAAAAATCATAATGATTCCGGCTATTGTGTTTGCTGTATTGATTGCACTTTTTATTGGCAAGAATATGATTATTAAGACTTCCGTTACAACCGGAGTCAGGGCAATGACAGGCCTTAAGCTAAACATCAGGAGCATGAACGTTGGTGTATTTAAATCATTAATAGGCATAAATTAATTGCAGCTGCACAATCCACAGGGATTCGAAGATAAATTAATGGTAGATTTACCGGAAATTTATGTTGACTATAACCTGGGTGCCATTATGGGAGGGAAGGCACACCTCGAAGAGGTCAGGTTAAATTTAAAAGAATTCACAGTTGTGAAGAATGAAGCGGGCGAACTGAACCTTGATTCACTGCGAGTTGTCAAGGAAGCAGGGGAAGTAGAAGAATCGGAAAAGAGTGATACAGGAAAAGAGAAAACGGAAATGCCGGATATCCAGATAGATTTATTAGAGTTAAAGATAGACAAGGTAATATATAAAGATTATTCAAAGGGAACTTCACCAAAAGAGAAGGTATTTAACGTAAAAATTGACGAACAGTATGAGAACATAACAAACCCTCAATCTTTTATACGGCTAATTATTTTTAAAGCCCTTAAAAACACTACCATTGCCAAACTGACCAATTTTGATTTAGGAAAGCTACAAAGTGGAATATCTAGTGCAGTCAAAAAAACGACTGAGAAGGCACAGGAGGCTAAAGGCAGGGCTATAGAAGCTGGAAAAATTGCGAGTGAAAAAGCTCGGGACACTGCCGGGAAAACAGTAGAAAAGGCAATGGGTGATGGAAATGAAGCGAGCAAAAAAGTCCAGGAAGCAGCCAGAGAATCAGTAGGAAAGGCCACAGATAGTATTAAAAAATTATTACCTTTCGGGAATAAAGAGAAAGAATAAAGGAATAAGGATGAATGAAAAAGGTTACACCAAATACCAGCAAAAGGTAATCAAAAATTTTTACGACAACAAAGACATTCGCCTTGTACAGAAACTGGGTGAATTAGTCTCGAACTTATACCTGGAAACCAGTGAGAAGAAAAAAGAGACCGGTTGGAAAAAGATTAAGAAGATGCTTACCGACTTAAAAGTACACCCCGGTGAAGTAGAGTTCCTGACAAAAGACAAAACCCTTTCACTGATTTCTAAAAAACTGGATGAGATATTTTAGCAGGTTAGGCCGCCATCACGACCACAACTATCCTTCGACTCCGCTCAGGATGACGTCACACTGAGCGGAGTCGAAGTGTTATCAACATAAATTTCCTAAATTAAACCATGAAAATTGCCATTACCGGTTTGTCAGGTTTCCTGGGGCATTATGTAGCAAAGAAACTCTTTGAGAGAGATGTTCAGATGCAGGCGTTGGTACGGAGCACAAGTGATACTTCACACCTGAATGGATACGAAAGGAAGATTACGTTTGTAGAGGGTGATCTGGGCGACAAAAAAGCCTTAAAGAAACTTGTTCAAGGTACCGACATAGTCATCCACATGGCTTACGAAAGAAATGGAGAAGGTTTTCGCGGCTCAGCCGGTAAGGATATCAGGCGATTACTGGATGTAAACCTATCAGGCAGCCTGGAGCTGTTGGATGCTGCCAAAAACATGGAGCGAAGCAATTCATTTTTACCAGCTCCTGTGCCGTCTATGGATATATCTATCCCGATATCAAACTCGACGAACAACACCCCCTTATACCGGATTCAAACTATGGCGCCTATAAAGCTGCAGTAGAGGCATTCTGCCATTCGTATTTCTTGTCAAAGAGCATTATTACAACCATGTTCCGTCCAGTAGGTATCTACGGAATCGATCCAAATCTTGTCCACTCTGATTGGTACGAATTAATTAAAAACATCAAAAACGGAGTTGGCGTAGAGGTGGCAGGAGGTGGCAAGATAGTAGATGTTACAGACGTTGCGCACGCCATATATTCAGCAATTGACAACAGAGGTGCTTTCGGGAAAGTCTATAATCTGTCAGACTTCTATATCGACAACATGTCTATCGCAGAAATGGCCAGAGAGATATGCGGTTCCAAATCCAAAATCAGCGGTACACCCAAACAGCCGAAGAATACTATCGATAATACCAAATCAAAAAAGCTTGGTGTGCGGTATGCGGGAACGGAAGGTTTAAGTCAGTATATTAAAGAGTTGATTGAGGTTGTTTAGATATTCAAAAATGATACTATTCAATCTGCAAGGATTACACTTTTAGTTTCGCTTCCCTCCTGTTTACATCTGTTTTCTCGCTCCCTCCGGTAAAGTGGCCATTGCCATCAAGAGGTCATCGTTATCCGGTTTGGATTTTACAAATGAGGAGAAAAGGAGGGTAGCTTCCGTGTAGATACCTTTTATTATTTCTATGATATTCTCATCAGGAATATTGTTGGAACTTATCACATTTTCCATATTTGATATCAATATGACAAGTGTCCAGTAATCGAGTGGTGTTCGTTTCATCAAATCGTCACGCAGATAGGTTAGATAATTCCTTAAATTCTCAAGCGTTTCTTCTGATAATGTTTTTCCCTTTCCGTCTTTTGATAGATGCGGATTAGGCGTGATTACCATTTCAGCAATTTCTTTGGATAGTTCGGCCACGGCGACACGTCCTATTGCCATGATGGAAGCTGCAGTTCTCATTTCAATCTTTCTTTCCTGAGAAATCTTGATTATATCATCAAATATCATGCAGATATTGTCTTCAAGCAATCTATTTATTTTGTCTAAATCCCAACGCTCGTTCTTTAAATTTTGTACCCATTCAAGATAAGAGACGAATACACCTCCCAGATTTGTGCTTATATCTGGAGAAATAAATGTACCTTTTCCTGTTACAATCCTGTCGCCTTCAGGAGTGACAGGCCCGTTTGCACCCTCCACAATCACTTTTGCCTTTACGCCATACGCATTCCTGTCAATAGCATTCTCAAGTGCAGCAAGGACGAGGAAGTCGACATCCAGTGCAAAAATACCATCATTTGTGACCTCCCTTCCACCCTCGAATCCTTTCAAGAAACCTCCACCTGTCGTATCTACATATTTCAGAACGGCATCTATATTCAAGCCACTTGGATTGTAGATGCCTCCACTGGCATCTGTAATAGCGACTACCTTTGCTCCCTCATCATACAGGAATTTTGCCGGCGGCCTGCCTACATTACCAAACCCCTGTATAGCAGCAGTTGCTCCTTTGAGTTTTATGTTTTTATGATCGGCAGCTTTTTTAAGGGCGATAAAAACGCCACGACCCGTTGATTCGCCCCTGCCAAGCGAACCTCCCTTATCGGCTGGTTTGCCGGTGACGACGGCAAGTGCATGACATTTTGCTTCGGGGTATTTTTTCAGCACCTCCATGCATTTATCGAGATATGGGGTCTCCATAGGATAAGAAGGCTGTTCGTGAAGTGAGTAAAATTCATTCATAATTTTACCAGTCAACCCTGTATCATCTGTCACCCAATCAGATGAATCTTTGTTTTCTACCGAAGACTTCAGATATTCATCTATAAACCACGCCATTTTAGTGGGATTAGTATTGACGTCAGGAGCTGGTATATCAAGTTGTGGCCCAATAGCATTTCTGCTCTTCAGTTCGCGGCTATATTCTCTGATTATCAATGCATCTTTTCTCTCAATTAAATTTCGCGGGTTTGTGATGATACCGCCTTTTGAACCTCCATATGGTATTCCAGCAACAGCGCATTTCCACGTCATCCAGATAGCAAGCGCCCTGACCTCATTGAGTGACACTTCCGGGTGCTCCCTGAATCCTCCTTTAGCAGGACCACGGGCTGAATTGTGATGTACCCGATAGCCAATTATTTCATCACCTGAAAGCCGTAATGCTTCCACTCGCTCAGGGGCAAGTAATTTCTTTTTCAAAAATAGAGGAAGTTTTAAGAGATCCGCAACAACCGCAAATTGACTTTCTGCCACTTCGAGTGGACTTGGCATGGCCACGGAATGTTCCCGTATCTTTGTATATTCTTTAAGAGTTACACCGGGCACAGAAAACAGTTGGCTGATTCTTTCGAATTCCCCGATATTTTCTCTGTAGTTTGTTATATTTACTGCAATCCCACTCTTAATCTCGAGGAATCTCTCCAGCTCTTCTGTATTTGCCGCATTAAGATTTACTTTCTCTTTTGCGGGTTCTTTTGGTTTCAGATGTTCCTTCACAGGAAGATCATCTAAATGGTTAAGTGCAGTCAGTCTCTCACCGGCAAGAAACTTTAATGCAGCCTCTCCTACCGTAAAAAGGTACGTCTTTGGGGGGGGAGGTTTTGAGCCAAGCCTTTTTTGTGCTGCAGCAACACTGTGAAGACCAAGTATAATCTTGGATTCCGCTTCACTTGCAAACACAAGATCCAGGATATGATTTGTACCATGGCAAAACATTTCATCTTCATATTTTCCCGCGATCCCATTGAAGATGATGGTTTTTGCGTCCCGCATCTTTTTCTGTATAAGAGAGAGCGTTCCGGGACCAACGTCATATGCCTTCAACCGTAAAAATTTTCCACTGATTTTGTTCACTTTAACATGCACCGGATTAAGCCCTGTCGGCTTTGCCATAAAGTGATCAACGGGAAGTACTATATCAACACCATATCCCTTCGCCAACTCAAGCACTACGGTTGCATTATAAAGCGCCTGCGCCCGCGAATCCTGATCTGCTTCAAACATACAGCTATCCACATCGTGTCCCTGTACCTTGAGAAATGGAAATGCAATACCACCGACAAAGATCAGCTTGTCAACCTTACCGTAAACAATAAGGTTTTTCATCGCCTCAACCTTGGCGGAGACGTTGGCACCCCCGATAATAGCGACTACAGGTTTATGAGGGTGCCTCATAAAATTATCAAGTGCAGTAAATTCCTGCGTAAGCAGGAATCCGGCTACCTTCGGGCCTGAGATAAGGCTCGTTATCGGACCGAGTGATGCATGGTGCCCCATATGGGCTGTTACCGGGTCGGCATTTACATAGACATTACAATTGGTAGCACTATGAAGCTGTTTAGCAAACTCCATTACCTCGTTATCATCCTCTGAAGTTTCACCGCTACGAAACATTACATTTTCCAGAAGAAAGATGCCGTCTTTACTAACAGTGGATTTTACTTCCTCCCCAACACAGTCATCGGTTAAAACAACCTCTCTCTCTTCCGATAGGAGTTTTTTCTCCCTCAAAATCTCTGTCAGTCTTTTTGCCACTGGCTTCAGACTATAGCCGTGATGGATCTCTCCATCATTTGTAACCCCTACAGAGGTATTGTTATCTTTGAAAAAGTTCTCCCTTACACCGTTGTGGGACACAATGACAATTGTCCTTGCTCCCTGCTTCAGTATGTGGCGAATGTCCATAACAGTCGCCCTGATACGCCTGTCATCAATTATTCTGGCATCCCATACGACATCGTAGTTTACTCTTAAGAAAACTCTCTTCCCATCTAAAGCGGATTTATGAAGATTGCGGATGGGTGTTTTGTCGGCATATGGATACCACTCGATTATCTTAGTATATTGATCGGTGTTTTTCATAACTATCAATAAGAGAAATCAGCCCTGCCGGTTTGTTCTGACAAACCATAAAGTTTCTACTGAAACTATTTTGATAACTACACAATTTTTATACAACAACTAACATGTTGTTTTCTTTCTAAAGTTAATGGCTCTTTTACGTTACAACTAGACGTTAGTCAAGCCTAATTGCATTCAATAAAAAAAATGGATTACATTTTAATAAGACACAGGAAATAGAATACGTTGTATAGACCATCGCTAAATTTGTCTGCAAAATCTTATATAATCTTTCAGGGAAAGTATGGTAAAATGCTCCGCATGAATTTTATTAAGTGATTATCAAGCTTTCTTCTCTGAAAGTTTTTTATTAAAAATTAGAAAGGCAATAGGCGGCATTATGTTGAAATTTTCACCGAAATCTGCTTTATACCAATTACCGATAATATTCTGTCTCATCATCATTTATCGGACTAAAATCGAGTGTGATCTAATCAGGAAACGGTCTCATGATTTTATATTTGGCCGTGCTCATGCATTTACAAAACGTCTTTTAAGGCTCCTGCATGTCGAGATTGAAGTATCGGGAATGGAGAACATGATTAGCAAGCCTGCAATAGTCTGCCAGAACCACACTTCGATAATGGACATTCCTGCTATACTAAATACGGTAAAAGGAAAATCACTGTTCTGCGGTAAGTTCGAGTTATTCAAAATCTGGGTTTTCGGCAAGGGGATTGAGATTCTGGGTATGATTAAAGTGTATAAAGATGATAAAAAAACCTGGAGGGTACTATCAGAAGCCGCAAAAAATATCAAAGAGACTAAATTACATAGTGGATCTTTAACTCCTTATTTAGTGATATTTCCGGAAGGCACTCGAACAAAAGAGAAGGATTATAAGATGAGCGAATTTAAACGCGGTCTCTTCAGCATCGCCGTAAAACATAACCTTCCAATTATCCCTATCGCGTCTTACGGCGGCCTGGATATCACACCCAAAGGAGCGTGGATCTTCAATAGTGGCACTATTTATGAAAAGATTTTAGAGCCTTTGTATCCTGCAGATTATGACAGTCTCAGTCTTAAAGAAAAATCCGTCAAACTTCAAAACGACACATGGAATAGGATAAATGATGGGCTTAGCGAACTGATTAAAACCCATGGCAATTCATAACTCAGGAAAAAGCAGGTTTTGAACCATACCCCCCCCTACGGTATTGGTATGTTGAATCAAATCTTTCCAGATCATCTGTTCTCACCTGACAGCATTCGTTTATCAGTATCTTCTGCCAGGCCTGTACTGACCGTCCAGGGAGTACTTCCCCGGACCGATTAGAATCAAGCTGAAAAACAGAATCCCTGATTCCATTGCATGAGAATATTTAAGGAAGGGATCACCCTTGCCGATGTGCATAATCGCAGCTACTATCATAGTTGTAAGTAGAAAAAAACAGGCCGGGCGGGTGAAAAAACCCAGGACTAATAGTATCCCACCTACACATTCTGATAATGCTGCCATAAATCCCCAGGCTGTTGGAGCAAAACCAACCCCCAGTGCCTTCATGCTTCCGCCAATTATCGCCCATGTTTCCGTACCGGCGGTTAATTTAGGGTAGCCATGGAATGCAAACATGACACCAATGCCTACCCGTAGAATAAGCAGACCTGCATCACGATATTTATCAAGAAAACGAAAAACCATAACCTTCTCCTAATTAATTCAATAACTATTTATACAAATTTTAATTTAGCAAGATATTATAGTTTATGCTAACTTTATATTTACAAAAATGGAGGATTGAATCATTTGTCAATTAACCCTCACTTCCTTACAACTATTTCTGGTTTTATGGACAAGAAGAAACTGGCGGTTATTCACATTGTTAAAAGAGAGCTCTCATTGAGTGATGACGAGTATCGGAATACACTTGAACGAATCGCCGGTGTTAGATCCGCAAAAGATTTGACCGACGATCAGTTTCATAAACTGATGCATTACTTTGTCAGGACCCGTCATTATCGAGTGGCAAACAAAGGGATAACCCTGCGGCAGAAATACTATCTGCGACAGTTGAAAGAGAGACTTCAGTGGGATGACTCCCATTTCCGGAATTACATACACAAATACTTTCACAACCGGGACCTAAACACCTATACCAGGCATGACGCCAGCAATCTGATTGTTGCACTGAAGAAGATCCTGAAAATACACGATAACTCCAACAACTGAACCTAAGATATCTGTAAAACTTTTAATTACAGGTTCAAAAACCCTCTCTTGTCATATATGGGTTTATTTCAGAATCAGGTTTTTCCGTAACATTGAGCACTTTACAAATTGAATATTGGTGTGGACAGCGGTGCTATCTTATGTAAGATCCGCGCGGGCAATTTGCCACGGCGTAACTAACCTGCTTCTCACACGCTTCCCTGTAGAAATTTTCAATTTCAACGGACAGCTTTACAGACGGCCTTTCAAGCGCTTTGAACATATTACCCACGGACTCAGTAGCCTTTCTAATAGATTGGGCCAGTTTTGCTATTGCAGCTGCTTTGCTCTTTTCAATTTCATCTTCGTTCATTTCTCCTCCATTTTCTCAACTTACAATATTCAATTCTGAAACCATTCGACGACGCTGCGGTATGGAACAGTTCCACCAAAAATATCCAATGCACTGCCTATAGTCAGATCAACACGGTTATTACCAACCTCTTTTACAAGATCGAGGTCAGAGAGGGCTTTGACGCCTCCGGCATAGGTAACAGGAATCAGAGAATATTTTCCCAGGATTTCAATAAGTTCTGTCTGGATTCCTTCCATTTTACCTTCAACATCAACTCCATGTACAAGAAACTCGTCACAATGATCTGCAAGTTGATTGAGTATTTCGGGATTGATAATCTCATTTGTGAATTTTTGCCATCGGTCGGTTACAATCCAGAAGTCGGATCCTTTTTTTCGACAACTGAGATCCAGTACCAGTCGGTTCTTTCCAACAGTCTCTTGAAGCAACCTAAGCTTCCCCATGTCGATCCGGCCATTCGAGAATACATACGATGTAACGATTACATGACTGGCTCCCGCATCAAGATACGCAACGGCATTTTGTGGGGTTATCCCGCCGCCAATATGAAATCCACCGGGATAAGCGTGAAGAGCTGAGAGAGCGGCTTCCTCATTGCCCGGTCCAAGTGAAATCACATGGCCACCTGGAAGATTATCTTCCTTGTACATTTTCGCAAAATCTCCGGAAGAACGATCTGTCTCGAAATTAGTCTTTAGCGTCTCTGAGTTCTCATCTATAAGGGAGCTTCCAATAATCTGCACGACCCGACCCTCACGCAAATCAATACACGGCCTGAATCTCATATGTATCTCGTTTCCCCTTTTAGTTTTTTCATAATTACGTTTTATGCTTCTTTGATAATACTATGGAGTTCATCTTTAATCTTCAGGCGTTGTTTCTTTAGATCTCGAATATATTCGTCACCGGTAGGTTCCTCATCGCTTTCAATTCTAAAAACATGTTTATCAACCTCTTCATACTCCTTCATTAATTTTGAAAAATGATTATTTGTCATTTTCAAATTATGAATCTGCTCTTTATACTCAGGGAATTCTTTAACTAATGGATGGTGCGATAATGGCATTGTAAAACCTCCAGATTTAAGATGTATGAGACCAATAAATTTATAAAACCGGCACAGTATCACACGGTACTGATCTGGATTTTTTTATTAAGATCCTTCTCTCCTGATTCTACATAACCGTATGCAGATTTGTCAATTACCGTTATTCTTAGACCGGTCACTTTTTACAGGTTAGAAATAGTTTGAAATATTTTATCTCGAAACGTATAGTTTCATAATGAAGAAAAAAAGAGTTCCTGACAAATCCGACTTAGATGCTATCAGAGACCAAATACTGGATTTTGCATGTGCCAAACACGATTTCAAGCCTGAAACAGATGAGTTCCTTCAAAATGGAGATTGGAATGGGGTGTTTATTGTAGAATTCAGAGATAATCCTGAAGAAGAACGATTATATTGCGAAGCACCGTTAGGCGAGCATTTTATGCGATTCGGGATGGAAATAGAGATTGATGAAGAGATCTGGGAAAATGAATGTGAAAAGATCCTTCAAGAGGTATCAGGCTATGATGTAGCTGTTTGTCCCGTCCCCGCTGAAGGAGGAGAGAGCAAAAGACGTTGCCGCCTATATTTAAGAGCATGGATCCCTAATTTCAGCCAACGCATATTTGGCCTGACCTTAACCAATCTCCTGGATTGTAAAAAAGCGGTTTCGATGATACTTTGAACTTAACGACTAACGTATTTTAATTTAACGCTGGAACCGTACATTTGTGCCACAATAGCGACATCGAGTCTTTCCAGCCTATTTTTGTAAAAGAAGAGGATAGTTTTCATGAATTTGTACAAACTCAGGCAATTGTTTATTTTTGGATTTATATCATGTGTCGTCATTGGCTCTTTGGCAGTCAAGGCGCAATCAATGGATGTCTCAACAGGTAAACGGGTTTCAATCGAGTATACACTCACACTGGAAGACGAGACTGTCGTCGATTCAAACGTTGGGGCTGAACCGTTAACCTTTATTCAAGGGTCTCATATTATTATCCCCGGTCTGGAAAGAGCCCTGGATGGCATGGAGATCGGAGAGAGCAAACAAGTAACTGTCACTCCGGAAGACGCTTATGGGTATGTTAACGATGACTCCATTAGTGAAATTGAAAAAACTTATATTCCTGAAGATTCGCTAAAAATCGGTGCAGTGTTGCAGGGCCAGAGTCCTGATGGAAGGGTTATTATTGCACGGGTAGTAGAAATTATGGAAGAGACTGTTATGTTGGATTATAATCATCCTCTGGCCGGTAAAACCCTCAATTTTGAAGTAGAAATTTTGGATGTACAGTTTGCACCAAAAGCGGAAACATCAGAAACTGACGAGTAATATTAGCCGTAAGAGTGGCAAACCAGAAGTCTTACTTTTCATAGCCGGTCATTACCTGGTAGATTTTGTGCATGCCGGTTATATTTCGAAGTTCAAACAACCCCAAATAGCGAATGTTATAATTCCCTGTTTTTACTACAGAGTTGTAAAAAGCCTCAGTAATAAAAATGCGATCTATTAATGTAAAATCCTCTCGTAAAATACCATCCTTTACAACGACAAGGCCATCTGCCTTAAGCCCTTCTACTCGAAACGGAATGTTAATATTTGTTCCATGACGATCCTCATCAGGCATAACTCTCACCTCACCAAAATGGATAGCAAATCTCAGATGTATCTGAGGGCCATCCACTACATTGGAATTGTATGTGTTTACTCTCTCCAGAACCTGGATTGCCGAATCCAGCGCACTCTTTGAATTGGAGAAACAGACCAGAAATCCATCACCTGTACTCTTAGTAAAGGATGATTTGTTCTCCTTGAATATGGGAAACATTATATCTTCGAGTGCGTTTTTTATGATGTAAGTGGCCCCATCTCCATACAGGTCCATCATTTTGGATGATTCACATATATCGGCTACCATAACAGCCTCAGGAATTTCCCTTCTGCCACCGGACGATTTCTTTAAAGCATTAATACGATCCTTTATATCTTTGAAGTCACTGTCACTGGTATAAACTTTACTAAACAACCCACGGGCCTGATGTTTCAATCCCGCTTTTTCACAAGCATCACCTAAATCATACATCTTCGATTTTATACCAGCATCGGTACAGGAAACTTTTGAATATTCCTGCACATGTTTTTCCGCAGTTTCAAGGTCCTTGATTTTTAAAATGCTGGGCAATAAAATAGTGAGAATCACTCTTGTGCTGTCCACCTGCTTCCGCCACCTCCTGTAACAACGCAATCCCACGATCATTGTCATTCACTTCCGTCAAATAGATATTGGCCAGCTCGTAGCGTACACGATCCAATTGGTCTCCGTCCAGCTTTTCACCGGAAATCATATTTTCATAAACTGTAACGCGTTTATCAGAAACCTGCTTCTTTATAGCCTCCATCTGTACAGGGACGTGTGAATATTTTTCTGTCAACGTTTCTAATCGATCTATCAACATGACAGCTTCCTCAATATTTCCTTCTGCCAGAAAAATTGAAATTGATTTTTCGATTACTTTTATAAGAGCTGTTTGATAAGACTTTTTTTCAGGTGTGATTTCCAGGAGCTTTTCAGAACTATGAATAGCATCCAGACACTTTCTGTTCCTTATATGTGTATTGATGGATCCAACGAGTTTTTTTTCGTATGTACTGAGATTTTTGATTAATGCATCGAAAGATGGGCGATATCTCCCTTCATTATGTTTATCTAGCTTAATAGCCTCCTTTATACAACTAATAGCCTTTGGATATTCCATCAAGTGCTGATAAATCCGACTCAAAAAAACGTGTAGATGTGGATTGTCAGGTTGTTTGTCGATCTCTTCCCGAGCAATTTTCATTGCATCTTCATATTTCCCGGAACAGCAATGCAAATGGATAAGGATATACAGAAACTTTTCACTGGCCTTTCCCTTTTTGCGTAATGCATCATAGTTTAAGATTATGTTTTGCACATCTTTTGCCTCGTTAAAAGCGTTGAACAGCGCTGTGTATACCTCCTCATTTAAAGGATCAACATCAACGAGATCAAGTAAGCCATTGGTTGCCACTTTGTAATGACGCGGGCATTTAGTACGCATATCCGCATACTCTTTTACGGCACCATTGTAATCTTTTTTCCGGATTAAGATCTTGGCAGTTAAACTGTACTTTTTTGAATAATATGGGCCTAATACCTTGAGACGATCAAACACTTCCAAGGCGTCCTCGTCCCTGCCTTGAAGATAATAGATTTCTCCTAAAACCTCATTATATCGCATATAGTGGATACCATATTTTTCTGATAACACTTTCAGGTCTTCTGTGGGAATTGCCTCATGAATCTTATCACAGCAAATAAGCGCCTGGTCATAATCTTGTTTTTTGAAGTAGGCGAAGGAGAGATCATTCAAAATTTTTACGCTTTGTGGTTCCTGCTCAATTTCCATCTTCCCATATTTGATGACCATATCCCAATCATTGTCCATTAATGCCTTTTTACGATTCTCTTTAAGTTTGGACATAGTCTAAATCTCCAGGGGTATTAATGACGCTTATGTAAATGTAGAGCATTCAAATATTTATACAGAACCTCTTGATCAAGTGAGTCACCAATTTTTTATACACATTGTTACTTTAAAATGCAAGAAGAATGAAAAAGGGGTTCAGCGCTTAAGAAATTCGATTGCACGTTCTTCCGACCAGTAGCATCTATCTTTTTTAAATTGTATAAAGCCGACATGGCCGCCTGATTTAGGTATTTCAAGATAAACGCACTTACTATTTGCAGCCTCCTTAACCGGATAACAACCGCCCGCAATAAACGGATCGTTACGGGCATTTACAATTAAAGTTGGAACCTTGATCTCCGGAATAAATTGTTTGCTACTGCATCTGTTCCAGTAATCTTCCGCACTCTTAAAGCCGTGAAGTGGTGCTGTGTACCGATCGTCATAATCCTTAAAATTCTTTATTAAATGATAGTCATCATCGTTTATCTGGCCGGGCATTATTTCCATTTTAGCCCTGATCTTTTGATGCAAAGTTATCAAAAATCGCCTCATATATATTTTATTCTTAATCCTGGCAAGTTCCCGGGTACTTGCCCTCAAATCACAAGGAACCGAAAAGACAACAGATTTTGCTATTTTACTGTCAACCCGACTGCATTTATTACCAAGATAAAGCAGCGTCAAATTCCCTCCCATACTGAAACCTATTAATACAATTTCTTTATAAGTCTCTGTCTTTACAGCATGTTGTATTACCAATTCTAAATCGTCAATCGTGCCACTATTGTAAAAACGTAATTGGCGGTTCATCTCTCCGGAACAGGACCTATAATTCCATGCCAGGGCATCCCAGCCGCTTCGGTTAAGCATCTTCACCATTCCGACGACATAATTTCGATGTGAACTGCCCTCTAAACCATGAGAAATAATTGCTAATTTATTGCTACCTATTCTCGACCAGTCAGTATCGAGGAAATCGTCATCCGGTGTAAAAATACGTTCCCTTTCATAAAAACCGGTATCAAACTTCCTTAACAAAGCAGGATAGATTGATTGTATATGTCCGTTCCGGAAGAATAATGGAGCACAATAATCAGATTTGTTAATTAATGGCATAGTACTATGTGGACAAGAAACTGTAAATAAAATCAGATTATATTCAACATGCGCTGGATGTGAAGTAAAAATCTGACATCTAATTAGCATGATTTCAATAGACCGTATAGATTATAAATACCTGAATTCTGTCCAATAGATTTCTCTCCAGCATCCTTCTTAAGAAGATTAAAAACCTTGTAATTAAACAATTTTTTGGTTCTAATACGTGTTCTGATAAGTTGAACAGTTGTATATTCTATTACCTCATTCATGGTAGATTCAACCGATTCAGTAATACCAAATGATAGCGCTCAATGGTTCTTTGTAACCAATATTCAGCTGTATCTATTTATCGTTTAATAGTACAAATCGAATAGGATTTATCAATTGCTGTACCGATAGTGTGGCTCCTAATAATCACTAATTAGTTAAATAATTATGGTTACAGCATTTAACGGAGAAAATAAATGAAACTATCAATTAAGAGCTACATCATATTTTTGCTGCTTTTCTTCACCCTACTACCCTTTGTCGCGCTAAAAATCTTCGCTTACCCCAGAATACAGGCAGACCTTAAGACTGTGATCATGGACAATCTTGAGGTTATCGGAAATAAACAGGCGGAGCTGGTATCCACCTGGATGCACGAAAGGATGAAGGATGCTCTGGTTATTTCAAACGGCCCATTTATGGCTGATAGCGTAAACACTACAAAAGGAAGCCATGATTATCAAAGTTTCCTACATTATCTGGAGATGATTGTGGCTGAGTATGGTTACATGGGTGCTTTTGTAATCAACGGACAAGGAATAGTCGCAGTTGCAACAATTGAAGAAAGCATTGGAAGAGACCTGTCAACAAAGGATTATTTCAAACACGCTATGAAAGGGAGAACATCTGCAACGAGTATCATACCGTCTGAAGTTCCGCTTATAAACGAATTTGACGAGAAGGAGGTAGGACTTCCAACAATGATTGTCTCAACTCCCCTAATGAACGAGGATGGGGATATAACCGGTGTTGTTGCGTTGAGGGTCCACGTGGGCACCATGAGTAACATGATGCATAGTCAAAAGTTTGGAAAGACAGGAGAGTCATATCTTGTGAGCAAGGCCGGATACATGCTTTCAGAATCGAGATTCTCCGGACACCTTAAAACACTGGGAAAGGTTAGAACGAGAAGCGCTCTGGAGCTCAAGCTGATTAACCCGACAACCGGCAAATTAACTCATGGAGTCCGTCAGTGTGTCTCAGGTAAAAACGGTTCCAATTCGACAGGTTATGAGGATTATAATGGAATACCGGTATTGGGAGTGTGGCGCTGGTTGCCTGAATATAGTTGGGGTGTTATTACGGAGATCGATCTCGGCGAGGCATATGGAGCAGCACACAATCTTAAATATATTGTTACCGCACTGGTACTGTCGATACTAATGCCCATTGTGTTCATAGCTTATGTTCTTGGAGGAAGACTCTCCTCTCCGATTATTAAGCTTAAGGAAGTAACTGAAAGGATGGCCACAGGGGACCTGACCCAGAGGGTTACAATAAAAAGAACTGATGAGATCGGAATGTTAGCAACCTCCATTAATTCAATGGCAATATCTTTGGAAGAAAAGACAAAAGAAACTATACGATCTGAAAGACGCTACAGAGAATTATTTAACAGTATCAGAGACGGTATATACCAATGTGAGCCGGGAGTTGAAGGAACGTTTACATGGGTTAATATCGCTTTTGCAGAGATGTTTGGCTACAAGGCAGCTGACGAAATGATTGGTACAAAGGTAAAGGACATTTATGCAGATCCTGATGACAGAAAAAGGCTCGTCAAGAAACTTGAAAAAGAGGGACTCTCCTGGAACTTTGAATCTCTGTGTAAGAAGAGAGATGGTGCACAATTCAACACCGAGCGCACCTCTAAATTAATTAGAGACGATGCAGGTAACCCTTTTCGAATTGAAGGTATAATCAGGGATACTACCAGACGGAAAAAATTGGAAAATTCGTTGCGGGAATCAGAAGAACATAAAAGGGACCTATTGGACTCGATTAAAGAAGGTATATACCAATGTGAACCGGGAGCGGAAGGGGTGTTTACGTGGGTTAATCAAGCTGGTGCAGAAATGTTTGGCTATGAATCGCCTGATGAGATAATCGGTACAAAGGTGACAGATATTTATGTAAATCCTGATGATAGAAGAAAACTCGTAGATGCACTTAAGAAAGATGGAATCTGCAGAAACTTTGAGTCTTATTGTAAGAGGAAGGATGGCACGCATTTCTATACGGAACGCTCCTCTCATATGACTAAAGACGAAGCAGGTAAACCTGTTCGAATTGAGGGAATAATTAGGGATACTACCGAACAAAAGAAGCTTGAGGATGAGTTGCGGGAATCAGAACAACATAAAAGGCAACTGTTAAATTCACTTAAAGAGGGTATATACCAATGTGAGCCGGGAGTTGGAGGGAAGTTTACGTGGGTTAATCAAGCTTGTGCAGAAATGTTTGGTTACGGATCTCCGGAAGACATGATCGGGACAAAGGTAAAGGACATTTATGTAGATCCTGATGACAGAAAAAAACTTGTTGAGTTACTTGAAAAAGATGGAATCTGCAGGCAGTTTGAGTCCTTTTGTAAGAGGAAGGTCGGCGCTCATTTCTACATCGAACGCACCACTCATTTGATTAGAGACGAGGACGGCAAACCTACCCGTATAGAAGGAGTAATAAGAGACACTACCGAGCGAAAGAAAAGAAGTATGTAGATGAGTTACAAGAATCCGAATGACACAAAGGAGTATTAATCATTTATGTCTATAAAATCTGTTAATTATTAATGAACATCAGCAATGGGCACAATCAAATTTTAGCTTTTATCTCTAAAATCCATGACGAGATGACGAAGCATATAGACCCTGCCCTTTTAATTCCCCTTGAAGAACTGGAACTTGCTCCATTAACCGGAAAAGTGACAAATCAGGAGACAGCATCGTTACATCACGTTTCAAAAATAGCAGCCGCCGCTGCACCGAATAAGATTTTCATAAAACAGTCCCGGAGCGAATATAATGATATTAGGCCCGACTTGCTAATTCAACTATATTCAATTCTGATTGAAGCGAAGCACAAGATACCTGTGAGGATAATAACAAATTCGATACCTCATATAATCGTATTATCTGAAGACCAGAATGAAAAAAAAATAGAGATCATGCTCTGGCAGCAACTGTTTGAAAAAGGCGATATTTTCCTTGGAAGAAGAGCATGCCTGAATCATAAAGAGATACCTCCTATAAACGTGGATAATTGTAACCTTAAAGGTACTTGGCGAAGAAAAAAAAATATTGATCTGGGGTCATATTGGGCCGGCTATGTTGCATCATATGCAACTGCAAACAGTAAAGATATTTTAGAAGTTTATTGCTCCATTTTAAGTACCCTCCTGTCTGATAAAACTATTAATTTTCCGGTTCTTTAGATATTGTAGCCAATATTGACGAAATGTAAATAATTCGATTACATAAAGTCAATGTATCAACGGCTATGGTAAAGTTTCAATAAAAAGAACTTGAAAATTAGTAATATTAGTTACGATCCGCTAATGTTAATAGTAAAGCAGATTCAAGAATCCCCTAACGCTATAAGAGATTTTGTACAGTAAGCCAATGCCTGCTTCTTACTTAATAACGGAGCAAATTTTGGCTTTCAAATATTATCATATCTTGTTATCTTATTTATTTAATATTCAATTTGTAGAATCATTTGATACGATATGATACTATGAAGCAAAAAACGTCTATTTTTTCATCGTTAAATCGGGATTTACCGTCAAGCATAGTAGTACTCTTTGTTGCCTTGCCGCTTTGCCTGGGCATTGCGTTGGCAAGTGGTGCTCCCCTGTTCTCCGGTCTTATTGCAGGAATTGTGGGGGGGATACTTGTAGGGGCTATAAGTGGTTCCGTACAAGGAGTCAGCGGGCCTGCTGCGGGCCTGGCTGTAATTATCCTGACTGCACTGCTTACTACGCCATTTGAAACATTTTTATTGGCCGTAGTCATTGCCGGCATAATTCAAATAATCCTTGGTTTGTTAAGAGCTGGAATTATCGGTTATTTTTTCCCATTGTCAGCTATACATGGAATGCTTGCAGGCATTGGAATCATTATTTTCATAAAACAGTTACCTTATGCATTTGGATATGATGGAGAGTGGAAAGGACCTGATTATCATAACCAATTAAGTGATGGCAGCACGTTTACCGCACAAATGCAGTTTTTTGAACATGTAACAGCCGGGGCTATAATAATTGCTATTATTTCAATGGTAATTCTATTATCATGGGAATTGTACCTGGCAAAGAAACATAAAATATTTAGATTAATTCAGGGACCAATAGTTGTAGTAGTTGCAGGTGTTATTTTTCAACTTTTAGCAAAAAGTTTTTTTCCTCAATTCCATTTAAGCCATGAGTTCCTGGTACATGTGCCGGTTGCGAACAATGTCTCCTCTTTTTTTGGTCAATTTACTTTTCCTGATTTCAGCCAGATAGGCAATAAAGAAGTTTATATTTTGGCCGTTACAATAACACTTGTAGCCAGCTTAGAAACACTTCTCTGTGTGGAAGCTACGGACAAACTGGATCCTCATAAGAGAGTAACGCCAACCAACCGGGAGTTGTTTGCCCAAGGAACCGGAAACATAGTATCCGGGATGATTGGCGGATTGGCGATTACTCAAGTGATCGTTCGAAGCTCAGCAAATGTACAGGCTGGTGCAGAATCAAAAATGTCTACTATTCTTCACGGGTTTTTTCTATTGATTTGTGTTGCCTTTATTCCAGGTCTTCTCAATCTAATACCTTTACCTGCTCTTGCATGTATTCTATTAATGGTTGGTTATAAATTAGCGAAACCTTCTCTATTTGCAAACCAATATAGACTGGGCTGGGAGCAGTTTGTACCGTTCATTGTTACCATTCTTGGAATCGTATTTGAAGATTTATTAATAGGGCTCGCGCTAGGATGCTGCGTAGGCGTTGCCATGATCTTAATTCGCAACTTCAAAAATTCTCATTTTTTACACATGCAGACATCTGCAGGAAAGCATCAAATAAAGATGAGCTTGTCTGAAGATGTTACCTTTTTGAATAAAGGTGCGATCATAAAAGAGTTGGCCAAAATACCTAATGATACCTATCTGACTCTTGATATGAGTATATGTGCCAGCATTGATTACGATGTGAGGGAGGCTATAAGTGACTTTATTATCTCATCGGACGATAGAAATATAAATGTAAAACTGATACAGCCAATTGGCCGCTCTTCCGGCAAAGAAGAGATTTACTCCAAGAGACTTGACAAATGGATCAATGCTTTGCCGGTATCTATAGAAACTAAACCATCAAAAGAGTCATAATCGCCTTAAGATGTTTCCGCAAGTTAGATTCTTCATTCCGCACCGCTACATTCAGAATAACATTTTTTGTGTGTCATTAAGGGACTAAATGCGTGATACCTTCTCTTCAATTAATTTGCAACAAAGCTTATATAATTCACCTGACTTATCGAAAGTATCGTCAGACGCACAATAAGTTCTGACATTTTCCTGAAGTTTCATTTTATCATTTAATCCATTTATATTGGTAATCACAACTCTGCCCCTTGTACTAGAATATGCACCAACAAAATCATATACCCCACCAACGATTACCAATTTATTTTCTTTTACTCTATCTCCGTAATATTCTAATGCCTTTTCTACCTGGTAATCCACATTCGCCTGGCTCAGGTATGCAAGCTCCTTTTTTTCGTTACCGATCTTTGGTAACCGGGCGATCACTTTCTCGATGGGGAGCGTTAAAGGGAGCATCTCGCGTTGCACGTCGCGGCCTACAACTGAAAAATCTACCTTTTGAAGCCTATGAATTGACATTGACTTCTCTTTGGAGAATGTGAGATTAATTCCACCTGGTATTTTCTCCTCATTAAGAGCGGGTTCTATCACGGAAGCCTTATTTGTCTCTTTTAGTGTCCTCACTTTTGCCAGGCAGGCACCGGCAGCAAAATTCACCGCACCACAATTTGTGTGTCCCAATATAAGAAATATCTCAGTATTAAGGACAGTTAAAGCGTATGCCAGACTACCCTTGTTCCTGGCAACTTGATTTCCTGCATTACGAACTGTAAATACTTTATTAATGAGATCCATACCCAGAATTTGACCCTGTATGCGGGAATCGGCACAGGTTAGTAATGTTATGGGTGGATTTTGAACATCTTCGTAAGCTGAAAACTCCGAAATGTCACTTCTGCCTACAAATTCTTCGTTATGGACTAACAGATCATAAAGAAAATACCCAACATTCATCTTTTCCAACCTTCCTTATTAACTATCCTGTACTAGCCAGGCATATAACTCTGCATGATTCTCAAAAAAATCCATCTACTGGTCCTTGCTCTCAGATAACAACTCTTCCAGGTCATGTATCTTTTTTTTCAAACGAGTATTTTTCGATTCATATTTTGACTTAGCGTCATTCAGTATTTCATTTATCTTACCCATTTGACCATATTGATCTTTACGCTTAGAAAAACCATCTGCCATGCCCCGTATCTTGTTATGCAAATAAGCCCTCTCTTCTTTAATTTTTGTATTTGCATTCTCAAGTTCCTTATTTACCTTACTCAATTGTTTTTCCTTCACCTTAAGAGCAGTTTTCAGCTTTCCAATATACTCCTTTTGATTTGCCATATCATCGACGAGTCGATCTACTTCTTCTACTGATCCAAAAGACTTCATAATTCTCCTTCGGAATTGTTCCTGAATAGTTCTCTCCCTGGTGTATCCAGATTCTTTTATGTGATTATATTGTTTGATCTTTTTATATGCATAACCAGCATTTAAAAATAACAGTATTATAATGATGGTCTTTGCATTTACAGACAATCTGAAATTATTATTTTCCATAATTTATAATTCCTCATTCGGTCATATTCCGTTTCTCAAATCATGGAAGTGCTATTAATCCGTTATATCCCTGAATATACCTTCAACCATAATCGGCTTTCCATTTTTATCACGTACAAGACTGCAGCTGACTTCAAAGATAAAACGTTCTCCGTTTTTCTTTCTACAGAAAGCCGTAAATTTTTTACACTCCTCTTCTTTTTCCAATGTATCGATTAATTCCTGCCTCTCCTCAGCATTTACATAGATATCTACTATGCGTGTTCCCACCACTTCGTCCGGTGAACTATAACCGAGTATTTCAGCTCCGGACTGATTTATGTAAGTAAATGTACCATCTATACCAGGAATACATTGGTATACTCCATCATGTATAGAGTTCAACAATGATTTATGTTGCCGCTCCGATACCATAAGTTTTTCTGCAAGTCTCTTACGTGCCGTAATATCCCTGAAAACCCCAAAAATGAGAATTGGTTTCCCGTTTTCATCTCTCACCATATTAGACGTACGTTCCATGTAAAATTGCTCACCATTACTCTTTTTACAATGGGAAACAAAACCCAACCATTCACCATCTTTCTCAAGCTTTTCAATAAGTTTTTTACGGTCATTCTGATCAACATATATGGTATCTACATTTACCCCAATCACTTCTTCCGGTGTGTTGTATCCGAGAAGCTCTGCTCCGGCTTGATTAATCCAGGTAAAAGTATAAACCCCGTCAACTCCAGGTTTGCTTTCGTATATACCTTCTTTTATTGATTGAATTCTTCGCTTATATTGCATCTGAGAAGTTGCAAGTGCTATCGTATTTCCCTCCAGTGAGCTAATCATCTTATTAAAGGCGTCTGCCAGCCCACCAATCTCATCTTTCTGCTTAATGTCAATTCTTTGAGAAAGATCTCCACCAGTTGCCATCCTATCGGTAATTGATTGCAAGCGAAGAATAGGGTTCGATAGCCGCCTTCCCACGAGGAATGCTGCGAGTAATACGGGAAAAGCAAGAGCAAAAAGAATAGCATTAGAGACAAAATGGAGATTGTGTGACACTTCATAGCCTTCATCGAGATCAATTTCCGTAATAACTCCCCACTTAAATTCAGGTAACCAGTGCCATGCTCCCAACACCGTTACACCGTTATAGTCCGTATAACCGTTTCCATTAAAACCGCTATTGCCGGAAATACATTGCGCAACACCATAAGTCAATTTCCCCGTTTCCGGCTCTGCTACTTTCAATTCCAGTGAACATCTGTTCTTCACTATTCCCTGCTCTTTTAAAGTATCAGAAAACCTGGACTCGGATATCATATAACCTTCCTCATTCACAAGATATGATTCTCCCGACTCACCAAACATCAGGGAATACACCATATTACTCAGGGAACCCACGTGAACCCTCAATACAATAATTCCAATAATATCATCATCCCTGTTCCTTAATGGAGTTGAAACAAACATTGTTGGCACCCCTATTTCCTTCTCATCAAACTCGTTTACAAGTGGAACTTCAGATGGTACGATATCTGATACAAATGTATTCCCTTGAATTGAATTCTTGAAATAGTCCTTTTCTGACAAATCTCTTCCTTCATTTTCTTTAACCATCGCTACTGTAACCAATCCTTTATCGTTGCATACAAAAGCACCCATGTAGCCATACTCAATCGCAACCAGTTCTAAATACCTGAGAGTTTCTGCGTACCCCTTATCTTTCACGGTTAGATTTACGCTACTAGTCATATAAGGATTGTCCGAAATAACTATGACATCCTTCATCCTTTCACTCATCCAGTTAGAAACCAGCATTGACTGTTTAGCCCCGATACTATTCAAATGGAGAATCTGCATCTTCTCTACATCAGCCTCCACTTTAGGAAAAGCAATCATTTTTAAAATAAAAAATGGCAATAATGTAAACACAATCAGCAAAAAGATAATTTTATTTTGAATAGAAAAAATCATTTCTTCCTCCGTAATTAAAAGAAATTGTGCTTACAGGTATTTTCCACTTTCCTTTATCTGAAAACCTTTTCAACAAATTCATACAAACAAATCTAAATAAATATGACACAATTTTGAAAAAAATAGGACGAAAAAAGCAACAAAAGCTCTAAGTAATATTTTATAACACAATAAGGATCACTAGCAGATTTGTTATGTAAGCCTGTTTCTGACAGCACCCATGCCTCTGCCGAAAACATAAAAAAGCCAACACAACCGCTTGTCCTTTTTATAGAAACATTATGATGGGTGTTGGCTTACTCTTCAATATCTCCTTTTGATTAAGGAGCTCTCATTCAACTTTCCTTACCGAATCTAAAATACTTTATATCTAAAATTGACATACAAGCTAACATATTTAATTCCAATATCAACATTTATTTGTATGTACCCATACACCTTATACTACATCCCATTAAGTTTACCGTACTTAAGAAAAATGGTATTTTAAAATATCGTAAACGGGACTCAAAAAAAGCAAACTCTGTGATTGGCATCAAACAACACAAGATCTTAACAAATAATATGACATATTATCATATTATTTGTGAGTTAAGCCTTTTTCTCAACCTCTCCGGAATCACCAATATGACGTGTTTCCTGGTTCTCTGTATTCTTGGATGCTGCAGGTGCATGCTTCTGTACCCAGCGGAGATGCAAGGTGTCATGCTTGTAGTGGTGACGCATCTGTACCTTATGCTCAGGGAAACCGAGGAAGTTGCTGAAGTAAAACAGGAAAACCAACACTGTGTTCACCTTAAGGATGAAAAAACCCTTCAAGACAACATAAGGCGCGACGGCTGCAGTATGGTGGACGAGATACTCCCAGCCAACAAAGGTACCAAGACCCGGCACGCCAACTATTGTGAGACCCAGGAGAAACAGTAGCGCATTTGTGAAAGGAGAACGAGAGAGCCTGGCGGTATAACTCGTATGTTTCTCGTCGTCTTGTGAGAGTGCATACACCGTATAGAGGGCAATCATCACAAAGGCGATAGCAAGGACAATCAAGAACACCCAGTACCACTGATTTGTCGAATCCACATGCTTTATCAATTGCTCCTCCTGGACAAGACCTACCGTCCAGGCGGAGCAAATGAGTGTAACGAAAAACATGCTTATTTTGCGTATATTGCAGAAACAGAGAACTGTGAAGCCCACAGCGAGAGACATTAAGAGTACATCTTTGACATCGAAATGATTCCTGTTGATACTGAAAAGTACAGCATTAAATATTATCCATGTCGAAGCCACTGATATGCTGAAACTGCCCGCAGATTTCTTGTCAAAACGCAGAAATTTTAAGCCAAGAAACCGGTCTATCAGATCGAAGGACCGCGATAAGAAACCAAACTCATTTATGGTGAGTGAGTAAAGCCAGTTTCTCAGACTCTCCGGAAACATCGATATGAAGTGTTTCCCAGTGCTTGTCATCCTGGGACGGCGTGTTTCCATAGTGTGGTAATGATGGAACAACGAAGGGGTGCGCAAGAACTCAAATGTCCGATATATTCCATGAGACACCACGTGGATCAGGGCCAGGGTGTATAATCCAAAGAAAACCTCGATGTAAATAATCGCTAACTGTGTTGTAGTGGCATATGCAATAGTATTCTTGGCATCAGAGTGTTGCCGGCTCATAAGGGTTGTGACAAATGCAGAAAATATACAAATGACAATCGCAAGAACAATGGCATTGGCCGGATGTGCAATTGTCCACACATCAGGCCAATATGCCGGAAAGGTCCACTCCTGTGGCCAGACACGCAAGAGAAAAAAAATGGGGATATGTGACGATAATGACCCATAGAAAATCGCACTTGAAGGTGTGGGGCCCTCCATTGCCCGTGGCAAATAGATCCATGGAAAAATACCTGACTTGAAGAAGCATGCAACAATCAATAAAAACATTGCCCACTCGCAGCCATGTTCCTGGATCAATGACAGTTTGGTAATATCTTCAATGTGGAAGAAGAGCAGCAACAAGATCAGGGAAAAGAAGAAAATATCACCAAACTCGTAAATGAACAGCACGCGTAAGGCATTCTTAAGCGGATTGGAACGATGCTCGTAGAAAGCGATAAGAAGTACCGACGAAAGGCCCAATAGTTCCCAACCCATGAACAAATAGGTAGTACTGGAACTGAGAACGATAAGAGCCAGAGCCAGCTGAAAGATAAAATAGAGAGAAAAGAACTTATAATAATACGCATCACGGTGCAGGTAGAAGAGAGAAAATCGGCCGATGACCGCGATGATTGTAGTCGTAAAGGCCAAAAAAATAATCGTGTGGAGATCCCAATGCACGACGAGTGGCCAGCCTATGAGACAGAAGGATTCAATCCTTACCGGTACGGCGTTGAATCCCACGAAAATCAAGGCAATTACGATGTGAATAATATCACTTGCGCATCCCCAGGAAACCAGTTTACGGACTAGGCGCTCCTCTCGCTCCTGCACGTTAGTAAAAAACTGGATATTTACATAAAGCACTTTGGCAATTGGAAACAGTACGAAATAGTGCGCAATGTATGTAATCAAATAGTTTTCCACCAAATGTCTCCTATGTAATCTGTCCAAACAATAGATGGTCCTGTTCAAGAAAAAATCGTGGATCGTTGCTCTTATATTCAGGTACATCCACTGTCTCTTCGAACGGTACAAACCGACCTTCCATCCCGCCTTTCCACAAAAAAATCTTGTCCTGGTCTTGATCGTGAACTGCGAGAGTGATCCAATTGTGTTTCACCAGGCACTGAAAGTGCCCGGGCTCGTTAGTGTACCCGAAGGCCTCTCCAAGTATGGTCTCCATTGTCTCTATCTTACAGCAAACGAGCAGGATCAATCGGGTTGGTTCGTGAACCTCAACCATTTGCCAGGGCAATCCCAACTGCAGGTCACTGAGATGGCCATTCATCACACCCACCAGTGATGTTACGTTGTGAGGTAGTTTTGTACCGCAACCATAATGCTCGTTGTCAATAAAACTGAAATAGTACTCAAGACTGATTCCCGCAGTTACCGGTCCCACCGCGCCGAGGGTACCCCTCAAGAATTTCCCTTCAGGATCAACTTTATAATCATAGGAAACTAAAAACGCACGCCTGTCCAGAAAAAGATTTCGTGTTAAATATCTTGGGCCAACTATGGTAATCGCATTGGTGCAGTGACCATATTCAGGCCTCGGCTGGGTTAGGTCCATAGCACGGCCGTGAGCATAATCGGCGAATCCCTTTTCCGGCAGGTCTGTTTTAACCTCATCAAAGCGTCTACAGCGTTCTTTTGCATCCAGCATCGCACCACGGTAAATAGTGTCGATATACTCTTGTAGTTGTGGCTCCAGGGTTTTGGAAAGGTCGAATAAAAGGACCTCGTCACTGCATGTGTTATGATATCCGCCTATGAACAGGGTCGAATCCGGAATGATTACACCGTTTTTTGCCAGCCCCGCACGAACTTCAGGTTCGTTGCAAATGGCCGCAAAGAGGCGCCCGTTGGGCGCACCCCGGCCACCCGCACACGCACCACAGTCGTGTGCGGCTTCGTGAGGGTTATTTAGACTATTCGATCCATGTCCCAGGATAAACATGTATGGTGAAAAGTTGTCCGATAATCCACTGCCTTTGAGTATCGCCGTGGCACGTGCAATTCGTTCTTCCAGATCCCACCCTTCTTCATTCTCATGAGTCTCTTTTTTGTAGACCAATCTCGTCTTTGATTCATAGGCTGCAAGATAACGCCTCAATTTTGAACTGTCCTCAGGCAAGAGAATGTCCATTAAATATGGCATGAAATTAATGATACCGCTGATAATTGTGTGGAAAAAGCCCCCGACAAAGGTCTTCGAGGCTTGAGTGATCGCCCACTGCACCTCTGCGTAGAGCTGCAGCTTCTTTGGCATTGCATCTTCGAGTTTATCTGCCTCTTCATAGACTTGCACTGATGGTGTTACCATAGGGTGCGGGCACATCTTGCGGTAATGCTTTCCAGGTGCACTCTTAAATCTCATATCAAGGGCGAAATGCCCCGCTGCTCCGAGGGTCTCGACATCCGGATCAATCTGCTCCAGCTGGCGGCGGAAAGATTCTTCACGTTCATCGATGCAGCAGAAGACCTGGTAATTCGGAAGTTTGTATTTCGGCTTATCCTCGATAGCGCACTTTCGATATGCTGATAGGAATTGATTGTAGAAGGTATCCTCATAGGCGCGCTGCCAGATCTCCTGGCGATTTTCGTCAGTAAGCTGAGTAACTTCTCTGGGGAATTCATCGTAGCTATTTATACCTAAAGCCGTCACCATGGAAGCAACAAAACCGGGATCGTACAAAGGAACCGGTTTATAGAATGGAATTTTCATGATTGCCGATCCGCATATGGATGTAACCGCAGCGAGTTCGAGGAGGAGAATAATGGGAACGACCTCTTTAAAGACTGCCTTGATATCGGGGTTTGGAATCCATTCCGGCATCTCTTCCAGGGATTTAATGGTACCCACCCACCCCCTGTAGCGATACAGGGTGCGAAATAGATAGTCATCCAGGTGTTCATCGGGAATGGCCAAGTGTTGAAGCAGAAGTGCTGTTGCCTCATCACATGGGTACTGTTTCATTTCTGAGGTAATACCATTCAGAATTTTGATGAATTCTGGCCTGAAGAAAGAGCTCTTAGAGTAAATTTCGCTAAAGCAGTGCCAAAGCCCTTTTTCCCGATGCGGCATCTGCCAATAGGATATGCCGAAGTCGAAATATGATGGTAAGAACTTAAAGAGAACTACTGGGCCCATCAACTCGTCTATGTTACGGTTGTGAACATTTTGAACCGCCTCTTTAAAATAGCCAGGGCGTTGATACGCAGTGTCATTTACAAACTGCTGAATTTTCTCGGACGGTTTAGGGCGAGCATCTGGTTTCTCTGTCATGAGCTTGAACAGGAGATCTGGCTCAATATTAAGCTCGTGATACTTGAAATATTCTTCGATATTCTTTTGAAGAACGGCCTCTGTAATGCGGCCCCGTTCAAATGAGAGGAGAAATTCTTCTTCGGACATAAAGGCTTTGGCGTTATAAGCGCGTCCCGCCTGTTTAACACCTTCAAAAAAGTCGTATGTCTCAAAGTGGTGAATGGTATTGTGGTGAACGAAGAAAGGGAGCGGACCTTGATCCGGCATCAAATGCTTTGCGTGTTCAATAGCATGTTCAATCTTGCCTGACATTATTTCCCTCCCCTGATAAAATAAGAAGCGATATTGACAGAATTGAAAGATACAGGGACCTGTGTCTTATTGCATGGACTCTTACTTACTGAATAAAACCTGCCAGGACAGAACCTGCTATAGCAGGTTCTGTCCTGCATTATGTTTAAAGATTTAGTTGACCTACAGTCGAACAGCAATACAACAGTCCTTATACCGACTGTGCTTCGTTATTGACTGGTAATGTCAATATCCAGTTGTCAAGTTTATCAGAGTTATTCTTTTTACTTCCAGCCTCGGCCAATGGCTTTATCAGCTTTACGTTAATATCTCTATCGTCAGCTGATTGAATGAAATCTTCTATGGCCTCCCTCACATCATTATCAATACTATAGCATTTACTAAGATCAATAGTCAGGATGGTTCCATCAGGTACCTTGTCAAATTCCTTTACAATCGCTCCTTTATTTAAAAAGTTGACGTCTTCAGCCAGTGTCATTCTTAAGTGCTTTCCATCTTCACCTCTCTCGATATGTAAGAAATGAGAGTTTCTGTAGTTACGGAGTAAGACCACAGCGGTACCGACAGCACACCCAATGCCAAGCCCCACAAGTAAATCAACATATACAATTCCTACAATAGTAACAATAAACGGCAGGAATTGGTCCCATCCCAGTTTATATGTCTGCATAAATAGAGAAGGTTTAGCTAATTTATACCCAACCATTATCAAAATGCACGCAAGGGCGGATAGGGGTATAAGATTAAGTACACTTGGAAGGAACGCTACACATATCAAAAGAAATGTTCCGTGAAGAATGGTAGACATTTTTGATTCTGCTCCGGCTTGCATATTGGCAGAACTTCTAACGATTACCTGTGTAATCGGCAAACCGCCAATCATCCCGGATACTATGTTTCCGGTGCCTTGAGCAAGTAACTCCCTGTTGGTTGGCGTAACTCTTTTTTGAGGATCCTGTTTGTCAGTAGCCTCCACACATAAAAGTGTTTCTAAACTGGCGACAATCGCAACCGTGACACCTAAAACAAGAACCTCTTTGCTGAATATCCCGCTGAAATCAGGAAAAGTAAATTGACCAAAAAAAGAGGAGATTCCACTGGCAACCGGCACATGTACCAGGTGCTCCGGAACAACGGGTGCTACGAGATGGCAACAAATACCAACCGCTACCACAACTATTGGTCCTTGTACTAATGTAAACATTTTATGTTTCTTCATCAGAAACAATTCCCACGCCAACAAAATCACTACTGAAATAACAGTAATTGGTACTTCTGCAACCGCGTGAGGTATCTGTTTTAAGATGATGATGATACCAATGCCCGCAAGCATTCCTTTTATAGCCGCGGAGGGGAAAAAATAGCCGATAATACCTGCTTTTAACAAACCAAGGATTATTTGAATTACGCCTCCAATGACAACGGCAAGTAGAAACGTTTCGAAAGGAGTTGTTTGTAGCGCTTCAAATACGACTACCGCAAGACCTGCTGCCGGGCCACTGACCCCAAGCCTGGAACCGCTCAAGAACCCTACAAGTATCCCCCCTATTATCCCTGCAATAAGACCTGCAAACAGGGGTGCTCCGCTCGCCAACGCAATTCCAAGGCAGAGCGGCAGTGCTACAAACACTAACACAATACTTGCCGGAACATCTTGTTTGAGATGAGAAAACATCCCACCTTTTACTTTTCCACTTTCACTCATTTATACGACCTCCAATAAATTGCTACTATCTTAACTAAACCACTCTGGACTGAAAGTTCGGAAGTTCAAACGCACGGACTAAAAATCCTATTATTCCAGTGAAAAATCTACTGTAAAACTAAAAACGGTAGAGTTACCGTGTCTGTTCTTAGTTAGCTTATAAAAAAAAGGCCCACCAAAGGTTGGTGGGCCTTTTCGTTTTATTTGCAAATTTAAATCACATTCTATTTTTTAAAATCTTCTTTAATCGTAAATGAAAAGTTGAGTTTGGGTCGCAGATAAATAAACCAGAACGCTAAGCCGGCCAGAACAATACCACCCACAACATTTCCTATAAATACAGGGAATTGATTGATAACAAAGAACCCTTTCCAGGTAAGATTGGAGAAGTCTAATGTTTTTCCCGCCATCTTTTCCGCAGCAGCAACAACTTCAGGTTTACTCTTTAAGATTATACCCATAGGGATAAAGTACATGTTTGCTACTAAATGCTCAAATCCACTTGCAACAAATCCGCCTATTGGAAATATAAGAGTCATGACCTTGTCTGCCACATTCCTGGCACTGAAACATACCCATACTGCCATACACACCATCGCATTGCAGAGTACCGCCTTTGCAAAGGCATTGGTAAATGTTAAATTAACCTTTTTGTTGGCAATAAGCAATGCCTTTCCGCCGACCACATAATCATAGAACGAAAATTGTTGTGCCTTATACACACAGAAAACAACTAATAGGCTCCCTACGAAATTCCCAATCAACGAAATAGTCCAGTGATCAAAGATTTTCTTGGTTGTAATCCTTTTTTCCATATATCCAATGAAAATCATACAGTTACCCGTAAAGAGCTCTGCGCCACCAACCACAACCATTATCAGACCAAGACAGAATACAATAGCCCCGACTACTGCCGTAAGCCCGGCGTGCAGTCCTGAATCACTTATCACTAATGTCGCGAATTGAGCACCCAGCGCTATAAACGCGCCGGCATTAATACCCAGCAAAAATGTATTTATAGCAGAATCTTTTGCCTTTACACCTGTCACTGCATCAAGCCGTCTTGCGATTTGTGGAGGTGAATAAGCGTCTATATCAATAGACAGGGGACTTTCTGGTGCCGCTACTACCGTTTTTGTCGTTCTAGCAGGTTTAGCTGCCTTCGTTTTCCTGACAGTTTTTGTCGTTCTAACAGGTTTAGCTGCTTTTGTTGTCTTGGCAGTTTTCGCCGTTTTAACAGGTTTTGATGTCTTAGCAGCAGTTTTTCCAGTCTTTTTTTCAGCCATTTTGACCTACTTTCTTATTTCTTTGCTGTTCGTAAAAATACAAACCAATAAACACCCGCAACTAATATAATTCCACCAAATAAGTTTCCAAGGACAACTGGAACCAAATTATCAACTATGAACCCTTTACCGCAAGTCAGATTCGAAATATCTAAAGGTCCTCCATTTGCCTTTTCAACAGCTTCCATAACGAAACGGTTACCTTTCAAGATAAGACCCATCGGAATGAGCCACATATTAACCACGCAGTGTTCGAACCCACAAGCTATCAGACAGGCTATTGGCCAGAGTAAAGACAAAACCTTATCCACGTTATTTCTGGCGCTATAACACAACCAGATACCCAGACATACCAGAACATTACAGAGAACCCCTCTGGCAAAAGCAACACCAAATGCAAGATTAACCTTGTCATTGGCAGCAATGACAATTTTGGCTCCTAGCAGATGGTTGTGGGCTGTCCACTGTGCGGAAAAGTATATCCAGAAAACTATACTTAACGCACCTATAAAATTTCCGATAAAAGCGATAACCAGATTCCTGGTGAGGTCTCCACTAGTAATCTTTCCGGAAAAATAGGACATGGCAATAATACAATTTCCCGTAAAAAGCTCTGCACCCGTAATTACGATCAGGACCAGAGCCATGGTAAATGTGATACCACCAACTAACGCATTTAAACCGAAACTGGAGGTTGCAGTATGTGTTACCATCATCATTAGCTGTGCGCCTAATGCAATAAAAACACCGGCAAGGATACTAAGGGCAAGAGTAGTCAGGAAACCCATATTCGCTTTTGATATTCCCACCTGCCCTACTCTGTTTGCCATCATCTTGGGGGCATAAGCATCGATATCAATGAATGGAGTATTGGCCAGCTGGGCCGTGCTTGAAACGCTTTCTACTTCTTTTTTCTTCTTATCAGACATGATGTACCGCCTTTCAATATGAAAATAACGGAATACACAGAAAACACAAAGTAAAAGTATTGGTTGTATATGCCGGTGAAACTTGCCGTATTCTTATACTGTATACAAAGACACCCGTAAATACACGTGGGTGAGAAGCAAATTGAATACCTAGATTTTAAATAAAATGCCGGTTCAATATTATTTCTGATAGTTTATTACTACTGCCAGGTACCTAAGCATGCATGTATGAAAAATTCCCAACCCACTGTAGATCTTTTCAATATTGCAAATACAATAGACTTATAGAAACTTAAAACCTGAGTTTATATTAATTGAAAGATCCCAGAATCTCGGGATTGTACTGTACAAAACTGTAAAAGTAAAATAAAATTTCATAATATCTGACGTTTTTTCCTAGCAAGACAACGTCTTATTTCAGCCACATTAAAACATGTTCTAACATTTAATCAAATATTCAATTTTCTCATTATATATATATGATACCTGTACATATATATGTGCAATAAGAAGATACAAGTATGCAGCCAGCTCTTTTTTGTCAGTTATCTTAAACTCTGGCAGTATTCGAGGTACAAATTATAATTTTTCACAATGGTTCATATTCGCCTTTTTCATATACGAAAAATTGTTTGTTTTTCTGGATTGCCTTTTATAGCTTATAGAACTGCCTGCGCACAGCTGGATACATTACTGGAAGCATCGCCCAACAGAAGCCTTCCAGAAATGGAAAACCCGGCAAGGACGTTGTTGACATGTGGTGCAAAATAAGGTAGTCATATCACTAAGAAAAGTATTTTAACGTCTTCTAATTCTAAGGAACAAAAACAATTTTCTAGTCTTAGTTTAAAGGAGAAGAAAGATGTCTTTAAAACCCGGTTCTTATTGCCTTAATACAAATTCTGGGAACTTGAATGTTTATACTTTCAAAGAAGGTTTGCTGAGTAAACTAGCCCACGACTTGCTAATCGATATTACTGATTTCAAAGTTAATTTGGAAGTACCGGAAGCAGGTTTTACATCGGGAAGTCTAGAACTGGAGATACAGGCAAATTCTCTGAAAGTAGTTTGCGCCCTTAAAGACGGAGAAAGGACAGATGCGTTAAAAGAGAAAGACGTAGCGGATATTGAAAAGGATATGGGTGGCAAAGTATTACATCCGGATAAATATCCTACCGCCAATTTCCGCTCTAAATCTATTCAGGAAAAAGAGGGTGGCTATAAAATAAATGGAGACTTAAGCCTGCACGGCGTTACCAAATCTATTGATTTTGATATAGACACCAGTGGTGGGAGTCTAAAGGGTCTAAAGGGAATGATTACCCTGCTTCAGAAGGACTACGGAATAAAGCCTTTCAAAGCGATGATGGGCACGTTGAAGATAAAAAACGAAATTAATGTTGGTTTTGATCTGTCCTTAAGCTGAACCGGAAAGCACCATACCTGTTATTATTTGCATCAGCAACATGGAACATCTCCTTCGTCTGAAGGGCTACAACTGTATGGTGCCTTATTTCCGTCATTTACATTAAATATCGTAAACTGTCCCGTATAGGGTGGATTGCTTAATTTTTCTGCAGTATCCGTACATACCTCGACAGGTTCGTTTCTTGGGAACAGGTGACCTTCTTCATCCGTTATCGCCTTGTACGGTCCGTGGTAAACAGCCCTCTGCCCGATGTAAACACAACCCTCTTCCGTTTCAAACTTGTACCCACGCAGTGTTACGGAGTAGAATGAGTATCCCTCCACCTCTTTCCAGAACACCTTGGACAGTGTCTGGAGTCCGTAGAAACCGGCCTGTTCAAGATAGGCCATAAATTCATCTTCGGTAAGTGCACCGCTGATACACTCACCCCATAACTGTTTGTTAAGTTTAAGATGCGGAGGAGTCTCAACCTGAGAGACAATATCAGATATTACAATCCTGCCGTGGTCTTTCAGGACTCGCCACATTTCACTGAAAACGGCTTTTTTATCAGGTGATAGGTTGACTACACAGTTCGACGTAATCAGATCAACCTTACTATTATCAACCGGAATATCTTCCAGGAATCCTTTTCTGAATTCCACAATATCGTAGCCAAGATTCTTTGCCACCAACTTTCTGTTTTCATTTGCAACCTTCAGCATCTCATCCGTCATATCAATTCCGTAAATCTTCCCCTTCGGACCGACTTTTTTAGCAGCAATGAAACAATCAATCCCTGCGCCTGCACCCAGATCTACCATGGTCTCTCCCTCAGAGACCTTAGCAATAATCGTCGGACTCCCGCATCCATAGAACCTGTCCAATACCTCCTGTGGGATATGACTGGTATCTTCCTCAGAATTTTTGGTCGGGCAGCATAGTTCCTCTTGGGGCTCTTCCGCTGCTTTACCATAAAATTCACGCACAATACTCCTGGGCTTATCAACATCAAAAGAGAGTACACAGTTAGAATGAAGAGTGTGAACAGATTGTGAGCCTGCAACTTGTTGATCGGCACCGCAGACCGCTGTGCCATCACCCATAGACCTTAAGACAGTGGGAGCACTGAATCCTGTTTTTCTATCCTGCATTTTCTTCCTGACTTCGGCAAGTTCAAAGACAACATCCTTTGTTATCTCCTTGTGCAGATCGCAATAAGGATCAAGAGCATGTATGCCGACGCCATCCGGAAATCTATCCGACTCCAGCTTGAACCCGTTCTCCGAGTAAAAGAATGAATGCTCAATATCCCCGCCTCCACATATAAATTTAATATGACACTCCCTACACTTATCCTTATTCTGAAGTGTTGCGTTTCTGAATGCCTTGCTCATATTACTGTTTTCCCAGATTTCCCTGAGTGTATTATCAAGAACGTTTCCACATCTCAGGCCTGCATGGCCGGCAAATGAAGCAGACGGATAGACGTCTCCTGTTGAATACACACACATACTGTCGTAACATGCATTTCCCAAATCATACCGTGTGCCCCTCTGGCTGTTTGCCCTGAATTTGTATGAGTCATGGTTGTCGACTGAAATACCTGATTTTTTTGCAACCTCCTTTACTTTTCTCGTTATTTCAATCACCTCATCTATCGGAGGAATGGAGTTATTTCCATTGTCAGTGATCCTGCCTCTTTTGTGAGCCCACAAAAGATGGTGAGTTTTCACGCCCAATGAAGCTAGCAACTTTGTCGTTTCCGGTATGTCATCTATATTGCTGTTTGCAACGACCGTTGTTACCGTTGGAGGAAATCCTGCACTAACAATTTCCTTTATCCCTTCAACTATCAGATTAAAACTACCCTTGCCTCTTAACGGATCGTTGATCTCCGGCTTTGAACCATCAAGACTTATCTGGATCTTTAAGAGCTTCTTATCAAACTTTTGTAACTTTTCTATAGTTTCTCCCTTCAGGAGCGTTCCGTTCGTAAGTATTATAAGTTCTGATTTTTTTTGATTACAGATGTAATCGATAAGTTCAAAAATGTCCTTTCTCATGAGGGGTTCTCCACCCGTGAAGTAAAAGCGGGATGTTCCCAATACCGCAGCCTCATCAATAATCTTTTTGATGCTTTCTGTTGACAGACCTCCATCCTCATTAGGTGATGAATTAACCAGGCAATGTGAACATGTCAGATTGCATGAATTATTTGTATGTATCCACAACTCATTGAGCCTGTCCGCATGAATGAAATCTGCACGCCCTGTGTAAGCAACCTTCTTTGCCGGTTCTGATGTCAGAAATTCAGACCTTATCAGGTCCTTCAGTAATGTATGAACCTCCTGCCATGCCCTGGTGTAGTCCATATCAAAATTGTTTGCATAGTTGTTCATCAGCTCTTTAACATTTTTACAGTTCTTAATGTCGTCTATAATCTGACTGCCCCTTTTATCAGTAATAATCCAGTTAGGCATCTCAGGATCAAGAAACAGGTGAAGTGAGTCTTGTTCTATATGGTAATAATCAGGTGCGTAAAAAACCGATTTTTCATTAATTTCCATTTTAACTCCTACCTCCAACAAGACATTTTGTAAAAAAAAGAAAAACTGAGCCACTAAAGCACAAAAACACTAAGTGAATACTGATTTTAAATAAACAGATTCGTTGCACTCCATCATTTTTCCATCTCCGCATGTTCACATAATAGAAAAGGCGATTATTATTGATGACGAACTCTCTCGATTAAACATTACTATATTTCATGCTTTTTCTTCGTGTCTTTGTGCCTTAGTGGCAAGGCAGGTTCTTAGCCATCCATAAATCAGTAAGACATAAAAGGGGAGGTATTCAGGCAGCTTAAGCCAGTGTACCTCCTTCCATACCCATTCGTCATTATACCATATCATTTTAGAAAACAGTTCATGGTTCATAAAATAGTAACAGACAACAGTTCCTGTCAGGAGAATCCACGCCCGGTTTTTGTTAAAACAGAGAAAGGGAATAATACATGTCAGATACCATGGATGCAATGTCGGAGCCAATATTAAAAAAGTCCCAATAGCTACAAATGCATAATTTAAGACAAAATTATTTATATCTATATTCCCTCTTTTTTCACTTCCTCCGTTAGAAAGAGGAGAATGCCCATTGCTATCTGTAATGAAAAGATTTAAATGCCTTCTATATAAAAGCAGAAGAACCGATCCAAAGATCAGTGCCGTTACTATTTTAGACGCCAGAGGAGAGCCGATGCATAAACAGAAAATCAGAAAATGAACAGAATCGTTAAAATGGTACTGAGTCCCAAAATGGAGGAGAGTCGAAAACAGCCCTTTACCGGCGCTGATATATGGCAAATATAAAGCGGCAATAACGGCAAACAGTACTACAACATATTTAAATTTTTTACCAGGAATCAGAAAAGGCGCAATAATGACGAATATAAATTTGGACATTACTGCCAGTGCAATAGAAAAGACTGTCCTTAAATTTTTTCTAATCGCATAGAGATATAACGCGAGAAGAACAAGGAATATCTGAAGGGAATCGCAATGGCCTCTTGCAGCAAAACTGATAAGGACTAACGGGCTCCATGCATACGTTAACACATTAAGTGGATCTTTTCCCATAACCCTTAAAAACTTCAATAATATGAAAATTGATAACACATCAAAGATCAGGAAAACCGCTTTCATTGATATTATAGAGTGTGAAATATAATCGGCAGCAGCAAACACCATAAGCGTAAGCGGTGGATATATCGTAGACAGATGTTTATGATTAATGCCTGAGAAAAAGCCATCCCTGAGATGTTCCAGGCTGGAAGCCTCCGGCGGATGAGAGTAAGGGCTTATCCAGTTCAGTTGCAATTTTCCTTCCCATAGGTAACGATATATGTCGTCTGAAGGAGCAACCGGTAAAAGCGTAAGTCGAAACATCAATGAAAAAATGATAATGGCCCAGAGAACAGTACTCGAACTATTGTTATCCTGTTCATCTGTCTCAGCATTTTTTGAAATGTAGAATATGGCAAATATATACGTAATAAAAGAGGTTATATACAAGATAGCAAAACTGGGAATACTCTTTTTTATATCACCGCTGTAAGCAATTGCAATGCAAAGAATTTCAATAATAAATCCTGTTATTAGAATAGTTATTAATTTCCTGCTCATGTTTTGGTAGAGTTCGTTTCGAAAGGAGTTCTGATTGCTTTTCAATTTCCAAAGACTTCAGTATCGTGGAAGTAATCTGCCCAGACAAACCAGTAAACGTTTAAAAAATTGACAGGTCGGAGTGTTTTGCCCATCATATCCCCTTTTATGCCAATCCCGTTTTCCAAATCCCAGGTAGTGCTTGTTACGCTGTCTGTCGCATCACTCTTATTCTTCTCAAAATCAATGACCACTTCACCAACCTGCCTGTCATACACATGAATAGTGCCGGTATCCTTATTTCTATAAACCAGCAGATTCAATCCCTGAAATTCATCAGTTATTATTGCTGCCTTGTTAAACAGATAGAATGGATAAGCTTTGTGTTTACCATTTACCTCTATTCCAATAACGTTTGTCTTAATACCCAGCCTTGCATCTATATTTCTGGCAGGAAAAATACCTGTTTCTTCATTCTTATGATATTCTCCATAAGTGTCATAACCAATTGTCCTTGAACCTTGATAAGAAAGTACAAGTGTATCCGGGTGTAGTTTTTTCCATGCACCCCACGGCACCTTTTGCATCCCGGAATGCTATTAAGCTTCTTTCCTGTCAACTCACCATCTACGGCCTCGCCGTATGCAATTGGCCAGAAGGATTCTGTTTCGTAATCAAACATTACAAGTGTATTTTTGAGCAATTTGCCGGAAACACCAAAAGCATACTCTTTATCATCAATTTCCCGGTTATATATAACAGCAAGATTTGCAAGCGGACACCAGGTAACGGCAAAAACCGTATCCCCGATTCTATCATTTACTATTTCATGATGGTTCAGGAGATATAAAGAATAAGCACGGCTCTCACCGTTAATCGTTATACCGACAACCGGTTCATGGTCATCCAGGCCTGCTTCTTCTGCAGGAACAAATTCAGGATTTTTTATAGCAGGTATTGCGTCACGGGGAAGTACGTATTGTATTTCATTTTTTATTTGTGAAGTGTCAGTACCGGCCCAACACAAATTACCACTAGAAACCGATGTGCACAAAACTATGCAAAGCAAGCAAAGATGCTTTTTACTAAAAAAAAAATTCAATCAGCATTTTATTGTTTCACTAAACTTCTGAAAGAGAGAGAGTATTCCGACATAAAGAAACCCGATCGCATACATCAACAGAAAAGGTCCGAATACAAATTTTTTATTGCTCGTATATTGCATAAATCCCATAAAGCAATAAACGCTTAAGAGTATTTCACTGATGAAGAATATCTGCAATGGTAATGAGTAATTTTTTACCAGTAGATTCCTGCCTCGTTTGATCACACCGTACTTGGGCGTTCTAATAAAATCACTCTTGATATTAAACAGCGCCTCGAGCACTGCCTTTGTATTATTAATAGCAATACCACACCCTATAACCATAAGTGCGGGAATAAACATGCATCGTTTCTGCCAATCTTTATAGCCCTTTTTTTGAGAGACTATGTATAGAAATGTAGGAGCAAACGCTCCCATCGATATTAATAATATCAGGACCATCATTGTTACAGAGACTGACATATTACTCATCTGCTCTTTTAATAAGATGATGAGAGGGAAGGAGAACATGGCAAGTATAATCATCATTGGATGGACCATGTACTGGTTCAAATGAATAAATGCCTCTACCTTCTTTATCAGGCTATCGTTTGTCTTGAATATTTGAGGCAGAACCTTTTTCGCTGTCTGAATCGAACCCTTTGCCCACCTATGCTGTTGAGATTTGTAGGCATTTATATCAACAGGCAATTCTGACGGCGCGACAACATCAAACAGGAATTTAGTATTCCACCCTTTTAATTGAGCCCTGTATGACAGGTCCAGATCTTCAGTCAGGGTATCAAAATTCCACCCCCCCGAGTCAATAATCGCCTCCCGTCTCCAGACCCCGGCAGTTCCATTAAAGTTCATATATAGTCCGTTCCATGTCCTGGCACCCTGCTCGATAATAAAGTGGCCGTCCATGCCAATGCTCTGTGCTCTTGTAAGGAGAGAGTAGTTTCGATTTATGTGCCCCCATCGTGTTTGAACAATAGCGACTTTGGGCCTTTCATAAAAGAATGGAATAGTGTCATAAAGAAAGTCTTTATCCGGTACAAAATCGGCATCAAAGATTGCCAGAAACTCGCCTTCCGCCTTTTCCATGCCCAGGTTTAATGCCCCTGCTTTAAATCCGTCTCTATTGTCTCTGACAACATGTTTAATGTTAAACCCTCTCGCACTGTATTTATTAACCAATTCAGAAACTATGCCCTTTGTTTCATCATTAGAATCGTCCAGTACCTGTATTTCGTGAAGCTCTTTCGGGTAATCAATATTTACGACTGCTTTAATTAAACGCTCTACCACATGCCTTTCGTTATAAACGGGTAATTGCGTAGTAACTTTTGGCAACATATCCTTGCTATGATTTAACCAGAATTGTTCCAGAAACTCCTGATTGCCGGAGGTTTCCTTCCTGATTTTTCTTAAAAAAAGGCAAATCATATAATAGTTATTGATGCCATAAAGGAAGAGCCATAGTGCTGCGGGGCAGTAGAAAATGAGGATTATTATTAATAATACTTTATCCATGAATTGTTATTTGATTGTGTTTTCAAATAATCGTGCATGTTGCCGGCAAGATAGCCATTAGAAATCAATTTCTACATTCAGGGAATCCAGAAATTTATTAAACGCGGTAAAAAGCTCCATTACGCCAAGGGCATCATTTAATTCCTTCTTTTTAGGCACTTTTACTATCAGATCAAGACATATGATTACTCAGGCCGTTCCGTGCACGGTTTCTCTCCTGGACCAGGTAATGCCGCCTTTGCAGTACCACCAGCACTCTCCTCTTTAATCAGAGTATCTATGTCAGAATAGGGATAAATCGTCAGCGCATTATTTTGTTGTAAACCGCCGGTATCGGCAGTTGGGCCATAAGTGCTGTAAATATCGCGTCCCAACATTCGTAATAACATTGTCTGTTGACCACGGTGATGTGCAGTGTGAGCAATTCTTCTGGTAACAATCCATGCCCGTGACTTATTAAATTCAAAGAATTTTACCTCTTCTGCCCACCAATTGTTGTCTTTCTCTTTTAAGGCCTCTACACGTTTTCCTGAATCCTCCGCATAGCGCTTAATGAACTCCAGGCGTGTTTCATTTTCCGGCAATGGCGGCGCTCCGACATCAACCCCAAGCATCGCAGTAAACCACTTGTTCTCACCCATACATTGGTGGACCATATGTTCAAGCGCATTTCTCCCGCGTTTATCAGTGGGGTGTGGACGCGCTGAAAGGTCTTCGTCTTTGAAAGTACTCCATGTACTCAAAGTCTTTGCTCTCTCTGTTTCGTATGTATCTATTAAAAAATTGTAATCCATAAAAGCCCCCTTTCATTATTAAATACCGAATAAGTTAAAGATCCTGCTTATTTTTTTGTTTAGACTATTTTACTCTTCGTTTAATAGAGTGTCTATAAGTTTCTCTGTAACACCGGGATTAAAACTTCCGAAATGTTGAAAACGGATTTCCCCTTTTTTATCAATAATCGCCATTTCAGGAGTACCGCGGGTGTGATAACGAATCATTGTCTCCGGTAATCTCTGATTAGCAACTTGATTATCAACCCCTACCGGGTAGGTTATATTTTTTTCTTTAACGTATTGCCGCAGTCGTTTTGGAGTTTGTTGAGAATGTCCTTCAAAGACGGTGTGAATGCCAACCAGTTGAATATCTTTGCGGCCGCTATATTGTTGGTTCCATTTCTCCATAAGTGGTCCTGAAAATTTGTTACATCCGGGGCACCATAATTGAAAGAAATCTATTACGACAACTTTACCACGCAGACCCGCAAGCGTAAGTCCGTTACTATTGATCCACTCGGAGATTACCCACTCCGGAGCCTGATTATCAGAAGAGTCCGCTTCGGCTTTTTCTGCCAAAAGAACACTTCCGTACAAAATAATTCCTGCAACTAACAGTTTTTTTGACCAAAAGCCATATTTCATCTTACACACTCTTTACTTTAAATATAAGCAGACTCTCTACAAGCGGTAAAGAGCCTACTTATATTCACTGTAATTATTATCCAGTCTCTCACGCAACTCTTTCCCAAGTAACGTTGCCCTCTCCGTTACATCCGGCCGTTTTTCCAGACAAGGTATAATATCTGGTGTAATTTTCGCATCCTCGCCGAAAAACGCCTTCACACCGCTTACGCTGCAAACTTCACCATAGCCACACGAAAAACATGCAACAGCGCCTTGCGCGGCAACGGCACCTACACATTCAATCTCGTTATAATCAAAGAACCCCTTGATATCATTGCCTGCTATGTCGTACATTTTCATGTCTCTTCCCGGCATCTCCCACTCTCCGCCTCCTCCTACAGAAACAATAGCTCCTACCTTACCAGAAAGTCTCATGCCACCCTGTCCGTCTTTGTCGTGCCGGAAACAGTAAAACCGCTCGAGAAAGGAGTGTGTAAGGGCGTTAAGTCTCCCGAAATAATTAGGAGCGCCAACAACTATTGCATCGGCTTCCAATACCTTGTGCATCAAGGGAAGATAATCATCTCTAACCTTACATACATTATCATCAATACAACCCAGGCAGCATATGCAGCCATTAATTGTCATGCCATGCAAGGATATTAACTCTGTTTCCAGACCGGTTGCATCCAGGACAGTCTTAACTAACTCTTCTGTTGTGTGGCTCTTTCTCGGACTGCCACTAATACCAAGCACCTTCATTCTTGTCATTTCTCCCATATAACTTGTCAATAGATCCAGACACTGATTATAAGCTTTTTTCTACTCATATCAATATCCAATCCATACTGGAATTCTTCTGAGGAAAACCGAGAGAGATAACATTACTACGCTTAGGCGAATTAACCCTATGAAATATCAGGCGAGTGCTTTCAGACTTCGAACGTACTATGCGGCTAGAAACAGGCTCGTTTTCAATTCTAATTTAACAATTTTTCCAAAATCTCTTTGCTCGGAGGCCGGTTGTCCTTGTATCGTATCACGCCTTCCTTATCCAGGACTATGTTTAACGGTATGCCTACAACTTGGTACAACCTTGCAGCGTCTGCATTCGAATCAAGAGCAACAGGATAGTTTATCTGGTTTTTCTTGACAAAAGAGCTGACCTTTTTTTTACTTTCCTGAACGTCTATCCCCAACACCTTAAGGCCGTCATCTTTAAGGCCATCGAAATATTCCTTAAGGATCGGTACCTCATGCCTGCATGAAGGACACCATGTAGTACCAAAAACCAGTAGCGTAACCTTATCTTTCGCAAATGATTCCAGTGCTATCGCCTTTCCTTCAACGGATAACAGCTCAAATGAGACCGCCTTCTGCCCTATTCCAACGCCTGTTTCGACTCCGGCAAATACTATATTTGTACTGGATGCTGAAACACACATCACTAACGCACTTAATAAAAAGACTGAAAATATTCTCATCGCAGTATTTATCTTCCACCTCCATTCTCTTTCAACTTTACACTTCAAGTCTTATTCAACATTTTTAAGATTTCGTCACTGTTTAACATTGAGACGACAACATACTGGCTACCGGCATTCTTCCATCCCATAATCTTACAGTGGCCACAATACCCTTCATCATAATAAACGACCTTTTCATCTACGGATATTTCCTTCATCCCCGAGAAATCTATATTATCTCCCGATCCGGAATCAGGATTACAAAATATCATAAATGAAATCGGAGTCTCATCACGCATATAAAAAACCTGAGAGACTTTCACTCCATCAATTTCAGACAATGCCGCGCCGACTAACCTTGCATCATCACCAATTTCAGGTAAGACGATTTTTGAATTGGTTTGACTCCGGAGATATTCCACAACTGCTGAAGGATCCTGTGAACGGATGTCCAGATCAAGTTGCTGCATCATATAGCTGTGATACTTCGATTCCGCAAGAAAAAGAATGTCATCCTTCTTTGAACTACCCGGTATCACAAAAAAGCAGACAATCATAATCATCGCTGCCACAATACCCGCGACAGGCACCAGACGTCTTCCGGATAGTAAGTTTTCAACAAATTGTACAAAGAAGTTAGGTCTCTCTTCTGCTCCTCTTAAAACTGCTTCCATAAGATAATCAGGAGCCTTTACTTCACAAACAGTTTCTCTTACCCTGTTTTGAAGCAGCCTCTCCTTCTCCATTCTCTGGCCACATTCACAACACATATCTAAATGTGCCAACACCTCAATGTTCTTCTCCACATCGAGTTCATTATCAAGAAAGGCATAAAAATATTTTCTAGCATCATTACAATTCATTTTTCTCTCTCACTTTTTGATAAGATTAACGCAACTTTGATCATGTTCATATTGTTAACCTGTCTAATTTTTTTATTCTCTTCCATAACCATGTTTTTTTGCATAATCGGCCAGTTTCTCCTTTAACATCTTTCGCCCCCTATATATCCTGGACATCACTGTGCCAACCGGACAATCTACTATTTTCGAAATCTCCTTGTAAGAAAAACCCTCAACAATAGAAAGCAATATTACCATTCGAAAATCATCAGGCAATGCCTCCAATGCCACTTTGATATTATCATCCATAAGGCTGTCAAGCACCGACTCATCATCAAGAATTGACGGTGCCCTAACCTCTTCCTGTAACGATTCATGAAATGCTTCGACACTATCAAAATCAACCAGTGAAGGCTCACGTTTGTCTTTCCGGTATTTATTGATGAAGGTATTCATTAATATCCTGAATAGCCACGCCTTTACATTCCTGATCTCTTTATCATCCTGCAAGAACTTAAAAGCCTTCAGATATGTTTCCTGAACCAGATCATCCGCACTGCTTTCATTTTTAGTAAGATACAGTGCGGACCTATATAAGGCATCTATATGCTCCAGGAGGTGTTCTTTTTGAGTCATGTTTTATTCTTCCAAATAAAAAAAACTGCTTTCCTTCATTTAAGACAAATTTTAAACAAGGTATATTCCCGCAAAAACAGGAAAAATGAGAGGAAGATGAATTAATATCTTCGGCCCAATACATAAGAGGCAAGTAAGAACTGATTTCTGAAAGATGTTCGTAAAATGCCATGATTTTTCCATCTTCTTATGGAAGAAGAGATCCTTTCATCAAGTATGAAAATTTCTCCATGTTTTTTAAGACGGCAGACAAAATCAAGATCCTCACAATTTGGCATTTCTCTGAAGCCACCCAACTGTTCAAATACAGACCTCTTAACAAACAGTCCCTGGTCTCCATAAGGTAGTTTAAAAACCTTTGAGCGAAAGTTTATACCCTTTTCTATAATTCGATAATGGAATTTATCGGATAGTAACCTGATCTTAAATGCACCACCAACAAATGAACTGCTTCCAATCACATTCCGAACATTGAAAATATCCTCTCCTGGCAATACACAATCCGCATGAAGAAAAAGGAGAATCTCTCCACCTGAAGATTCTGCGCCTCTATTCATTTGGATACCACGCCCCATTACGGAAGTAACAACTTTTACATCTTTGTGTTTCTCTGCAATCTTCACTGTCCTGTCCGTACTGCCTCCATCAGCAACGACAACTTCAATACCGGGAATATCTATCACCGTCTCAAGGCATTGACTGATCGTCTCTTCCTCATTAAAAGTAGGTATTATTATGGAGATTTCTATTGTTGGCATAATTAATGTGATTCACCGCAAAGACGCAAAGAGCGCAAAGCTTTCAAATATTAATTGTAATAAATATGTTCTATTGTGTCGGCATTAAGAAACCACGTAGGGTGGGCATTGCCCGCCAAAACAATTATTTTCCTTTGCATCCTCTGCGACTTTGCGGTGAGTAATCTTTTATTTGAGAAAGCCATACTTGAAAATAGTATATATGATTTTTACACCCGCACGCACTGTCCCTGAAAACGTACCGGTTATCTTTGATTTACCAATCCGCTTACGATACCTTACAGGCACTTCCACTATCCTCAACCCTTTCTTCAACGCCTTGATCTGCATCTCAACAGTCCATCCAAAGTTTTTATCTACCATGTTTAAGGCAAGCAAATCCTTATATTTAATTGCCCTGAACGGGCACAGATCAGTATACTTGAAGCCCCAGAATAACCGGATTAAGAAGGTCGCCAGTTTGTTGCCGAAGATCGCCTGCGGCAATAACGCACCCTTTTCTCTTTCACCTGACATTCGGGAGCCTATAACCATGTCTGCGCTATCGTTTATTATTGGTTTTATAACGATATGTAAATCCTGAGGATAGTCACTATAATCAGCATCAAGAAACACTACAATATCAGTATGTTGCTTAAGAATTGATATTCCTCTGAGGCAGGCAGCACCATACCTTTCAGCGGCTCCAGTATAACATTTGCTCCAAGGCCTTTTGACACAGTAACAGTATTGTCACTGCTGCCATTGTCGACAACAATAACCTCTTCAACTATTTCACCGGGAATGTCATTAAGCACCTGTTCGATAGATTCTTCTTCGTTCAGGGCAGGAATGATAATGGAAATTTTTGGATTGTGATGCATGATGTAATTACTCTACTATTATGCCGGCATACCCTACTACTTGTTTGTAATCACCGGAGGCTTCGCCACTGGTTTCGTACTTGATTAGTTCAGCCTTTGCGGCATCCCGTTCTTTGGAACAGACCATCATTGAAATTACGGGGCTGACGCCGCACATGCTGATGTCCTGTTCACGAACGACTCTGTAAAGACCTTCCACTCTTAAAGCAACAATTTCCGCTATTGCAGATTTATCTTTCTTATCAGCAGATTGCTGAGACTCATAGTGGGTCATATCAGATGAGGCGACAACAAGCGTATCAGGCCTTATTTTTTTAAGTACATCACCAATAGATTTGCCAACTGCACTCAACTCCTCAAAATTGCCAGACCTGACCACAATAACAACAATCTTAACCTGTGAGTTACTATATTGAAGAAAGGGTAATATAACTTCTGCGGAGTGCTCGTTTTGATGGGCAACCTTATCTTTCTCAATCAGCTCACATCTGTTCAGTATCTCATTAACAAGTTCTTCGTCTATTGATGTATCACCGAGCGGCGTTCGCCATAGCCCTTCTGGCCAGACGGAGAAAGATGCCCCACGTCCCGTATGGTTTGGTGCAAGGATAACAACGGTATCCGGCACTTCGATCCTGGAAAAAACATTTCCCATTACGCGTCCGGAATACACATATCCCGCATGTGGTGAGATTGCGCCCAGGGCTTTTTGCTTTTCCGGACAATCTTTAAGAAGCGTTTTAAGCGTACTCTCTAACTCTTCTTTATTTCCGGGGTAGAAGCTTCCTGATGCGATTGGCGATCTATACATTTTTCCAGATCCTTCCGGATTCCCTGCGAAAGCAGGGGTTTTCTCCTCCTTTTCAGGAGGACTCCAACTGTTTTTTTGCTCTCTGTGGTAGGAAATGAAACACAATTGAGTCTATCAGTGATTTATATTTGTGTCAAAACCTTTTATCTGATAGAATGATTCCTTGAATATTTTGTGTAAGATAACTCAATCTGCAATTTACCCGCATTGAATCCATGTTCTAATGTTTTTACCATGCCGGCGCAGTTTCTTACGTTAACTCTTTTACCATTAAATTAATTAGATATGACAACAGCACTTGCTTTATTGTCCGGCGGACTGGACAGTACCCTGGCCATACACGTAATCAAAAAGCAGGGCATCGATGTTATTGCCCTGACCTTTACCACAGTTTTTTGTCTCTGTACATCCAAAGGTAGTTGTAAGCTGGAAGCAGTAAAGGTTTCTGAAAAACTCGGAATACCGGTTAAGGTTATAAATACGACACACAGTTTTTTGAAAATCGTAAAGAAACCAAAACACGGCTACGGCAAAAACATGAATCCCTGTATTGACTGCCGCATAAATATCTTCAGGGCCGCCGGTGAATACATGAAGGAGATCGGGGCAGACTTTATCATAACGGGTGAGGTGCTTGGACAGCGTCCAATGTCTCAGAGAAAAGAGGCAATGAAGACAATTGACAAGGAGGCCGGATTAACAGGACTCGTTTTAAGACCTCTTTGCGCAAAACATCTCGAGCCCACAATTCCTGAAAAAACCGGGCTGGTTAACAGAGATGAATTACTTGAAATTAAGGGTCGTTCACGAAAAGATCAGATACAGCTCGCGGACATTTTCGAAGTAACGGATTATCCATGCGCATCCGGAGGGTGTCTATTAACCGATCCGGAATTTGCCAACAGGATGAAGGACTCTGTCAATCACGGAGACCCTGGAGTAAATGAGGTTAGTCTATTAAAGGTAGGAAGGCATTTTAGAATTGATGACAAAACCAAGGTTGTCGTCAGTCGCAATGATGAGGAAAATTCTGTGGTAGAAAGGCTGGCAACAGTTCATGATTTTCTGTTAGAGATGAAGGATATAACCGGGCCGTTGGCCATCATAAGAGGTGAAATTAACGAAGAAAAACTGAAGATCGCTGCACAGCTGACAGTAAGAAGCAGTAAGGCGAAATCTGATCCAACTGCTGACGTAATAATATCAAAAGCTCAAGAGGGCTCAATGCAGAGGGTACTGAATGTCCCTCAAATTGATCCGGATTTGGCAAGAGAGTTAATGATAAAGAAATAAATTAATCTCTTACCGCATCAATAATTGGATTATCATTACATACTCACCACGTAATTTTTGTTGGGGAAAAGCGAAAAATTTTACCCAAAAACCCCCAAACACCCACTTTATAATCAACAAAGAACCAATCTCATACCATTTTTTTTCACTTCATATCCAAAATTTGATCACTATGGAGAAGAGCATAATTTATGGCAACAACATCTTAACTCCCTGATATAAAAAGGCTTAAATTTTCAGCCTCTCTTAATCCCTGTCTCTTTATTCTCCAAATCAAAATATTCTTATATATGTTTTGAAAAATAAACTAAAGATTGGCCTCTCCCGTGCGATGATAGGCTTATATTGTTATATAGGAGGTATAAAACAAGTACCTGATATAATAAAATAACATCTTGACATATTTTCATTTTAAATTAGAATTCATGGAAGTTTCAAAATTTAAAGCAATTACGTACTACATATAGTACCCATCATTTACATTACTCGAATATGAACAATACTCACCAGCCATTTTTTGGAATACCGTTAACCAAGCTCGAAGATTTCCTACAGGATTCGATATACTTCAGAGATACCAGAGCTCGTACGCGTTTTCCAAGCTTAAGACACGGAGAGGATAGTAACGGGAATGAAAGACTATATGTTTTTGACCGATTTTTAATGCATCATGATTATGTAATTCAAAAAGCATCAGGAAGAAGATTTGTTGAAATAACAAAAGATAACAATGAAATTCATAGAAGCGGAAACGTCATCCCCGGTGCAATGACTGTTTCTAAGATAATTCTTCCTCTTGAGATACTGATGCCGGAATTGGAAATACACAATGTCAGTATTAAATTCACTAATTCATCAATTTACGATGAAAAAACAAAGGATGTTTTTTCCTTCCAATTTGTAAACCGGGAACAGATACAAATTAACGTAAACACATACCAGGCGCAGGAAACAGTTGCGAAAACCGTTATTACGGGCAGGATCAATCCTTTCAGAGAAAAAACGACTAAAGTCAAAGAAGAAGATGTTAATGAAACAAAGCTGAATACCGTCCGAGAATATCTAGGCACTTTGGCAGTTGAAGGCGAAGCATATATACAGAAAGACGTTTATAGAGACTACACATACCCACTTTCCTACATTGCCACCTTACCGTCCGCTGCAATTGTCACACAAATGGAGGGGGATGGAGGAATGATAAATATGTTGAAAATGGATTTTGGCAATGTCGATATGATACCCATAACTGATGAAAAAGGGCCGGTAGTAAAACTGGAAAGGGCAAGGCAGAGAACCTCTTTTAATAAAATAATAACAGAAATTGTAAACGGGGTTGTCACATATTATCGGGGACTTGCTATAGTCAACCCGGTTGCCAGTTTCAAAAACCCCGCAAAATAACAACCTTATGGATTCATCATTCCGCATCGCAAGAAAAATCTACTTCCATACCATCCTTCTTTTCGTCCTGTTTCTAGCGCTCCAGGGTTGCACCAATCATTCCCCCATATCAAATGCAAACATATACGAAATAAAAATAAATGACAAAACGTCTCATGCAGAAGTTGCTTTTACTCGAAAAGGCCGTACAATAGGCTTGATGTTTCGGGAGGCATTAGACAAAGACCACGGAATGTTATTTATTTATCCACAAGAGCAAAGTTTATCATTCTGGATGAAAAATACAAAGATCCCTCTTTCGATTGCCTTTATAAATACTGAAGAAGTAATTACACAGATAGATTCTATGACCCCCTTCAGCTTAATGAGTCATACATCAAAAGAGAAAGTGAAATACGCTCTTGAAATGGAGCGAGGCTGGTTTGAAAAAAATGGAATTAAGGTCGGGAGCAAGGTTGGCCTTTCTCCAGAAATTAGAAACTTAAAAACGGAGTAAATATGAAGGCCAGGTCGCTTCATATCACCGCTTTAAATTTGCAAATTTAACTTTAATACTTAATGTCGGTTTTTCTTATACATGGAAACTATGAAAGCAATAATTTTTGATCTTGATGATACGCTATACGATTGCACGGGCTCGCTACTTGAAGCGTCCCGAAAACGTGCTGCAAAGGCAATGGCTGATGCAGGGTTGCCGTGCACAGAAGAAGAAGCATATTTAATGCAAAAAGAAATTTCAGAGAAGCATGGACCTTATTTTCCTGTCTTCAATGAAATCGCAAGTAAATACAATAAAGACCACGATTTCATCAGCGCGGCCCTGAAGACATATAATAGCAATGAAGTAACGGACATAAAACTCTTTCCAGATGTAGTGCCAACTTTAGAAAGATTAGCGCTGGAAAAATATAAGCTGTTCCTGCTGACAACAGGACTCCACGAAAGGCAACATAAAAAGATAGAGTTGTTGGGTCTGAAACCTTACTTTGATGAAATAATAATTAATGATCAGGAAGTTGGTCTATTAATGGAAGACTGCTTTGAGGCAATCGTAAGAAAGTATTCATTAAGCCCTCAGAATGTTATTGTCGTTGGAGACCGGGTAAGGGAAGAGTTGAGGATTGCAAAAACCAAAGGCATGGTAGCCGTTCAGATGTTACATGGAAGATTTAAAGAAGAAACTGCATATGACAGTTCAAACAAACCCGATTACAAGATAAAACGATTTTTCCAGCTGCCGACTTTGCTCAAATTGAAAGATATTGGAAAAACGCATGACACACTGAAGATGCTAGCCTTTGGTGGCGGCACGGGTCTCCCAATTGCACTTGAAGGCATGAAAACATATAGCAAAGATTTAACGGCAATTGTAACCGTAACAGACTCTGGCAGAAGCTCAGGCGTCATAAGAGAAGAGTACGGTATATTGCCCCCCGGGGATGTAAGAAACTGCCTGGTAGCACTTTCGGAAACAGAGGAGCAGGAAAAAGATTTATATCAGCTTTTTCAATACCGGTTTGATAAAGGGTCACTTAACGGGATGAGTCTAGGCAATCTATTAATGGCAGCATTAACGGATTTAACCGGAAGCTTTGATCTCGCCATTAAAAAAGCAAGCAAGATACTGGCGATCAAAGGAAAGGTTCTACCTTCCACGCTTACCAGTACTCACATTTGTGCCGAATTAAAGGATGGTTCAATCGTAGAAGAAGAGTTGAATGTACGCGGCCTCAATAAAGCACCGATAGAAAGGCTCTTTCTGAAAACAAACGATACCAAATGTCCACCAGACGCAATTAGTGAAATTGAAAAAGCAGATATAATCGTAATTGGCCCGGGAAGCCTTTACACAAGTATCATATGCAATCTTCTTGTCGGTGGTGTTAAAGAAGCATTACAGAACTCAAAAGCAGTAAAAATATATCTCTGTAATATTGTAACACAGCCGGGACAAACAGATAATTACACTGCATCGGATCATATCAAGGCAGTTACAAGATATCTTGGTGAGGGAGTTTTAGATTATGTGCTTGTTAATAACAATTTCCCACGTAAGGAGATAATTGAAAAGTATAGAAAAGAGGGAGCTGACATTGTCGCTCTTGATGAAAATCTGGAAAACAATAATGTTGCGGTGGAGGTTACCGATTTAATTGAAAATCTAGATCAAAAAAGGATCTTGTGGGAAAAGCAGGATCTGATAAGGCACGATCCTGAAAAACTGGCAGATTCTATCTGCAGGATTTTTGCTAAATTATCACTCTCTGGCACTGAACGTAATTAAAACACACACATGTCCAAACTCACGTCTCTGGTATCGGCTCGGGTTAAAGCAATCATATTTGATCTGGACGATACCCTATACGATTGCAGTGGAACACTTGTTCTAAAAAGAAGAAAACTTGCCGCAAAAATCATATCAAAAGCGATCAAATGCTCCGAAGCAGAGGCGTTAAAATTACAATTAGAACTTGAAAACCGCCTCGGCCCAAAGTCAGATATTGCAAGTGAAATCGCCAGTTTATACGACCTTCCGGAAGAGTTCTGCAAAGAAGTCGCCAATACCATTAATACCCTGGAAGTAGAAGGTGTCATTTTATTTCCAGACACAATGGATTCTATTAATGAACTAAAAAAAATTGGCTATAAGCTATTTCTAGTTACCTTCGGCAGTAGGGAGATGCAGGAGAAAAAGATAAAAGTTCTTGGGCTTGAAAAAACATTTGACGAAATAATCATAACAGAAAACCCACGGGGAAAGGAAAAATGCTTTAAAGAGATTTTATCTAAGTATGATTTAGAACCTGAACAGGTTCTTTGTGTTGGCGATAAGATTAAAGACGAAATAGAAGTGGGGAAGAGGTTTGGTATGTCTACCGCATTGATGAAACATGGCAGGCACTACCATTTCTATAAATCTGAAATCAATGAAGAAGGATCTTATCTGCATATTACTAAAGTCTCTGATCTTTTGGAAAATGAGAAGGACTAGGAAATTTCGGGTATAGAAACCCGGCACATCATTTCATCTTCAGCAAATAAATAATAGTCGCTGTCCCTATTATAGGAAAGTGATTCAGGTAATAATTTTTAAAAGATACTTGAATTTTATTAACAATTTTACTATATTCCCACAAGTACTAAAAAGCAATCTCTTATCATCGTCTCACCTATCATTTGAAGTTAGGATTGAGGCCAAAACCCGATTACAGTCGGTATTAAATGGAGAAGGATTTATGGGGAATTTTAACCCACAGGCTGTCGAACTAAACGAAAACATACAACGTGACAATGCCAATATCCTGAATATGTTGTCCGTACGCGGTAAGGGAATTTTCTTTCCAAAAAAGGGAATCCTGGGTCAGTCTGCGGATGCTAAGGGGAAGGAAATTAATGCCACGATTGGAATTGCACTTGAAGAGGACGGCTCACCCCTGCGCCTGGGATGTATCGACGACCTGATCGATGTGGAGCCAGCTGCGGCCTTTCCATATGCGCCGAGTTTCGGACGACCTGACCTGCGATCGAACTGGAAAGCGATGATCTACGAAAAGAATCCCTCCCTGCAGGGAACCGAGATCAGCAGTCCGGTCGTGACCTGTGCGCTGACCCATGGTCTCAGCATGTCGGGCTATTTATTTGGAGATGAAAGCGACCAATTGATTACACCGGATCTTTATTGGGGGAACTACCGGCTTATATTTACAAACACTTACGGCATTGGGATCGAGACCTATGAAACGTTTGAGGGGGGCGGATTTAACGTTGCCGGTCTCCGGGAAGCATTGCTCGGCTCAACCGCAAAGAAATGCCTTGTGTCCCTGAACTTTCCGAATAATCCCACCGGATACACGCCAACCGTTTCGGAAGTTGCAAAGATACGAGACGTGTTGGTCGAGGCTGCAGACAGCGGACGGGATATTGTCGTGTTGATCGACGATGCCTATTTCGGATTGGTATACGAGGAAGGAATCACCAGGGAATCGATTTTCGCTGCATTAGCCAACGCCCACGAGCGCCTGCTGGCGGTAAAAATTGACGGTGCGACGAAGGAAGATTATGTTTGGGGGTTTCGTGTCGGCTATCTCACGTATGGGATAAAAGGTGGAAGCAAATCGGTCTACGAGGCGCTTGAGGCGAAAACGGCGGGTGCTATACGCGGCACAATCTCGAATAGTTCAAATCTATCACAGTCGCTGCTGAATGCCGCCTATAAGGACGAGAATTATAACCAGCAGAAACAGGAGAAATACCTGACGTTACAACTCCGGTACACCAAAGTGAAGGAGATTTTGTCAACACATCCTGAGTATGAGGAGTATTTCACCGACCTGCCCTTCAATTCCGGTTACTTTATGTGTTTGAAGCCGGTCGCTGTGGATCCCGAGAAAGTCCGTCAGATTTTGCTGAGTGACTATTCCACGGGCATCATCGTCGCCAGCGGCGTCATGCGTCTGGCGTATTCGTCCACTCCGTTTGACTTGCTGGAGAAGTTGTTCGACAACATCTTTCAGGCATGCCAGAAAGCGAAAGCCTGAAAGTCCAGTTATCAGTAATAATAAGATGTTTTCGTAGGGTGCACTCTTAAGCATCAAATGTGCTACCAAGGTGCTTACTTAACTCAAGCCATCTTATCTTTATCAACTACCTCGCCAGGCAGTGTTCCCAGCCCCGGCCAGATTTTTCTTCCCGGATAGATTGTAGTGTTTATGCCGGTATGTACATCGTCCGCAATTATAGTTCCAAGCTTTCTTCTACCTGTATCAACCGGCTTCCCCTTCACTGCAGATCTAACATTTTTGTTATCATGTTTTAAATTTGCGGTTATTGTTCCGGCACCTAAATTACTATTATTACCTATAACGCTATCTCCTATATAAGAGAGGTGAGGTACTTTAGCATTATCCATAATTATACTGTTCTTTATCTCTACTGCCTGCCCGATATGGCATCCGTTTCCGATAGAGGTGTTTCCTCTTAAATAACTGTTAGGTCCTATGCGGCAGTTCTCACCAATAACCACATTCCCTTTTATATATGTCCCGGACAGGATTTCCGTTCCTTTACCTACTTTCAACTCTCCCTTTATGGTAACGTTTTTTTCTACTTTTCCCCTTATGTCTCTCATCGTGTCACTCTTTATTTCAGAAACCAGGGTGTTGTTTGCTTCAATCAGATCCCATGGATACCCCACAGAGAGCCAATGCCCTTTTGCCTTTTCACATATAACTTTCTCTTTTTTAGCAAGCATATTTATATAATCAACTATTTCATATTCGCCTCTCTGGCTTTTTTTAAGCTTAAAATCAAACACTGATTTATCAAAAACATACAGACCCGTATTCGCAATATCGGAAACAAACTTTTTGGGTTTTTCCACAACCTTCTTAACCTCTTTGCCCTTTACAACAAAGACACCAAATCTATCTGGGCTTTCAACCCCACATCCCAAAACAGCATATTTGTGTTTTAAACACGCCCTTATGTCTCTCTTAGAAAAAATATCATCTCCGCCTATAACAATAAATTTGTCCTTAATCAATTGTTCAACATATTTCAGCGCATGCCCTGTTCCCAATTGTCTCTTTTGCTCAACATATCTTATTTTCAACTTCCCATACTTATTACCAATTTCACTTTGTATCATCTCTTTCTTATATCCAACTATCACGATAACTTCGTTAACCAGTCCCTGCATGGCATCGAGATTGTGCTTTATTATCTCTTTATTCATTACCTTAAGCAGTGGTTTAGGCATAGTTAACGTTAAAGGCCACGTTCTTGTACTTTTTCCCGCAGCCATTATTACCGCTTGTATCATATCAGACACCTATCTCTTTCTTCATGGCGTTTGCAATATCATTTGCCATTTTTTTGATCTCTCTTTTGTCTTCGCCTTCAATCATAATTCTGCATAGATTCTGTGTTCCTGAATACCGGACAAGGACTCTTCCTTTTTTACCCAACTGCAATTCAGCACTTTTAATATCTTTATTTATTTTCAGCTTGTTAATACTCTTTTTCTCTTTCACGGCAACGTTAACAAGCACCTGAGGTAGCGACTTCATGCATCCTGCCAGTTTACTAAGTTTTTCGCCACTCTCTTTCATTACTCTCAACAGTTGTAAGGCAGAAATTATTCCATCTCCTGTGGTTGTATAATTTGAGAATAATATGTGCCCCGACTGCTCACCTCCCAAAACATAACCTTTTTTTCTCATCTCATCAACAACATATCTATCACCAACCTGCGTCTTAACAACTTTTATATTTCTCTTTTCCATCGCAATATCAAAGCCTTTATTAGCCATGATAGTTACAACAACATGATTTTTCTTTAACGTTCCACTCTCTTTCATTTCAATTGCACATATCGCGATAATATGGTCGCCATCAACACTTCGTCCTTTTTCGTCACAAACAATTACTCTGTCCGCGTCTCCGTCCAGCGCGATCCCAATATCCGCCTTTTCCTTTTTCACAACTTCCATCATTTTTTCCGGATGCAAAGCACCGCAATCTAAATTTATGTTCAATCCATCCGGCTTGTCATTGAGCACAATAACTTCTGCTCCAAGCTCACTAAAAATATGTGGAGCTGTATTGTATGCCGCTCCATTTGCGCAATCCAGCACAATTTTTAACCCTTTAAGACTCATGCTTTTTGCAGAAGCTTTTACAAATTCTATATATCTTCCTTTCGCATCTTCAATTCTGTACGCTTTTCCAATCAAATCCCCTTTAACATGTTCGGTCTTTACTTCTTCTGATAAAACATATTTTTCAATCTCATCCTCAACAATATCCGGTAGTTTATACCCATCTGCACTAAAAATCTTTATCCCATTGTCTTCGGCAGGATTATGTGAAGCGCTAAGAACAATTCCGGCATCTGCATTCAGCGATTTAGTTAGATGTGCAATAGCAGGCGTTGGCATAGGGCCGACGAGTAAAACATCGGCTCCCACCGAGGCGATACCTGAAGCTAACGCGTTTTCCAGCATATAGCCACTGAGCCTGGTATCTTTTCCTATGACAATTTTAGGCTTTTCCTTTCCGCATTTCTCCTTAAAAACATGGGCGACGGTTTTGCCAACATTCAATACCACCTCAGGAGTCATCGGGTAAGCATTGGCAGCTCCTCTTATCCCATCTGTTCCAAACAATTTTCCCATTTACATTTGCCTATATTAAAATAATGACTATTCCGGTTTTATTAAACTAATTAATCTTGTATTTCTGTAATTTGACATGAACGTTAAATACCTATGGGCACTAACCCGTTTGATAAGTAATTATAGAGGCAGGGCACAAAGAAGGAATAACAAAGAAGAAAAGACTAAAATCGAAAGGCACTCACTTTAAAAAGCAAGTGCCTTCCAATTTAGCTTGTAAAAATTGAAAACCAAAACGCTAACTATCGTGAGGTTGCTACGTAATATACGTCTAACTTACACAGAAGACTCAAGACAAAATATATACTTACACCATGTCTTTGAATTTCTTACCTACCTTAAAGCCTACAGTTCTGCTGGCCTTGACCTTAATTGGTTCTCCTGTTTGAGGGTTTCTTGCCGTCCTGGCTTTTCTTTTCTTTACCGAAAAAGTACCAAACCCTATCAGCTGAACATTTTTATCTTTCTTGACGCCTTTGGCAATACCACATAATACGGCGCTTACAGCTCTCTCCCCCCCGGCCTTTGATGTCCCTAACTCTTTTGCTACTGCCTCAACTAATTCTTGCTTATTCATAAAACCCCCTCTCTAAAAAAGAAAAATATCCAAAATATATAACGTTAACAACCCCTGCTACATTGCCATACCAATTATTATACCTTCAAATACAAGTTTGCCATTTACTATCCCCTGTACGTCAAAAATTGCTCTTCTGTTTCTTAATTCTGAATTCTTTGCAACAATGATCAATTTATCGCCCGGAAGCACTTTCCCTCGAAATTTAACCTTGTCTATGCCGCCAAAACCAAAAAACTTTTCTGTGTCAATTGAACTCTTAAAATAGTAGGTGCACAATTGCGCGGCAGCTTCTACCATTAATACACCAGGCATCAGAGGGTTGCCAGGAATGTGCCCACGCACCCAGAATTCGTCTTCTTTTACATCCTTATAACCAATAATTATTTTGTTCTCAGGTTCAAACTTGAGTATACCGCTTAACTGTTCTATCTCGTAACGATGTGGTACTATCTGCCTGATACGATCAATATCAGCAGCGATCTCATTTAAATCAATTGTATCTATATCTACGAGGAGTTTCTGCGGCATTGCAAAATACTATTATTAAGATATATTTTTGTCAATAAAAAATTATAAATTAAAAACCTGTTTCGTGTTGATTATTACTTATAATCTAAAAGATATGGTAGCGGCGCAGGGACTCGAACCCCGGACCTACGGATTATGATTCCGCCGCTCTAACCAGCTGAGCTACACCGCCACAAAGAAAGGCCTGCTATAGGCATTTGCAACTGTACCTTGGCAGAACGAAACAGTATACATTATATATCCTATAGATCAAGCCGTTAATTTGTATACGTCAACATATGATAGAGGCAGAAACAAAGAAACACATGCACGCTCTATAAAAACACCACTATCTGAAAAATATCCTCTATTTTTTCGCCTTCCTTTTTTCCTTTTTAATTTTATCAACCTTCGGGCCAAAGTTACTTCTGCCATATTGCTCCAATTGTTTGTCATACTTATAACTCCTTGCAGAAGCCAGTCCCAGGCCATCACCCTGCACACCGTACTCATAAACCATGATTACCTCCTGCCGGGTATCAACCAGGTAGAAAGGCTCTCTGTTGTTTGCCCGGTTACCTACCACCGCAAATACATGTTTTGCACCCGCACCGCCATCGCCTTGAGCAACTACATAATTAGGAGAAGTTTTAATAAGTACAAGCACAAGTAATACAATAACTACTCCCAGCAAGATCGAATTTAATCCGTATAATCAACACTTCCTTTGACGTGTCTATGCTTTTAGAAACGGCTGTTTCTTTTCCCCAAAAAAATCTTTACTGCTTCTCGATTCGATTCGTTTAGCGTCCTGGCAACTGTATCTACATTATTCGAAAGGGGCTTCCATAATGAATAATCCTTAATATATTGTGTAAAAAAACTCAAAAAAATTCCAATTGCAATAGCATAGGCAAATACTCTCCGCTTTGAAACCTGCCTCTCTTTAACGTAATCATCCGGAAGCAGATTTATCTTGATCTCGCCCAGGCCCAGACCCTGCAGAGCAAGCCCTAATGCCGTTTCAAATCCATAAATATTTTTTTTCGTTAACGCAGGATGATCAATATCCTTTACCATCCTGATATTACCTAACAGGTTCAGAAACTGAACTTTGCTTTCCAGGTTTTCGTCAACAAATTTAATCTTACTGTCATCTTCAAAAATATCACCCATTAAGTATAAAATTTCCGGCTTAGTACCTTTTGAAACAGAGACATAATATCCCATTGATCTCTGTATTTCCCGTATAAGGGTCATATTTACTTCTGAAATAGGAATACTTCTATTCCAGTATTTTGTTCTCCCTACCACGATAAAATCCGTATTACCCTGCTCAACGTTGATAACAATAGCATCTTCGTTTGAATCCGAGCTTAAGTGGACAAGATTGTAAATCGCGATAGGTGTAATTTGAATGGCATCAAGGTTAACCCTTATTGGCGCCAGGCCTGGCAAAAGGTCATAAATATTCTCCTTCTTTGTAGCGAACAACCCTATCTTAACGCCTTTATTTGCCGTCCCGACGTCATCAAGCTGTTGATAATCCCACGCGATTTCATCAGGTTCAAAAGGGACCTGCTTGCGCAATTCAAACTTTAACGCGTCGCCAATACGGCTTTTTTTAATTGGCGGAAGGGTAAAAAACCTTGAAAGTATCATTTTCCCGGAGAGAGAAACAATTATTTTGTCTGACTTATTTATTAAATTGCGTTTTTTAAAGGTGTCTACCGCTTCTTCAATAAGTTTCTGTTTTTTAAGAGTAACCTCACCGCCCCTTGATGAATAGTCAACCCTGTCAATTGCTTCTACATACAATTTTCCATCACGGAAACTTGCCTTCACGGCTTTTATTCCGCCATCTCCAATCTCCAACCCCCAGGTGCTTTTGTTGCCTGACAGCCCGATAGAACTGGGCCCTTTTTTGTAAATATCTCTAAAGCTCATTTTAATAGAGTAAAAATTTCATCAGAAATTGGCCCCGGCCCTTCATGTTCATCTGCCTCCAACCATTGAATGTCAGGAAAGCTTCTAAACCACGTCATCTGCCTTTTTGCAAATCTTCGCGTGCTCTGCTTTACCATCTCCTTCGCATCATCCAATGTAAGCCCGCCATCAAGATATTGAATAACCTCCTTATAGCCCAACGCCTGCTTTGCCTGCTTGCTCAAGCCTCCGGGATTATCCAATAGAGACTGTACTTCGTCAACAAGCCCTTTATCAAACATTGTTTCGACACGTTCATTAATCCTCCGGTAAATATCTTCCCTCTCTCTCGCTATACACATAATCTTAAACCGGTAACTCTTTCTTGCCAGTTTATACTCTTCCTGTAATACCGAAACAGGCTTGCCTGTTATTCTATAAACCTCTATAGCGCGTATGATGCGTCGCAGATTGTTCGGGTGCAGCTCACCGGCTTTAACAGGATCAATCTTTTGCAGAATATCGTGAACGTGCTGATTGCCCTTTTCGTCTGCAAGCTCTTCCAACTCTCTACGGATATCCCAATCCGCTGCAGGGCCGTTGAAAATTCCATCAACAAGGCCCTTTATATAGAGAGGGCTTCCGCCGACAATCAGAAATTTTCGTTCTTTGCTATCGGCGGCGCCTATTAATGATTCAACATCATCAACATACCTGCCGACGCTATAACTCTCCCACGGATCAATAATATCAATAAAATGGTGCGGAACAAGCGCCCTCATATCTAGCGATGGTTTTGCCGTCCCGATATCCATCCCACGGTAAAAAAGCATTGAATCGGCGGAAATGATCTCGCCTTTTATTTTCTGTGCAACAGTAAACCCGATCTCTGTTTTATCGCAGGCCGTTGGCCCGGTAAGTACCCATAAGGTATGGTGCATTTAAAGTATATAAACCTTCAAATTATGAATTTAGAATAGTGTATTTCTGTTGACATAATAACTTAAGGGATATATGTTTACAATCATAATTTGCCAGATAGCGGTACTATAATACCGCGTTTAGGCAGTCTAATCTATGTTAGGTTAAAAATAGGAAAGAAATGTATTGTTCCTCCATTTATAGAAACAATACAAATAATTGCTTATAGTGACATGCCCCCGTTCTTTGTACCA
>JASMMK010000014.1 GCA_030748215.1 Candidatus Scalindua sp.
GACTCTTAATCAGTGGGTCGAAGGTTCGATTCCTTCAGGGCGCACCATTACCCCCCAAAAAAGACTTATGACAATTTCCTTCCTCTTATCCATTTATCTATCTCAACAGCAATAACGATTGTCACTGTGACCAGTCCGACCTCCAGCCATTCTGTCATTGTGAGTGGCACCGTCCTGAAAATCCACTGAAGTGCCGGTACATACAGAACCGCGAGTTGCGCAAACAATGCGGCTATCATAGCATAGAAGAGAAAGGGGTTGCTCATCGGGTTCATACTGAAAACAGACTCTGTCTCTGAACGACAGTTGAGCGCCTGATAGAACTGAAAGAAAACCATTGTTGTAAGAGCTGCGGTTCGTGCCCTTTCCAGGGGCACTCCCGAATTAAGAGCTGACGTAAATACATACAGAGTACCTGCAGCCAGAACTATTCCCATTAAAAAAGTCCTCTGAATTATAAGACTTGAAAGGATACTCTCTTTTGGTCTTCTCGGAGGTTCGTTTAAAACGCCTTTTTCTTCCGGTTCAAATGCAAGGGCAACATCCTGAAGTCCGTTTGTAACAAGGTTTAACCAAAGTATCTGAGCAGGAATATATGGTATGGGAATTCCCATTACTATTGTTGCTAAAATAGCTATCAGTTCTCCAAAGCCGCAGGATACAAGAAAAAGCGTGACCTTCCTGATATTGTCATAAACGACTCTTCCTTCCTCAACTGCGGCAAAAATACTTGTAAAATTATCATCTGTGAGAACCATATCTGACGCCTCCCTTGCTACATCTGTTCCTGTTACACCCATGGCAATACCTATATGCGCCGCCTTAAGCGCCGGGGCGTCATTAACTCCATCACCTGTTATGGCTACAATCTCTCCATGCCTTGCAAGTTGTCTGGCTATTCTTAATTTATGCTGAGGTGAAACCCTTGCAAAAACAGAAACATTTTTGACCGTATTGAAAAGTTCATCGTCAGTCATCGACTCTATCTCCTTGCCTGTTAATACACTGGATACGCCTATTGTTATGCCGAGCTTCCCGGCTATAGCAGAAGCTGTGGTGGCATGGTCTCCGGTAATCATGACAATCCTTATTCCGGCCTCTTTACAGCCCCTTATGGCGTCAACAGCCTCCGGCCTTGGCGGATCCAGCATTCCCTGAAGACCAGCGAAGGCCATATTGGATTCAAGAAAATGATGTGTTATTTCTTCCAAATCGGCAGACACTTCTTTATAAGCCATCCCAATCACTCTAAGCCCTTGCTCTGCAAAGCTATTGGCAACATGTAAAATCTTATTTTTCTCCAGACCCTTATCAGCCATACGCATTGCACACATATCAAGCACCCTTTCAGGAGCACCTTTAACGAAAACAAACTTTTTCTCTTTGTATCTATGAAGGGTTGCCATATATCCGCGTTCAGATTCAAAAGGCAGAATTTCTATCTGTGGATGATTATTTTTTTCATCTTCAATCCTGAACCCGGCCTTTGATGCAGAAACGATAAGAGCCCCCTCAGTAGGGTCTCCATCAACCTTGTACATACCATCCTCTTTATAAACATTAGACTCATTACAGAGAAACCCTATCCTGAGAACCTGCCTGAGATTCTTTAGCGCATCCAGGTTGATAGAGGTTTGTTCATAGAGAATCTCTCCCTCCGGTTCATATCCGCTTCCTGTAACCTCGTATGTCTTCTCTCCATCAAAAATAAGCCTGACCGTCATTTCGTTTTTGGTCAAGGTCCCTGTTTTGTCAGAACCTATGACTGTTGTACTCCCAAGGGTCTCCACGGCAGGTAGTTTTCTAACTATTGCATTTCGCCTTGCCATTCTTGATACACCAATAGCCATTGTTATAGTTACAGCAACAGGCAACCCTTCAGGAATTGCCGATACTGCCGTGGCTACAGCAGTTATAAACATTTCTGTTGTCTTTGCTCCGAGCATTATTCCCGCCCAGAAGACGATGGCAGAAAATCCTATGATCAAATATCCTATTGACCTGGCAAATTTATCAAGTTTATCCTGAAGAGGGGTTTTAAATGCTGATACTTCCCTGACGTCCTTTGCAATCTGTCCAAGGACCGTCCTCTGCCCTGTCTCAACAACAACGCCCTTAGCCCTTCCACTCACTACAACAGTACCCATAAAAACCATGTTCCTTTGGTCTCCAGGTGTCAAATTGTCTTCCTTTATAGTAGATATTATCTTCTCTGCAGGAATAGATTCACCGGTAAGCATGGCCTCTTCTATCTTCAACTCAATTGCTCTAAACAGCCTCAGGTCAGCAGGGGCCATAGCGCCTGATGTAAGTAATACAATATCGCCGGGAACAAGATCTAAACTGTTTACCTCTTTCTCTATGCCGTCCCTGAGTACCCTTACTTTAGGCACTATCATCTTTTTTAATGCCCTCACACTTTGTTCTGCCTTAATCTCCTGGATATAGCCGATAACCGCATTAAGTAGCACAACCGCCATTATGACACTAGTATCTATGTATTCCTTGAGAATAAATGTAACAACCGCTGCTACTAAAAGGATATAAATCAATGGGCTTGTAAATTGATGTAGGAGTATCTTGAGTTTGTTTATCTTCTCTTCTTCTGCAAGTTTGTTTGGACCGTACTGTAAAAGACGCTCTTGAACATCCTTATTGGTCAACCCTTTGTCTGAAGTGTTGAGTTTCCGGAAAGAATCTTTAGAATCAATCTGATACCAGTTCATTGTTAAAATGATAAATGTTAGGGAATTGTTTTGGTAACTGTTCTTCGCTAAAATTCATAGTGTGACATTATTTCATAGTAACCAGCCAGCACAGAAATATTATAATTCATTTCCTTTGGATTGTGTAATCAATTAGTTGCTTTAAGATATGGTTTTCTGTGTAGTAAACTGAATGACCTATTATCACCGCCGCACATTTGATAGAGTTACAAGAAACAGTGCCATCCTTCTCTATCACCGTAGTCAAAACGTAGTCATGGTTTAAAAACTCTAGTTGAGAAGATTATGTGGAACTGTTAGAAGTGAAGAATTCGCAAACCTTGTTTGCAACATAATGCTCTTTATCTATATAGAAATGATCGCAATTATTAACTACGTCAAGTGTTGTCCCTCGCAAATATTCATAAGTGTTGACTGGTTGACATTTATAATAGAGCCTGTAAGCTTGGACCCATTACGAAAACAACAATAAAACTTATACGAAATATCCTTGCAACATTCAACTTAATAGCAAATCTCACCACTAAAAATCTAGCCCTGCATCAGCAACTGATAGTTTTGAATCGTTCTATTAAAAGGCCGCAAATCAAGACCAAAGATTCCCCTCAGCAGATTACCCTTTTATTGAAAGAGCATATTTTTTTAAAATAACACAGCTATTAGATGCCGACATAAATTTTTTTATTTCAGCACTACCTTTAAATCAAGTCAAACAGTTTATTCGCCAGTTCAGTATCAATCACTTTCACCACCTACATACGTGCCATCAGGCGCTAACTCAGGATCACCACCAACGTATGTTCCATCTGGGGCCAACTGGGGGTCACCACCTACATACGTGCCATCAGGCGCTAACTGAGGGTCACCTCCGACGTATGTTCCATCAGGCGCTAACTGAGGGTCACCTCCGACGTATGTTCCATCTGGAGCTAACTGAGGGTCACCATCTACATATGTTCCATCGGGCGCTAACTGAACATCAGCCCAAACATAAGAAGCACTGGAAACAAAAACGATGCAC
>JASMMK010000015.1 GCA_030748215.1 Candidatus Scalindua sp.
TTCAAACCGGCAGGCTACATTACAGACGATGCCGAACTTAAAGACCTTTCGGCCTTTTTCTTCTGGGGTGCGTGGGTTTGTGCGGTGGAAAGACCCGGAGGTGAATCCAGTTATACCCATAACTGGCCTTTTGATGAATATGCCGGGAATACTCCGACACCTTCAGTAATCTTGTGGAGTGTTATTGGAATGCTGTTTCTAATTTTCGGTCTGGGTGCAGTTCTCTGTACTTATAGTTACTATTCAAAGGCCTCTCAGTTGCAAGTCAAGGAGGATCCTGTTGACAATAAAAGTGTTGATGCATCAGCACCCACAGCCAGCCAACGAGCAACATATAAGTTCTTTGTTGTTGCCGTTTCACTGCTCTTCATACAGATTGTAGCCGGTGTCTTGACGATTCACGATTTTGTCGGTTTTACAACATTTTTTGGCTACAACATTTCTGAATTTCTACAGATAACTATTACGCGGAGCTGGCATGTGCAGTTATCAATTCTGTGGATAGCTACCTGCTGGATAGCGGGTTCTATCTTTATTCTTCCCGGTATTTACAGGCGGGAATCGAAGCGTCAGGTACTTCTTATCAATGTGCTTTTCGGTCTGCTGGTTTCAGTAGTTATTGGTATGTTTGTGGGCTGCTTTATGGGACCAAAGAATCTGCTTGGCGACCATTGGAGATTACTGGGTAATCAGGGATGGGAATTTGTTGAGCTTGGCAAGTTGTGGCAGGTTGTTCTCTTTGCCGCGCTCGTTATGTGGGCCGTGATTATATACCGCGGGGTTAAACCAGCATTGAAAGGGCAGTCAGCATTTTCTCTGCCATATTGGATTCTCTACTCTGTTATCGCTATAACTATTCTATTCCTGTCAAGCTTTGTGGGCGGGAAGAATACTAATTTTGTTATTGCAGATTTCTGGCGCTGGTGTGTTATTCACATGTGGGCAGAGTGCTTTTTTGAGGTGTTTACAACAATAGTAATCGCCTGTTATATGATACTCATGGGCTTGGTGTCCCGGCAGGGTGCTACCAGGGTGATTTACCTGGCGACGCTGCTGTTTCTCGGCTCAGGCCTTCTGGGCATTTCTCACAACTTTTACTGGAACGCAAAGCCAGCCGCTCTTATGGCCATGGGAAGTGTTTTTTCAACGCTCCAGGTTATTCCGCTTGTACTGTTAACGCTTGAAGTCTGGAAGTTTGTACGAGTACCCGGATACTCATTTGGACGTTCAACAAATTCTGCCGTAACAGGATCATCCTTCGGATTCTCAGAGGCATTCCTGTTTCTCATTGCTGTGAATTTCTGGAACTTTTTCGGTGCCGGTGTATTTGGATTGATCATAAACCTTCCAATAATGAATTACTACGAACATGGTACCTACCTGACTGTCAATCACGGTCACGCGGCATTAATGGGTGTTTACGGTAACCTGTCGATAGCGGCAGTTCTGTTCTGCAGTCGGCATGTTATAACTTCCAGGCGTTGGAACGTAAGGCTTCTCCGCTCTACCTTCTGGGCAATAAACGTGGGGCTCCTGCTGATGGTGGTGATGGATACATTTCCGGCAGGAGTGCTGCAATTCAGGTCGGTTGTTGAAAATGGCTATTGGGTGGCTCGTTCACAGGAATTTATTCTTGGCAGTGCATTCCAGGTGTTGACGTGGATGCGTGCGGTTGGTGGTGTGCTCTTTTTTGCCGGTGTGATACCGTTACTCTACTTTATGATATCTCGACTGAATTCACTCAAGGCTGCTGAGACAATGCATAGTTCAGAAGAGTCAGTTCTTACAAAGGAAGAGTTAACGATGTGTGATGCTTAAATGACAATGCAATTTGCCTTTTGCTCAGGAAAAAGGTAAAATGATCGCAGAAATTATTACTATTAAAAAAAATATTTAAAATAATTATTTGTTTTTAAATCTTTCTAAATTATAGGAGTGGAAATAAACATGTTGGTTATTAATCAAGTGTTGGGAAATATTAATACTGACGAAAAGTGGAAAGAACTTTATCAAGTAATGCGTAGTGAAAATCATGTACAAACAATAATGTTTACACGTAAAGAATCAGAAAGGTCTCGCTACTATAAAAAATTACCGAAATTTGATGAAGAGATAGGGATAAATATCAAAAGAGGAACGATACTGCACGATGGAGATGTTCTATACTATGAAGAGGGTGAAAATATGTTTGTGGTTGACATTGAGCCGGAGGAGATGATGGTTCTCCATTTTGTAGAGAAATTCCATGAAGATAAAATGCTTGAGCTGGCTGTTAAATTGGGTCATGCGATTGGTAACCAACACTGGCAAATGAAGGTTGTTGGAAGGAAGATATATGTTCCGATAATGATCGACAAAAAAGTAATGGAATCCGTTATGAAAACGCATAATATTCTAGGTGTTAAATATTGTTTTGAGGAAGAAGTGGGGGAACAAACACTAAGTGGAGAGTACGGTTCTTTACAAAACACGTCACATAATCACGATCACCACAAATATTAAGAAAAGGATACTTAACAGTGAGTATTGACGGCAAAAAAATTCCATTAAGATATGATGTACAGGAAACACATTTAAAATCATTTGCAAAGGCACTTCAGATATCAGATACTTTTTTTCCTGTGGGTATGTTTAACTTCTCTCATGGTTTTGAATCATTTGTTCAGGAGGAGATGGTGAAGGATGAAAACGATGTTGTCGCTTTGCTTGGTGACATTCTTTCCTGCCAAATCGCTCCCGCTGATTGTGTTGCGTTGGCCAATGGTTACAGGGCAGCAGAGCAGTGTGATTTAAATACCATTTTATTGGTGGATGAAATGCTTTATGCGATGAAGCTGACAATTGAAAACAGGGATTGTTCTGTAAAGACAGGAAAGTGTCTTCTGTCTAATATCCTGTTAATGGTTCCCAAAAATTTAATTATTCGTGAATTTAACGAAAAAGTATGTGCGGGGGACAGTCCGGGAAACTATGCGGTTGCATTAGGTTTAGGTGGCTATCTCCTAGGAATAACGTGTTCTGAGGTGATGATGATAGAGTTGTATTCCTTTTGTGTTAGTCTTATTAGCGCGGCAATGAAGCTTGTTCAAATTGATCACTATACGGCAATAAAGATAATCAATGACTTGCAGCCTTTATTAGTGGATATTATAAAAAAGAATATATACAAATCACCGGGCGAAATGTATTCCTGTGCGCCTTTAGTAGATATTATGTCTATAAAGCATGAACAAGCAACTGTCCGAATGTTTTTGAGTTAGTGTACAATTTTTTGGAATTCTAAGAGGAAGGAGAATTAATGGAAAACAAGATTCCGCGAATTGGTGTAGGAGGGCCTGTCGGTTCCGGTAAAACGGCACTTATTGAAGCCGTAGTGCCTGTATTGGTGAAAAATGGGTACAAACCAATTATCGTGACCAATGATATTGTTACAAAGGAAGATGCCGAACATGTAAAAAAGACACTAGAGGGTGTTATCCCTGCTGATCGCGTTTTAGGTGTTGAGACGGGAGGGTGTCCTCATACGGCAGTGAGAGAAGATCCGAGCATGAATCTGATTGCCGTAGAGGAGATGGAAAAAAAATTTCCGGATTCTCACATACTTTTTGTTGAAACAGGAGGGGACAATCTGACACTCACATTTAATTCTGCATTAGTAGATTATTACATTTACGTAATTGATGTCGCTGCTGGAGAAAAAATCCCTCGCAAAAATGGCCCTGCAATTACCCAATCTGATCTGTTGATTATTAATAAGATTGATCTGGCTCCACTTGTAAATGCAGATTTAAAAATAATGGAGCGCGATACAAAGGTGAAGAGAAATGATAAACCTTTTATCTTTACCAATTGCCATACCAAAGAAGGTATAGACGTTGTATTCCAACTAATTAAAAAAGAGGTTCTTTTTGAGGATTAATGTTTACATTAAATGCTAAAATCTAGCGTTGTTGATTCAAACGATTACTATACTCCTGTAAGTATTCCATCAGAATTTAACCAGTATGACCTGGAAGTTCCAACACTCAATGTTGGCAATGCAGGCAAGGTCGGGTTGCTGGCTTTAGTCTTAGAAAATAGAGAGGGAAAGACGACACTTGTAGAAAACTATCATAAAGTTCCATTGCAAGTTCAAAAGGCCCTTTATATTGATGAGAATATGCCTCATATGCCTTTTGTGTATATCATGAGCCCGAGTGGTGGAATACTACAAGGTGATAGACTGAGAATAGACATACACGGGCATGAGAATACTACTTTTCATATTACGACCCAGGCTGCGACTAAGATATATCGTATGGAGAAAAATTATGCAACTCAGATTCTGAATATTACTCTTGATGATGGGTCATATGCAGAATTCTTACCTGATATGATTATCCCATTTAGGGATTCTCGCTTTTATCAAGAGGTTAATTTAAAAATTCATGAGGATGCAACTTGTCTTTATAGTGAAATATTGTTACCAGGGCGTGTGACTTATGGAGAGTCATTTCTCTATGAAATGTTTTATTCGAGATTTAAGGCAACTGATCTATCAGGAAGTTTCAGGTGTTTAGATAATATGGTTTTTTCACCAAAAACGAGTAATCCTAAGTCGTGTGGTATACTTGGCAATTGGGATATTGTAGCAAGCATTTATTTGCTAACTAAGAAAGTAGAAAGTAAAATACTGAATGCCGAAATAGAAGGAAGTGTACAAAAAGCTGATAATGTATATATTGCTTCCACAGTACTTCCTCATTCGGATGGTATTATTGTCCGCATATTGGGTAGAGAATCGAATGATGTTGAGCTTGTTTGCAAACAAATATGGGATTTGATCCGAATGAAATTACATGGAAAACCTGCTCCTGATTTAAGAAAATAATAAACGGTATTATCAATTAAGCTTTATATAGGAAAATATCAATGACAGAACAGAGCCTTGGTAATGTACAAGCACAGAGTGTGGGAAATACTGCTCTCGAAAATAACTGTGCTGCAGTTTTGTCTATAGCTGATACTGTACGGACTACACTAGGACCAAAAGGATTAGATAAATTACTAGTGGATGAACTGGGAAATCGTTTTATTACAAACGATGGGGCGACCATAATGCTATCAGTTAAAACTGTCCATCCTGTAGCAAAATTGGTTGTTGAAATTGCAGACAGGCAAGAAGAGAAGGTTGGTGATGGTACGACTACTGCTGTTGTGTTAGCGGCAGAAATGATAAAGGAGGGTAACCGGCTGATTACTGACATTGGTATCCATCCTACATTGATTGTGAGAGGTATCGAGTTGGGGATCCAGCGCTCTATTGAACTTTTCAAGCAAATGGCGATAAAGATTAACGTGGAGGATGCTGGTCTTGCTCAAGTGATTTCGACGGCTGCAGGAAGTAGAATGGATGGAGGTCAGGTTGTCTCATTAGTAAGTGACGCCCTTGGCTTTCTGAAAAAACCAAATGGAAAAAAGGGAATGATTAATTTGAAAAAAAGTATTTTTTTAATTAATAACCCTATGCTGGACGATAGGGTATTTGATGGAATAGTTATTCAAAAACAGCTCTTTGGTCAACAAATACCTGATAATCTGGATAATACCAAAGCGGTCCTTCTTAAAATAGACTTAAAAGAGATTAAGGAGTCATTGGTTAAAGAGATGAAAAACTATGATGAAATCGTGCGGATGAAAGAACGTCAAACAAAAATGACAAAAGAGATTTCTGATAGTATATGTGAAACTGGCGCTGGCATTGTATTTATGGCCTCTGCCCATGCGGATGAACAACTCTTGGCCAATCTCCTTGAAGAGAATGTCTTGATGATACATGTCTCTAACGAAGAGCTTCTTAACATTGCAAATACCTTAGACGTACAGGTAGTAAGAAGAAAAGAGGATATCGGAGAAATATCAGTTGGCACTTTTAAGAGTGTATACTATGATGAAGAGAATGGATTATTCTTCTTAGAGAATCACGCGCAGCGAAAAATGGTGACAATCATCATTGGAGGTGTTACAAAAGTGACATCTCAGGAGCGGTGGCGTACTGTGAAAGATGGTATTTCAGCAGCGCAGTCAGCATTGAATGATGGCATTGTAGCAGGGGGAGGAGCGGTGGAGCTTTGCATCAGTGAGAAATTAAAAGAGGAAAACTCGAATAGTGGAGTTGATTCTATAGGTATTGAAGTGGTTGCTCATGCCCTTTCAGGTATTATGCGTCAAATACTTACAAATGCGGGCTTTAATGGTTTTGAAAAAATGGCTGAGATCAAAAATAAATCCGGAGAATATGGAATAGATATTAGTACAGGGAAAGAAATAAATATGTTTGAAGCCGGGGTTGTTGATTCAGCAGGTATTAAGATTAATGCATTGAAATCGGCTGCTGAAATCGTCAAAGCTGTTTTGCGTATTGATAGAATATTAATTGCCCATTCTCCTCATAATGCAGTTATTGGAAAGTCCGCAAATGAAACAAATTTCAATGATAAATAAATAATAAAAATTTTATTATTTGGTAGGTAATTTTACTTATGCTACTAGTTATAGAAGCTCAATACGTACTTCCTTGCCAATCCGCATATTACATCATAGCCGCCTTTGGGATTATCTTTTTGATATTTAGTATTTTGTGGTGGAGAAATACCAAAAAGATACCCTGCAATAATACCGCCGAATGGTTTTTAACTGCAGGCAGAAATACGAAGGGCGGGATAGTAACGGCTTCTATTGTTAGTACCTGGACTTGGGCTGCTACAATCATGGTATCCTCCAAAATGGGATATATCTATGGTATTAGCGGCCCATACTGGTATGCTGCAGGGGCAACGATACCCATCCTTTTGTTTAGCATAATAGCAGTTAAGTTGAAAAAGCTGGTCCCTCAGTTGCATACATTTCCAGAATTCATTTTGTACCGATATGACAAAAAAAATCATTGGATTATGATTATTGTAGGGTTGTTGGCTTGTACCATAGTAACTACTATGGTAATACTAGGAGGCGCCTTGGCCCTAAATGTTTTAACGGGCATCAGCATAAAGGTTGCAGTTCTTATTATTCCTTTGGCGTTTTGTTTCTACAGCTCTATTGCGGGTTTAAAAGGTTCTTTCGTTACAGATTATATTCAGATTGCAATCATCTTTGTTGTCGTAATAGGATTATCTATTGTATTCTATTATGAGTATGGAGATTTTGGTTTATGCCAGATGCTGGAAAATATTCCCAACAGAGAAAGATTGGTTACCATTACCGCTTTTTCCGGAGTCATGTTTGGAATAATAAATACGATTGGGAATTTTGGTACAGTATTCTTAGATCAAACGTATTGGCAAAGGGCGATTGCTGTTAATTACAAATCTGCAGGTAGTTGCTTTTTAACAGCAGGACTAGCCTGGTTTGCAATACCTGTTTGTATAGCAACTGTTTTGGGAATAGGTGGGTTGTTATTAGGTATCGATATTAGTGATTCCACAACAATAGCTCCGTTAATGGCCTATAATATTGCAGGCAACATCGGAGGTATAGCTTTTTTAATAATGCTTTTTATGGCTATTATTTCGACTGGAAATTCTGAATCTGTTGCTGTCGCCTCTATTATTGCGAACGACATATATCGTCTAAATATCAAACCACAGGCGACAGATAAACAAATACTTAAGGTTTCTCGTTTTGCTACAGGTCTTTTCGGAATTATTGTGGGAATATTAAGTTTTTCACTTTATTCAATAGGTGTACAGGTTTATTTCCTATATCTTGCAATGGGTATATTCCTTGGATCTGCAGTGTTTCCGATCATTTTAGGAATTATGTGGAAAAGGTTGTCGTCATTTGGTTCCTTTTGGGGAACATTACTGGGACTTGTCAGTGGGATTATTGTATGGATAGCAGTGGCTTGTATTCAAGAAAAAAGCTTGTTAACGGTGTCTATAACAAATATAGCACCCATGGCTTATGCAAATTGTACAGCTATTCTAGTAAGTGGGATTGTTTGCTTGATTGATGGCTACTTGTTAAATAGAGATAATTTTGATTTTTCCAAGATTCAACTAAAAATAAGTTCCTTCCTGATAAAACAGGAAATAGATGAAATGGAAGGGATTGAGCCTACACCCAAGTATGTCTATTTTAAGAATATCAATCGGTATTTTAAAACAAGTGGCCGGAAAATTATTTTGTATGCAATCTTTATCTCCTTAGCCATAGAAATCTTTTTCCCTGGAGTGATGTATCTTTCGGGTTTTACTTTTAGTGAAGGATTTTTTAGCTATTGGATTATTGGGACACTTGTGTGGCTTATGTTTTCCGCTGGATATACTATTCTTGTACCAATTATTGATTTCTTTCAAGTTGACGAACCGGTAGAGCTACATTATGAATGAATCCTGAATAAAGTATAAATTTTAAAGGTATAAAAAAATGTTCTCGAACAATTCTATTAGCATTCGTTTATTCAATACATACTTTATTATTATTATTTTTCTGGGAATCATAACAATAGTCTCTCTTGTTAAGCTGGGAAATGTTAATTACCTGAAAAAAAACATTATGAATAACTATGTTCGAATTGAATGCATAAGTAATCTGGCAATAGATAAAGAAAAGTTAATAACCAATACACGCATGCAGGTAAAAAAAGGCAATAAACAAGAACTTAGTGAAGATTGTTTGAATATTTTAAATAACATGGGGAATGAGGCATTAAAGCTAACAAGTATCTGCGTTGGCAATACCCTATTGTTACGTCTGAGCAATTCAATTAAAAGTCAATGTAATATGTTGTATGCGGAATATCAATCACATACATACCCTGATGAAAGAATACTATTGCCTAAAATTGAGAATTTCGGTGTCGTTGTAGGCGCCTTCAAAAAGGAAAGTTACAGGGATATGGAAAAGATGCAAAGTTCCCTCAAAGATGTAATTAAGTCAGCATTTATGACAGTATTATTTTTTTCCCTGATTACGGTAGTTTATAGTATTTTTTTAAGTATTAACATTGCATCTTCGATAACAAAACCACTGGCAAAATTGATGGATGCTGCCACAAAAATTAGAGGAGGAGACCTCTCTGTCAGGGTAAACACCAATACTTTTGACGAAATAGGGACCCTCTCACAGTCATTTGACGAGATGGCTGTTACTCTAAATAATGACCAGGCAGAGATAAAAAAATATAATAGGAGTCAAGAGGCAAAAAACCTGGAATTGAAAAAACTCTCACACAGATTGTTTACTGTTCAAGATGAAGAACGTAAGCGTTTGTCAGAGGTACTCCATGAGGAGATTGGACAGTCAATGTCTGCATTAAAAATTAACTTTAAACTCTTGGAACATTACAGCAATAAATCGACCCCCGAGCCAGATAATAATAGTGAATTTCAATCATGCGTGGAGGATTGCAGGGGAATTGTGAATAAGGCATTTAAAAGTCTAAGGAGCCTGACATTCAGCCTCAAATATAACATTCTTGATAAATTGGGATTAATCGAGGCGACAAAATACTTTTTTGAACAAGTTTCAAAAAGATCGCCTGTTACAATCATAACTAGTAGCAACATAAGTGAGGAACAAATCCCCGATAGTATTAAAATGCATTTATTTCGTATTATTGGTGAGGCAACAATAAATGTTATAAAGCATGCAGACGCAAACTTAATACGAATTGATTTCATTTTAGAAAAGAACAATTTTGTTTTGTGCTTTTCAGATAATGGAAAAGGCTTTGATGTGGAAGGCGTAACTGGTAATGAGATGAGTGAGTTTAGTATGGGGATGACTACTATTAAAGAGTTGGTAAACATTATGAACGGTCACTTACAAATTATTTCAGAAACATCAATGGGAACCAGTCTTATTATTAAAGTACCTATCAATATGGAATCAAAAGCTTCGGGAGGAGTAGAGAATGGAAAAAATAAGAATCTTGCTGGTGGAGGACCACCATATAGTGAGGCAGGGTATCAGACAACTTTTATCACTGCATGACAATTATAATGTTGTGGGTGATGCTTGTGATGGAGTCAGTGCAATAGAAAAAACAAAAAGGTTATTACCGGATGTGGTTGTTTTGGATATCTCCATTCCTAAGATAAACGGTATAGAAACAGCCAAACAAATACGCTCAATTGACCTGGGTATTAAAATAATAGTTCTTACAATGTACGAAGCAAAAGACATTATTACGCGGATGCTCGATATAGGTGTCTCTGCATATCTCAATAAAGAATCAACTGATACAGATTTGGTTGCGGCCATAGAGGCAACTATGGGTGGGCAGATGTTTTTTAGTCCTTCAGTTTCAAAGGTAATGGCAGAGAAGTTAACAAACAGAACAAGCGATATTTGTGTCACTGATCTAAACAAAGAAACATATGATAAATTAACAGGTCGAGAGAAAACAATTTTGTATATGGTGGCAGAAGGATATTGTAGCAAAGAAATTGCCAAGCACCTTTCAATTAGCATAAATACCGTGAATAACCATCGAGCAAATATTATGAAAAAAATTAATATACATGACGCTGTTGGATTAACAAAATACGCAATAGATTTGGGTTTGCTAGTGAATTCCGATCAGAAGGACTTCTAAAATTAAATTTGCTAAAACTGTGAGATTAGCTGCTTGGCTTTTGGTAGAGTAATGAAATAGCCTTCCGGGGTGGAGTGAATAAAATATATTACTCTGCTATGTGGATTGGAAGTATCCAAGATTTATATAAGGCCGTTTTTCTTAAAGCAATCTATGTATCTCTTGTCAGTTACTTGTATGTGATTAATTAACCATTGCTTTAAATATTCAAGAATTTCGTTTGCAATTTGATAATCACCGCTAATAAAATTACGATAATTCCTAATTGTTTTATCTGTAAAATCGAGATGTTCATTTTTATGTAATTGATAATCTGGGAATTTGAACTTTAACATGTAAGTTTCTTCCGTTGAAAAATGTTTACGAGAGTACTCAATCATATTGCCTAATATTTCCAATGTTTCTACTGTGTTGCCATTGTGTTCATTTGCGAAAACAGCCTTATTGAGAATGTCAATAAGTTTCTTATGCTCCTCATCAATTTCTGATATGCCCACACTAAATTTGTCTTCCCATTCAATCATTTGGTAGATTATAAGATTTTAGAAATTTGCAATCAATTGTAAAACTAAGAGTTTATATGCTCTTCGTAATAATTAATATGTTTGATTTTATTGGTATTCTGACTTCCGTTACAGAGCAGAGTGACATGCAGAATTTATTTAGAATAAACATAGTAGATAGGATTTATGTAAAAAAAAGATGTTAGTGGTAATTATATGAAAGATCTTCCATAGATGTGTTGTAACATGATTAATGAAAAGACAATGCCATATAATGACTTATAATGTCTGTTACCTGGCATTGTCTTAAGAATCGAAGCAGACCATAAGCCGAGTTCTGTTTTTGATGACCATTAATCTAGTTCCAATGTTACCATTGGAATCAAGCGGCTTACCCGGAGGTTAAAAAGCGGATCACTTTATTCCTCTCTATTTAGCCTTTCTCCCAGCGGGGTTTACCATGCCTCTCTAATCACTCAAAGAGCGGTGGGCTCTTACATTAAGCCTTTATCAGGCCCCACCTTTTCACCCTTACCTTGTGAGTATTATATCACAAGGCGGTATATTTTCTGTGGCACTTTCCTTGGGATCACTCCCACTCTGCGTTACAGAGCGCTGTATCCTGTGGAGCTCGGACTTTCCTCTTCAAAGATTAGACATGTGAATAATCCCTGAAGCGGCCATCCTGCCTGCTTCTCAATCACTGTTTTCATCAAGATAGAGTATTCGGCTACAACTGCGGCAGAATACCAAATCTTTACTTCCCATAAGTTCGTTTAATGTTTGTGTCGTAATATTCATAGAACAGCCACCGCAGACATTACCAACTACGGGAACTATGGATTTTCCTCCCTTTATATTAGATAAACGGTTATAACTATTCAAGGAGTGTTCATCAAGTAAGTCTATATATTTATTTTGTTCACCTTTTATCTTTTCAATCTCAGCATCAGTCTCTTTTACCTCTGCATCTACACAGTTTATGAGATCTTTCAGACTCTGCTCTTCATTCTTTAAATTTTCCGTTGCTTTTTCAAGTCCTTGATTAGCTATTTCCAGTCTTGACATCGTGTCCAGAATCTCATCCTCTAATATCGACATGTCTGCCTTCTTACTGCCTATTTCTGTAATTAAAGCCGAATACTCTTTATTTGTTTTGATAGAATTCAACTGAACGTTATACTTAGTTATTTCGCCTTCATTAGTCTTTAGGTCCAGCTCTTTTCTGTCAATATCCTTCTGTACTGCTACTTTCTCTTCTTGCTTTCTTTCGGCAAGAGCTTTTTCTTCTTCTATCAGGTCTCTCTTTTTTTGGACATCCTGCTTCCTGCGTTCTTGAGATGCTTCGAGCTCTTTTATTTTATTCTTTAGCGACTGCACTCTTTTTAGTACATCAATTTTATCAATCATTACCTCTTCCCGTATTCATGAAATATGTTATTCATTTGCCTTCTCCAACGCTATCTAAAAACCCTTCCAGCTTTCTACTTCTGATAGGATGTTGCAGCTTTCTCACCGCCTTTGCTTCAATTTGTCTTACTCTTTCACGAGTTACCAAAAATCTTTTACCAACTTCTTCAAGCGTATATGTATAGCCATCTCCAATGCCATAGCGAAGTTTAATTATTTCTCTTTCTCGGTAAGTTAGTGTCTCCAATACGCTTTCTATCTTTTCTTTAAGCATTTCTTGAGCAGCAGCAAAAACAGGAGATTCTGCTTTATCATCTTCTATAAAATCACCAAAAGCACTATCAGCACTCTCTCCCACTGTCCTATCAAGGGAAATTTGATGTCTTGAGATTTTTAATACTCTTCTGGCCTCAGACACTGAAATTTTTATCTCCTTTGCCATCTCTTCGATACTAGGTTCTCTGCCGTTCTCTTGTAATAATTTCTTTGAAACATTTCTTATTTTGCTCATTGTCTCAATCATATGTACCGGTATTCGGATAGTTCTTGCTTGATCAGCAATTGATCGCGTTATGGCCTGCCTTATCCACCAGGTAGCATAAGTGCTGAATTTGTAACCCCTTCTATACTCATACTTATCAACTGCTCTCATTAGTCCGGTATTTCCTTCCTGTATGAGATCCAGAAAGCTTAGACCACGGTTCCTGTATTTTTTCGCAATACTTACTACCAATCTCAGATTTGCACCGGAAAGTTTTCTCTTCGCAACTTCATGCTGTCTAAAAACATTGTCAAAGGATTTGACACGTTGGCTTAACCGTTCAGGTGTTTCAAGCACCATGTCTTCATATTCGCTTAGCTTGGATTTCAAGTTTCGTAATTTGTCCTTCATTTTGTCACGTTTTTCACACAATAAAATCTGTTTCACTGTGCTATTCATTCCAGAAGAAATTTCCTGTAACCGTTTCATTATTGGCTGTAGCTTTTTAGTACGTATGCAAAGTTCTTCAATAATTGCAGAACCCTTTCTCTGGCGGTTCCTAACATTCTTAAGCAGCCGGTACCTGTCTTTTACAGATGTTCTTTTAAGCCTTAATTGTCCATAATCCTCTCTGTTCTTTTTCAAGAGCGTTCTTAAGGTTTTTGTGTGTAGCGGAAATTGCTTAAGAAGTTTTTCTTTCTGATTTTCAAATTCAATATTAATTGCTAAAGTACGATCAAAAGGCAGGTCTCCATTAGTGATGTCTTCCAGTATTTTTAAGCAAATCTCTTGTGAAAAATCAGATTTCAGTATTTTCCTATGAAAGTTTTTCCTCGTCACCTCTATTTTCTTTGCTAATGCTATCTCCTCATCTCGTGATAATAGAGGTATGACTCCCATTTGTGTTAAATACATTCTTATAGGGTCGTCAATCTTTTCTGAAGCACCTGCTGCGACTCCCACTTTCGATTTTGCATCATCCTTTGAGTCGTCATCATCTTCAGCCTCAGCCGCATCACGGGCCTCTATTTCAGACTCCTCGATAAGATCTATGCCCAGCTCATCCAGCATTATCAACGTTTCATCAATTTTTCCAGGCTGGGTCAATGTGTCATCCGGCAGGATCTTATTTAACTCTTCGTAAGTTACAAATCCTTTTTCCTTACCCTTTGTTACAAGTGCTTTAATTTTTTGACTCGTTTTGTCCATTTAATGAGTCTCCTATTTAATAATAACTGAAAGTTATGTTTATCCTGATTTCTTTAAAGAATGAATAGTCATGCTCTTTTTGTGAACACCGGCAAGTATTTGGTTAACTTCTTGTTCACTTCCTTTTGATTTGTATAAGTCTGACATTTTCTTTTTTGCTTGTTCTAAACTCTTACTGTTCTTCTTTTTTCTGATATGCAGAATACATGCTTTAAGCATTTTTTTACCTGCATCTTCCTGGCCGACCATAAGGCTTTTTTCCATGGATTCCTGTTCTGAGATTGTATCAACCATACTTCTACTCATCTCAGACGAATCTAACATTGGGAAGATATCGCTTAATATAACCTGCCCTTTTTGAGAATATATTTCAGATATTCTCTTTGCAATATTCCTTATTTCGTTGTTACTGAAACTATCAAAACCTATATCTGTCTCCACCTTTATTATTAGATCGTTTCTATTGATCATTAATCCAAGGATAGCCATTTCTACTTTATAATCAGCTGATTTAGCTTTACTTAAATTACTGGTTATTTGATCATGAGGTCGCCTGGCTTCAGTTTGTCTCTTTTTTGAGCTGGTAAACTTAGTTAAATGATTTCGTAAGAGTTGTTCATCTATGGACATCTCTTCTGCAATTCTCTTGATGGTCAAATCACGCTTTAAAATATCAGGGATTTTCATAGCTGTTGACAGGATATCATCTATAGCAGAAGTTCTTCCTGAAACGGAAGACATGTCCCACTTTCTCTCCGATAGTTTTACTTTAAAACTGAAAAAATCGTACGCTTTCTCCACTTGTTCCAGAAATTGCTGTTTACCTTTTTTGATGATGAAATCATATGGATCATAACCTTTAGGCAAAAGAACAATGCTTACATCGAAATCTTCTTCTATAAAGATATCCAAATTTTTTTCAGAAGATTTCTGACCTGCCGTATCAGCATCAAAAACAAGAATGGCTTTATCACAATAACGCTTTAACATCCTCACATGCTCCCGTGTTAATGCTGTGCCAAGTACCGCGATAGACCAATCTATCCCGTTCTGATGAGCTATTATTACGTCAGTATAACCTTCCATGATCAAAACCTTCCGGGTTTTTCTCATAGATTCTTTAGCCCAGTTAATACCGTAAAGTGTCTTACTTTTGCTAAAGATTGGTGTTTCCGGAGAGTTAAGGTATTTTGGTAAAGAGTTGTCTAATGCTCTTGCCCCAAAACCTACAGGTCTGTTTTGAGAATCAAAAATGGGAAACAGTAATCTGTTACGAAAACGGTCGTAACACTTATCCTGCTTTTTTATAATTAGCCCGGCCCTTTCAAGTAGCTGTGTATCTGCACCCCATTCTTTTGATTTGTTTACTATAGAATCCCAACGGTTAGGAGCGTATCCAAGTCTGAATTTTTTGATTGAACTATCATTTATTGATCTGCTTGAGATGTAATCTCTTGGCCGTTTACCTTCCTGAGTTTTCAATAACATATCAACAAAAAAACGTGTTGCTTGCTCATTAACCTTAAATAAAATGTTTGTTCCCTGATGTTCTTTCTTTTTATCAAATACATCAATCCTGATATTTGCTTTTTCTGCAAGCACATTAACTGCTTCCGGAAAAGTCAAAGACTCTTGCTTCATCAGAAAGTTAAAGACGGTTCCTCCGTCTCCGCATCCAAAACACTTATATATCTGCTTCTCCTCATTAACGGTAAAAGATGGGGTTTTCTCCTGATGAAAAGGGCACAGCCCTAGAAAGTTCTTTCCTGCCTGCTTAAGAGTAACATGGTCAGAAACTATATCTATTATGTTTATAGACCTTTGGATCTCAGATATTTTTTCTGGTGGAATAAAAGGAGCCATAATCTACACGGGGTTATCAAAATTCATCAAAAATACCATATTATAAATAAAAGTCAAGACTTTCTTAAGTATATCTGTGTAAAGTATTTATATTTTTTGATATGTACGGCTAATAGCTTTCAGTTTTGATGCCGTCAATAAGAATTCTTCGTAATATTTATGCAGAAAGTTATAAAATATATTAAAGCTTAGTCAGTGCCTTGCTTACACTTGATATTATTCTAATCTTACACCAGCGGCAGCTGTCATAAGGTGTTTGATATAAACCTCTTAGCTGGGCTGAAACGCATCGGGTAGTAAGTAATGATGGTTGTAGATATGAGTTTGTCCGACTTCTGCTGACAAATAGCCTAGAGTATGTAAATTGTCTTTACTGGTTGGGTGTTTACTGTCTATACATCTTTTTCGGAGTGATTGTTCCTACGTTGCATACAATTTCATATGGAATGGTTCCTATCAATTCCGTTGCAGATTCGATAGAAATTGTTTCGTTGCCTTGCTCTCCAAGCAATATAACCTCGCTCCCAATCTCTACATCAGAAAGATCGGTTACATCTATGAAGCACCTGTCCATACATACCCGGCCAATAATTGGGACACGTTTTCCGTGAACAAGTACTTCTCCCAGATTTGAAAAGCCTCTGCTAAAACCATCCTTGTAGCCTACAGGTATTGTTGCCACGGTTGTCTGTTTCATTATCTCGAATGTTCTGCCATAGCCAATCACGCTTCCCGGGCCAAGCTCCTTAAGGTTTATTATTCTTGTTTTGAAGCTCATAGATTGTTTTAACTCAACATTTCTTGATACATATTTTGATGGGAATATTCCATAAAGTATCAACCCGGGCCTTACCATATTAAAATGAGAATCAGCTATATCTAGAATTGCCGCACTGTTCGCAGAGTGTATTAAAGGGACAGTGATCTTTTCATTTTCAAGCTGTTTGATGACCTCTTTAAACTTTCTGTTTTGTTCATAGGTAAAAGATTTATCCTTTTCCTCAGATGAACTGAAATGAGTAAACACTCCTTCCATTTCTAAGTTTTCAATTAGTAATAGCGCCTTTATAAAAGGCAGGGCTTTGTCCGGACAAATGCCCTCACCTCCCATACCGGTATCTATCTCAACGTGAATTCTGATATTGCGGTTGTGTTTTTTTGCGGTTATTGATATTTCATTAGCTATATCAAGACTGTTTACTGTTACTCCAAGTGAATGTTGTATAACATCTTCTATCTGTTCTGATATCACAGGGTTTAAGATAAGTATGGGAATGGTTATGTTGTTATTCCTTAGTTCGATACCCTCACCCGGAAATGCTACTCCAAGCATATCTGTGCCATTTTGTTCCAGAGTCTGGCTGACCTTGACTGCACCGTGACCATATGCATCGGCCTTGACAATGGCGAGGATATTTGTTTCACGTCCCACCGTTCTCTTAATTGCCTTTAGATTGTGCTCTATCGCATTGAGGTCAACTTCTATCCACGTAATCTCACTCATTTTTGAAGTACCATTATACTACATACCATAAAAACTTTTCTTATTAGAAATTTTATTGAGTTTCAGGAAAAGTTAAAAGTGCCTTAACTTTAAAGTGGGCTAAAGTTGTGATTTTTTTTACTTTAGGCACTTTAGTTCACTTTAGGCACTTCAGACATAGTCGCGGTTATACCGCGTTGATATGTGGCCATTCTAATTCCCTTGAATAAAAAAACAATGTTTTTTAAAAATTAGTTGACGCATTATAGATACAGGCTAAAATCGACACAAATCAAACAGAAAGGATACTATCAATGGGATTAGTTGTAACACTACAAATTACGGAAACAGATGAAAATAAAATGCTTATGGCTCGATCCAGGTTTCCCAAAGCAATGGGGAGTATGGTGCTGGGTTTAAGCCTGGTTTTCTTCATTATGTACAAGGCTGCTTCAATATACATATGGCTTCTTTTCTATTCGAGTGCATTTCTGGATAAAGCCCTTTTCTTTGCCATTATTTTTACGCTTATACTTTTCCCCCTGATGGGCTTCTTTTTACTCTTTTATGATAAGAAGATTATAGTGGATAAAGAGTTGGAGGAGATTTGTATCCGGTTCAAATTCTTTTTACCTATCTGGACAAAGAAAGTCAAATTCAACAAGATAGATGAAATTATAGTAGAAAATGTATGCAACAGTAAGACTGTTGCCATGCAGAGGGAAGCAGCTAAAGGCACGGGTAAAGGTATTCGAGCGGGATACTGGCTGATGAGTTTAAAAGGCAAAGATCTGGGCAAGTTATACTTTGATAGAAATCCTAAAAAAGAGGTGATCCTCTCATACGCAGAAAATATTGCTCGTTTGACCTCAAAAAAAGTCATTTTGATTGAGAATTGATTTAATACGATAAATCATTTATTTTCACTTAATTCCCTTCATACCATTCCTTCATAATATCAACATCTTCACTTGACGGACGTTATATATGCTCCGTTTCTGGCATGTTTACACTTTCTCGTTGCTTCTGTATCTCTTTACAGATATACTACTTAGTTTTAATTTGCAGGACGAAAAAACTCAATACAATGGTTAAATTGAAGATCGGTGTTGTTCCTTATATGAATGCAAAACCTTTCATTTATGGTTTTGAAAAGAGAGCGGACGAAATAGATATTGTGTATGGCGTTCCGTCGGTATTGCCGGAAATGCTTGACAATGATAACTTGGATCTGGTCGTAATGCCGTCTGCTGGCTATTTCAGGAGTACAGGTTACGAAATTATTCCTGGGAGTTCTATTGCCTCAAATGGATTGGTAGAAAGCGTGAAGCTGTTTATTAAAGCACCTTCGATTGAAGAGATCAGTAAAGTTGCTCTTGATAAAGATTCCTTAACGTCGTGTGTTCTTACAAAAATTATTCTCTGGAAAAAGTACTCTTTGAAGCCTGAATACATTGTGCTTGACGACAAGCGGAAGATTTATAACGAATACGCGGATGCCTTTCTCGTCATTGGAGACGATGCTATGAATGTTCGGGAAGAGGGCTTTATCGTACTGGACTTAGGGCAGGAGTGGAATGAGTTGACAGGGTTGCCATTTGTTTACGCAGTCTGGGTAGCAAAATCCAGATCCAGATTACATGGGCTTCGCGAACTACTAATTGATGCAAGAGAGTGTGGATTGAAGTTTGTGGACGAAATAGCAGATGCTGAAGCAGGTAGACTTGGAATGGAAAAAGAACGTTGTCTCTGGTACCTCAAGGAATCGATTAAATATAGTTTAGGTGAGCAGGAGATTCTTGGCCTTAAGTCTTTTTACGATTACGCCGTAGAGATGGGAGAAGTAGAGGAAGGGGTAAAGCTTGAATTCTACAATGAATAGTGCAACCGGCAGTGCCTGTTCTCATAAAAGATTGTCTTTCAAAGACGGCGTAGGCCTCATCGGATCACATGATTTGATAGACTTGGGAGCAGCCGCGGACAGATTATGCCAGGAGCTTCATCCCGAGCATTACAGAACATTCGTTGTAGACCGTAATATAAATTATACAAATGTCTGCACTTCCGGTTGTACGTTTTGCGCTTTTTACAAAGATGCTGATCACAGAGATGGTTATGTACTTCCTAAAGATGAAATCTTTAAGAAAATTGAAGAGGCAATGTCTCTCGGAGGCACGCAAATATTAATGCAGGGGGGGTTGCATCCTGACTTGAAAATAGATTATTATGTTGACCTCTTAAGGTCGATTAAGGAAAAGTTTGATATCCATATTCACTCTTTCTCTCCACCGGAAATAATTCATATCTCAACACTGAACGACCTGCCAACAAAAGAAGTCCTGGCCCTATTAAAAAATGCGGGGCTTGATACTATTCCAGGTGGTGGAGCTGAAATACTCACTGACAGATGCAGGGGGATACTAAGTCCGCATAAATGTTCTGCAAATGAATGGTTACAGGTGATGAGAGAAGCACACATGTCAGGAATAAAGAGTACGGCTACAATGATGTTCGGGCATGTTGAAACTCTGGAGGAGAGAGTTGAGCATCTTGAAAAGATCAGGCAACTACAGGATGAGACAGGAGGTTTTACTGCATTTATTCCGTGGACATTCCAGCCAAAGAACACTGCTTTATCCTTATCTGCGGAGAAGAGGACAGGTTTTATAATTGGAGGATTTGATTATCTTAGAACACTTGCTGTCTCCCGCTTGTTTCTGGACAATATTCCAAATATTCAGGCATCATGGGTAACACAGGGTTCAAAGATTGCTCAACTTGCGTTAAAGTTTGGGGCAAATGATTTGGGAAGTACAATGATTGAAGAGAATGTAGTAAGAGCAGCAGGGGTTGATTATCGTATGAGCAAGGAGGAAATGATATCATTAATAAAAGAGTTAGGTTTTGAGGCGATGCAGAGGGATTGTTATTACAATATTCTAAGCAGGAAGTGAGCATGGAAGAAGAAAATTATTTTGAAGGTGATGATTGGGATGAAGAAGACTGGGAAAGGTTCCTGCAAAAAGCCGATGTTCGCACTGCAAAATATCTTGAGTTGTTCGAAACGCTACATACTCATCCTGATTGTGATAAACTTATAGCGAAAGAGATGGGTTGGAGTCGTAAATATGAGGATTGCAATTATAAAAATGAATCGTGTGACAATTGCGGAAAAAGAGACGATTGCCATATATATGAAGTAAATCAGATTTTTGATAATGCAATTGAATATGACGAAACAACAGAAAGTGATGTAGAAAATATTGTTGCATATAAAAAAAGTTACAAGCTTTATATTAAGCTGAGTAAATATTTCAAAGATCGTAAAGAAGTGAATGCAGATGAAGACGTATTGGAAGCAATTTCTGCATCTTCTGTGATCCCTGCCAAAATAGCAGGAGGGCATGGTATGGGATACGAAAAAGATACGCTCTGTGGAAATATAGCAAATTGCAAACGTTCATTAAAAAATGCCAGAAAATGTATCTATATGCTTGAAATAGTAAGAGCAAAAGCAACTTGTCCCGATAGTGACATTAACATACTGATAGGTGATGCTATAAAGGTTGAACGTGAAGTGATCAAATGGATTGAATATCTGCGTTCAAGAATATGGTGGCGTTAAAACGTAAACTTGTCTGTGTTTAACGTCATCTATTTAACACAACGCCGGTTATATTTTGATCCTCAAATGTCTTTTCAGGGGTCCATGTTTTCCTCTCTTGACAACTTTAACTATAGATGATTTAATTGTTTGTTTTTAAATGCATTAAATAAAATAATTAGCGTGTAATGGCGCTATCGTATACTTAAGTCGTTATAAGAGATGCACATATGCAAAATCTAATTAAAGGGTAAAGGTGTGAACTATGAAAAAGGTTTATTATTTTTTATTGTTTTTTCTATTGCTGTCTCAAGTTGTTGTTGCAGATGATGAAACTAAGGCCGAAAAGATGCTAAAGAAATCTGTTGGTAAAGTGTTTTCGATAATGCTGGATGAAGGGATGACATTAGATGAGAAGAAAAGTGAAGTCATAAAAATCACTGATGACGCTTTTGGTTTTTCACTAATGGCTAAATTGTCTATAGGTAAAGATCATTGGTCTGAATTTAATGCTAAGCAGAGGGCAGAGTTTACTAACCTCTTTACTGACCAGTTCCAGAGTTTTTACATAGACAAATTGGATCTGTTCAGTGACGAGGAAGTTATCTTTAAACCTGCTACGGTGGTGAAGAAAAAAAAGGTGCAGGTGCCAACAATTTTGATCTCAAAGGGTAAGGAGTATTCAATATTATACAAAATGTCTAACACTAAAACCGGGTGGAAGATTTACGATATTGCCATTGAGGGTGTTAGTCTGATCCATACATACCGGTCTCAGTACAATCATATCCTGAAAAGTGGCAAGGTTGAAGATTTGCTGGCCAAAATGAGAGAGAGAGAAGAGGAAATTAAGAAAAATAAAGAATTATAACAGCGGTCTTCATTTGTAGTTTCTTGCCACACTTTTAGCTACTTATTCTTATGCAATCAACTCTTCTGAACTTCTACACCAGGAATATATTAAACAGGCCAATCATTGTTATTATTGTGTTGCTGGGAGTGTTTTCGTATCTCGGGTATAACGCTAAGCATTTCAGGATAGATGCCTCCGCAGACTCTCTTATACTGGAGAATGACGAAGATTATAAATATTACCGTGAAGTAAGTAAAACATACGGCTCACACAGTTATATGTTTGTAACATATAAACCCAAGGGGGAACTTCTTTCCCCTGAGACACTCAGTAAAATTAGTTCATTGCGGGGTGAATTACGGGAGATAAAGCGTGTCTCCTCTGTGCTCACCATCCTCGACGTTCCGCTTCTCAGAAATCCCCCTGTTCCCATCAAAGAGTTGATATCAAACATTAAGACCCTGGAGAATCCGGAAGTTGATTTACAACTTGCACGGACTGAGATCGCAGACAGTCCGATCTATAAGGAGCTTCTGGTAAGTACTGATATGAAGATGACTGCGCTCATGGTTCATTTTTCCGAAGATGCGGAGTATGACTGGATCGTCTCCAGAAGGGGAGATCTCAGGCAGAAACTTCATGAAGAAACAATCATTCCGGCAGAGCATGTTGAGCTTGAACAGCTTAAGCGTGATTATAGAAAATGTAAAATCCGTCTGGATAAAGAGAGGCACAGCGATATAGCGGCTGTTCGTGAAATAATGGATGGTTACAGGCAGGACGCGGAGTTGTTTCTCGGTGGAATATCAATGATCACGGATGATTTGATAACATTCGTTAAAAATGATCTTAAAGTATTCGGGATTGGTATTGTTGTCTTTCTGATTGTAGCTCTCGGGGTTATTTTCAGAAAAGTATGCTGGGTAGTTTTGCCAATACTCTGCTGTACGTTCTCCGTACTTGCAATGGTAGGTATTCTCGGTATATTTGGATGGGAGGTAACAGTAATATCGTCAAACTTTATCTCCCTGCAGCTTATTATTACCATGGCATTAACTATTCATCTGATTGTCAGGTATAGAGAGTTGCAGGTAGACAATCCTGAATGGTCTCAAATGGAGTTGGTCAAGGAGACAGTTTTTTCAAAATTTATACCATGCCTCTATACTACCTTAACGACAGTTGCCGGTTTTGGCTCTTTATTGATTTGCGACATTTTGCCTGTTATAACTTTCGGCTTGATGATGAGTGTCGGACTGGTAGTCTCCCTCATAGTTACCTTCTTCCTTTTTCCTGCTATTTTGTGTCTGATTCCAAAAGGCAAATCAGGAGAGGATAGACAGTTTTGTGGAGGGTTTACTCGATTCCTGGCGAATGTCACCCAGAATAATGCAAAAACAGTATTTATTGTAACCGGCCTTCTGATAGCTATGATAGCTGTCGGTGTTTCAAGACTGACTGTAGAAAATAGTTTCATCGATTATTTCCGGGAGTCAACTGAGATCTACCAGGGCTTGAAGGTTATTGATCAGAATCTTGGAGGTACAACGCCTCTGGATATCATAGTGAGTTTTAATGAGACAGACCAGGAGGCAAGTGGTCATGCTCTTGCAGATAATGATGCCGCTACTGAATCCAATGAAGAGTTTGAAGGGGACGACGATTTTGATGAATTCGATGAATTTGAAGAGGTAGATAACTCTGACAAATATTGGTTTACTGCTGATAAAATGGCCAGAATTATGAAGGTTCATGACTATCTTGACAGCTTACCTGAAATTGGTAAGGTTTTATCTCTAGGGACAATGTTAAAAATTGCTGAGGAATTTACTGATGGAAAACCTCTTGATGATTTCCAGCTTGCACTTCTTTATACTCAATTGCCTGATAAATTTAAAAATATGGCTCTGGCACCTTACATATCAATTCCGGATAATCAGGCTCGTCTGACAGTGCGGATAAAAGATTCTTTGAAGGGATTAAAGAGGGATAACTTACTCAAACAGATTACGTCTGACATGGAGAATGAGCTTGGTTTGCAAGAGAATCAATATCAACTGGCCGGTATGATGGTTCTTTATAACAATATGCTTCAAAGCCTTTTCAGTTCTCAGATATTAACCATAGGGTTTGTTGTGCTTGCGTTAATGGTAATGTTTACATTGTTATTTCGTTCAATAAAAATAGCCTTGATAGCAATTTTACCTAATCTGATTTCTGCTATTGCAGTGCTAGGCATAATGGGGTTGGCAGGTATGCCGTTGGATTTTATAACGATCACTATAGCTGCAATAAGTATTGGTATTGCTGTTGATGATACCATTCACTATATTCACAGATTCAAAGAAGAGTATGAAATTGATCGGAGTTACATAAATTCAATGCATCGCTGTCATGGAAGCATAGGAAATGCGATGTACTATACTTCCCTCACGATTATTGCAGGATTTTCTATCTTGGTTTTATCGTATTTTATTCCCACAATTCTTTTCGGCCTCCTGACCGGCCTTGCAATGTTTATTGCACTGATCACGGCATTAACATTGTTGCCGCGATTGATAATAGTGTTTAAACCTTTCGGGAAATAGCTTGGGCGCATATATTTCGCTATAGATCATTAGTTTGAATCCGTTTTCGCAATAATTACGTTCTTCATTATAGTCAAGCACTCAGATTTATTTGTTGCATTCTTTTGGTTAGTGTGGTAAGGTGTTGCCAGGTAATAGCTTAAGTGTGTTGTGATGCTTTTGTATACGAAAGTGAAATATTGGTATTATTATTGCTAAAACATTAGGGACACTTTTAGTAAGCTTGGTCAAAAATAATCGTAGCCAATTTAAAAATTTTTTGCTTGAATCCGCGCTTGCAAATGTTAGGTTAGCCTCAAAGAAGGAAGTGTTTGTAAAGAATATAAATAAAAAATTATTTTTTAATAATAGCTATTAATACAGGAGTTAACTGATGAGGAAACTAGTTTTTCTGATGTGTTTTTTTGTTTTAACAATGTGCACGTTTAATTTCTCCTTGTTTGCAGAAGGTACTACTGCATCAAAGGAGCAACCTGTTGTAAGCGAGAGTGATGACAAGAATACTGTTGTAGGCACTAGTGATACCTTTGAGGATGAGGATGTAGATTTTGCAGATATTTCAATGGATACCACTCTCGTCAAAGACTCATTCCAGCCTTATAACAGAGCTGTGTTCACCTTTAACGATAAATTATTCTATTACTTCTTCAGGCCTTTATCAAAGGGCTGGGGCGTTGTACCTGAGGTAGCACGATTAGGTGTCAGAAATTTCTTTACAAATGTAAGGACACCCGGTCGTTTTTTCAACTGCATTTTTCAAGGTAAATTTAAGGGTGCCGGTACGGAATTAACGCGCCTCATTATTAATTCCACAATTGGTGGCGCTGGATTTTCAGACCCGGCCAAGAAATATTTTCACCTGGATATTCAAGATGAAGATTTTGGACAGACTCTTGGAAGTTATGATTTGGGGACAGGGTCATATCTTGAACTACCTTTCATTGGCCCATCCAACGTACGGGATGCCTTTGGACTCATTATAGATACAGCACTTGACCCTGTAACGCTTCTGACATTTGTCAGCCCATATGCGACATTAGGGGCTAAGGGTTTTATTGCCGTCAATGATATTTCCATAGATAAAGGTGATACCTATGAGGGACTGGTAGAGCAGGCGATAGATCCTTACATAGCGATTCAAGACGCATACACACAGAATCGAGCAAAGAAGATAAAAGAGTAATCAGGTTTTGGTTTCTTCTAAAGATTCTGCAACCATGTCTATCTTCTTTCTTCTGTTTACCAGATAGATGAACAGGAAGGTTATGCTTGCGATCAGGGATCCGAGTATTGTCACTCTTTTCTCTACAGTATTAACCGCTTCGAATGCCTCTTCTTCGTCAATCTCAACCATCAATGCCCAATTGACAAATTTAAGATCTAACGGTGTATACGCACTTAGCACTGGAATCCTTCGGTAGTCTTTTATTATCTTTTCCCCTATTATTCCATCTAGTGCCTCTCTCGTCGCTATTGTATCAACTTCTTTCTGGAGTATGGTAGGTTCTTCCACAAACCTGGAGTTTGACCTCATATAACTATCGTCACCTACAAGGTACATTTCTCCTGTATCTCCCAGGCCCTCTCTCTTGGTCATAATAGCATCTAAATGAGAGAAGGGGATTTCTATTACCAATACGCCCAGCAGCATCTGACCGTCGTATACGGGTGCTGAAAAGTAAGAAGTAAACTCAGCCAGCTCCTCTTGCCATGTATAGTCTTCAAATGCGACTCCGTCCAGACCGTTCGCATAGACCTGACCGATACTGAATTGTTTGTATCTGCCGGTAAGTAGGTTAGTACCCGTAAACTCCTCTCTAATTGCGGAATACATTACATCTCCATCTTTTGCTATGAAATACAAGTTTACATAACCATAGTCAGTTAAATAATATTCCATCAAAGGCTGATAAAGTTCAGATATCTTGATATACTGATCTCCTTCCAGTCCTGAAGAGTGAAATGCCTTTTCTAATCTGGAAAAAGCTTGTCCAATTACTGGATTTCTAGAGAGGACGTTAATGTCTCCAAATCTCTCCTGGAAATAATTTTCTATCTGATGTTTTAACAACCCTCTGACTGTGACCAGATGATTAAAAGCGGCAGTTTTTACTGCAGTTTTAAGAAACTTGTAGCTTACAATTGGCAGGGTGACCAGGAATATAGAGAAAGCTATCCCAATCGTAAGAAAAATCTTTTTAGCACTCATTAAAATATTGTTTAGATCGTAAAAACTGTAAGATTGGCTTTGTGCCAAAACTAATTAAAAAGAGCGTTGAATATAGCATTGACAGCGAAATTTCTCCAATAAAAAATTTAAATCTGGTTACTCTAAGCCCTTTTACGTTTTTTTCTGAAAAAAATGTGATATAGGGAGAAAAGATTCAAAACAGACATGATACATACTGATATTTAATACTTCTAACAATTTGCTTGCTCAAATTATTTAACATTCATAGAATAGTCAACATTTATTAGAATTTAAATATTCGGCGTTGGGTATATTTTTTGTTTAGGACATTTGTTTTTATGTCATTCGGATTTGTTTCGAGTTTTGTATTTCGGATTTCTTATTTTCCAGCTTGTCTGGGTTAGGAGCTAATTTACGATGAAGGTGTTGGTAATTGGAAGTGGTGGAAGGGAGCATAGTCTCGTATGGAAGATAGCACAGTCTCCACTTGTAAGTAAGATATTTTGTGCACCCGGAAATCCGGGTATTTCAGAACTTGCCGAATGCATTAATATTACCGTAGACCAGACAGAACAGCTTTGCGAATTTGCTGTTCAAGAGAATATAGACCTTACGGTTGTGGGGCCTGAAGCCCCTTTAGTAGATGGTATTGTGGATGTTTTCAATGAACACGGATTGAAGGTTTTTGGGCCTGATAAAAAAGCGGCAATTTTAGAAGATAGTAAGGTGTTCTCAAAAAGTCTTTTGAAGAAACATGGCATACCAACTGCGGACTTTAAATGTTTCGACGATTATCAACAGGCCAGGCGTTATATCGCATCTAAAGAAGCGCCAATAGTAGTTAAGGCAGATGGGTTGAGTAAGGGCAAAGGTGTATTTGTCTGTAAAACTAATGATGAAGCATTACAGGCAATAGACTCAATAATGAAGGATAAAGTGTTTGGAGAAGCGGGAGATCAGATCGTGATAGAAGAGTGTCTGGTAGGTGAGGAGATTTCTTTACTGGCATTTACTGACGGGAAGAATATTGTTGCCATGGAGAGCTCTCAGGATCATAAGACTGTCTTCGACGGAGATACCGGGCCCAATACAGGAGGTATGGGTGCATACTCGCCTGTTCCTCTCATGACGGATAAATTGTATCTCCAGGTAGAAAAAGAGGTACTTGTACCGACAGTTCACGCTATGAATAGAGAGGGAAGGCCTTATAAAGGTGTTATCTATATCGGCCTGATGATTACTGATGTCGGACCTATGGTATTGGAATACAATGTTCGATTAGGAGATCCGGAAGCCCAGGTAATACTGTCTCGAATGAAAAGTGATATCGTTCCAATAATGCTGGCTACAATTTCAGAAGAGCTGGACAAGGTAGACCTGGAATGGTATTCACAGGCATCTGTTTGTGTTGTAATGGCTTCTGGTGGTTATCCAGGTAGTTATGATAATGGAAAGGAAATTACTGGATTGGATTCACTGAAGAATCAAGACGGTATATCTGTCTTTCATGCCGGCACGAAATCAGCAGACGGGAAGATCGTAACAAATGGAGGTCGTGTATTAGGTGTTGTTGCTTGCGGTGAAGGTATAGAAGATGCACAGAAGAATGTATATGGAGCTGTTAGCAAAATATCATTTGACGGTGTACATTATCGCAGAGATATTGCAAGTAAAGCTATAACTCCTCCTACATCTACCATCTGAAATGAGAATAAAGAGTGCACTTGCTTTCGTACGAGATCAAGTGTGTAAAGATAATGAAGGATAGCAGGTTGTCTATTAAGAGTATAGCAGGGAAATTGGGGAGGGGTGCGAAGGGAGTTTCCGAGGAGGTCAGAGAAAAATTACCTGCTTATATTGAACTCTTGAAAATACTTGCCAGACTGGGCAAAAATATATCACTTGATATCGACCGTGGAATTCTGAGGATCAGGGAAGGCTTTGTCAACGACTACCTGAGTGAAGTGTCAATTGAGGATAAGGGTTTACAGTCAATCAATATTTCCTGTGAAGAGGGGAAAGCCTCATTTTCAATAGAATTAAAAAAGACTCTTTTTGATGGTGTAGTAAAGATGCCGTTTACGGTTGAACACTTTATTTTCAATAAGGATAAAAGGACCGTTACATTTAAATTTGGTGAGAAGAAAATAGACAAAGTAAACAACTACTATTCAAAGTTTCTGTTCTGGTTTAGTCTATCAGTAATCAGCATATTTTATGATAAAAGAGATGGTCTGAAAGATAGTATCTTCAGCCAGGATTCACTCACGGTTAATCCTGACGGTACACACAGTATAGATCTCAATAAAATTTCAGAGTTAAAAGAGATATTTAATAAAGATGTGGTGAAGATCAGATACTGGGATATGATTTCAATGGACAAACTGTCATTTGAAAAAGGGCTGATAACACTAAGCCTCTCACGTAAGCTGACAAACATTGTTAGAACTGCCATCGGTATTGTTGAAGTGCTGCCGAAAGGCCGGTTTATCAGGCCTTTGTTGAATAGGTTCTGAAAATCTTTCTTGACAAATTAATGTAGATATATAAAAATGAAACCTTGATTTTTCACCGGTAAATAACCGTATGAGTCAAGGAGTTGTAAGAGTAATTTAAGGCAATGTTGAGGCCATGATACCTGATTGTCAGTGTCTTAGCTGAGGCAGGCAGTCAACAATCGCCACAAATTATTCTTTATCTTTCTACTTGAAAATAGGGGGTAGAGAATGGAAGCATTTGGACGACATCTTTTGCTTGAGATGTGGGATTGTAACAGGGAGATCCTTAATGATGCTGAAAAGGTAACACAGATCATGTGCGATGCCGCGAATGATGCCGGCGCAACCGTAGTCAAATCAATTAGTCACGAATTTGATCCTCCTGGAATTACTGCTGTAGCCATTTTGTCAGAGTCACATATTTCGGTGCATACATGGCCTATTGAAGGTTATGTTGCCGTTGATATATTCACATGTGGAACAGTAGCCGATCCTCAATTGGCCATAAAGGGGTTACTGGATGGCTTTGAGCCGAAAGAACACACGTCCGTGGAGATCAAGAGGGGTTCTCCATACATTAAAGAGACAATGCTGTCCAAAGTCTCTTCTGTAACTTAGGGAATATAAACTGAAAAAAGAGACTCCTTCACGCTGGATTTACGATTACTTCAGTCCGTATGAAGTCCACAAACACGCTCTAAAGCAGACACTCTATCATGGTCATTCAGAATATCAGGAAATTGTTATTGCTGAAACTGAATGCTTTGGCAGATGTCTGATACTCGACAATGAATTCCAATCAGCAGAACGGGATGAGTTCATCTATCACGAAGCCATGGTACAGCCAGCCATGGTCTTACATCCTGATCCAAAAAAAGTAGCAATTATTGGCGGTGGTGAGGGCGCTGCAATTCGAGAGGTCCTCAGTCACAAGACAGTTGAGATGGCAGTGATGGTGGATTTAGATGGAAAGGTGGTTGAGTGTGCGAAGGAATACCTGCCAAGCTTTCACGACGGTAGCTTTTCAGATGAAAGAGCTACTGTATTATTTGGGGATGGCCGGAAGTTCCTGGAGGAGACTGATCTCACCTTTGATGTGATGATTATTGATATTACATGCCCTCTGGAAGAAGGGCCAGCTTACAAGCTGTTTACCAGAGAGTTTTATGATTTAGTGAGACAGAAGCTTACACCGCAAGGATTACTATCGGTTCAGGCAAGCACTGTTTCCCATACCGCTCTAAATACATATTCTGTCATTAACAGAACTCTCAACGATGTATTCCCAAATGTATTTCCTTCTGTAACGCATATTCCTTTCTTTGCCATGCTCTGGGGATTCTGTCTGGCAACAAACGATGTTGATCCTGCCCAGATAAGTAGAGAAGAGATAGATCGCAGGATATCTGAAAGAGTTACGAGAGAATTGAGATTTTATGACGGTATTACCCATCAGGCACTCTTTAACGTTCCTAAATATGTCAGGAGGGCCATTGAAGAGCAGACACACATCAATCTTGATAACAACCCCCTTATGGAGCAATTTCCCGGTTTGTCTGAAAAAGACTAGTCACCCTTCCGACTGTTTTATAGAAAGAGAAACCCTTTTCATTTCGACGTCTATATCAAGTACCTTGACTTTAACGATATCACCAACGGACACATGACTTTTTATGTCTTTTACGAATGTATTGGCAATCTCTGAAATGTGGACAAGTCCGTCCTGATGTACGCCTATATCCACAAAGGCCCCGAAGTTGGCCACATTGGTTACACATCCTTCCAGTACCATACCCGATTCCAGATCTTCTATTTCATTAATTGAGTCGTCGAAAGCAGCAGTAACAAATTGTTTGCGCGGATCACGTCCCGGTTTCTTAAGCTCTTCCAGTATGTCAGTTATAGTGGGAAGTCCGGCTTTATCGCTGACAAAGGTGTGAGGATCAAGCGTTTCTACCAGTTCTTCACTTCCAATTATCTCACTCGGTTTTTTCTGCATGCTTTCTGCAATCGCATCTACAATATAATAGCTCTCAGGGTGGACGGCTGAATTGTCCAGTCGATTGTCAGAATTGCGGATGCGCATGACGCCGGCACACTGTTCAAATGCTTTGGGTCCCAGTTTGCTGACTTTCAGGAACTGTTTCCTGCTGGAGAATAGTCCGTTCTGATCACGGTAGTTCACAATATTCTCAGCCAGGCTGGTGCTGATACCTGCGACATAGGAGAGCAGCTCCCTTGATGCGGTATTAACATCTACGCCTACATAGTTGACGCAGTCTTCGACAACGTCATCCAGCTTCTTCTTGAGACTCTTCTGCTGAACATCATGTTGATACTGGCCTACTCCTATGGACTTCGGATCTATCTTTACCAGCTCTGCAAGTGGATCCTGAAGGCGACGTGCGATGCTCACTACGCCACGGACGGTAATGTCCTTGTCCGGAAATTCCCTTGCGGCGACTTCAGATGCGGAATAGATAGATGCTCCGAATTCATTAACTATTACGACTTTTATTTTACCTTTAAACTCTTTTGCCTCATCCTGGTCCAGAGCCCATTGTACAAACCTGTCTGTCTCACGAGATCCGGTACCGTTACCAATGGCAACCAACTCTATATTATATTTGTTAAACCAGTTGTACAATATTCTGGCAGATCCTTCGAAATCCTTTCTGGGTTCAGTGGGATAGATAACCGCGTCATCGAGGAGCTTTCCTGTATTATCAAGCACTACAATTTTGCACCCGGTACGGAAGCCCGGATCGATTCCCACAGTATGTACTCCTCCTCCCGGAGGTGCCAGGAGTAAATTGTTAAGATTGGAGGCAAATGTCTCTATCGCTTCCTCATCAGCCTTGTCTTTATTTTCTAAGCGGATTCTCGAAATTATGGATGTCTTCATCAGACGATTATATGAGTCTTCAATTGCTTCTGATACGATATCCGCTGACCTGTTCTTTTTATCTCCTATTATACTGTTTCTCAGTTTCGCAAGAATCTCTTCATCCGGTACTTCAATGGTAAAGGTAATTACTCCTTCATTTTCTGCACGTCTTAAACCCAGCATATTGTGACTTGAGATAGTGTCTACAGCATGATGGTAATCATAATACATATTGTATTTAGTATTCTTCTCCTTATATTCCTTCTTTACCTTAGAAGTGTATTGGCCTGCTTCATGCATCTGTTTGTATATGATGTTCCTGTAATCGGCATTTTCTGACAACGTTTCTGAAATAATATCTCTGGCGCCTGCCAGCGCCTCTTCAACACTCTCTATCTCCTTAAACCCGGACATCGATTCTGTAGCTGAATTAACAGGATCAAAGCCGTCCTCCATTTCCAGTATCTTAAGGGCTAATGGTTCAACTCCCTTTTCTCTGGCGATGGTAGCACGAGTTCTTCTCTTTGGCTTGAATGGTAGATAGATTTCCTCCAGTTCGTTCTTGGATAAACAATCACGGATAGTTTTTTCGAGCTCAGGCGTCATCTTGCTTTGCTCGATAATAGTTTTTGTTACTGTTTCTTTGCGATCAAGAAGTTCTCCCAGGTAGATGTTGCGCTCTTCAATCTTACGGAGAATAACTTCATCCAGGCCACCGGTTACTTCCTTACGATATCTTGCAACAAAAGGGACAGTGTTGCCCTCGGCAAATAGGGATAGGACTTTGCTGACTATTGGTTCTGCCAGATTAAGTTCATCTGCAATTATTTGTGCATTATCCATATATTTATTCTTAGGGGTGAAAATTCGTTAAAGTGATGGCATGGACAAACATGTTTGTCCATGCCATTCGGAGAAAGGTAGATATTTATTTCTTTTCCACGGAACGTACAGGATGTGTTTTAGGAAATTCTCTGGCGATTTCAGCAGCATCAGGAGAACACTCGGCATGACCCCATCCGCTTGCACTGGTACCATCAGTTATGTCGTAAACAATATTATCATCTTGAGTAGGGCTGACACCTTTAGGAACATAATCCAGATTGAGTTTGTGGCGTAGCTTCCATGCAATATTGTGATCTGCGCAAGAACTGTCACCGCTGACGCCTATTGCTCCTAGAATTTTACCACTGTTGTCGTACAGTGCTAAACCACCACCAAATACATTTACTCCCCCAATCTTATAACCAACCATAGGATCATTTAACGTTCCTATATTCTCGGATGGTCCGCGATAAGCCACTTCTGTATTAACTGGATTACTATGCTGTAAGCCAAATAAGCTACCGCCAGGTTGTGTTATCGCAAAGAGATTTGCAGTGGATAATGCAAGCCCCGGGAGACTGAAGGCATTTGCCGTATTAGCTTTTTGAGCGGATATAATACGACTTCCCGGCCACTGATCACCTCTGTCGTTACCAGAGAAAACTACGGCTTCTACGACTCCGTCTCTGTCCACTACCGTTGCCCACATATTAAGCCCAAATCCTCCGTTCTTTTCTCCAACAATTTCCTTGAGAGCTTCCCTGATTTCTGTATGTGTCGGAAATCCTTCTGCAAAAGATTGAATTGAAAACAGTGTGGAAAGCAGTATTAGTGCTAGAATAGTATAAACTGAATTGAGTTTCTTCATAAAATCAAAATCTCCTTTTCTAATTTGTGGTTGATTGTTATTGCTGGTAATAATTATTCAATTTATTATTGTCAAATTAAAATGGAACGGAATAATATAGATGTAACATTATAGGAGTCAAGTGAAAATAGAGTATGTATTATATCAGATTTGCTGTTAAGATCTCTTGGTATTTTATTTTTTTAAGATAGTATAAATTAATAAGATACTATGGAATGTGTGTTCATCTGTATACAAATTATTGGAGTCCGTATTTTCTTCACTCTGAGGTTTCTACAATATACCAAACTCTACCGTTAAGAAGAATTAGAGATTGTATAAGTGATAATAAATTGATTGACAAGATCGTGATAAAGGATAAGATTCCTGATTATTGTTCCTTTATTATAAAATCACATTCAATATCTCATGGCAAAACGGAATAAAGGTAAAAAAGCCAGAAAAGCTAACAGAAAAAAGGCCAGGGAAAAGGAAGCAGCAAGAACTGCTGAAACTGACGCTGCAGCAAGCGAACCTGCAGTTGAGAAAGATGAAATCCCTTCTGGCATTGAGCACCTTTTGCAGAAAGCAGACGACACCCAAACCGATAAACCGGTAGATAGTCCAGGAGAAGTAGATGTTGAAAAGGCTGAAGCTTCTCAGACAGATGACCGGTCAGGTGATATAACTGAAGCAATTCTCGATGCTGCTGCTGAGACAGAGAGGATTGAGGAGGGGGAGGATGAAGTAAAAGGATCACAGGTTGCAGACGAGCAAACGGATATCGTAGTCGAAGCTGAAGACTCTGGCACGGAAGAGAGCCTAAATCAGGAGACAGAGGAGACACAAACAGATGAGATAACGGATGAAGTGTCCGGATCTGTTGCAGAAGACACTGTTGATGCAGAAAATCCGACTGAGATGGATGTTGAAAGCACTAATACTGAACTTCTTGCTGAGGGTTTGGAAGCCTCACAGACAGAAGACCAGACGGGTGATATAACTGAAGCTATTCTCGAAACTGCAGTTGAGACAGAGAGGATTGAGGAGGAGGAAGTAAAAGAATCACAGGCTGCAGACGAGCAAGCGGATGACGTGTCTGGATCTGTTGCCAAGGAATCTGTTGATGCTGCAGAACAGACTGAGGAAATTGATAACCATCAAACAGACAAACAAGATGACAAGCCAACTGAGAAGGATGCTGAAAGCACTTATACTGAAATTATCACTGGGGGTTTGGATGCTCAACAGACAGATGACCAGACGGGTGATATAACTGAAGCAATTCTCGAAGCTGCAGCTGAGACAGAGAGGGTTGAGGAGGAGGAAGTAAAAGGATCACAGGTTGCAGATGAGCAAGTGGATATTGTAGTTGAAGCTGAGGACTCTGACACAGAAGAGAGTCTACAACAGGAGACAGAGGAGGCACAGACAGATGAGTTAACGGATGACGTGTCTGGGTCGGTTGCTGAAGACTCAGTTGATGCAGAAGATCCAGCAGAGAAAATAGATGATACTAAGACAGTAGATCAGTCAGGGGATGTAAATGAGGATTCTGATACCATAGAAAGCAGTCTGGAGGAAACAGATGACACTCCGGCGGGCGAAGATATTGAAGCTGTTCCAGCAGAAAAGCTTGCGGAGGGTGTAGAAGGTTTGCAGGCCGAAGGCGAGCAGGCGGACACCGTTGCTGAAGCCGAGGATTCAAAGCCAGAAGATAGTCCAAGTCAGGAGGCAGAGGAGACACAAACAGACGAGTTAACGGACGACGTGTCTGAACCTACTGCTGAAGAGATGATTACTGAAGACTCTTCTGAAAGCAAACCGATTGTAGGTCGTATTAAAAAGCTTTTGTCTGGTAAGAGCGAGTCAATTGTAGATCGCATTAAGGAGCGTTTGTCTGGGATAATTAGTATTGGTAGTAAGTCTGGTGATCCTACTGAGGAAGGAACAGAAAACCATGTTGAGACAGAAGAACTTACAGAGGAAACAGACGACATCCATACTGATGAGCAGGAAGAAGAGGTCGTTGAGGCTGTCAGTGAAACCCCTGAATCTATTGAAAACGTTACTGAAGAGGTAGACGACACCCTGACTGATGAGCGAGTGGATGTCACAGATGAGGAAGATGACGAGAGCTCTGAGGTTATTCATACCGAGGAAACAGACGACACACAAACAGACAACCAGGAGGTTTCTGCGACAGAGGCTAATATTGAAGATATTGATGATGAGGTTCAAACGGCAGTTTATAATGAAAGCAAACCACCTCGTACTAAAAAGACTGGTATCATAATATCCACCTTCATTGTTATCGCAGCGGTTATATTGTTATTAGTTGCGTCTGTCGAAAGAAGATCTGCTAAAGAAGCTCTTGTACAGGTCAGCAAGGTAGCTGAGTCTATAAAACAGATGCGAGGCGAAACATTAAAGGATAGAGAACAGGTTATCCATTCTCAAATAGAGGGTAGAGAACTTGTAATTGATGCATTATCATTGACACGAAATGGCTTAGAGCTGGAACGTGCCAATTCTGATGAGGTAGAAGTAAAGAGAATCATTGGTGTTTTCATAAGCGATATTGATGAGCGTATTACAGAAATTAAAGGTAATATTGAACTCTTAAGAGATAAATTAAAAGAAGTCGATTGATATCCTGCTGCCTTTTTAAATCACCCCTAAATCTTACCTATAAAATCACTTAAACAGATAAAAGAGCTTTTTGTAATCCATTCAATAGCTTCTAACATTTCCATTCTCTGCTTGTCATGTTATTTTGTCCAAATATTGACATAGTTCTGCCAAATTTTCAAATTTTTTACTAAAGACTATTGCAAATGTGTCGATAATACTAGGAACTGAAACCTTCAGGAGTTTTCTATGTATGATCATGCTGAAAAAAGAAAATATATAAGGATTGAAAAGCCATATATGGCAAGGTTTAGAGTTAAACCATATGAGAATCCTGGTGCGGCTTCAACAGAATGGGATATGGTTGCCGTTAATGATCTGGGGGCTGGAGGAGTTTTCTTTAATGCCAGCAATGATTTGAAGATTGGTACAATTTTAAATCTGAAGATTGGGTTTTCGACAACCACTCCATCAATAAAATGTGATGGGATAGTTACTCGCGTGATAAATCATCCAGACACTTCCATTTTTGGTGTTGCAGCAGCTTTTACAAAAATTGATGAACATATGAAAGAGATGATTAACAAAGTAGCTGGGTTAGGTTATAAGATGAGCACTCCGGCAGTTATGTCTCTTGCTTCTTAATCTATACTCTTTATTCATAACATGCAAGTTCAGTAGATGGAAATAGCGAAGATAACATCCTTTGCTATGAAGTGTTTTTTGAAACTGATTTATTTCCTAAAGTTTTTCTCAAAAGATCCGATACTAGAAGCATACTGTTTTATAAAAGAATAGTCTGATAAAAGGAGTTTTAATATGAAAATCAATAGAATCCTTCCTCACTTCTTTACAACTGATATTCGTGATGAGGAGACAACTCAAAAACACGAAAAGTCATTTGAAGAAATTCTCAGGGAGGAACAAGAAAAACTCATGCGGTTAATATCAGAGGCAGAGAATACTGAAAATATGGAACAGTTTTACCGTCCACTTAATCCAAGAATGGTAAATGATCTGTTCTCTGAAGAGTAGCTTCTCTTAAAATTACACAGTATACATTTACCCTCTTCTTCCTTAATTCCAGATAATCACGTCTTTTAACGCTGTCTTTTTAAAACAGTTACTATTCGCTGAAACCACGTAAATGAATTGCACCAAATTCACTTCTTCATTGAGAACACCTTAATCCTGCTCATTCTGATGCATTGTTTTTATTATTGTACTTGTCCTGATCAGTTAGATTTTCATTTCGCTTCGCCACATTCAAAAGGAAATTCCAGTCGTACTATTCAGATAGGTAAACCGATAATGACTTATTAGCAACTAATTTATACTTGAAATAGGTATAAAATGGATGTATCTTTTTATGTTATCGGAATTTAACTAATTTAAACACAGGAGCTGTTCTTGGTAAAATCTAAAGTTTTACTGATTTTAATTATAGTATTTTCTGTTGTCGGGTGCCTTCTTATAGGTGGATATGTAACCCTGAAAATTCTTACATCAGATAAGGCAATTAAAATAAAGATTACGAGTACGTTAGAAGATTATACCGGTGGCAAGGTGGATATCGAGAATGCTCATTTCGATTTTTCCAAAGGAATCACTTTAAACAATTTCAAGTTTGAAGGGAAGGATGCAGAAAAATTACGTATTGAGATCGAAAAGATTTTTATAAGATATGAACCTCTGGCTCTGTTGAGAGGAGAGATTCTAATCAACAGTGTTATGATATTTTCTCCCGAACTGTTTTTACTTAGACAAAAGGGTGCAATATGGAAATTTATCAGTGGCGTTAAGGCATATCTGGATCATGCAAATATAAGTTACCCGACAGAGCATCTTAGGGGTGGGGTTGTTGTCAAGTCTGCTAATGTTCACGTGTTTGATGAGGAAATATTCAGGGGAGGTGTTTTAGATATAGAAAATCTGGATCTGTTTGGGCAGTATTTTGGAGGTTCTTTAAGGGATATAAATATTAAAGGTGCCGTACATGAAGGATTTTGGAAGGGGTTCGAGCTTATAGTTGATACAAATTTCGCTACTCCTGAACTAAAGGTAGTGGCCAGTCTTAAAGACGAAACAATGACTGAGGAACTTATGAAGGAGTTGCCGGTAATTGGAGAGAAATTTTGGAAAGAGTATTCACCTGAAGGTAAGTTTGATTTCGATTGTACTCTTGATTTTGACAACAAGGACGGTAAGGAAAAACTGGACTATTTATTGGTTCTTGATATAGCAGATGGCAAAACAAGATACGTAAAATGGCCGTTTTTAGTAAAGCACGTTAACGGTAAATTGGAGTTTTCCAGAGAAGGTGTGTTTTTAAGGAGCGTCAGGGGGGACGTTCAGAATGAGGGACAGCATGCTCATGGGGAAATTGATGCATTCTTTGGTGTTGGTAATGCAAGAAAAAGTATCAACCTGAGCATACCAAACTTTAATATCACGGAAACACTCCTGAAGATGATACCTAATGTAGGAGAAAAGGTATGGAATGATTATCATCCAAAGGGCAGCATAGACTTAACAGTACATTATGAAAGCAATGAAGACGACTCTGTTGTCGATTATTCAGCTAAAGCATCATGTAAAGGGGTTGATGCTGAAAATCCATTCGTTCCTTACAACATATCCAATATTATGGGACTTTTGGAAATTGACGGCAAAAATGTCTATCTCAAAAACCTGAGTGGTTATTTTTTAAACGGATCCAAAACCCACCATTCCATGATTGATGGAATAATAAATCTGAAAAGTAAAGAAAAGAGTATTACGGTTTCAATCCCGAATCTGGATATGACAGAAGATGTTGTTAAGAATATTCCAAAAACTGGAGCAGATATATGGTCTAAATATAAACCTACTGGTCAGGTTGGTCTCTTGCTGAATTATAAGGGTTTTGCAGATAGCAGTAAGGACGAATATGTTATTACCGTTGACGGTAAGGGAAACAAGGTTGAATACACTGATTTGTCAATTGAGCTGGTAGATGTTATTGGCAGAGTCATAGTCAGTAGAGACGATGTTAAATTGAAAAATATGCGTGGCTATATAGTTAATGGTAATCAACTTGCCCGTACGGTGTGCGACGGTGTGTATATACTGAGATCTAAAGACAAGAAAACACTATTTAATGCTCTTGATCTACAGGTAACTCAGGAATTTATGGATAAATTTCCAGAAATACTCAAAAAGGACTGGCTTAAGATTGAACCTGTTGGCTGGGTAAGTGTACACCTCAGTGATGATGTGAACGAGGCGGAGGCGAAGGATATACACTCAATCATCGTTGATGGTAAAGGGTGTGGGGTTAGGCTTATTAACTTTCCCATCGCAATGTTAGAGTTGGAAGGAAGATTAAGTGTTGATGCAGAGAAACTGGCGTGCAGAAAGTTTACAGGAGTGTACTGTGGTGGAAGATTCACTGGTTCGATAGAAGTGGACAGGGCATCTCCTGATGGGGAATACTCCGGAAAATTCAGTTTTGATAAAGTATCTTTACAGGAAGCGGTGTCGAGCTTTACAAAAAACTATCATGATATGTCAGGGGTATGTGAAGGAGTAATTGAAATCCAGGGTAAGGGTGCTGGTATGGAGAATTTTTCTGCCAAAGGAAAAGCTAAGCTGAGAGATGGTTACCTTTCTGAGGTTCCTGCAGTATTGAGCATTTTAAAACTTTTGAGTGTGTCATTGCCCAATAAAGAGTCATTTCACACTGCAGATGTAAAGTATACAATAAGTGATAAAAAAATAAATGTTGAAGAGTTGGAGGTGTTTAGTGATTCCATTGAATTAGGTTGTATTGGGACCGTAGGTTTTGATGGTGCTCTTGACTTAACTGTAGTTGCAGGTTTAAGTGAAGAGACCTTTTCCCAGATACCTTTTGTAGGTAAATTAATGGATTTTGTGGTAGGTGGTATCAGAAAGAAACTAACAAAAGTTCAAGTAACCGGTACAATCTCAAATCCAGTGACTACAATGATTGGACTGAAGCCATTTACTTATCCTATAACAAGTATTATCGAGGTGTTATCTGGCACCAAGAAACGTAATAATGAAGATAATGGAGATAATGAAGAGGGAAATACTGAGACAAAGGCTGATAAGAAAACAAAGAATCGGGCACGCAAGCGTTAGATAAAGATTTTCTTGCATGAAACTGAATAATTGTGACTAGGCATATCATTTGGTAGTAATCATTTTTATCTTGTTGGCATAACAAGGATACAGCCAAAAAATTGATGTTTACTAGCCTGTTAATAGTGTATAATAAACTTTTTTTAGATATTTGAAGAACCTAAAGCCTTTTGTTTTGGTAGACAAATGGTTAAGATTGAGCAATGGACCAACAAAAGATGGACCAACAAAAGAAAGAACCTACAAAAAAGCCGTTTAACCTTCAGATTTGGTATATTCTCATCGCGGCCTTTCTCTTTATGAGTATGTCCTCATACCTGTTTAACCCCGCAGGCGAAAATATATCTTATAGTGAGTTTAAGAGTTTGGTTAGAGATGGCAGGGTTGAAACATGCCAGATTACATCCAGTCTTGTAAAAGGGACTCTCAGATCAGAAGACTTGAGATCCGGAAAAAAGCAAACCTTTGTTACTGCAAGAGTTGATGATCCTGAACTCGTCAAAGAGCTTGAAGCCCAGGGTGTTCAATATGCAGGAAACTATGAAAATACATGGTTGCAGCAGTTCCTGTTTACATGGATTTTACCTATAGGTATTTTCTTTCTCATATGGCGTTTTATCTTCAAAAAAATGGGAGGTACAACAGGCAGTATAATGTCATTTGGAAAGAGTAAAGGAAGAGTATATGCCCAGGAAGATTTGAAGTTTTCCTTTGAAGATGTTGCGGGTATAGACGAAGCTAAGGAAGAATTGCAGGAAGTAGTGGAATTTCTTAAAACACCTCATAAGTTTACGAAGTTGGGAGGAAGAATTCCTAAAGGCGTACTTCTGGTTGGTGCTCCTGGGACTGGCAAAACGCTTCTGGCAAAGGCTGTTGCCGGAGAGGCGGGAGTGCCGTTCTTCAGTATCAGCGGTTCAGAATTTGTTGAAATGTTCGTAGGTGTTGGAGCGTCCAGAGTAAGAGATATGTTTGGTCAGGCCGTTCAAAAGGCACCATGTATAATTTTTATTGATGAACTTGACGCAATAGGGAAGACGAGAGGTGCGAATCCTGTTGGCGGGCATGACGAAAGGGAGCAAACACTGAATCAGTTGCTCGTGGAGATGGATGGTTTCGGTACAAATGCCGGTGTAATAATTATGAGTGCTACCAATCGCCCTGAAACACTTGATCCGGCACTGCTCAGACCTGGAAGATTTGATAGACAGGTTGTTGTTGACAGACCTGATTTGCACGGGAGAGAGGCAATATTAGTAATTCACTCAAAAGATGTAAAACTTGACGAAAATGTAGAGCTTAAATCTATTGCTGCAATGACGCCTGGTTTTGTCGGAGCTGACCTGGCAAACATAATAAATGAGGCAGCATTGCTGGCTGCCAGACGTAGCAAAGATGAAGTTAATATGAGTGAAATTGAAGAAGCCATAGAGAGGGTTATGGCTGGGCTTGAAAAAAAGAAAAGGCTGATAAACAAGAAGGAAAAAGAAATTGTCGCATATCATGAATGCGGACACGCACTGGTAGCATCATTCTTGACTACTACGGACAAGGTAAAGAAAATATCTATAATACCAAGAGGTGTCGCCGCATTAGGATATACCCTTCAGCTACCCACTGAAGATAGATATATGATGACCAAGGTCGAACTAATAGAACGAATCTGTGTTTATCTAGGTGGTAGAATTGCAGAAGAGATAATCTTTAAGGAGGTATCTACAGGGGCACAGAATGATCTTGAAAAAGCATCAGAGATAGCAAGGAGAATGGTAAAGTATTACGGTATGAGTGACAAGCTGGGAATTGTTACTTTCGAGCCTGAGAATAAATCTGCTTATCTGGGTTTTAGTATGGGAGGCACTAAGGAATATAGTGAAGAAACGGCAAGGGAAATAGATATAGAGGTCAAGAGGATTATTGACGAGACTTACGCAAAAACCAGAGAAATTCTAGAGAATAAAAAATCGGTACTTATCAAGCTATCAAAAATACTGATAGAAAAAGAGGTCATAGAAGGGGAAGAATTAATTACCTTCCTCGATAATGAAGAAAATGGAATGACAGGCGAAACTAACGTTAACTAATATGATATTTTTACTAAGAAGCGGCAGATCTTTTCTCTTGATAATAAGTATACTTCTCCTTACGAGTTCATTTCCCCAAGATAGTTTTGCAAATAAAGTCCTTTCCGATACTTTTGTATCTATAGTTAAGAGTACAAAAACTTCTATTGTTAATATCCATACAACCAAAATACTAAAGGATAACACGCAACATAGAGGGTTCAGGATTAAAGAGCAGGGTTCCGGCGTCGTCTATAATGGTCAAGGATTCGTAGTTACAAACAAACATGTAGTAAAAGATGCCGGTGAAATTATCATCAGATTGCACAATGGGAGTGAGTATAAGGCGGAAGTTATTGGCACAGATGAAAGGTCAGGCATTGTTGTACTTAAGATCGATGCTGAGAATTTGACACCGGCCAAATTTGGCAACTCAGATTCTCTGGAGTTAGGGGAAATTGTTTTGGCAATTGGCAATCCCATTGGATTGGGACAGATAGTTACAAGCGGTATAATTAGCGCGAAAGGAACATCTAACTTACGGATTACTGGATTTGAAGATTTTGTACAAACAGATGCTACCATTAATCAGAATAGCTACGGTGGTCCGCTTGTAAACATGAATGGAGAAGTAGTTGGTATCAGCACTCTTCCGCTAGAACAAACAGCCGGTTATTTTGGAATAAGCCTTGCTATTCCAATAAATGTGGTTAACAAAGCAGCTGAAGATCTGATTAAACACGGAAGGATCACCAGAGGCTGGTTAGGTGTAACAGCCCAGCCTGTTACCAGGGAATTACAAAAGGCTCTTGGACTTAAGAATAATCTGGGTGCCCTCGTAAGTGGTACAGAACCTGGCTCGTCAGCCGCAAATGCCGGTGTTAAGAGTGGCGATGTAATAATAAGATATAATGGCAAGAAGATTAATAATCTTCTGCATCTTAGAAGCCTCGTTAAAGGAACCGAAATAAACAAAGAGGTGGAGATAACGGTATTAAGAGATGGCCGGGAATTGATACTTAATACTGATATCCTGGAAGCAAAAAAATCTGAAACTAAAAGTAAAAATGATCTGTTTCGGAATCTGGGACTGGTTGTACAAAACCTTACCAGCAAACTATCCCTGAAATTAGGATATGAAGACGAAAAAGGTGCAATCATAACTAATGTACAGAAGGGAAGCCCTGCATCTAAGGCAGGGCTGATAAAGGGTGATCTTATAGTAGAGATTCAGCACAAGCCTGTTGCAAGTAGTGATGAACTATATCAGGCAATTTTGAGGATTCAAAATGAAGAGGATATACTGATGTTCATTAAACGTTCTGGCAAAGCGTCTAAATTTATAGTTTTAAAACAGAAGAAAGATGTCTGATTTAAGTTTATCGTTTGCCATCATACAGTTGCAAAAACATTACATCATTTACACAATACATTCATAATAATAGATGGAGCCATTGGAAAAGAAATCTCCTGATGAAGTTAAGAGAATAGTAGAGGCTGTTTTATTTGCTGTTCAAGAACCTATTTCTGCACGTAAACTGAGTGATATAGTTGGTGATACTGATACTAAAGAAATTCAGGAAGTAATACGGCAATTACGGGAGGAGTATGACACTCATGATCGCGTTTTTCAGATTGAAGAGATTGCAAACGGATTTCAATTGCTTTCCCGTCCCGAATACCATGAGTGGATATCTAAAATACGTAAAAAGAGTAACGAAGGCAAGCTTTCGCAACTGGCTTTGGAAACCCTGGCAATTATTGCGTACAAACAGCCTATCATACGTGCAGACATTGAGGCAATACGTGGTGTTCAATCCGGCCAAATGATTAGAACACTGGTTGAAAGGGGCCTTGTAAAGATTACAGGTCGTGATGAGGTATTGGGGCGTCCTCTCCTGTATGGGACCACCACAAAGTTTCTGGATCATTTTGGTCTGAAATCAACCAAAGACCTTCCTAAAGTAGAAGATCTGGAAATGTGACATAAGCATTGATAACAAGAATACGTAATATATGTTTCAGGACACTAACCTGCCCTTTACGAATGCCGTGTTTACACACATCTTATGCAGAAGGATCCCACTCTGCCATATGTTTGAGTAAGTTCCATCTTCTCTTGATGTCTGCTTTTGACTGCTCCATTAGCTCCTTTGCAGCCTCCGGATCAGCTGCTCTTAACGTCTTGTAGCGGTTTTCACGATAGGCATACTCTTCGAATGGAGTTGAAGGGGCTTTACTGTTAATTTGAAGAGGGTTTTTTCCCTGTGCTTCTAGTTCAGGATTATATCGATAGAGCGGCCAGTAACCACTTGTTACGGCCTTCTTCATCGCATCTATACTCTTACTCATATCCATGCCATGTGCAATACAGACTGAATATGCAATTATCAACGCAGGACCGTCATATGCCTCTGCTTCCGCAAATGCCTTAAGTGTTTGTGCCGGATTCGCACCAAAGCTCACCTGGGCAACATAAACATTACCGTATGTTGACATTATCATACCGATATTCTTCTTAGGGGTTCTTTTTCCACCGGCTGCAAACTGGGCTACTGCTCCCAGCGGCGTCGCCTTTGACATCTGACCACCGGTATTTGAATACACTTCCGTGTCCATGATCAATAACTTAATGTTCTCTCCTGTTGCCAGTACGTGATCAACTCCTCCATAACCGATATCATAACCCCAGCCATCTCCTCCGACTGACCATACGCTCTTTTTGATGATATAGTCAGCCTGGGATAGCAAGCTCTTTGCTTCCGGAGAATCGCATTCTGAAAGCTTTTTCTTCATTGCATCAACACGTTCTCTCTGTTCCTCTATATCTTCCTGTTTAGATACGTTTGCATTTTCCTTGATTGCGCCAAATAACTCCTTCAGATCTGCAAAAGATGGGTCTGCAGCAAGGCGGTCTATCAACTCTATCGCTTGCGTATGGAACCTGTCCATTGTCTGTCGCATACCAAGACCAAACTCTGCAGTGTCTTCAAATAGAGAATTTGACCATGCAGGTCCTCTACCATCATCTCTTGTTGTGTAAGGTGTCGTTGGAAGGTTTCCACCGTAGATAGAACTGCAACCAGTTGCATTTGCGATCATCAGACGGTCACCAAACATCTGTGTCATCAGTTTAATATAAGGCGTTTCTCCGCAACCCAGACATGCACCACTATATTCAAAAAGAGGTTTGACGAACTGGCTTCCTTTAACACTGGTAACACTGAATCTTGATCTATCAGTTTCAGGAAGATTGAGAAAGAAATCGTAATTTTCTGCTTCACTCTTGCGAAGCGGTTCCTGGAACTTCATGTTTATTGCCTTAACGCCTTCTATTACGTTTCCATCAGAATCCTTTTTCTTTCCCGGACAGTTGAAAACACACGAAGCACAACCTGTACAGTCCTCAGGTGCAACCTGTACAGTAAACTTAAGCCCCTTAAGGTCTTTTCCTGTTGCGTCTATAGATTGATATGTGGAAGGCGCGTCTTTGAGTTCTGAAGCATCGTATGCTTTTACCCTTATGCTGGCATGTGGGCAGACAAATGAGCACTGGGCGCATTGAATACATGCATCAGGTTCCCATACAGGGATATTAACACCGATATTTCTCTTTTCATATTGAGTTGTTCCGGTTGGCCATGTTCCGTCATCAGGCATTTTTGATACGGGAAGAGAGTCTCCTTTGTCGGCCAGCAATGTGGCTGTTACGTCCTTAACAAATGCAGGCGCATGATCAGGAACAGGAGGACGCATACATTTACAGCTGGTAGCCTTAACAGGGACTGGCACTTCGACAATATTCTGTAATGCGGTATCTACCGCTTTATGATTTAAATTTACTATATCCTCGCCCTTCCTCATATACGTCTTCTTGATTTCCGTTTTTATTGCTTTAACGGCGTCCTCTTTAGGGATAATTCCTGATATAACAAAAAATGCCGTCTGCATGATCATGTTTATCCTCGCACCGAGACCAATTTCCTCAGCAAGTGCAATGGCATCGATAATGTAGAACTTCATTTTTTTGGATATAAGCTGCTCCTGCACTTCAACAGGTAATGTGTCCCACACATCATCTTTGTTGTACGAAGTGGTAAGAAGGAACGTTGCTCCGTCTTCTGCGTTTGACAGCATATCTATCTTATCCGGAAACGAAGGATTATGACACGCGATGAAATTTGCCTTTTTTATGAGATACGGCTTCTGTATTTTATCTTTTCCGAATCTAAGATGAGATACTGTTGTCGCACCTGATTTTTTAGAATCATAAACGAAGTACGCTTGTGAATAATTATCTGTTTCGTTTCCGATGATTTTAATGGTATTTTTATTTGCTCCTACAGTGCCGTCAGCCCCTAAACCATAGAATAGTGATCTGAATTCACCTTTGTCGCCAATATCGAAAGACTCATCATATTCAAGGCTGGTGCCGGTTACATCATCTTTAATTCCAATCGTAAAGTGGTTTTTGGAGTTTTCTGATGAAAGGTTGTCGTATATTGCTTTTACCATTGCAGGAGTAAAGTCTTTTGAGCCAAGACCATAACGTCCGCCAATTATTTTTGGATATGTCTTCAATTTTGATGTGCCTCTATCCATCATCTCACCAATGGCAGTTCTGACATCAAGATATAAAGGTTCACCAATTGCTCCTGGTTCCTTGGTACGGTCAAGTACCGCAATTGACTTTACGCTTGATGGTAAACTCTCGTCAAAAGCCTCTATGTCAAATGGCCTGTAAAGCCTGACCAGGACTATCCCTAGCTTTTCACCTTTGGCATTTAGTGCGTCTACAGTATTCAATACGGTCTCGCAAGCTGAACCCATAATGATAATGATACTCTCTGCATCCGGGTCACCCAGATAATCGAACAGTTTATATTTGCGTCCGACTACTTCAGCAAACTTGTCCATTGCCTTCTGAACAATTCCTGGTGTTGCATCATAGTACTTGTTTACAGTTTCTCTTCCCTGGAAATATACGTCCGGATTCTGTGATGTACCACGAATATTTGGACGATCAGGGGTAAGACCTCTCTTACGGTGGGCAATAACAAGATCATCATCTATTACTGCACGCATATCATCAAAACTGAGCTCTTCAATCTTCTGGACCTCATGGGATGTCCTGAATCCGTCAAAGAAATGCATGAAAGGGATTCTGGATTCAAGTGTGGCTGCTTGAGCGATAAGTGCAAAATCCATTGACTCTTGAACGTTTTGAGAACATAACATGGCAAAGCCGGTAGAACGTGCAGCCATTACGTCTGAATGATCTCCAAAGATAGATAATCCCTGAGCAGCAAGTGAACGGGCAGTTATATGAAATACTGTCGGTGTCAGCTCACCAGCAATTTTGTACATGTTTGGAATTATTAGGAGAAGACCTTGAGACGCGGAAATAGTTGTGGCCATTGCCCCAGTAGTAAGTGAGCCATGTACCGCTCCAGCAACACCTGCTTCGGATTGCATCTGACTGACCATTGGAACTGATTCCCATATATTTTTCTGTCCTTTCGCGGACTTAGCATCACAGATTTCCGCAATAGGAGAAGATGGTGTTATCGGATAAATTGTGATAATTTCATTAGTGGCGTGTACTACGTGTGCACATGCAGTACAACCATCAACTATGACCGTTTTTCGACTCATAAGTATCTCCTCGAACTAGCTTAGCTTGAAAACTAATTACAATGTATTAATTGTTGATTACAAAGATATTTTAAAATAATACGTTTCTTTAAATATGATAAAGCTCTCATTTTTTATAAAAATTGAGAGAATATATTTCAAATATTGCCGAAGCGGTTAACTATAATGTATTTATCAAAAAAGTAAACAAAATTTTAGCGATACAGCTGTTATGTTGTTATTCTATACATGGTTATCTTGAAATCTGAATTAAATATAAAAAGACGACATTTCAGCATTTCATAGAGTTAATATTCTTTAATATTTTCCTTGCCTTTTCCCTTGTCTCTAATACTATGGACAAAAGTTCAGCCTTGAATAATGAGTAACTTGCATCAAAATGGCAATCGGCTGTCGATTAAATACTTGAAATATAGGTCATGATTGGTTGGCTTAATAGTCGTTTGTACGCATTTCTTTACGATAACGATTAATATTGAAAAAAAATCAGAGTGAAATACTAAAACAGGAACCTTTTTGTTTAATAAGCTGTTATAAATGGTGATGTATGAAAGACTTTGGCAACCAGGAAAGTAAAATTAAGGAGTTTGAAGCTGCAGCACTTGAACACATAGATTCGCTCTTTAACTTTGGAATGCGGATGACTGGAAACCGGGAAGCGGCTGAAGATCTCGTTCAAGAGACATATCTTAAGGTACACAGGTTCTCACATACGTTTAAGGACGGTTCAAACTTAAAGGCGTGGTTGTTCAAGATATTACGAAATACCTTTATTAATACGTTTAGAAAGAAGATTAAAGAGCCGAAATCGGTTCATTATGATGAGGTTGAAGATTTTTATCTATTCAATAAAATTAAAACTGCTAAAAAAGAAGGAGACTATGTAAGTGGTGAGTCTTCTGATGTTTATGAGTTTCTCGAAGATGAAGTAAAAAATGCTGTTAATGGTCTACCGCTTGCTTTCAGGGAAGTTGTTTTATATTCGGATATTGAGGATCTCAGTTATGGAGAAATATCAGAAATTGTCGGATGTCCGATAGGGACAGTGAAATCTAGACTTTTCAGAGCAAGGAAATTGTTGTGGAAATCATTATGGAACTACGCAAATGAAAGAGGTTATTTGAAAGAAAGGCAGGAGGGAAAAGAAATATAATGACTTGTAAAGAAGCTATTGAACAACTCCACGAATTCCTGGATAAAGAACTTGATGATACGATTTACTCTAAAATCAGACAGCATATTGATATGTGCCATAAATGTTGTGAAAAGTTTGAGTTTGAGCAGTCACTAATGAAAGTCGTAAGAGAAAAGAGTCAGCGTCACAAAACACCTCAACATGTGCTGCAAAGCATCGTAAGTCAGTGGGCGGAGTTGAATGAAGAACGCAGCAAGCCGGAACCTGTAGCTGTAGAGCCTGTAGCGGTACACGGAAAAGGCATATTTGGTTTCTTTACGTTAAAGCCTGCATATACGATGGCTGTCTTATTGCCTATGACTATCATAGGTCTTGCCGCATATCTCGCTTTTTTCAGACCAGCAGAATACTCTCCTATAGTTAAAGTTGCGGCAGAACGTCACGATAGTTTTGTTAATAACAATATGCACCTTGATCTTGTCAGCTCAGATCGAAATGAGATAAGAAGGCATTTTGAAAATTCACAACGTTCTAACTTTGCTGTAGATGTTCCTGAATGTAATGGGCGTGAAATGGAACTCTTAGGCTGTAAGAAGTACAGTCGGGACGGGAAGAAAAGCGCTTATGTTGGATTCAGAGGACGCCAGAATAAAATATCATTGGAGATGGTAGACGGTTCAGGGATGAATATAGATAAGTTTCCGCACGAATTTTACAAAGGTCGATCATATTACTTTGGAAAATACAAAGGTTATAATGTAGTTATATGGAAACATGGCAATACACTGTATAGTCTGACTTCGACAGTGGATAGAGAAGGGCTTATGCGTGTAGCCAGTGAAACCATACTTCCATAGGTATGGAAATGTTCAAGTCGTCTAATATTTAACAGGCAATAGCATTTCTGTTAATTGACAAAAATTGTTTTCTTAACCGATTACCAGACACTCTACATGAGTACAACTCTTATTATATTCGCAAAGAGTCCTATTCCCGGTAAAGTTAAAACAAGGCTCACTCCTCATATTACTCCCACAGAAGCTGCAGAATTATATCAAGGATTTATTACCGACATAATCTGTAGCACACGCAAGCTGAAATGCGAACGAATAACTCTTGCATATACGCCCTCAGATGCGGAAACCACATTTCATAGTATATGCGGTAAATCAGTAAATTATTTACCACAGAAAGGGGATAATCTTGGTGAGCGAATGAAGAGTGCCTTCAAGTACTCTTTTGATAAAGGCTCAACAAGAACTGTAATTATCGGTACAGACAGTCCTACACTTCCATTATCTTACATTCAGAAAGCCTTTGACGCATTAAAAGAAGTACCTGTCGCAATAGGGCCTACTTTCGATGGTGGTTATTATCTTATAGGTCTTTCAGGGCAGAACGATGCAATTTTTGATGGTATAGACTGGAGCACATCAAAAGTATTCGACCAGACTCTGACAAGGATACAGGCTAAAAATAAACAATTATATGTGCTTCCTCCATGGTATGATATTGATACCCTGGACAATCTGGAATTTCTACGGTCGCACATTCTGGCAATGAAGCTTAGCGGTTCTTCAGGTATTCCGGAAAAGACAATGCAATCTTTAAAGATATAGAAGGATTTATATGGCAAAGGCATTAATAAAGTTATGTTTTACTATCAGCATAATATGCTTACTGTTCATATCCTTCATCAATATCGACACTTTATGTTCAGAAGAAGATGTGAGCAAAGACATTGTCACTACACACACCGGCTTATCCCATATAACTGAAACAGAATGTGATATTACAAAGTTTGTTGGAGAGTCTCTCAAACTTGATGTTGGATTCTGGATATTTAATAAAATTGGCACAGTGGAGCTTCAAACACTACGCGACGGTAATAACATAGTAGTTACGATAGATGGCTCAACAACAGGCATGATTGACAGCATTCTCCACAGGCACAATTTATACAAGACAACTCTGACGCTTGACAAAGACCTGAAAAGGCTGAAACCACTGAATACGTATGAAAAGAAGATTAAGGGGGACAAAGAGAGGGTTAAGGTTACAGACTACGATTATATAAATAATATGCGTAAGTTCACGATATGGAGAAACGGGAAATTTCGCAGGGAATGCGAAGTTAAGCTTGACAGTAGGGTAAGTGACGACGGAATCTCGGCGTTTTATAACCTCAGAAGTGAAAGGTACGGGGAAATAAAAGATGGGGCCAAATTCAATATTTGTACAGCTTACAAGGACAGGACTTCTGACTCTACAATCTACGTACGCACCCCGGTAAACTCTGACAGTTTATATAAACAGATGGGATCTGATCTCACTGCGAGCTTTGCGGCGGAGCTCAACATTGACCCGGAAGTCTTCGACTCTAAGGACGGAAAAGTTGTAATTCTATTTACAGATGATCTCCTGCCAATAGGATTTATTGCAAAGAATGTCTTTGGGTTTGGAGATTTGTATGGCAATCTGGAAGAGGAAACAAATTAATGATTATCACCTTCTGATGGCACAGAATCCGCAATTGCCCATTCAAGTTTTGACAGAACGAACAGCCCGGCACCAGCCCATACTAATCCCCTGAACCTTCTCAGTATCCCAAATGTCAGAGCAATACCTGCGCTTAGTTTAAGACTAACAAAAATTGCTATAATACCTCCCTCCTGGCCTCCAACACTCCCTGGTATAAAGGAAGTTATTCCCTTGGCAACAGTTGCAAGTGATTCTATGATATAGGTAGAGACAGTATCTATGGGTACATTTAGAAAGTAAAGAATCAGGAACGTTTCTATTAGTCCTGCAATGTAGCCAAGAAAGCAATAAACAAAAGAGTAAAAGGCCTTCTTTTTATTATGGCTGTAAAACCGGTATATATTTTTATCAAGCTCCAACAATCTTTCTTCTCTTTCCTCAATATAGCGTATCTTTATCCTGAACCGACGTAATAGCTTCAGCAGGGAAGCAAAGAGCCCTTGCCTCTGAGCGAAAACAATAAACATTATTATGGGAATCCCCAACAGTATTATTGCTATAGAACTTATTAAACGGGAACCAGATACATTTAATTTGAAGAGAAGAAAGACAACTCCAATCATTACAAAGACTATCTGTGATATTATCAATATTGTTTTCGAAATAACAACGGAAGTCATCCCTTCTACCATCGGCACTTTATGTTTCTTCAGGAAATACGCTTTCATTGGCTCACCAGCGAAGTTTGCAGACGGTATTATCCAGTTCAGTGATTCACCGGCAAGCCTTATTAAGAAGAGGTCTTTAAAACTAATCTTTGAACTTGTAAAGGCATATTTCCATCCCAGTGTGTCGAAAATAAATACAAGTGAGAATGGCAGGAGTAGAAGCAAGACCTTCCACTTTAAAACAACCAGCTGGTGATAAATAGTCGAGGGACCAACCTTGTAGATTAAAACCAAAAAAATAGCACAGCCAGCAATCAAAAGTATTATTTTAAATTTTTTCTTATTTTCTTTATTCATTTAGATCCAGAACACTCAAAAAATAATGTGGGAGTGATTTAATAATTGTACTGGTGACTTTTGGTAGACATGAAGTATAAGATATGGATTTGCAAACGGCAAGAGTTAGTTTTGTTTTGTGTACTTCGTTTTTTCTAAACGGCGTTGTCACTTTCTCCTTCTCTTACATCCATAGCCTTTAGCATTTCCTCTTTGTTCTTCTTAACGTAATTGTAAATCCCTTTTTTCTCTTGTTCTATTTTTTCATCATATCTTGTTATGATAATAATAAAAAGGCATGGCAGAAAATATTCTTTTCTACCCTTTCCCGCTTTAACCTCTTCCCAATAGAATTTTGCAATTATCTGCCTTCCAAACCATTCAATTAATGACCCTAGTTTTGTTTTACCATTTAGTGATCTTCCTGATTTTATTAAATAATAAGTCCTTGCTATATCCAGATATTTATTGCTTACAAACATATTTGCCCAATCAATCACTTTGAAATCGTGGTTTTGATCTACAAACACATTCTCAGGATGATAATCACCGTGACATATCTCATTATTATTAATTGTGCTCAAATATTTTAGAACTGTTTTCTTCTCAGGATCAGATAATAAACATGAACTCGATATTCTCTGCCTTAATTTACCTGTATAGTTTGGAATAGCTTTAACGTTGATATTATTTATTCTCTTTTGGGTTTGAGCAAATTTGCGTATTATCCTGCGTGCATTTATAATATTCCCTGAAAGATAATCAGACAGCATTTTTCCTTTGATCTTCTCGTATACAATTCCAGTTCTGTTTTTAATATGAACAATATCATATACCCTGGGTACAAGACTGGTTGTAGTAGAAATGCCTTTTGCTATAAGATATTCGTCTTCTATGGTCTTAACACTGAAAGCAGAATAAAATAGTTTCAATACCTTATCATCCTCATAATCATATACTTCAGCAGTCCGTCCTATCCCAATCTTTTTCATAATAATATTCCAATTCTTTATCCAATCAATCACTTACAAATTGATTGGCTATATCAGTATTGGTATCAGATTTTGCACTCGTTAATAAATACGACTATCACTACAAATACTTCTCTGTATATTCACTGGACAACTCTTCATAAAGGGCTTCTGCTTCCTGATCGTTGCCTTCGCATTTTTCAATCCTTGGCCACTCGCTCTTGGGAAACTTCACATATAAAGGGAATGTTTTCTGGAGACTGAGAAGCTCCTGCCTGGATATTTGTGGCATGTTTAATACTGTTTCTGACCTGTAATCGCCGGCATGTGCGCCTTTTTGCATAAGTCCCTCTTCATCACAATAGTCACGCAAGGCAGTTCCTTTATAAGGATTGTAAAGTGATACCATAACACCCGGAACATTTAATTTTCTGTTAAACTCAATAGTTTCAAAGATGTTTTCCCTGGTTTCAGTTGGGAAGCCGATAATATTGTTAGCACTTACCCTGAGGTTGGATTTCTCTAAAAAGCTGAAAGCCTTTAATATAGCCTCATCGTTCATGTTCCTGCCAAGAAGATTACGACGCAGCTCCATGTTACCGCTTTCGATACCAAGGCTTATTCCCTCGCAACCGGAAGACTCAAGGAGTTTAATGTTTTCTTCATTAATTGATTCAGGTCTTGCCTCAATCTAGAATGGTATATCCACTTCCTTATAGCGTTCTATGAATTCGGCTATCCTTTCCCGTTTAGTCGTAAGAAAACTTTCTGCTACCAGATATGCAAATTCGAGGTTATATCTCTCTTTTTTCTCTTTCATCTCGTCAATAAGTCTTTTGATGGTCTTTTCTCTATAATAACCTCCGTTGTTTGCATAAAGTTTATTGAGGCCGTAATCACTGCAGAATCGGCAGCTGTATGGACACCCTCTGTTCATTTCAAATGTTCCGGTCATGGATATCTTGCCTCCCATAGGCTTGTAAAATCTCCTTGGCTCAAAAATGGTCCAGTCCTGAAACGGCAGCTCGTCAAGTTCTACGGGCTTTCTGATCCCATTCTTGTATATCTTGCCATTTTGCTTAATCCATATATTTTGTGTTGACGTTATGTCCTGTTTTTCTTTAATCTTCGTGCATAGCTCAACAAGTGCGTATTCTCCCTCTCCCACGCATACCATATCTACACAATCTTCAGCAATTATCTCAGCAGGGTCAAAAGTGGCAAAGATACCGCCCACAATCATGGGAACGTTAAAATAACGTCTTATATTATTCAGCATTTCTATTCCAAGTTCGTAGGTGCATTCTATACAGGATAATCCTATGATATCCGGTTTGTACTCTTCTACCATCTTTCTAAGATCATCAAACATATCTGTATCTTTATATACCAGTCCAAATTCTTCGCGATTTGTTTTCTTTACCTGAAGATTTTTTACCCTCGCTTCGTCACCTGTTTCAGTTGCGGTTTTGTAAAAGGTAGTGTCGAACAACTTCACCCCAAAACCTTTCTCTTTAAGGCATGCCGATATCAAGGAGAGCCCAACAGGCAGAAGAACATCCATCATTGTATTGCAGTTGATAAATAAAACCTTGAAATCTTTATTTTCTGTCATTTTCCGTTTACGATTCCCTTCACCCAATCCATACCTTCCTTAACCTCACCGGGTATATTGTCGTAATATGTATGGTTATATTCAAAAACTATATTGCATTCCTTATTGTGTCCTAAAATTATTTCGAGCGTTTTTTTTATGTCTACCCATCCATCTTCTGCCTTTTGTGAGGGATGGACGGGTACGTGATTATATTTTTTGTTATGCTCCAGCCCCTTTGTATTCCAGATATGTATTGATTTGGTATACGGCGCCATAATTTCTATATCTTCGAAGAAATTACGGTTTCGTATTCCGGATATAAGTGATGTATGGCCTATATCAATACAAATACCCAATAAAGGGTGACCTTTAACAAAATCTACAAATTGTTCAGGTTCGTGGAAATGTCCTGAGTATCCGCCAAACTCAATATTAATAGGTAGTTTGTATCTGTCCACCAGATTACAGAATTCTGATTTTGTATCACATGCAAGATCCGTTACCTTTTTCCTGTCATGAGAATCTTCCTTCCAGGTCAGATGTGTTACGACAAAATCAGCATCCCACTCCTTTGCATAATGCATAGTGTTGTCAATCAGTTTAAGAGAAAGAGATCTCTTGTCTGGATCGTCATTAAGGAAAAAAGTGGTTACTCCGGTATAGGGAAAATATGAGGGTCTGAAGAATGGCACATGAAAACTGAAGGGCAGCTTTTTGCTCTTTATGAAAGACTTTAGCTCACCTAATTCATCCTCTTGAAAATCAAAAACCTCGTATCTATCTAACCCTGTATGCAAATAGCCTGCAGGTCTTGCTCTTTCCATATTTCAATTATAGCCGGCATGGACTTTTACCATTAAGCTGAGTCATGCCGAAAACAAGTTTGAATTGCCTAAAGTTATAAAAAGCGTTTTACCATGTTGCTATAACTTTAGTTCACTTCAAACTTTAGGCACTTTTAACTTTGATCAGTATACATCATTTGTAGTTACTTGTTAAATATTTTATTATATATGTGAAAGTGATTCAAGGCTGAATGTAGTTACTGATAAGTTATTTAATTTGACCATGTTGTTTTGATGGCATATGATATTTTTGTATAACGATTCAAAAAAGGAGAACTGATTTGAAACTTAGGTTCCAATGTATAATACTGCTGACAACATTGTATGTAGTGTTTTTATATTCTATCTCCGTGGCTTTTTCATTACCTGATGAAAGTGATTTCCATTCATACTGGTACAATCATGGTGCGGAAATAACGCGCTTTGAGCTTGAACAGAGCCGATATGGTGAAATCCATTCTGGTCATGCGATTTTAATATTTGTTACTGAACCGTTTCTTCCGGACATACACGTAAAATCAGATTATGAATCATCCAGAAAAAGAAGCATTCCAGTCTTGAAGCTCAACTCTATCAAAAGATTCAATACGGGTATCTACGACTATTCCATGATGAAGTCCATATTTACACCAATCCCCACAGAGAAACAGAAGTACATCAAAACATTAAAAGTATCAACGACAAGACAGGACTGGTGCGGCCAGGTCTATCTCCAGTATAATCTTGAGGGTGATCAATACAAGGTAAAGCAGTATTCGTACTTTGAAAAGGGGGGGGGACAAGTCCATGACTACACCATCAGTGCGCCTTGAGGATGATATATGGACACGCATACGCATAGCTCCAGAAACTCTTCCGTTGGGGAAAATCAGAATGATTCCCGGAAGCTTCTTTACCATATTACACACGATTGAAGCAGGGTCGGAAGATGCCATTGCAGAACTGACACACACACGGGAAGGTGATAGTGGGATATCTCAGTATACGGTGACGTATCCATCCCTTCAGAGGACATTATCTATCTACTTTAACCAAAACTTTCCATATGATATTCTCTCCTGGAGTGAAACCTATCCGGATGGTTCAGGAAAGAATGCAAAAGTATTGACTACCAATGCACGACGCACACATGCCATCATGACAGACTACTGGAACAAGCAGAGCTTGGAAGATTTGAATCTTAGAAAAGAGCTGGGTTTGGCAAAGTGACTCAACATGCGAATGGGATAAATCCTATTTTCTAAAGAATCACCTTGTAGGAATACCGTCTTTACTTTTGATATTATTCCAACAGATGTCAGGCCGTTCCGTCTTAAAGCCACACCTACTCCAGATAACTCGTCGACTATCAACATAGTAATGATTCATGTAAATTGCATCATACCGCATATTTATGTAAATTTTTTATTAAACTATTAACAGTTCCTGCCGATAATAAGTTTGTACAGGCTGCAATTTTTGCCTGAAAATTGGGAAATTGTTTCACAATTAAACGAGTTATAACATAAAACTTTGAAGTTTAGAAAAATTATTCTTGAAAATTGATAATTATTTCGGAGAGCTAATTAGCCATAAGTACCGATATGTATAAGTGTTACATTGTTGATGCCGGAGGGTCAGCATCTTTGTTAGACCCTAAATAATGTATTATAGAAAAATGGTGCGGAAGTTGCGATGTAGTGTGAGGTAGTCTCTCTATTATTCATTCCATAATGAATGACTTATTGAAGGATGAGAGATTATATTTAGCTTAGATTAGTGATTAACTGACTTCGCAATTTAGAGAAACCAGTACATTTTCAATAATAAATACTTGTTTTCAGGAAAAATGTAAGGAAAGGAGAGAAACTATATGAAGGTTTTTTCAACTATGTTAGTAACTGTCACACTATTAGTCATTGGTTTCTTGTTTTTGTTCTCTGGTGCTAATAATGCGGGTAGCAAAGTCAACAAATCCTCTGTAAAAAGGGTGCAGAATGGTCAATACCATTCTCAGTTTAAACGTCGGGATTTCATCAGAGAAAGACGTGATAATGAACGCAAGAAAATCAGCAAAGAGCAAAGTGCCAGACAAGTTGCGGCAGGGAGATATCATGACGATTTCATGGCATATAATCGGCAGGACAGTGGCAGAAACCGCTATGACGGTTTCAGGTAGTACTGAAATGGTTGTGGGTGTTAGCCACGAAGTGTCGACATGGCAACCATGACTAAATTATCAAATAACAAAATTCCCGTCTGACATCTACAGCACAATCAGCTGTATTAGAACTGATTGTGCTGACACATCATATCTGCTAATGTTGATTAATCTCTATCCATTTGTCCATAGACATTACCGGTGTGACTTTTCCGGTCTGTGTTGGTACGAGCGGAAGAAAAAATTCAGCCATTCCGGGATAGTCGTTTGTCTGCACAGTAATATAATATTCATGTGAAGTTACACCCACGTATGCATTGAGGATGTTTATCCCCTTTTTTTCAAATTCTTCACGTCTTGCCTAGAAATCTACGAGCATCTTCGCTCCTTCCTTAGTTCTGCCCGGGCAGTTTTCCGGGGTATGTGTCCAATGTACTACATAAACTGAGCCTTCGTCGTTAGCCATTCAAATAACTCCAATCAATTATTAGATTTGTAAATATAAAAATGTAAAAAACAAAAAACAGGAGAACACATTGATCACATATCATTCATCAGAATATACACGTACCGGACGAACTTTTTTTCTTTCGATCATTATGTCCTTTCTGCTTACTAAACTGTAGTTAAAATCTACGCTCCATGCTCTATCCAGAGAGAGACTGGAACTCGAAATGTTACTGTCACATGTCCATACACTCGATTGTGTTTTATCAAATGCAGGGTCAATAAATTGATTACCGCTTTTCGTGCTGGGCTCCAACAGAGAAACCGCTTCTTCCAGAGTGGGTAGTCTCCAGTCTGTAAATCCTGCGTAACCATTTTCATTCAACTTTGTTACCCATCTCTTTGCACTCTTCCAGCTTATATTCTTAAATGATCCGGATTGGTGCCACATCAATCCGGTAGCATGGTCTATAACGACGTTATCTCCTTCTATTATGTTCTTTTCGTAATCGTGACTTATTGTACTGTGTCCAAAAAAGCCCTGATTAAATTTCTTCTCACGTATTACGACGTCAGCAATTTCTTCCGCCTCAGAAAGAGTTACTATTTTGCAATATGGACGCAGGTTTATTTTTGGTATCTTATTTTCAGCCGAATGTATGGGCGCTGATAAAAAAAACACAAATGATATAATTGAGATATATGGTAATAATGAATGCTTCATAGAACCTCCGGTGGTTGTTACCTCTATGGTAATGTAGTATTACATTCGATGTAGATTATTTTTTGGAACTTAGATATTCTGAAATTCCGTTGGACAGGCTAATCAATGCTTCTATGTCTAATTCCTCTCCTCTGCTCTTAGGACTTATGTCAACGCGCTTCAAAATTGCTACTAAATCTTTACGTATCTCCTTTGACTCATTTTTCATGCCCAGACCCGAGCAAAGCGATGACAGACTGTTCAGTAATGTCTTTCTTCTTGAAACGTATATTGCATGTATAACATTCTGAAAGTTTTGAAAATCACGAATTTTGTCAGCATACTTGTGACGATTAACTGTCATCTTGACGATTGCAGAATCCACGAGTGGAACAGGCCAGAATACGTCAGGAGGAAGTTTCTTCAATACTTTTGCGTCAGCAAAAAGGTTTGTCATAATAGACAGTACGCCATAATTCCTGGTCCCAGGTTGCGCCTTCATCCTATCCGTAGTATCCCGCTGAAGCATCAGGATCATTGTTTTGATGGGCAATACTTCCTGTAACAAATCAATAATTACCGGAGTGCTGATATAATATGGCAAATTGGATACTACCTTGACGGTTAAGTTTTCTGAAGAGGGAGCCGCTTGAATGTAATCAGACACAGCCGCTACGATTGTTGGATGGATATGATGTTTCGACTTCAGGATATCCCTGTTAAATGTAGTTACATTATTGTAGTCCTTTAATGTCTCCTCCATGATTTCAAACAGTCTGCGGTCCAATTCTACAGCAAAGACGTGCCTGGCGTTTTGGGCAAGCAAACGTGTTAGAGAACCTGTGCCGGTACCTATTTCGAGAACTACATCATTATGGCTCAGCTCTGAAACCTTAACGATAAACTGCAACAGATTCTGGTCTATTAGAAAATTTTGTCCCCACTGCTTCTTGACACGAACATCTCGTTCCTCTAAAAGTGCTTTCAACATTGATTTTGTGTGAGGAGCGTCTAATGTAATTATATCTTCAAAGAACATGATTTAAGTACTCTATCTTAATGAAGTATTCGTATTCCCTTACGTTCACAGTTTCTCGCTGATGCTTTTTCCGTAATCCTGACAAGCCCTCATACCCTCTGTATCTTCCACTAAATGTTCTAACAGGTTGAAAGATCCTAACGAAGTCATATCCATCTTGAATACATTTTCCATTGTTTCAAAGATATACTTGGGCGCATCTCCGCTGTGGGTGTATGAGCCAAAAGCGCCTCCCACTTTTCCATTCAGTTTTGCTTTTTCTACCAGAAATAAAAATGTCTTCATATTTGCTGTCATGTCTCTGTGGTAGGTAGGGCAACCTAATACATAACCGTCGTATCCATCTAACTCCTGTTCACTCTTAATATCTGCGAGTTTTCTGATCTCAGCACTATTACCACTAAAACGAACACCTTCTGCAATATACTCAGCCATTTTTTCGGTTTTGCCTGTTCTGCTATAATACGTAATTAACACCTTTCCCATATTTTCGCTCCTTTTCTAGTTTTGTCTGTTACACAAATAAATGTTTTCGTGTTTCCGCCATCATAATTGCCGTTTTTATTGCCTCAATCATTGAACCTGAACCTGCAATACCTTTTCCTGCAATATCAAAGGCGGTACCGTGTGTGGGTGAAGTCCTGATAACAGGTATGCCAAGCGTAATATTTACTCCGGAATCAAAAGCATGCATTTTTATCGGGATAGCTCCCTGATCGTGAAATTGGACTACAACAATATCAAACTCTCCATTGAGTGCTTTGTTAAAAACCGTGTCGGCAGATAGAGGCCCGTGGCAATCAATTCCCATTTCCTGTGCACGTTCTATTGCAGGTATGATAACATCCCTCTCTTCCGTACCGAAGCGGTCACCGTCACCGCAATGCGGATTTAAACCGCAAACTGCAATCCTCGGTTGATCTATACCAAAAAAAGTTTTAAGCCCTGTTGCTGTTATTTGTATGGTGGGAAATACATTTTCCTGGTTTATAGCTCCAGATATTTCACTTACTGCAAGGTGAGTAGTGACAAACGCGACCCTAAGTCCTTTTCCAACCATAAACATTACTACATTTTCTACAGACGTCTTTTCCTTGAGTAACTCCGTGTGTCCGGCATAATCAAAACCAGCCAGTTTGATTGCTTCTTTACTTATGGGTGCTGTTACAAGTGCGTCTATTTTTCCGTTAAGCGCCAGATCGAGCCCCTTTATAATATATTCTACAGATGCCTTGCCGCTTTCTGGCAGGGGTTTGTGCGCCAGGGCATTATTAACTGTAAAGTTATCCAGATCTAATACGCTTATGTTATCTGTCAGGACTCTGTCTGAGATATTACTTAAAACCTTTTCAGAACCAATCACTACATAATTTGCCGCAGCTCTTATTTCAGGCGATGTCAATGCTTTAAGGATAACTTCCGGGCCTATGCCACCGGGATCTCCCATTGTTATTCCGATTAAGTTTTTTTCTTTAGCTTCAGGTTTCATAGTTTTTTAGGTGAGCTATACTCAACTACACAAATCACTCAATTCAGGTAGTAAACTACCGGCTTCACATGAATCCTTTTTCCTTTAACATCTCTTCTGTTATTCCTGATGTGGTATTGTCACTAGTTGTTAATATTCGTTTCACCCACTTACCTAACATATCTGTCTCTATGTTGACCTTCTGGCCTGCTTTCTTGAACCCTAATGTAGTGGCTTCAAGTGTAAATGGAATAAGAGCAACCGAAAACAACTTCTCCTTGAGATCTACAATTGTTAAGCTAATCCCGTCTATGGCTACAGACCCTTTTTTGATCATCATGTTAGAGATATCGTTGCTTACAGAAAACCAAACGGTGCATTGACCGGGTTCGTTTTCTATTTTATTGATTGTGCCAATACAATCGACATGCCCAGTTACAAAATGTCCACCGAGTTTGTCTCCTATTTTCAGTGATCTCTCTATATTTACATTATCAGATATGCATAAATCACCAATGGCAGTTTTGCTTAATGTTTCTCTTGAGACATCAAAATGTACTGCAGTGCCCTTTATCTGTGTTACTGTCAGGCAGGCTCCGTTTATGGCGATGCTATCACCAGGAACAGCACCATCCTTTAATGGCCCTATGTCAACAGCAATAACTGCCGAATTCGCCTGTTGACTTACCTGTTTTACTTTACCTAAGTGCTCAATTATACCCGTAAACATTTTTGATTTAAAAAAAATTATAATAGTGTCTTGCTATCAGCAATCATACTCTTTTTAGTTTCTGTTTACAAAGCTGTTTACAATGCATCATATTTTCAGTGTACCCAGTATAGTAGACCCTGCTGATACCATTTGTCCTTCTTTTATAGCTATTTCAAAAGCTGCTTGTTCAGGAATGTAGACTTCCAGTCTGGAACCGAACTTAATCATACCGAATCTCTTGCCTCGTTCAACATCCTGTCCAACGGTACAGTCGCATACAATTCTTCTGGCTACCTTACCTGCAACCTGTTTTATCATTATTTTTGTTTTTCCATCTCCTGTCAAAATTCCCATCAAATTATGTTCATTCATTTCAGAACAATCAGGAGAACGTGCATCCAGGAACTTCCCGGGTACGTGTTTTATAAACTCTACTTTTCCACCATATGAAATTCTATTGACGTGAACACTGAATACAGACATAAATATTGCAATCTTTAACGCCTTGCATTTTAAATAGTTATCCTCTTGTACCTGTGAAATTGCAATTATGTTACCGTCAGCGGGAGAGACTAAATTGTCTTCTCCATCAGGAATGTCTCTGTTGGGATCCCTGAAGAAATATAAAACAAAAGATAGGAATACAAAAAACGGTATACTTGCCAACGGATAAAAAAAGAGGCTCAAAACTATCATTACAAACAAGAACATTCCAAAAAACGAGAGCTCTTTGGTACCATATTCAGCAAAAGGGAATCTCATAAAAATAACACTCCTGACACTCTACATAATGTAAAATCATCATTTAAATGATGATAAAAGATAAAATGGAACAGATTGAAGATAGTGGTTTACCGGTTGAGTTTTGTGTTGTATGCACAATGAATCCTGCCAGCAAAGTACGTTATTTTCTAGCATATAAACATTTACATGTCAACCTAATGTCGCTCTTATCGAGTTATTTCTTTACAGTCCTTATTAATAGTTGTAATATGTTTTTCTACATGAATCAATCTATTAACAAATACCATATGGAGAATCTAAAAAATGAAAGTCACACAGAGATTATTATATAAGTCTTTTTTTGCGGTGTTCCTGTTGTTTGCCGTTTATGGATGCCAGACCACCAATAATGCCGTTACTTCAGAACCACCGGTTGCTGATTTTGAATCTGACAAAGCAGAATCTGGAGAGCATATTGATTCCCAAGCCAGCACAGTAGAGAAGGACGCGTCGGCAACTTCTGCAACGGCAACAGATGAGGCTGGTACAACAGCTGGAAATGAGGCAAAGATTATGGAAAAGTTTGGAAATAACTTTCTTGGTAGATTGCAAGGGCATGGAGGATCAATGCTTACTGGTGCTTCCAGTGAGAAAGAAGCTGTAGCTAAGGATAAGCCAGAAGCCGATTTGGCTGTTAAGTCTGTTGTTGCAGAGAATAGGCCATATATCGAGATTGAAAGGCAATTGTATGGCAAGTGGATCAATAAATTAGAGACTGAATCCTATGATTTTCATGATAATGGTACGGTGTTAATTGTTACTGAAGGTTCAAGAGGGACGACGATGAAGTTAAATGGCAATTATAAGATTGTTGAAGCAGATCGTATAAAGTTTGATTTCAGAAATGACTCTGTAGCAAGCCGAAGGCCTCCAAGCTATTTTAAGGTTTCAGTATCTGAAAGTGAGTTTTCGCTAACGGACGAACCGAGAGAAAAAGACGGACTTGTTGGGCCAACTACAAAATATAATAGAGTGGAATAATCATCCCGACTCTAACCGATATGTGTAAATAGCATTCTGCCTGCACGTACAGGAGTGAGATATAATTATACGTTTTGAACTGTATGTAGACTGTTTAATTTGACCAAGATTGATAAAGTGCTATTACTACAAGCAACTTCCTGGCTTCTTTGAATGACATACTCTATTCCATATACGTTCAAAACTAAGAGATAGACGTAGAACTATCTTTTTTAAAAGCGATGGTTGCTGTTTCACAATTGATGGATAAATATCATCATAACTTTCATCACATTCTACGTGCTCGGTAAGGTTGCTTTTCATCACTGTTTCCTCCTTAATCATACAAAAAGTGAATATAGCAGGTTTTTTATATTAGTGATGAATCGCAAAAGCTGTATCGTACGTAGAGATTATGGCAAAGAAACTATTCGGCTTTCTGTAAGTTCTTGGTGACTATAGGATAGGTATCAATCATTCAATAACTTGTGCACTGAAAATGTATATTTAATAGATGGTCTTGTTTAAGAATTATCCAACTGGTGTTACCAGAAAAAGGAAATTATTTCCGCAATGTATTTTTAATAAGTAAGCATGTGTAATTTTGGAGTATTTACCTTAATGGTACGGTGTGAATGTTACTCTTATATGCTTGTCATTCATTGTATCAATAGCTCTCCGGATCCTGGTTAGCGGATCAATTATTATATATCTGGACACCGGTTTTCTCTTTTGTTTGGGACTCATCTTGATCCTCTTTAATGGATCTCTTGTTTCCATGGGATTCATTTCCAGAATTTCCCCTTTGACGTTTACCTCAATATTTGCCGATGAACTTATCTCCTTTACCCATAAAATCTGTTTAAAGGAATTCCCTGTGTGCAGGTATTCCATTCCCTCATCAGTCAGATAATATTCCGTAATGCCATAATGTGAACACACTTTAAACGTGATATTTCCTTCAGCGTTTCTCTCAAAGAATTCCATTGAGTTTCCAATCATATTTAAGAGGTCTGATCTGGATGGATAAGAGCTTTTGACTAATATCTTTACTCTTTCTTTCTCAATTTCCTTATTATCCATGGGTGTACCACTTTTTTCTCGTTTTCTGATCTTATCTTCTAAAGAGAGGGAATGGGACGGATGAAAATGGTATAAGACCATGTTGTTGTTTTCGTTCATTAATTTGTCCAACAGCGGAATATCAAGCTCTGCTTTAGTTATATAGCGTTTGTCAATCTTCTTTTCTGCCTCTTCATTGCGACCGATCTCAATCCATTTCTGTTGGTGTGATAAATATGCCCAGGACTCCTCAATTAGTGAGCTTGCAATAAGCTTCCTCATTTCTGATACTCCCTCTGCTTCACTTTCATGGATCACTGTTTTGAATTTGTTCCTGTTGTTAACAATGAGGTTATCTATAACGTTGTATTCTCCTTGCTCTGTAGTTTGTTCAGTAGCGAGAGAAATATGATTATGGCTGAATGTAAAGATAGAGAGGTATGCAAATAGTATGATTAGTGGCTTGTTTCCTGGCAGTTTTCTAAGTTTCAATTTACTGTCTTTTGTCTCTTTTGAGTTAATTATTTGTATAGGTAATTCAATGGTTTTAGTATTGATTAGATGTCCTCATGTTATATCGTAAAGCAGAGAAATTGCAAAGTCATTTTGTGTTATCAGCTCTTTGTGTGTTTTTTAGATGTACGTTAATCTGCTTTCGTAATATAATAAATCATTTAAGTTAACAGATTAATAGTGGCAGTAGAACAGTAAAAGGAGATTGAATATGTCTTTTCCTGAAAAGGCTAAAGAGAATTATCTGAAGGGCTTTGCCTGCGCCGAAAGTATTCTTCATGCGATTAAAGAGGAAGGTATTATTGGAGAATTCCCTGAAGAGGTTCTCAAATGTACTACAGGTTTTGGAACAGGTATGGGAGGTTCTGGGAATGTATGTGGTGCGATAACCGGTTCCGTTATAGCAATAGGTTTAAAATATGGACGAGTAGATATTGCGGACGATAACACAGGGGTTTTTGAAAAGGTTAATGACTTTTTAACGAAGTTTAATGAAAGATACAAGAAACAGGATTGTAGCGGATTGACATGTACATGGAGGGAAAAAGGAACATTTAAAACTCCTGAAAGAAGGAAGTTCTGTTCTGCGATTGTCGGATTTGCAGCTTCAGAACTGGAGAAAATATTATAAAAATCCAGAAGGGGGGGAACCTTGATTTCACGAGCCATCAAAGGTTCTGGTTCCCGGGTTCCAGATACATCAAAAGCTATATCGGTATCTTGTATTTTTTCCTGCCTATATCGTATAAATCACCACCATTTGTGTCATTTACGACAATTGCAGGAAAATCTTTTACTTCCATCTTACGAATGGCTTCTGTCCCGAGATCGTCAAATGCAATAATTTCTACTCTCTTTATTGTCTTTGCAATCAGGGCCGCAGCGCCGCCAACTGCGGCAAAATAGATGGCCTTATACTTTTTCATCGCTTCAATTACCTCTTTTGATCTACTACCCTTCCCGATCGTTCCCTTTAAACCCATTTTTATAAGAGTAGGGGCATACGTGTCCATCCTGTAGCTTGTAGTGGGGCCGGCAGATCCTATTACCTGTCCGGGTTTTGCAGGAGTAGGGCCAACGTAATAAAGCAATTGTCCTTTTACGTCAAAAGGTAAATTATTACCTGCTTCAACCATCTCTATAAGCCGTTTGTGAGCAGCATCTCTAGCTGTGTATAATACTCCACTGATCCTGACCTTATCTCCGGCTTTCAGCTTCTCAATAGTAGCATTCTCTAATGGTGTCTTCAGATCAATATATTCAGTCATAATAGATATTTTTTTGTCTTCTCGTGAGCTTTTTTTAAAATTTCCATACAATTAAATCACAACAGTCTTAGTTCTGTGTGAGTGGCACTCAATATTCACGGCAACCGGTAAGCTGGCAATATGGCAGGGAAATGTTTCTACCTGCACGGCTAAAGCCGTTGTCCTTCCGCCAAGCCCTTGAGGCCCAATTCCCAGTTTATTAATTTTTTCCAAAAGCTCAATTTCCAAACTGGCAATAGTTTTATCTTTATTGTTACTGCCCACAGGACGTAATATTGCTTTCTTTGCTAACAGAGTAGAATAATCAAATGTCCCTCCCAGGCCGACTCCAACTATTATCGGTGGACACGGATTTGCGCCTGCTGTTCTTACCGTTTCAACTACAAAATCTATCACACCCTTTCTGCCCTGTGCAGGTGTCAGCATAGCAGAACGGCTCATATTTTCACATCCGCCACCTTTTGCGTCAAATGTGATTTTTAATTTGTCGCCGGAAACTATATCTGTATGGATTACTGCCGGAGTGTTATCACCAGTGTTGATACGATCTATGGGGTTTTTCACAATTGACTTGCGTAGTAAACCATTCTTGTAGCCGCGTCTTATTCCTTCATTAACAGCCTCCTGCAAATCACCTCCTGTAAACACTACTTCCTGACCAAGTTCAATGAATATAATAGCAAAGCCGGTATCCTGGCAAACTGGAACTTGTTCTTTTCTGCCAATTTCTGCATTTTCCAATAACTGCGTAATTACTTCTCTACCCAGAGGAGATTCCTCTTTTTCCAAGGCACTCCTTAATGAAGTGATGAGATCATCTCCCAGGTTATAATTTGCATCCGTACAAAGTCTTTCGATTATCTCTGTTATCTGTTCTGTATTGATTTGACGCATAATATTTCTGTAAGGTGAACAAATTTCAAATAGCAAACAAATTCAAATAGAAAAATTGATTTTGGTGGTTTGGGTATTGTAATTTGGTATTTGTCTATTATTTGGGGTTTGAGCTTTGTTGTTTATTAACTTCTGCCTGGTTCTGTCTCATCCAGGTTAAGTGATTTTGAAATACCTCGTATTAATTAATATTATAATGTGTTCTTCTTTTGCTCAAGCATTGACAGTTTTGCACGATCTATCAACTCTTCTATAGTGCACAATTCTTCTGTGTCGTAGTATGCCTTTCCTATACACAGTGATAGTTTGTAAAGGCGGTTTTCCTGCTTATTACGGTTTTCTAATTCATCCTGCAAGCGCGTTATTATAATTTCATTGTTAGCATCGAATGACTCTATTGCTATAGCTGTAAACTCATCTCTGCCATGGCGCGCTATGATATCAGATTCTCTAAATGCTTCTTTGAGGATATTAGCAGTTTCGATTTTAGCCATATCTTCATACTGATTGCCAAGTTTTTCATTGATCTCGTTAAGACCTTCAATGTGGATAAAAAAGAGTATCATTCCGCGTTTAGTTCGTATTGCAATGCTTAACTGTTGTTGGGCGAAAAGCATAAAACCTCTCTGGTTGTACAAGCTTGTCAGATCATCAACAAGAGAGAGATTGCAGTTCTACACGGCCTTTGTGCCGCATGATAGCATATCGTAAAATACGTGAAAGCGCATGACTATTCATTTCCCCCTTGACAAGATACTCTTCGGCTCCTCTTTGCAAAGCCCTGATTGCCATAGATTCATCTTTCAAGCTTGTCATTACTACAACCGGAATATTAGGTGCTCTCTCGCAAACCGTGGTAATTGTATCTACTCCCTGTTTGTCAGGCAGAGACAGATCCAGCATGACAATATCATAACGTTCAGTATCAAGTTCCAATAATGCTTCATCAAGCTGCTGTACATGTGTCATTTCATAATGAACATTCTTGATCTCTTCGATATATTCGCCGATAAGAATCGCGTGGTCGATTTCGTCCTCGACATAGAGTATATTTATTATTTTGTTTTCCATTCTAAATTACCTTGTCGGTTGATATTTGCTAGCGATAGGATTGAAATTTGTATTTAAATCTTTCTTTTGTATCGTATTTCATCGAAAACTATTTTTTTGGGTATTTTGAGCTAAATAATCTTTTTTGTCAAATATCTTTTTTGAAGGCAATCTGGTATTGCTTATAACAGGGTCGCTTCGAAAAAATAGTTGCTATTTTAAAGTGTTCTGTTTTAATTGAATGTATGAGGAATCAGGAGTTGTGGGAGGCCTGATACAGTTTACTAGACAGAAAGAATACATAAAGTTTTCACTAAATAATCATCTTGAAGATATATAACTTTTTTTTCAAAGGGAAAAACTATGTGTCAGATGAAAATAATGCAGGATAAGGATGGTCAACAGGAATTAGTAATGGAAGACGTTGCACAACTTGAAGTGGTTGAAGAGGGGATCAGGATCAGTACGTTATTTGAAGAGCCAAAGCTTATTCCAGGCGTAGCAATAAAAACTATTGATTTCCTTTCAGGTAAAACAATGCTTCAGGCAAAATAAGATTAGTGATTATTAATTCGATAGGTGTACGAGGTTGCACATAAATTTAAAAAAGAACACATGTCAGAACAAAATACAATAGAGAAGTTACGAGTACTGTTACCGCACTGGATTGGACACAATAACAACCATATAGCTGAATTCAGAAAGTGGGAAGGTGAGGCCAGAAAAGAGTCAGGAGAGGAAGTTGCCCAATTGATTGATAAGGCTATCAGTGATATGGAAGTGGCAGGCAAATCACTTTCCGAAGCGCTTGAAAAAGTTGGCGGGCCGTTAGAAGGTGGGGGCGGGCATCATCACCATCATCACTGACAAGCAAGCAGTTAATTCCTGTTGTTGGCTAATATATTAACCATTTGCAGATGAAAAAGATTGCAGTTGTAGCTGCAACTATAATTGCTAACGACCTTATTAGTTTCCAGAAAAATGCATTCCATTGAACGAAGTCTGATGCGTTTATAATCTCATCGTTAGTTTCTTCTGGTTTTGTATTATCCTCTATCATCATACTATCAATGGATCCTTGTGCAGAGCGCGGAAACCAGAGGTGTTTCATGAAAAATAATATTTTCACGTAGCATTATTCTGTTTGTTCAGGCTGTTGTGGTCCTGCTACATCTGCCTCAGTTCCTTCTGTATCTTCTTCGTCCTCGCCTATAACCGGTGCGACGGATACGACCTTGTCTCCTGCCTTCAGTGAAATAAGCTTTACGCCTTGAGTATTACGGCCAATGGATCTTATGGTATTAATAGAGGTACGAATTATCATGCCCTGTGCTGTCATCATCATGAGTTCGTTGTAATCGCTTACGTTTATCAGAGCGACAACCTTGCCATTTCTGTCAGTTGTCTTGATGTTAATGACACCCTGACCGCTTCTGCGCTGGACAGAATATTCACTGTAGTCTGTTCTTTTTCCGAATCCATTTTCACAGACGGTTAAGAGTGTTGCGTTTTTGTCAACTACAACAATGCTTTTGACCTTGTCATCACCCTTAAGTCCAATACCCTTAACGCCTCGTGTTGCACGTCCCATGCATCGCACATCGTCCTCTGAGAAACGGATAGCTTTTCCATTTTCCGTGCCAAGCACAATCTCCTGTCCTCCCTGTGTCAGTTTAACACCTATCAGTTTGTCACTGTCGTCAAGCAGGATTGAGATTATTCCGCCTTTCTTAGGGCGTCCGAAAGCGTTGAGAACAGTCTTCTTTATTATTCCATTCTGAGTTGCCATGACCAATTGTCTGTCGTCAAATTTGCGAACAGGTATCGTGGATGTGACATTCTCATCTTTACCTAATTCAAGAAGATTAACTATTGCCCGTCCCTTTGCTATACGGCTTGCGTTAGGGACGTCATATACCTTCTGCCAGTACACCTTGCCCATATCCGTAAAGAACAGTATGTAGTCGTGTGTTGACGCAATAAAGAGATTTTCAACGAAGTCGCCTTCCTTCATACCAGTACCGGTAACGCCTTTTCCTCCACGGTGTTGCTTCCTGTACGTGGTAAGAGGTAATCGCTTTATGTATCCTTCATGGGTAATTATGACGGTAACATCTTCCTCGGAGATGAGGTCTTCCATGTTGAATTCGCCAATATCGGCAACAATTTCCGTCTTTCTTTCATCTCCGTATTTCTCTTTTACCTCGTGAAGGTCTTCCCTGATAATATCCAGGACCAGATTTTCATTTGCAAGAATATCCTTATATTCCCTGATATTATCACAGACTTTCTGATACTCCTCTTCAATCTTGGACTGTTCCAGGTTCGTTAACCTCTGCAGTCTCATTTCAAGGATAGCGTTCGCCTGTCTCTCTGAGAGAGAGAATCTTGACACCAGTGATTCCCTTGCATCCTCGACAGTTTTCGAGGCCTTTATCAGCTGAATAACCTCATCAATGTTTTCAAGGGCAATCCTCAATCCTTCCAGGATATGAGCTCTCTCTTCCGCACGGTCAAGCAGGAAGCGTGTCCGTCGCCTGATTATTTCTTTCCTATGTGTGATATAAGCATTTAGTAACTGCTTCAGGTTTAATGTTTCAGGGCGGCCGTCTACCAATGCTATCATAATAACACTGAAAGTGCTCTGCAGCGATGTGTGCTTATACAACTGGTTTATAATAACATCTACTTCCTCATTTCTTTTTAAAACGATAACAATTCTGCTTCCCTCTCTGTCACTTTCATTCCGAACATCTGTTATGCCCTTTATCACATCATTTCTAACTAATTCCGCAATTCTCTCTATTATCCTGTCCCTGTTAAGCTGATAGGGGATTTCAGTCACAACGATGCTCTGTTTGTTGTTTTTTGCAGTTTCTGTATGATACTTTGCCCTTACTGTTATTATGCCTCTGCCAGTTCTATATCCATCAACGATCCCTTTTGCTCCGCATATTAAGGCTCCAGTTGGAAAATCAGGACCTTTTACGACGGTTAAAAGTTCATCTATGGTCACATCCGGATTATCAATAACTCTTATTATTCCATCACACACCTCATTTACATTGTGGGGAGGTATGCTTGTTGCCATTCCAACAGCAATACCGGACCCACCATTACATAAAATGTTAGGAAATTTTGCAGGAAGTACTGATGGCTCTAGGCGTGTTTCATCGTAATTCGGCGTGAAATCAACGGTGTCCTGTTTAATATCCTCCATCATTTCGGCAGAAGCATGAGTCATTTTAGCTTCCGTATATCTCATTGCAGCAGGGGGGTCACCATCAATTGATCCAAAGTTACCCTGGCCTCTTACCAGTGTGTATCTCAGGCTCCAATCCTGTGCCAGACGTACAAGTGTGGGATATACAACCTGCTCACCATGTGGATGGTAATTTCCTGTTGTGTCACCACATATCTTTGCACATTTTCTGAACTTGGCGCCAGGGCCAAGGTTGAGATCGTTCATTGCAACGAGTATCCTTCTCTGCGATGGTTTAAGACCGTCCCTCACATCAGGCAATGCACGGCTCATGATTACACTCATTGCAAAGGTCAGGTACGACTCTTTCATTTCCTCTTCTATGAGGATATCCTTTACGTTCCCTTTTTCTTCTATCATTTAAACCTTTCTTTTTCAGCTTTTACTGTTGTAGATGATCCGTGTCCGGGATAAATAACTGTGTTTTCATCCAGCTTGAAAATACATTCTTTAATCGATTGGAGTAGATGGTTATGGCTGCCTCCGGGTAAATCTGTCCTGCCATATCCTCCAGCAAAAAGAGTATCTCCCGAAAACAGTATTGGAGTTTCTCCATTGTCTGTAGAATCGGTATAAATTCCTATTCCACCTGGTGTGTGACCGGGAAGGTGTAAAACCCTGAACTCATAGCCATTCAGTTCAATTTTATCGTCGTGATTCAGAGTTCTGCAAGCCGGTGGGGATGAATATCTTTTTCCACCCAGAAGCGAGAGATTCTTGAATGGGTCCTCCAGCATTTCAGCATCATCGGTATGAATACAGATCTGAATATCCGGAAACTTTTCCTTCAACTCTTTGTTTGCGCCAATGTGGTCCCCATGTCCATGAGTATTAACGAGAATAACAGGGTGAAGTTTTTTCTGTTCCAGGCAGTCCAGTATTTTTTCGGTATCACCGCCCGGGTCTATGACCATGGCCTCAGAATGCTTTGTTGAAACTATGTAACAACAAGCGTCCAAAGGCCCCACTTCTAATTTTTGAATATCCAACATAATGATGAAAGTTACGTTACTAAATGACGTTTCGGGAATTTCCGTACAACCATACTTGAGTAACGTAAACTATTTCTATTTTCTTGAAGGTTAACCCTTCTTAATATATCGATTAATTAACTGTTTAATGTCACAGTTTTTTTCATTTTTATTGAAGCCTATGATTCTTCTTTCCCTAATTACGCTTTTCGGTGAATCAGATGCGTGTACTGCATTTTTTCTTATATCCAGTGCATAAAAACGTCTGATGCTGGAATACTTCGCCTTTCTTGGATCTGTAGCTCCTAATAGTTCTCGGATAGTTTTGATTGTATTTATGCCCTGATACAATACTGCGATACAGATAGTCTGTTTTCCATCAAATGTCTCTTTGGTATTAGCAAATGGAGATGGTTCACTGCCTGTCATGTATTGTAGTATGCTGTTGAATTCAGTATCTACTTTTGGTCTTTTCATCTGAGCTGCCATATTATTCAAAAGTTCATCCGTCAGTTCAAATGAGAAGTCTTTCTGTTTTAATGTCGTTTTTAATTGTTCAACCAGATCCGGTTTAAATTTATCATCGAAACTGCTATTGAAGAAGTCTTTTACAGGGCCATAAAACTCTTCTGCCTGTTTAGTACTCAAGTCAAGGAGTTTGATACCGACTATATAGAAACCGGTCCTTGACATCATGCTTATTATGTTTCCGGCACGCGGATCATGCTTTTCAAAGGGTTTTAGAATTATGAGTGAAGTTTCAGGTTTCTTGTTTTTGCCAAAAGCCATAACATCATCCACGATACCACCATCGCTTAATGCATATTTCGAGAATAACTTAAGCTGCTTAATATTTGAGGCTTTGTCAGCTGATGTAAGGACTGCCGGTTCGAAATATTCAACCTTGCCGTCCTCTGAAACTATGGTGTCACCGAAAGTACCCCTGATGGTGTCTCCTCTTAACGGGTCGGATGCTGAGCCAATCACTTTATTATGGAGGACGTCAACCGCGTTCTTACCCTCAAAAAGAAGAAGCATCGCACGGTTTACTATACCAAGTTTGTTCTTCTTTCTCAGCATGTTGTTCACATAATCTATCATTGCTTTCTTCCACACGGCTTTCATCTTCTGTGTTTCGATAGTCTTTATGTATTTATCCAGAAACTTGTCGCTGGGAGTGTACATCCTGGCGCCTACAAGCTCAAGATCAGACAAAGATAAAAGCCTGCATATTATGCCGCCCGTTCTGCTTTTTAATAAGCTATACGGAGTTATCAGTGCGTAAGTTAATTCTTTTTTCATTTCCTCAATACCTTCCTTAATTTAAATTGTAACTTGATATTTATTCATTTGAAAACAACATGGCGGGCAGTGTCCATCTCTACAAGATCCAAACTTTCTGTCCTGCCGGGTCTGTGTCTTACATATTCATGCGCTTTTTGAGACCAGGCATCCTTCTCCAACCAGGTTTCTTATTCCGCTAAACACGTTTTCGTTTAAGGACACAGAATACCCGTTAGATGCCTTTATCGTTACTGATTTATTATCCGGGATCTCTAATTTTATGAATACAGGACAAGGCCCTTTATTTGCTGAGAGGATTTCTTTCAAGCCTGAGAGAATATCATCATTTATTTGTGCATATTTGAGGCGTATTATAGCATTCTTTGGCGGTTTGTTCTCTATTAATTTTTCCATTTCTTCAGGAGTTATTATTTCATCAACCCTGATTGAGGCTTCCGTATCTCTGAAGCCTACTTTTCCTTTAACAAAGACCACTTCATCGGCGTGGAGCTGATCATTGAGGGATGCCAGCTTTTTTGTGAAAATCACGCATTTCGCTATTCCTTCCATATCTTCGATGGTAAAATATGCAATCGGTTTGCCCTTTTTAGTGATAGTACGATTAACGCTGTCAACTATTCCACCTATCAAGACCACGGCATCTTCAGGCTTTTCCGAAAGTTCTCCTGTCGTTATATCTGAATAATGCTCTATAGCATCTTTATACCTCTTTAATGGATGTGAACTGACATAAAGCCCCATTGCCTCTTTTTCCGCTTTAAGCAGTTGCTTTTCAGACCACTTTTCTGTTTCAGGCAGGCTATGTAAGGCGTTTAAGTCCATTGCATTCTCTTGTGCACCGAAAAGGTTCAACTGTCCCATGCGGCGGTCTTTATTTGATTTTGCACCAACTTTCAGTAGCATGTCTATTCCTTCAAAAAATTGAGATCTGTACCCCGGCATCGAATCAAAACATCCTGATTTGATAAGGCTTTCCATTACCTGTTTGTTTACCAGTCGCAAGTCTACTCGCTCACAGAAATCAAATATTGTGGTAAACTCACCATCCTTTTCTCTTGACTCAATGATTGATTCTATAGCCTTTTCACCAACATTTTTTATTGCCCCAAGACCGAACCTGACCTGTTGGTCTGATACTATTGTGAAATCGGAGAAGCTTTCATTTACGCATGGCGGCAGTAGCTCTATACCCATTCGGTTACATTCATGCATATAGTCTACTATCTTCAGGTTGTTCTGTTTTTCGCACGTCATCTGGGCTGCCATGTATTGCGTTGGGTAGTTAGCCTTTAGATAAGCAGTCTGGTAGCAGACCATGGCATACGCAGCAGAGTGTGATTTATTAAACCCGTATCCTGCGAAATATTCCATCAGTTCGAAGATTTTTTCTGCAACATTTCCAGGTATTTTATTTTCTTTGGCTCCGTTTAGAAATTGGACCTTGAATTTTGCCATAACCTCCGGCTTTTTCTTACCCATTGCCTTTCTCAGATTATCCGCTTCGTTAAGGGTAAATCCTCCAAGTCTGTTTGCGATACGCATTACCTGTTCCTGATAAACGATCAGCCCATATGTCTCTTTGAGCAGCGGTTCGAGCATTGGATGGAGATATTTCACGGCTTCTCTGCCGTGTCTGCAATTTATGAAGGTATCAACCATTCCACTTCCCAGTGGTCCGGGTCGATATAGTGCAACCAGTGGTAAGACGTCCTCAAATTTATCAGGTTTAAGTTTCATCAGCAAGTCTCTGAAACCTCTGCTTGTCTCTACCTGGAAAACTCCTTTTACGTCACCTCGTGACAACAAGTCATATGTTTTTTTGTCATCTATCGGAAGTTTATCTATATCAATAACCGTACCGGTTGTAGCCTCTATAAGCAGCCTTGCCTTATCAATAACAGAGAACTTCCTTACTCCAAGAAAATCAGCCTTTAACAGGCCTATCTTCTCAACAAGGGTTTCACCATCATATTGTGTTATTACGGTATCCTTGTTCTTTGCCAGCGGGATATAGTTGGTTAAAGGTTCATCAGAAACTACCACACCTGCGGCGTGTGTAGAGGCATGTCTTCGAAGTCCTTCGAGTCTTGTAGAAATATTGAACAGCTCCTGTATCTGCTGCTCACTGTCATACATAGTTTGTAGTTCAGGTTCCTGTTCAAGTGCTTCTTTTAATGTGATGCCCAGTGCAGGTGGGATTAATTTTGCTACTTTATCGACTACAGGCAACGGTATATCCATGGCCCTGCCAACATCCCTGACCACAGCTTTGGCCTTCATGGTTCCAAATGTGATAATCTGTGCGACATTGTTGTCTCCGCCATATCTTTTTCGCACATATTGAATTACTTTGTCTCTGCCATCGGCACAGAAATCAATATCAAGGTCAGGCATGGAAAGTCTTTCGGCGTTCAGGAACCTTTCAAACAGTAGATCGTATTTGATAGGATCTATGTTTGAGATTCCGAGTAGATATGCAACTAAACTACCCGCACCGGAACCACGGGCGATGGCTGGTATCTGTTCTTTATTTGCAAAATCTATGAAGTCCCAGACGATGAGGAAGTAGTCAATAAACTTGGTTTCTTCTATCACTCCCAGTTCATGGTCTAATCTCTCTTTAATTACATCATCAATTTTTCCGTATAACTCTAAAGCACCGTGTTCACAGAGTGCCCTCAGGTGCTGTTTATTGGTCATTCCAGGTTTGTAGCAGAGAGAATCCTCCTTCGGGTGAAACCTTGGCAGGTGCATTGTATTTAAATCCAGTTCAACATTGCATCTGTCAGCGATCAATGAAGTATTCATTATCGCATCCGGTAGATCTCCAAAGGTTTTCTCCATCTGCTCCTGTGATTTGAAGTAGAATTCATTAGTGCTTAAGCGCATCCTTTTGACATCATGTATGGATTTTCTCGTGTTTATACATAAGAGCACGTCATGGGCATTATAATCGTCATATTCCATGTAGTGTATGTCATTAGTGGCAACCGTTTTTAAATCCAGATTCTGACTGATTTTTAACGCTTCTTTTACCAACTCATCCTGGCGTTCTATTCTATTGTTCTGCAGCTCCAGATAGAAATTTTCAGCGCCAAAGATATCTTTGTACTCAGATGCAACGTTTAATGCCTTTTCATAATCATTATTCAACAGGTTTTGATTTATTTCCGATTGCATGCATCCACTCAGACAGATAACACCCTTAGAATGCTCATTTAACAACTCTTTATCAATTCTGGGCTTATAATAGAAACCTTCCAGGTATGATGACGATGACAGTTTCAAAAGGTTTCTATATCCGTCAAGATTTTCAGCCAAAAGCGTTAAGTGATATGTTTTCTGTTTGCTTCCCTCATACTTTAATCTACTGCCCGGAGCGACATACGATTCAAAGCCCAGGATCGGTTTTATATCATTTTGCCTGGCATATTCGTAAAAGCCGATTGCTCCAAACATATTGCCATGGTCTGTCAATGCCACGCTCTTCATGTTTAAAGCTTTGGTTTTATCAACAAGGTCATTGATCCTGCATGCACCGTCTAACAGGCTGTAATCGCTATGGACGTGTAAATGGACAAAGTTGTTTTTCATGTCTGTTTCAGATTAAGTTCTTTAATTTTTTGCTGTAAGCTTTGTCTGTGCATACCGAGTGCTTCAGCAGTTTTACTTATGTTACCATTGTTCTCTGCTAACTTCCTGTTTACAAAATCCCTTTCGAATGTATCCACGACTATCTTTTTTGCGTCTCTGAAAGGTAGATTATAATCGAAGCTAAGGTTACTATCAGGATTGCTGAGCTCTTCCGGGAAGTCGCTGATTTCGAGAGTTTCAGAATTTGCCATTACGACTGCACTTTCTATAACATTTTGCAACTCTCTTACATTGCCCGGCCAGGAATAACTGGTGAAAACTTTTACTGCTTCCTTTGATATTGATTTTACTTTCTTTCGGTGCTTTTCAGAGAAATATTGAATAAACTTTTCTGCCAGTATTATAATGTCTTCTCTGCGGTTTCTCAATGGCGGAAGTAAAATTTCAACAACTTTTAACCTGTAGTATAGATCCTCTCTGAAATTACTTTCCTTGATCTCTTTAAGCAGATCTTTATGGGTTGCGCTTATGAGCCTTACGTCAACACGAAGAGTTTCTATACCACCTAATCGTTCGAAACTCTGCTCCTGAAGGACCCTCAGGACTTTGGCCTGAGTGTTAGGACTCATATCTCCAATCTCGTCAAGAAATATCGTACCTTTATCTGCCAGTTCGAATTTGCCCAGACGTCTTTCTGTCGCACCTGTGAAGGCGCCTTTTTCGTGTCCGAATAATTCACTCTCAATTAATGTTTCAGGGAGCGCAGCACAATTCATAATTATCATCGGTTTGTTTTTTCGAGAACTCTTCTTGTGGATCTCTTTGGCCACCAGCTCTTTTCCGCTCCCGCTTTCACCCTGAATTAAGACTGTAACATCAGATGGGCCAACCTTTTCGATTTTATTAAATACCTGATCCATTTCCCGGCTTTCTCCTGCTACTATAGCACCCTTGGATCCCAATCTGTCAATTTCTGAACGCAACCTGGCGTTTTCTTCTTCCAGTGCAAGTTTCTCGAATGCGTGTTGGGCAATTAACCTGAGTTCGTCTATTTCGTATGGTTTGGAAATATAATCGTAGGCGCCTTTCTTCATCGCCTCCACTGCAACTCTTTCAGATCCGTAAGCCGTTACTATGACTATCATAGGAGGGGTCTCCATCTGATTTATCTCTTCCAAGACCTGAATCCCATTAATCTTAGGCATGTTGATATCAAGGAAGATAAGGGAGGGGTTCTTTGCCTTAATTACTTCAAAAGCTTCAATACCATCACTGGCTTCCATGACGTTGTATCCGTCATTTTCTAAAGCCATCTTCATTCCGAATCTTGCAGCTTTTTCGTCATCTACTATTAATATTGATTTTTTCATAATTTATATGTTACTTACCAGTGCGTCTTCTGACGTTGGGATTCTAACGGTGAATCTTGTGGATGAATCATCACTTTTTACATGGACCATACCTTTTAGTTCTTCCAGTTTCTTTTTAACAATAGCCAGTCCTAAACCTGTACCGGTCTGCTTGGTTGTATAATATGGTTCAAATATCTTACCCATATCTTCTTCGGAGATGCAGGAACCTGTATTCTCAAAAATAACAGTAATATAATCACTTTTTTGATCATAGCTCATTGATATTGTCAACTTTCCACCTTCTGACATCGCTTGTATGGCATTATGAATAATATTAAAGAATACTTCATTTAATGATCCTTCGTCTACCGTGATAACAGGTAGATCATTTGAGACATCCAGGTGTATATTAACGTTGTTCATTTTTGCTTCATTTCTCAAAACAACTAATACCTTATTGATTACATCCTCAGTCTTGACAGTAGATTTACTATCCATTTGAGGTTTGGCAAATACCAGAAGCTGGTTTACCACTTTTGTCAAACGATCTATCTCTTCCACAATTATTGAAAGGCTCTTCTGTGTTTTAGGTTCGTTTCCGGAATCCTCTTTTAGGACCTGGACTATTGCCTTTATAGAACTCAGTGGATTCTTCACTTCATGCGCAACGCTGGTAGATAATCTACCCAGACTGGATAGTTTTTCGTTTTCATACATTGTTCTCTCCATCTGCAGTTTTTCCTGTATAAGCTCGGCTTTGGCCATTGCAGAACTTATCTGGTTTGCAATGAGCATCAACTGCTCAAGATTTTCTGCACGCAACCGCATGCTCCTGCGAGACTTACCAAGAGTCAGCAATCCGATTAGCTTTCTCTCTTGAAAGATCGGGAATATAAAGAACATTTCTAACCGTTTCATCTCATTTATGATGGAAGCATCTGTAACATCATATCTGTCCAGCACTGCAATCTCGCCTTTATCATAATATTTGATTGTATTTATTATGTCATCTTTGGTTATAAACGTATTCTCACCATGACCGACAGCTTGTATTCTCCACTCTTTGAGTAGGATCAGGTTAACGTTTTTAATTGCGGTTGCTTTTTTTATAGATTCTACAATATTCTCCAACAAAAGAGACAGATCAATTAGCAGGTCTGTGCTGATCTGGTGACTCAAATCATTTAAAAGATACTCGGTATCCGTAATCATTTTAAAGGACAATTTTCTCATTAACCCTTGAATATTTTCCTTCAATTTTGGAAAATAGTAAACGAGGGCGATAATAAGTACCGCTTCTAGTACTTTTGAATTAATCGAATAACCGGACTCAAGAAATTTGCTTAATTGTCTTATTCCGAAATAATAGAAACAGATAACCAGAACTGCCAGAAACGAATAAAACACACTCCGCCTGAGAACAAATTCCATATAATTGTAACGGTAAACATAATAGGAAAATATGATACTGGGAAAGATGGACGAGAGCATAGTAACCAGGATCATATAATCACCAATATATGGGATATCACTTCCTTCGAGAAGGACTGTACAGGTAACCAGTATTGTGATAAATATGAGAATCCAGAAAATGGAGAAGTGAAATCTCTGCTCTTCCACCTCTTCCACCTTGGCGGAGAGGATACGGGATATAACAGCAGATGTAAATATTGAAAACAGGAGCCATATGATAAAAGGTTTCACAAACGGAGAACCACTCATCAGGACATTGGATTCTTCAAAAAATACTATCTTACCTGCCGTAAATGAGAGAGGTATGATGGGTAGATAAATTATGGTAACTATTGTTATCATAATTCTTTTACTGATTTTCCTGCCGCTTTCTAAAAGAAATAATAACGCAGTATGTAAAAGCAGGCTTGGCGTTACGCCCATTCCCATGCATGCAACAGCATTTGAAGACTGATTGATAATAGGAACATCTTTTCCAAAGAGCATTAAACTGAAAAGAGAGATGACATTGCCAAAATGCCACATGGCTACACTGATCACAAGGAACAAGAAGACGAGTTCACTTCCTTTCTTATTTTTCCTCTGAATTATGAGGATTGAAAGGATCGTATGAAGGATTGAACCAAGAATGAAGCCCACTAACGCAACAATTTCGATTAATGTCATAGCTTTATGGATAAGTGCCTATTTACCCGCCAGTTTGTTAGGCGGGAAGTGTGAAGTGAACTTAAGTGACTAAAGTTAAGAAAAAGACGGTAACTAAGAAATATTATAATAATTTATAATCCTTTTTCCATCACTTTAGGCACTTTTAACTTCAGAGTCATATATATAGATAATCATTTGCTTTGCAAATATGACAAACTGTTTTTGTGTTGTTATTACGGCCGAGAACCTCTTTTCGTGCCGATATATATTTTTTGCTATTCCAGACATTTTTGAAAGACTCTTCTTTAATATCTCCAAAAGAGTGTGTTTCACTATACACCGAACAGCATGGTAGAACATTCCCGTCCCAGTTGATCACTGTTTCAGTCCATAGCAGATGACAATTAAAATGTTTTCTGGGTTTCTTTTCTGTCATATTAAAAGTGTTATATTCAGGGTTTTTTGGCAACCATTTTGAATCACGTTCAAGAGATTTTTCGGCGGTCTCAAAAATCTCCTTGCCCATATCAGTGCGAATCTTATTTATTGACAACTTTATGCCTATCTCTTTTGCCAACGCCTTAGCTGTTTCAATTTCATGTTCATTGTGACTGAAGACGTGAAACAGCCATATTAACTCTGTATAGCTGTTTCCTAATTGCCTCTTTTTCTTGAGTAAAAGTTTCATATTTGATGTAACTCTGTTAAAATCACCATCAATATGGTATGTAGGATATGTTGAATCACTTGCTCCATCGCACGAAATATATATTTTTTGTAGATTGGCTTTGATTATGGCTTCTGCCTGGGCATCGTCAATAGGGAGGCTTAGATTTGTACTTATCTTCACTGCTATTCTATTTTGATCTGCATATTCCACCATTTTCATAAGCTCTTTGTTTAGAAGGGGTTCTCCCCAATTATACAGCCTGACCAGAAGCAGATCCTTTCCCATCTCATCTATAAACCTCTTAAAGTTCGAAAATGTCAACAAGCCTTTGCTGGCAGATGTATCTTTCTGGCCGGTTGGGCAAAGTGGGCAGCGGAGGTTACAGATATTTCCTGATTCTATCGTAATCTTAGCCGGGTAGTAATAAAGGTGCGTAGAGCCTATCGAGAACTGGATCTTACCCATAATCAGGTTATAGAGTTTCCTCATGCTGTAGATGCGGAGATGTCTCCGTAAATCTTTTAACATTTTATCTCAGATTATGCTATGGTTTAATTTAATTGGTTTCTTACCACTTTTGATGATTGGTGTACATTTACATACGCTCAAATTGATGTTCAAGGATTATAGTACAAATTGCTATTAATATCAAACGATTCGTTGTAATAAGTTGTCGGATTTCCTGTTAATTTTTCCGGAAAACGGACTATTGTAATTTGTGCTAAATATCGTCGGTGAAGCGAGAAAAAGCTTGAGTTCTTATAAGAAAATTCTATCATGGTTTTTTTGATTAACTTACTTTGCAATACAGAGATAAACTGATACCTGTTACACAACAACAAACATAAATCCAAAACTGGAGAACTATATATGATAATTCTGGGAGTAACACACCCTATTTCATGGAACAATGGGGCATGCATCCTTGTCGATGGTAAATTGATCGCGATGGTGGAGGAAGAGCGGTTTAACAGGTTCAAACATTCACCGAGGACGTCTGCAGATATGTCCATTGAGTTCTGCCTCAAGAGGGCGGGGGTAACACTGGACGAGGTAGATCATATTGCCATCGGATGGGAATCCGCAGAACGACAGAAAAAGAAGAAACGATATCCATGGGAGTTTCTGCTCAGGCAGTTGCCGTTCAGACATATGGATGAGAAAATGAGATTCGTGAACCATCACGTTGCTCATGCATTAAGCTCTTACTATGTTTCAGGATTTGATCATTCAAATATCGTATCGCTGGATGGTTATGGCGGTAGTGAATCCGGCATCCTTGCGGTAGCAGAGGGTGACAAGCTCAAGGTGGTTAAGTCAATACCCAACAGAAACAGCTGGGGGCACTTGTATGGCGAGATCACAAGTAAGCTGGGTTTTAAATCCCATAGCGATGAAGGGAAGGTCATGGGTCTGGCGGCATATGGACAACATGATGAAAATGAATTTACATTCATCGATTGGGACAGGGATATACCCGTAATTGATAAAAAGGGGTTTAAGAAATATCTTGAGGGTGTTACTCCAAGGAAAAAGGGGGAGGAGTTAAACCAGCATCACAAAGACCTTGCCGCAACCGTACAGCACACGCTTGAGCGAGGCGCTCTCCAGATGAGCTCTTATCTTCGTAATATATCCGGGTCTGAAAACCTCTGTGTTTCAGGCGGGTGTGCCTTGAACTGTTCAATGAACGGAGTACTCTTGAGATCAGACCACGTTGAAAATATATATGTCCAGCCTGCTGCGCATGATATCGGCACGGCATTGGGCGCCGCAGTAAGCGTCTATAAAGATGTTGTGGGGCATAGACCTGATATTGTTCTGGAACATCCTTATTATGGTCCGGATTACACCAATGAAGAAGTTGAACATGAACTCAAAAGATACAAGCTGAGTAATTTCAAGCGTTGCGGTGATATAGCTAAAGAAGCTGCTACACTAATTGCGGACAATAAAACAGTCGGCTGGTTTCAGGGCAGAATGGAATTCGGCCCGAGGGCACTTGGAGGTAGAAGTATATTGGGTAATCCGAAGAATAAAGATATGAAGGATATTGTAAACAAGAGTATAAAGGGAAGAGAACCATGGAGACCATTCGCGCCGTCATTCCTTGCAGAAGATTATGGTGATTACGTAAAACAGCCTTACAATTCTCCGTTCATGATAATTGCCTTTCAGGCTCTTGAGGAAAAAGTATCTGAAATTGCTTCAGCCGCGCATGTAGACAATACGGTAAGGGTGCAGTCGGTAAGAAAAGAGGTTGCTCCCCAGTACTGGGAACTAATCAACGAGTTCAAAAAGATAACCGGAGTTCCGGCGCTACTCAATACCAGTTTCAACGTAGCCGGTCAACCAATTGTCTGTACACCTCGTGACGCAATAATGACATTCTTCGGCTGCGGTTTGGATTATCTTGCGATAGAAGATTATCTGGTGTGGAAGTAACTTTAATGAAACTTGATACTAGATCTTAGTTTCCATATTGAGTGCAGGTTCTACTGCTCTTTCTATCGACGTTTTCTGACCATTCTTTTCACTTCCTTCAGCACTGCTCATATATTTTCTGTTAATGAGTATTATCCCTGCCATAATTAAACCCATTATGGCTATTTTAAATAATATCTTCGCTAACTTTCCTATTCTTGTTCCCATAAATTTTATTTCCATTTTATTTTCCTTTTATTTAACATTTTCTCACCGCTCCCCGGACAAAAAGCGCCGAGGGCGCAAAGAAAAAGCTTTATAAATAAACTCTTACAACAAAATCCATAGCTAAAAAATCTTCGCGATCTTAGCGTCTTTGCGGTGAAATTCTTACTTTAATAGATCTTCATAAACCTTTTCAACTTTTTCTGCCATTGATTCTTGAGAGAATACATCTTGTGCTTTTTTGAGTGATGCGTCGGACATTTTCTTTCTCAGGTCAATGTCATTAGCTAATTTCACAGTAGCCGTTGCCAGATTCTCAGGTGTGTCGTCAACAACAAACCCGGTAACATTATCATCAACTATTGAGGATAACATTCCCCGATCTGCGGCAATTACAGGTTTTCCCATCGCCATGACTTCCCTCACCGCACGGCAGGAACCGTCAGTGCCGGGCATCAGGAATATATTGAAATCCATACACGAGACAGCCTCTACATAATCCTTTGTCCTGTAACCCGGATGGACTACGACGTCTTCAAGTCCCATAGATTTGGCAGGATCTGTCAAAAGCTGTTTCTCTTTAGTTCCTCTGCCTATAACGAGTAACTTTAACTTTGGAACCTCTTTAGACGCGATTTTGATCGCTTCCAAGAGTACGTGAAATCTTCGGTGGGTCTGGATCCTGGCTATGATTCCGACTACAATATCATCATCTTTCATTCGAAACATCTTCCTGTGGGTGAGCGGGCCGTTCCCGGGGTTGAAACGGTGGCAATCAATAGAAGCGTTAATCATAACCGTCTTATCTTCGTCTAATCCAAAACGGTTCATGTCTGCTACTCTTGCCTCTTCTGCAACAGCAATTAATTTGTCTGTGAGTCTGGTTAAGCATATTTTGTTTCTCAGGTTTTTCTTCAATGCAACTCCGTCATGGTTAGTACGTACGACAGGTAAGCGCCTTCCGGTGCATCTGGCAGCTATTCCACCAACAAAGTGATCCTGATTTCGGTGAACATGGACTATATCATACGCCTTATCATTCATAAAAAAAGAAAGATTTTTCATGTCTGAGATGTACTTGAATAAACTGAAATGCTTGCTTAAATAAAAACCGGTAACAGGTACAAGGCCGCGTTCATATGCGTACTTCTCAACGGATTCTGAATCCGGTGGAAACGGGTAATCATCCACTGCCTTGCCACATGCGAGTGTGACGTCGTGTCCCCGTTTCTTTAACTCAATACAAAGGTTGAGTGCGGGTTCTGCCGGACCTGTCCATTTCCAATCACTGAAGAGATGGAGTATTTTCAATATCTGTTCCTTTCCGTCTGTGTATGCAATAAAGCTGAGTGGGTGGCCATTCAGCTTTAGTTTGTAAGTTTATGATAACATTTCAAATAATTGCTACGATGGGGCTGGATAAACCACTCATTTGTATGCGCTTTTGTCTGTGCCGATCTGCGGCTGATTCTTAATGCGCAATTCCCATAGTTTTGCATATTTCATGAATACATAAAATGACGTTGTTATTGCCGCAACCAGTCCCGGTACTCCATCCAGAAATCCACGTTTGAAGAAATATCCTTTGATAAATCTGAAAAGAGGTCTGGATAGAAGTTGAAAAGTGAGGGAACCTACGCCTTCCTTCTCCATCTCTATGGCACTCATATCAGTATATTTGTCGATGGTACCAAGCTGATGTGAAAGATTTCTATACGTATAGTGAAGACAATCACTCTTTAAATATTTTGCTTTGCCATCCAACTCCAGAGTCGCATGCGGCTCTTTTACCCACTTGCCCTTATCTTTCTTGTAGAGAAGGAGATCGTATGCAGGATACCACTCTCCATGATTAATCCAGCTTCCAAGATAACGCGTTTTACGCGGAAAATAAAACCCATCCCAGTTATTTGAATCACTGTTCAGATGCGACTGGATTTCCAGGTAAAGTTCAGGAGAGATAATCTCATCAGCATCCATAAAGAGGATCCACTCATAGTTGGCAAGGCTGACAATATAGTTTGACTGATCTTTGAAACCGGGCCATTTTCTCTGATGGATCTTGTCTGTAAATTCACGGCATATTTCAACCGTATTATCAGTGCTGTAGGAGTCGACAACGATGATTTCATCGGCCCACTTTATATTCTCCATACACTCCTTAATCACGTCAGCATTGTTAAAAGTCATTACACATGCCGAAACAGTGGCTTTGGCCATCATGCTACTCCCTGGTGATAATTATTAATTTGAATTTTGAAACTCCGTGATTAAACCGGCAACTTCCTCTACTTCCTCTGTTGTCAGTTCCGGGTAGATAGGTAAAGATAAAATTTCACCGGCGTTTCTCTCGCTAATTGGAAAATCTCCCGTATTATACCCTAGTTTTTCATACGCTTCCTGAAAATGAATTGGGATCGGATAATGTATGTGTGTTCCGACCCCTCGTTCCTGGAGGTAATACTTCAGAGCATCTCTTTTGTTCGTCCTTATAACAAAAAGATGGTATACGTGTTTTGCCCATTGCCTTTCACATGGGAGCTGTACATTTGAATTAAAGAGCAGTTGTTGATACTGTGTTGCTATTTCCCTGCGCCTGTTCGTCCATGTATCCAGATGCTTTAACTTGACCCTGAGTACAGCAGCCTGTATTTCATCAAGCCGGGAATTGAATCCCTCAATCTTTGAAGTGAATTTTTTAACTTCGCCGTAATTTCTGAGCATAATGAGTCTGTTATATAATTCCTCATCGTTCGTAACTACTATTCCTCCATCACCGTAAGCTCCCAGATTTTTTGTAGGATAAAAACTGAAGCAGCCCATATCACCGTAAGTTCCCACATTCTTGCCGTTATACTGTGCACCATGGGCCTGGCATGCGTCTTCTACAATTCTTAAGTTATGCGCTTCTGCCAGTTTTATTATCTGTTCCATTTCAGCAGGGTGGCCATAAAAGTGCACAGGCATTATTGCCTTTGTTTTATCTCTAATTTTTCTTTCTATCTTTTTTGTATCAATTGTGTAGGTGTCCGGTGTGACATCAACAAGCACCGGTCTGGCTCCTGCAAATGATATGGCAGATATGGTGGGGACTGCCGTATTTGGAACAGTAATTACTTCATCTCCAGTTCCGATATCACAAGCTATTAAGGAGAGATGCAACGCTTCCGTACCGGAACCTACTCCTACGGCGAATTCGGCACCAAGATAGTTTGCAAACTCTTCTTCAAACAATCTTACATTTTCGCCCAGAACAAAATTTCCACTTTCGAAAACGTTTGTAAAGGCGTGATCCAGCTCAGTCTTAAGATACTCATACTGCCTTTTAAGGTCAAAAACAGGAATTTTCATTTTATATTATTTTTACCAATAATGCTCTTTGTGCTTCTCATAGTAGTCAAATGACGATTGTAGTCCTTCTTCTAAGGAAACCTTTGGTTCCCAGCCGACAGCATCCTTGATTTTTTCGAAATTTGCAACGTAATCTCCTATCTCAATTCTTTTAAGATCTTCATCGAATGGGATCAATTCATAACTGCCCTTATTGTAAACACCTATCATAGCCTCTACCAGTTCAATCAGGTTCTTCGGAATTCCTCCAAGGTTATAGACTTCCCCGTTGGTTTTTTCACTGCAAGCTACCAGCAATAGGGCGTCTACAACATCATCAACATAATTTATATCTCTAACCTGTTTACCATCACCATATAACTTTATCGTCTCTCCTTCTATGAGTTGTCTGATAAACCAGTTAATTATTCCCTGCTTATGATGCTTCATCTGATGCCTTGGCCCATACGTATTGGTTAGTCTAAGGGAAACTGCTCTTATTCCATAAATATTGTTATATAGAATGTGATAAGACTCACCCGCAATATTATTAATACCATTAACGTCCGTAGGGTGCATCAGGTGCTTTTCGTCTACAGGCAGATGATCTGCCTTGCCGTATTGTCCTCTCGTACCGGCGAAAACAATTTTGACATCCCTGTTGTTTGTGCGGCAGGATTCCAGGATAGATAATTGGCTTCTACAGTTAATTTCCAGATCAGTAAATGGATCTCTCATACTGTCTATGTGGCTTAACGTACCCGCAAGATTGAAGATGATATCCTTGTCTTTTACCAGGTAATCCATACTATGTTTGTCCCTTACATCGGCAATGTTTACCTTTACCTTGTCTACAATACCATCAATATTAAAGTTATTTCCTCCGTAATCCGATATCAGGGAATCGACAAGGCATATGTCTGCTTCCATCTTCACAAGCCGTTGAGCCAGTGTACTGCCAATAAAACCCAGTCCACCAGTTATTAATATCTTTTTGTTTTTGTAATAATCCATATTACTCTTTTTGTGTATACGATGAGAGGCATAAACCACTCACGCAGGGTACTAATAATTATGGGTTAAATAACCTCTAATATCGGTTTTTGTCAAGTAAAATCCAAAACGTGAAAAATTACTAACTCTTTCTGCCCAAAGAATTTCCAATAAATAACTTGAAATTTTTCTAATCTGAATCATAATGATAAAAACCAGTTTTTTCAATCATTTTACCAGAAAAAAAGGAAGCAAGACCTGATCTCAAAATCGATTATTTTTTGTTTTTTTTACTGAAAATTGTCAATCCGGAGACTGTTCCTATAGCTTCTTGATCTGGATGATATTGAGCATGGTTAACATAATTTTGATAATGTATTATATTTAGTACATGCATATCTGATATCTTCTTTAACGATCGGTTCAATAAAAAATATTATTACAATCTAACTACTGTTTTTATCACTTAATTCTGTGTCAAAGCCAAGCCTATCTATAATATCAATTATAGTTCCAACGTATAAAGAAGCACAAAATGTCGGCATATTGACAAAGCGCATTCATAAGACTATGACAGAATATAATATATCTTATGAAATAATATTTGTGGATGACGACAGCAAGGACGGCATTGAAGAAATAATATCAAATCTCTTCTCTAAAGGTCTTAATGTGAGGCTCATACAACGAAAAGATGAGCGTGGACTTTCGTTAGCTGTTCTTCGTGGTTTTTCAGAAGCAGAAGGAGGGATTCTGGTCTGCATGGATGCAGATTTAAGTCATCCTCCTGAGTCCATACATTTGATGATAAATAAGATCGTGAAAGATAATGCTGAATTTGTAATAGGCAGCAGGTACGTTAATGGCGGAAGCACCGATGATAAATGGACAATTTACCGCAGGATAAACAGCAAAATAGCTACGCTATTTGCTAAACCTCTTACGACTGTAAAAGATCCTATGAGTGGGTTTTTTGCAATACCTAAAAGAGTTTACAAGCGTGGAAACAACTTTAATCCGATAGGCTATAAGATTGCGCTCGAACTGATTGTAAGGTGCAGATGCAAGGATGTATTAGAGGTACCTATTCATTTCTCGGATCGCAGATATGGTGAAAGCAAGTTGACCCTGAAAGAACAACTGAATTATCTGGTGCACATAAAAAGGTTGATTGGCTATAAATTAAAACACCTAAGGGGTTAACTATTGCCGGTCAATAGTTAGTATCATAAATTGTTTTATAGAGGAATAGTATCTAACATGCTAAGCAAACATTCTAAATTTGCAATTCTTATTATAATATCAGGTTTCCTGGCGAGGCTGATAAATATAAAACTGCCTTTACTTGAGGTTGCCAGTTGGAGGCAATGTGATACAGCAGCTATAGCCCGGAACTTTTACTACAATGGAATGAATATCTTCTATCCACAGATACTGGCTGGTGGTGCAACAGAAGGCTATATCGGAGAAACTGAATTCCATTTATATCCGTTTGCTGTGGCACTACTGTATAAGATATTTGGTGTACATGAATTTCTGGGGAGATTGGTGTCCATACTTGCTTTCTGTGGAGGTGCATTTTTTTTATACAAATTGTCAAGGAAATATGTAGACAAGACATCCAGCCTGATCGCCCTGCTATTTTATACATTTAATCCTTATATATTCTTTTACTCAAGATCTTTCCAGCCGGAGTCATCTATGTTGTTTCTTTCTATCGCTATGCTCTATTTCTTTTCAGAGTGGATAGACAAGGAAGGGTGGAAGAGGTTTGCCCTGATGACATTATGTGCAACAGCCGCATTTCTTATAAAACTTCCAACAATCTGCTTAGGATTGCCTTTACTTTATCTTTGCTTAAAAAAATATAAATATAAATATAAATTTGTAATGCAATGGCAATTATGGCTTTTTGTTTGTTTAAGTCTTATACCGACTTTTTTGTGGTATAAACATTCACACTATCTGGTAAGTTTAAACAACCACTCATGGAGCAACCTTCAACTAAGTAGCTATTCAATCTATTTAGGTTCCTCTTTTTATAGCAGGGTCTTCTACACAGAAGTACTTGAGAGGGATCTGCTATTTGTTGGGGGTGTATTTCTGATCATAGGAATAATATTTACATTTAAGAAGAAGGAGTTTGGATACATTAGGTATTGGTTACTAGCCATAATCATAGTCTTTTTCTTAGGGGCAGAGAAAACTATGGTTCATACATATTATACCATACCATTGATTGCTCCCGCTTCGATATTTATCGGATATGCCATTTGTAATTCTACCAGATTGATATCTGCATACAGAATTACCGGAATAAGAAAGGCTGTTTTATTAACGCTGTATTTGCTTATAGTAGTACTTCTGCCTATTATTGGTTATCACAAGATAACAGGAAGATATAAAGCCAAAAGACTGGCAAAGGATTATCGCGTACGTGATGCGGGAATGGTCGTTGATAAAATAGCAGCAAAAGATGACCTCATAATAGGAAGCCAATGGGGCGGGCCAGAGATTTTATATTATTCTAACAGGAGGGGATGGTCGACCGGTGTATATGCGTGCTCTATAGGATTTATTGAAGATTGCAGGCGCAGTGGCGCAAAATATTTTGTTACGACAAAATTGGATGTAATTGATAGTAATATAATAGATTACTTGAAGAAGAATTACGAAACTATTAAGTCTACTAATGAGTATCTTATTGTTAAATTGTAGTCTTCCGTCACTCAGAAAAGACCATTAGCAATTAGCCTGAATAGAGAAAATAATTAATGCCAACTGTAAACGTAATAATACATACTTATAATAACGAAAAGTTTATAGCTGAGACTGTAGAGTCTGTTCTGAATCAAACATATAAGGACTATGAAATTATAGTTGTTGATGATGGGTCAGTGGATGGTACTCGTGATGCGCTGATGCCATATATGCAGAAAATTAGGTATCATTACAAGGAGAATGGAGGAATAGCAAGTGCCAAGAATGCGGGTATTAATTTATCTCAAGCTGCGTTTGTCGCATTTCTTGACCACGATGATTTGTGGGTACCTGATAAACTCCAGCTACAGATGGAATGTTTTAGCGAAAACCCTCAAGTGGGTCTGGTTTATGCTAAATATATCAGCTTCAGGGAAGGTAAGGAACTGAGAACAAAGCCTGAGAAGGGTTACAGCGGTTGGATATTTAAAGAACTTCTTGCCAAAAGCTTTATACAAACGTCAACCGTGGTGGTGAAAAAAGAGTGCCTGGATGCTGTTGGACCGTACGATGAATCATTTTCTCTTGGAGACGAATATGACATGTTCTTACGAATATCAAAAAAATTCCAATGTGGATTTATTGATAAAGGGCTTACGAGGTACAGGGTACATGACACCAATGCGTCAAATAATGATTTCCTTTTTGATAATGAGAACCTTGGCGTTTACAAGAAAATTTATAACAATTTTACGGATCTTGACGGAGAAGAGAAAAAAATATTAAGGAAAAGAATTGCCAGGTACAGTATGAAGGTTGCGGAAGGCCTTAATAGTCAGGGCAAACTGGAAGAGTCAAAGGAATATCAAAAAGAAGCACTTAGCTATTTACCATTTTACAAACGAATTACCAGCAGCCTGAACTTTAAGACTTAATCATGCCATTAAAATTTAGCAATATGTGCGGCCTATGAAAATTGCCTTAAATATATACAAGTATTTACCAGCAAAAGGTGGTGGAGAGGGGTATATTGCCAATTTTGCAAATCAGCTGGTAGAGAGAGGTCATGAAGTACATATATATGCCAGTAAATGGGAGAGTAACAATAATAAGATACACTATCACACAATTCCCTCAGTAAGATTTCCTAAATTCCTTAAAGATGTTACATTTGTCATAAACGGCCTAAGGGAGATGTCCAAATATGATTTTGATATTGTACATGTTGTCGGCAGGGCATTGGGAATGAATGTTTTCAATCCACATTGTGGGGTTGAGAAGGCGTGGCTGAAACAGAATTTCCTGTCAATAAGTTGTCCTGTTTCCAGAGCTTTACAACAGATAGCCGGTTTCTTCAGTTTCAGACAAAATTTTATCTTGTGGCTGGACAGAAAACAATATACAGGTAAAGGTGTATCCAGGATTATCGCCATATCCGACATGATAAAGAGTGATATTATCAAATACCACAATATCGAACCTGAGAAAATAGATGTAGTCTATAATGGTGTCGATCTTAATAGATTCAATCCTGACAACAAAAACAGATACAGGAAAGCCATGAGAGAGAAACTCTCTCTGGATGAAGAGCTTGTTATTCTGTACATAAGTAACAACTTCAGATTGAAGGGACTCCTTACCCTGGTAAAGTCACTGGGTGAACTTAAAAAATCCGGAAAGGATTTTAAAGCCCTGATAATAGGAAGAGGCAATGAGGCTCCATACCGTAAACTCGCTGAAAAACTGGATTGCCTGGGAAATTTGATATTTCTGGGGCATGTAGGTGAGATAGAAAAGTATTACGCTGCATCCGACATTTATGTGCATCCGACATTTTACGATTCATGCTCTCTTGTGACCACTGAATCTCTGGCAAGCGGTCTGCCGGTGATTACGACAATATATGACGGTGCAAGCGGGATAATGGATGATGGCAAGGATGGCTTTGTTATGAGAGACCCAGAGGATCACAAGGCATTGGCAGAAAAGATAAGCCTGTTTTTTAATGATGAATTCAGGCAAAAGGCATCAATTGCTGCGCGTGAAAAAGCAGAAAAATATCCTGCAAAGCAAAACTGTGAAGAAATTATAAAAATATATAATGAGGTGGTAGCATAATTACATGAAGATACTATTCCTAATTCAAGGCCTTGATGTGGCTGCAAGCAGATACAGAGTGCTTCAGTATATGCCATATCTTAAAGAGCATGGTGTAGAGGCAGCCATTGAACCTTTTCCGAAAGGGTTCTTTGCTAAGTTGAAGGTGTTCCAGAGTGTAAACCAATACGATATTCTGTTTATTCAGCGAAAGAGATTTCCGGCTCTCTGGCTCAGGTTCATAAGGAAGAACGCGAGAAAAATCGTTTACGATTTTGATGACTCCGTAATGTATCGTAGTTCCAAGCACGTTAGCAATGAATCTAAAACGCGGGTTAAAGTGTTCAAGAGCATGGTTAATGCTTCTGACCACGTTATAGCGGGAAATGAGTATTTACAGAAGAAAACTACACCGTATACACAGAATGTGACAATTATACCATCTCCCATTGACATGACTTCTTATTCTCAAAAGAGATATACGGAGAAAAATGATAATATCACTCTTGGTTGGGTTGGTGCTCACGGAAGTATCCATTATTTGAAGAAAATGAAACCAATATTTGATACTCTTGGTAAAAGAAATGATAAATTAAGACTCAAGATTATATGTGATACTTTTTTCGATTGTGAGAATATGGTTGTGGAGAAAAAGCAATGGAATGAGAAAGATGAAGTGGCAGACATTCAGAGCTTTGATATAGGACTGATGCCTCTTATGGACGATGCATGGTCACATGGGAAATGTGGGCTAAAGATATTACAGTGCCTCGCAACAGGGGTTCCGGTGGTCTGCAGTCCGGCAGGGATCAACAGGGAAATCATTGAGGACGGTGTGCATGGTTTCTGGGCAAGCTCGCAGGAGGAGTGGATAGAAAAACTTGAAATCTTGATAAATGACCATGAGCTTCGTAGAAAAATGGGAATAGCGGGAAGAGAGAGGGTTATTGAACGTTATTCACTTAAGGCAAACGAACCAAGGATGCTGAAAATATTTCAGCAATTAGTTTAAAATGGAACAGATTATTATAGCAAGAAAAATACTGGTTAGAGCACCCAACTGGGTTGGTGATGTTGTGATGGCAACTCCCGCATTCAGGTGTATCAGGGAAAACTTTCCGGATTCTCATATAACATTACTGATTAAGAGGAATCTAAGAGGAATAATTGACGGCTCTCCCTGGTTTGATGAGGTTATAGAACTGGAACCTAAGGCTGGAAAGAGTAAAAATGGATTTGTTTTTCCAGGAACGGTTTGCAGTGGCAATACTAAGGTATATCTAGGCTTGATAAGTAGGATTAGGGCAGAAAAATTCGATCTGGGTTTTCTATTCCCTAATTCGTTCAGTTCTGCCCTTATGGTATGGTTAGGTGGAGTAAGAAGACGCATAGGATATAGTCGCGACGCGCGTTCTCTCTTATTGACTGATGGTATAGAGAGACCAGGTGAAAATGGAAAATTTCTGCCAACCTATATGGGCGATTATTATTTAAAGTTATGTACTCAACTTGGCTGCAAGGTAACGTCCGGAAAACCGGAACTGTTTATTTCCGGAGAGTGCGAAGATAAAGCAAAAGAGTTATTAAAAAAATACGATATTGATCAGAAACCCTTCATCCTGATGAATCCAGGCGCATCTTACGGCTCTTCGAAGCTCTGGACGGCTGCGGGGTTTGCCAGGACAGCAGACTTACTGAAGGAGGTTATTGACTATAATATAGTCCTTACTTCCGGGCCCGGAGAGACCGGACTTGCTGACGAAATTGAAAAACATTCAAAATCAGGTCTGATCAACCTTTCATGTGCCTCAATCTCCCTGGATGTTTTTAAGGTAATCGTAAAACGGTGCATGCTTTTGATAGCGTTGGACTCAGGACCAAGGCATTATGCGGTAGCTCTGAATCGGCCTGTTGTCGTACTGATGGGTCCTAATAATCCCATGTATACAGAATCAGAATATGAGACAGGTAAGGTAATAAGAGAAGATATCGAATGCTCGCCATGCCAGCTCAAGACGTGTCCAACTGATCGCCGTTGTATGACCATGATAACACCTGAAAAAGTGGTACAGACTTGTTTAGATGTTTTAGGAATTCAAAAAACTTAATACAACAAATCAACCGCCAAATTACTTCATTAGCATTCTATAATCATTCCTCTATTTTATCTTCTTTATCAGAAACTGTGCATTCTTACGAATTGTGACTACAGCTCCGTCATTCGATCTGGTTTGATACGTATCGATGTAGTTATCTGCTGTTGATAGTTCATAGCCTAATTGAATGTATAAATTGTCTTTTGAGGTAATATCTGAATGTGTGCCAAGGCCAATAAGCAGGCACTGTCTTTCGAGTGCTTCGTTCTCACATTTCCTGATGATTGCCGTGGCGATCCCCTGTGATCGAAACTCTTCTAACACTCTCAAACGATAGATTTCAGGACAATCCGGGTAATTTCTCCTCACCGTCTTATCTCTCGGGCCCAGCCATCTGACTAACGCATGTCCGACCGGATTACCGTTCAGCCAGGCAACAAAGAATGAAAGACTGGACAGCGATTGATCGTGAAGATCGTCGGCATGTGTACGTCCGAACTCACTCTTGAATGTGCAGTCCATTTTGCCTAGATCCGATTCCTCAATTTGACGTATCGTAAGCTTTTCCATCTTGTCTCTGCCGTAGAATATAATAACTATACAATAATAAATATATGTTTAAGGTATGCCCTCTTCCTTGTCGCTGTTCGTGGCCTTGTTAGACTGATGCTTTATGACTCCCCAGTTTGTTAGTGCTTTGATGAATTTCTTGCTAGCGTCATCGTTCTTTTTCTGACGATTGGAAAGCATTGTGTCTACTTCATCAACATTGCCATTCTTGAGAAGACATACTGCAAGCAGAGCTTCACGTTCTGGCGTCGAGGTTAGAGCAACAGACTTCCGAGCATATTTAAGGGCGCTGTCATGGTTTTCTGTACGAAGAGCGGTTTCAGCTGCAAGTGCTGATACCGTGGCGACTGCATCAACGTTAACGCGACCAGAGATCATGGCAACGTTGCCCTCCTGATCTTTCGATTCTTCGTATAGCCTTATGCATTCAGCAAACTCAACATGGGCAGCAGAAAAGTCATTTTGCCGATAAGCGGCCAGTCCGGCATCCATCTTCTTCTGTAACGCGGATGGTGCGCCCGTGATAATATTCCCGAATTTTGTTCTTCCATCTGGTAGGCGCACCACTTCCGACGTACGCTCTGCCAATTCCTTAAGTTTGCGGTCAGCAACTTCGTTTTGCTCAGTTAGATCAACAAGAAGCTGTTTGGCTTCTGCTGATTCCGTTGCCACAAGATCCATTGTAGCTGCCTGGGCTTCAACTCGCTTTCTGATTCCTGCGATCTCGTTGGCATCAGTTTGTGCGCTCTTCGCCGCTGCCTTGATAGTGCCAACGCCCTTCATGCTCAGTTCTGTAATTCTTTCACTAAGGATGAGTGCAAGTCCAGCGAAGACCGCGAGAAAACACATTGTGACAACGGTGCCTTTGTGAGTTCCGTGTTTCGTGATCCACCATGATGATCCACCAATGCTACTAAGCAGGAGAAATATGCCAATGAATTCCTTCTGTTCTATCCTTTTTTTATAGTCCAACAATTAAATATCATAGTCATGACTTATATTACTTTAAAGCAATTTTCAAGTCAAATTTCTAAAAAACAGAGATAATCTTCAGCTTATTGATAACGTGTTGTTTTTACTTGATTTAGACATTTCTTAAAGTTATCCTTATTTTGCAGGTAGGATGGGTTAAACGCAGTGAACCCATCATTTCTTGTTGGGTGCATTTCACTTCACCCAACATACTCTTGCTATAACAGTACTATGAAAAAGACTACAAAGAATGGAACGGAATGGACTGTAAGGGATGGGTACGAGAATATTCCAGACATGTTTAACCCTGATGATCTCCTTTCGGACTTGAATGGTCAGAACCATACATTGGTAAAGGAGAACAGGGTGCGATCTGTTATCTCGATGCCGGGGTCGGATATAAGCAAAAATGGGATATATATTAAGTATTTCAAGAGAGGCGGTTGTTGCGAATACATAAAACATCTGTTTGTGCCTACCAAAGCCAGAACTGAGTGGGAGGTGGGAAACGCATTATTAACTAAAGATGTTAACACCGCTCTTCCGCTTGCAATATCAGAGGGGAAGAGGCGTCTCCTTATTGTTACAGAGACGGTTACAAACAGTGAAGAACTCATGGAATTCTGCCATTCCAATTATGAAGGCAGCGTGTCAGCGGAAAAGGAATCTGAAAAGAGGATACTGCTGGATAAACTGGCTCTGTTTATAAGAGATATTCATGGAAAGGGGTTCTGTCACTACGATCTTCATGCAGGGAATATATTGATAAGGTTCAAAGATAAACAGAATGTTGCTGGATATGATCTGTACTTAATGGACCTTCATCGAGTGAAAATATTTCAGAGCATATCCGTCAGACAGAGGCTGTTTAATCTTGCACAGATCTTTAACTCACTGTCATCAATAATGACAAATGCTGATAAACTGGATTTTGTCAGGTCATATGGAAGTAATGCTCTTGGTAATATCACTGACGAGAAAGAACTCGCCAAACAAATAGATGAACAATCTGCGGTAATAAGGAATATTCATTATCGAAGCAGACTGAAAAGGTGTCTTAAGGAGAGCAGTGTATTTTCAAGAAAAAAGATTGCAAATATGAAGATGTTCTTCAGAAAGGGTTATGATACTGACAATTTGCGTGAACTGATTGAGAAGCACAATATTGCATTGGTTAATAATGACAGTGCTGTGATTATGAAACGCGACTCCAAAACCGCATTAACACGTCGCACTTTTAATAATAAAACAGTTCAAAATGTTGTAGTGAAACAATATAGGGTCAGTTGTCCCGGATGCCTTGTTAAAAACATTTTCCGTGGTTCTGCAGGAAGGAAGGCATGGGTTGCCGGAAATGGTCTAAGGGTATATGGACTTAACACTCCTTTGCCACTGGCCTTAATAGAGAAAAAGATAGCCGGCATTACCACAGGTAGTTATTTAATAATGGAAGAGGTTAAAGATAGTCTGGAGATGGACAGATATATATTAAAGAATTTCAGTAATCGAAATGATTTGAAAAAGAAAAGTGAGTTGATAAGGGCTTTCGCAAAGATTTTGGGAGAGATGCACAGCCATAACATCTTCCATCATGACCTGAAGACATGTAATATTATGGTGAAAGAGAAAGGCAAGTCGTTTGGCTTCACATTTCTGGATTTTGACAATGTCTCATTTAATGAAAATATAGCTGTTAGCAAAAGAGTGAAGAACCTGATACAGATAAATCTTTCCACGCCAAGGCTGTTTACGTTAGCGGATAGGTTAAGATTCTTAAAGGAATACCTGGATCAATGCGGTATAACTAATGAAGAGAAGAATATACTGAGAGACGTAATAAACCTCAGCAAGGCAGAAAAAATACTCTATGTATCATCACAGGGAGATGTGACAGAAGATTGGTAGATATATCCTTCATAATTGTAAACTGGAATACCCGCGATATCCTTATGGATTGTCTTGATTCAATTTATAAGACAGTTAAGGATATTGACTGGGAGATTTATGTTGTTGATAACAGTTCAACGGACGGGAGCCAGGCAGCGGTAAAGCAGAGATTCCCGGATGTAAAGCTCATAGAAAACGAGACAAATACCGGATTTGCCCATGCAAACAACCAGGCCCTCAGCATAATGCATGGCAAATTCGCAGTCCTCCTCAACTCAGATGCTGTTCTTAAGGAGAACGCGATAAAGAAGCTGTTAGCATTTATGACCGGCAACCCTCGCGCCGGAATAGCGGGTGTTCAGCTTTTAAATGAAGACGGCTCCAGGCAGAATTCAATAGACAATTTTCCGTCCACAGAGACAGAAATATTTAACAAAAGTATTCTTCGTCTCTTCTTTCCTGGAAAATATCCGAGTAAGAACATGAGTTATAATAACCCGATTGAGGTAGATTCTGTGATAGGTGCATGCATGATTGTCAGGAAAGAGGCGATGGACGAGGTAGGGACCTTTGATGAAGATTACTTTATTTTCTTAGAAGAGACAGATTGGTGCTTCAGGATGAACAAAAAAGGGTGGAAGGTTTTTCATGTCCCTGATGCTGAAGTTTTCCACCTCTCAGGTCACAGCAAAAAGAGAACGCCCTGGAGATCGCAGATAGAATATTACATATCCCTGTACAAGTTTTTCAGAAAAAACAGAGCCCCGGCATCTTACCTTACACTGCGCATTCTGAAGCCGTGCAAGATTTTCATAAACCTTATACTAAACATATTAGGAAACCTGATAACACTGTTTCAAAAAGAGGGGCTTAAAAACAGGTTGTTGAAATACTATAAACTGTCTGTATGGCACCTGCTCATGTGTCCGGATAGTATGGGCATTCAGAAAAAATAGTGAAAAATGGAAAAAATAGTTGATCAGAACCAAACGAACGGCTGTACAAATTCTACTAATGTGAAAAAGTTTTTTGATCAGGAGTGGGATTTATATAAAAAAGTTGTCAAACTCAATTATATGGCCCATAAGGAAATACTTGAGATGTTACGCAAACTCTTCCGTTCGGTGCAGCCGCCTGTGTTCTCAGTATTGGAGCTGGGATGTGGTGATGCTTCATTACTAGGCAGCGCCCTGCAGGGAACCGGGGTATCTGCTTACTGTGGTGTCGATATCTCACGTTACGCCCTGGAGATTGCAGAAAAGAATATGCAATTGCATCAATGTGATAAACGTTTTATAGAATGTGATTTGCTTGAAGGAGTTGGGAGGTTTGGTGCGGAGTTTGATGTAATAGTAGCGGGTTTTTCACTTCACCATTTGATGAAAGAGGAAAAGGGACATTTTTTTGAAAAATGCCGTGCTGCGCTTAAATCACGAGGAACCCTTATTATTTTTGATGAGGTATGTTATCCCGGAGAAAACAGAAACAGATTTTTCGATCGTTTCTCCGGGATCTGCTTGCAGGAATGGAATAAGTTAACCAATGATGAGAAGTCGCGTATATTTGATCATGTAAAGAATAATGATTATCCTGAAACATTTGAATTTTACAAACAGCTTGCGGAAGGGCATGGGTTCAAAGGATCACAGATACTTTTTCAAGATAAACGCAAATTGTATGGAATATTAAGTTTCTCAACCTGATCTGTTTTCTAAGGTTTTTCTCTGAATTTCCCTACTGAGTAGGACCTGAAAGTTGCTTCAAGGGGCACCTCGGGCTGCCTGATTTCCTCAGCGGTTAAATCCTTTTAAGAGAAGAGTGTCATAAGAATGTATAAATTCCAGGAAATTAGATTATGATTCATCTATTAACAAGGCTTTTCCCTTTGTGGGCGATCCTCTTATCCGCAACTGCATTTTTCTTTCCCTCTCTGTTTGTTGGGTTGAGACCTGCAATTATTCCTTTGTTGTCAGTAGTAATGTTCTGTATGGGGATGACACTGAAATGGTCGGATTTCAGGGAAACAGTCAAGTCTCCAAAGATAATCCTGATTGGTGTCCTGCTTCAATATTTTGTGATGCCTCTGTCAGCTTACCTGATTTCAAGATCGTTTGGTTTATCACCTGAATACATTGCAGGTATGGTGCTCGTAGGAAGCAGCGCGGGGGGGACCGCTTCTAACGTAATCTGCTATCTGGCCAGGGGTAATGTGGCATTGTCAGTCACCTTAACACTGGCGTCTACGCTCATTGCGGTATTTGCGATGCCTGCGCTTTCTCTACTCTACTTACATCAGATTGTACACGTTCCGTTCTTACAAATGATGTATAGTATATTACAGATGGTTCTTATACCTGTACTTGCCGGGACAACCATTAATACCTTTTTGAGTACCAGAGTAAAGAAGATTGGTTCTGTTTTTCCATTTGTTTCTACCATTGCCATAGTAGTAATTATCGCTATCATTATCGGTCTTAATCAAACAAAACTGAGAGAGGTCGGGATTATTATTATATGTGCTGTGATGGTACATAACATGTGCGGACTTTTAATCGGTTTCTGGCTTCCGAAGTCCCTTGGATATGATAATCGTACGTGCCGTACCCTCAGTATTGAGGTTGGTATGCAGAACTCAGGACTGAGTGTCGCATTGGCCGTTAAGTATTTTTCTGTAATGGCAGCAATCCCGGGAGCACTGTTCAGTATATGGCACAATTTGTCCGGATCATTTCTCGCCGGATATTGGAGTTTTAGAAAATCCGGGGAGAAAGCAGAGGAAAATTGTTGAAATCCGGTAGCATTCTGTTTTAATGTCAATAACACTTCGACGGAGTCGAAGGATAGCTCTTTGTCGCTGTAGCGACCCAACTTGATTGGATATAAAATTATGACAAATATTTTCCCACTTAAAACGGTTAATACAATTCTCTATTGTAAAAAATGGCAGGAAACTGTTGATTTCTATAAGCACCATTTAAAGCTTCCGATTACCCATGACTCAGATTGGTTTATAGAGTTTAAATTGACAGAGACAGCGCATATCAGTGTTGCGGATGAGCAGAGGGCGTCTATCAAGAGCAGCGGCGGGGCGGGTGTTACGTTAGCACTGCAGGTTGAAGATATTGCCGGGACCTGGCAATTTCTGTGTGACAGCGGTCTGAAAATAGACCCTGTCAGGGAACATGCATGGGGGGCACACGTCTTCTATTTCCTTGATCCAGAGGGGAATCGGATTGAGGTCTGGTCACCAAAGAAATAACTTGTTGAGTGTCAAATGATAATAACGTTGTTATTGACCCTCTGCCCACTCTCTAACCCTTTTTGTCTCATGGCTTTCACCCATTACCACGATTTCCGTTTCATCTTTGATTATAGATGAGCTCTCAGGATTGTATACAAAATCACCTCCTTTTTCTCTCATCGCGACTAGAAGTACCCTGGTATTATGTAACAGATTAGCCTGGGACAATGTCTGACCGACAAACTTTGAGTTTGCAGGTATTTTAACATCTTCAAATCTATAAGACTTGCCCTTTTGTGCACGCAGCATCTTGTCGAGGAATCCGACGACGGCAGGTCTGATCAGTTCTGATACCATCCTCAGCCCTCCAATAGCGTTCGACAGTACGACAGAATTGGCACCTGCCATTTTTAGTTTTTTTATCGTGTGTTCATCTATGCTCTTTGATACTATCCTCAAATTCTGATTCAGTTGTTTTGCCGTCAATGTAACAAACAGATTGTCCTTGTCGTCCGGAAGAACGGTAATCAGGCCTTGAGCCTTATGTATTCCGGCCCTTTCCAGGGCATCATCATTAATATACAGAATGTTATCAATTGCATTCAGTTCTTCAAGTTTTTCAGAATCAGTATCAACCACAACAAAGTCCCTCTTTGTCAGTTTCAACTCCTTTACGATTGTACTGCCAATATCGCCAACACCACATACGATAAAGTGATTCTTTAGATTTGATATCTCTTTAAGCATTTTCCTCCTCCCAAAAACGTTTGTCAATTTACCCTCTACTACAAATCCAGTGACAGTACTCACCACAAAAAGAAGGCTTCCCATTCCGAAAAGGATGATGAATATGGTGAGTATTCTGGCATATGGATTGGCAGACAGATCCTGTATCTCCCCGAATCCTACAGTCGTAAGCGTTATAATGGTCATATAAATCGCATCGAGAAGAGACCATTCCGGACCGCCAAGTAACTTATAACCTGCTATGCCGCCGCCAATCGCAATGAAAGTAGCAATCAGGCCTTTGATGAGACGATTTTTGAATTGCATAATATACTATTGTCAATTAGTTGAGTATTAAATCCTCAAGCGGATTTTTGCCTGATTTTATCATCTCTCCAACCATTTTAACCCGCAGGATCCTTTCCGGGCTTGCCGGATGGGAACGAAGAAAGCTTTTTGACCGGCTTCTGGGAATCTCCAGGGCGAAACGTTTCCAGAGAGCAGCTCCTTTTTCTATATCATAGCCTGCATTATGTGAGTAGATAAGGCCCAGGTAATCTGCCTCCCGTTCATTTTTCCTGCTGTATGGTGCGTACAGTGCCTGGGTGGTGAGAGGGGCGAAGGGCCCTGTAAGGCCACCCAGCGTGCCACATAATGTGGCCATGGTGATGTTCTTGGGCAGGTGCTTGGCGGTAAGATGTGCCAGCTCATGTCCCATTATGACTGCAAGCTCATCATCATCCTCTACAAAGTGGACCATCCCTGTTGTAAATTCTATACCGGTAAACTTTGCGTATGCATTAATCTTTCCTGTCTCCTTAAGGCGAATGCGTACGTATGGCTTCTCTTCAGGTTCCAGATCAAATGAGAGTTTCGTACCATCTCTTTCTACCACTACGGTGGAGATTTTGTCTGGCCTAAAAGTAACATGTCCACTCTCCTTGATCTCTTTACCACCTATTTTCTTTATAATATCACCTTCTTTAATGCCTGCAAGGTCAGCTATATAATCGTCTATTACACCAACAACAACACATCCATCCTCTGTCGGCAGTTTATAATAACTGGCAAAATTTTCACTGTTATCTACGACAAGTGCGCCTATCACAGCATGCTTTTTGAATGTTCCTTCCGGCATAATACTCAGAACTTTAAGGCCCACCTTCCATACACTGACCAGATCTCTTATATAAATCTCTGTCGCCATCGCCTCGATTTCATCTTCCAGCTTTTTCAATTCACTTTCAGAAATTGGTGGGCCGGTGTTAGTACTCGCACAGCCGGTTACCAATAAGAAAGCTGCTAAAACAGTAGATAGTACAATTCTGGCTGCCATGGTTTTCTGTTTATACATTATTAATTAAGAGTGAGACCTTGTCTGCTTACGATAAAAAAAGGATTCAACAGATTGCTTTTATTATAGCTCAGTGGCTCGTTGGTTTGTGTATCTATTACCGTGCCTTCTGCCTGTTCGACAATTGCCTGGCCTGCTGCGGTATCCCACTCCATTGTGGGGCCAAATCTCGGATAAACATCGGCTTTCCCCTCTGCCACGAGGCAGAGCTTCAGTGAACTGCCGGACGAGATAAATTCAACATTTTCGTACTTTTCATTTAATCGTTCTACAAATTCTGAGAATTCTTCTGAGGTGTGTGATCGACTCCCAATAACGGCAAAAGATGTTTTGTTATTATTATCGAGGGGGAGTTTTTGAGATTTGCCTAACAGCTCTTCTATTGATAAATCATCGGTTAGTATTTCGCTGTTTTCTAACTTATATGTTCCAATGTTTACGGCCGCAAAGTAGAATACATCCTTCACGGGTATGTAGATAATGCCGAGGACAGGTTTATGTTTGTGTATGAGTGCAATATTTACCGTGAACTCCCCATTTCTCTTAACAAACTCCTTTGTTCCGTCTAGAGGGTCAACAAGCCAGAAATACTCCCATTTCTTTCTCTCTTCATAGGAGATCTCTTTTCCCTCTTCGCTTAATATGGGTACTGTGGAGTTATTGACGGTTGCAGTTTGTTCCAGAACATTCTCAATGATTTTGTTCGATTTTTTGTCTGCCAGAGTTAGTGGAGATTTGTCATCTTTCTGCTCAACCTCAAAATCTGAGTCGTATACATCAAGAATTGCTTCTCCCGCACGTTTTGCGGCAAGAATAGTAGTGAGAATAAGCTTGTCGTACTGAATGGTATCCATTAATTGATTATCATAAAAAATGTCTAATTTTCAACAAAATTATAATTAAATAAACATGATAAAACGTACATGATCTATTTACTTGAGTAGAACGAATTGTTATGATTAATATTCTGCATTTTCGTAAAGATAGAACATTAAAATATAGAGCTGAAAATGGATAAAAAGCTGAGAAGTGTATGTCCACATGATTGTCCTGATACATGTGGAATTATCTCGCACGTGGAAGATGGTAAACTTGTTAAGGTTAATGGTGATCCTGACCATTTTGTCACCAGGGGTTTTCTCTGTAATAAGGTAATGAACTATCCGGAAAGGGTGTATAGTTCTGACAGAGTTCTATACCCTCTCAAAAGAGTTGGTGAGAAAGGGGCCGGTAAGTTCGAGAGAATATCGTGGGATGAGGCAACCTATACAATCACGTCTCGGTTTAAGGATATTATTAACAGGCACGGTGCAGAGCCCATCTTGCCATTTAGTGGTTCAGGTACATTGGGACTGGTTAATGGTAATGTTGCAGGTAAGCGTTTTTTTAACCGTATGGGAGCATCAGGTCTGGATAGAACTATATGCTCCAAGGGTGGAAGAATTGGTTATAAATATACATTGGGCGCGTCATTTGGCGCAGACCCATTAGCCATACCACAATCAAAACTGGTAATTTCATGGGGTACAAACCCATACTATACTAACATCCATCAGATACCTCTGATAAAGGAAGCAAAGAATAATGGTGCTCTACACGTCGTCATAAATCCCGACAAAATCAAGTCTGTTGAGATGGCAGATCTCTATATTCAGCCTGCTCCCGGAAGTGACGCTGCACTTGCATTGGGAGTAATGAACGTAATTATTAATGAATCTCTGTATGACAGCGATTTTGTTGAGAGCCATACAGAGGGTTTCGCCGCATTATCAGAGTGTGTCAGGGAGTACTCACCGGAGAAGGTAGAAGGAATTACCGGTGTAGATAAAGAGACCATAAGAAAGTTTGCTGCTATCTATGCAGAAAGTAAACCATCGTTCATTTATGCGGGATCCGGGATGCAGCATCACACAAACGGCGGCATGATGATACGTACAATCTCATGTCTTCCAGGCCTGGTCGGGGCGTGGAAATATCCCGGTGGTGGAATGTTTTATCCTACCAGTGAAGCGTTTCCGATCCGGTGGGACGTACTTGAAGGTAATGATCTCTATCCCGGCACTCCCAGGTCAATTAATATGAATCGGTTGGGGCAGACACTCTTACATGAGGATCCTGCCATTTATGGCCTGTTTGTTTATAACTCAAATCCGGCAGCCGTGCTCTTTAATCAGCGAAAGGTGATCGCGGGCCTGCAGAGAGAAGATCTGTTTACTGTGGTACATGAACAGTTACTCACCGATACCGCGCTGTATGCGGATATTGTGTTGCCTGCTACTACTGAGTTTGAGCACACTGATCTGCACTACTCATACTTCCATCTGTCATTTCAGCTAAATGAACTGGTAATAGAACCGCTGGGTGAAAGCAGATCAAATTCAGATGCGTTTAACACATTGGCAAAATTAATGGGTTTTCAGGACAGTTGTTTTGATGATACGGCGATTGACACAATTAACAGTGCATTAGGAGTTGACAGTAGTTATTTACAGGGCATAACGCTGGAGCGTTTGCGAAACGAGGGTGCGATTCGCCTGAACATGCCCGGAGAATTTCATATGCCGTATAAAGATCTTAAATTTTACACACCATCCGGAAAGATTGAGTTTTATTCTGAAAAAATGAAAAGCGATGGGCATGATCCTCTACCGGTTCATATACCTATCGGAGAAGGCCCTTTAACCTCTCCGGCTCTGTATGAAAAATATCCGGTCTATCTACTAACTCCCTCAGCAAAATCATTCCTGAATTCAAATTTTGCAAATATACGTAAACTGGGGAGTGAAGAAGAGAAACCGATTTTAGAATTAAACTCACTTAATGCCGGGAGGCGTGGGGTAAAGACTGGTGACATGGTAAGGGTGTTTAACGATAGAGGTGAGTGTATCCTCATGGCGTCTGTAGGAGATTATCTGAAAGAGGGTGTTGCAATAAACAAAGGTATATGGTGGAATAACCTGAGCCCGGGAGGATGCAACAGCAACCAGACAACACCGGACAGACTGGCAGATATGGGCGGGGGATCAACATATAATACAAATTTAGTACAGATAGAAAAGGTAATCGATAGATAAAGAGCCTTTTGTGATATAATAACATAAGGAGGTGAGCAAAATGGAAAAAGATAGAGTACTTGTAAAAGACGTTGTCTTTCCTGTTTTTCAAATGAGGGAAGATTTTAAGCAGAGTCGGCTCATTAAGTATATGGAGGATGAGAGTATTCCTGCTTCAAAGAGGCTGAACTGGCTGCCTTATTTTACCTACTTTGCCAATTCTTTCTCTGACATTAACAACTATATTCTTCCTTACGAAAAACCTGCCAATGAATTCGAGGAGCAGATTAACAGTCATGCCGCAACAGATGCGGAGCACAATTCTCTGATTAACATGGATATGCGGAATCTACAGGACAAGTTTAAGGACTTTACTTTTGCCGATTGCCTTGAATTTCTGTGGAATGATAATATTAAAAATAGCAGAATGGTTGCCTATGAGATAGCAAATCTTACGCAGATGGCTTCAAATCCATTGGTGCGGTACTGTCTTATCCGTGTTATAGAAGAGTTGGGTAATACCTTCTTTCTTGTTTCACATAATTGTACAGCGGGAGCAGTCGAGAGTAATTATTTCGGCGATGTCCACCTGGGGTACGAGCCCGGCAGCTTACATGGCTGTGACCCTGAAATGTTCGAGAGTCAGACGCTGACGGCCGATGAAGTAGAAACAGCAAGATATGTTATGCAGAAATGTTATGATCTTTTTTTTAACATGATAGAAGAGATGTATGACAGAGCACAGGAAAACAGATTTGATTTTGATTAGAGTTTTACCTATGTCATAAAGTTTTTTCCTTAGCGCCTTCTTGCCCGACGTGCTGTTTGGCAGAAGCGAGAGTAAGCTTTTTGCCTATATTTAATCTTTAAGTATTTATTTGTAATTTAAAAATTGTGATTTGTTTGTATTTTGCAGTTTGCAGTTTGTGATTTATAAAGTTGTTTTACTATCTGTGTTATGTCCTCGGCGTTTTCCAGTCCGGGGAAATCTGTAGCCAAGATTTTCTCTTTATTATATTATCATGAAATCCAGCACCACATCAAAACCCCGCAGATTCATAATGTTTCATAAACCAAAGGGGACGATTGTTACGCTGTCTGATGAAAAAGGCCGTAAAACGGTTTACGACATTCTGCCCCGGTTTGTTTTCGAGGACAGGTGGATACCTGTAGGACGGCTGGACAGGGATTCGAGAGGTCTGTTGCTATTTACTCGCGAAGGCGGATTGAGTGAACTTCTGACTCAACCGGGTAAATTCTCAAAGTTTTATGAAGTGTGGATTCGTGGACGAATCACTGAAGAGCAGATGCAACAGACTTTACTGGGTGTTAAAACCTCAATAGATGTGTTGAAGTTTAAAGGAGTAGAGATTCTTGGATATGCAGGCCCCAAGACCCGGTTGATGGTAGAGCTGAAGGAAGGAAAGAACCGGCACATTCGACGTGTTTTTGGTGCTCTTCAGGATTCACAATCTCATACACCTTTAAAGGTGCTGGATCTGAAGCGGCTGCAGATAGGTTCTGTTAAACTTGATATACCCTCCTCCAACTGGAGATTCCTTACACATGAAGAGGAAAATTCTCTGATAAATGGCACTTCCCGGACAAAACGAAGAGGCCGAAAAACAAGACGCTGACACTTTCGGTCGCTGCTCCTATAGCAATAATGGTTGTTCTAACTTGCTTCTCCCTCATTTCAAATGATATAATGCCCGGATTAGTATTACAATTTTAACTATAGAATAACAATAAGCTGAGGATATCAACTGAGTATTAACAGTGACTCATTAAAGGGAAAGACGGCTCTTGTTACCGGTGCTGCCAAACGCATTGGTAAAGCTATCGCTCACGTATTGGCTCAAAACCATGTAAACGTTATAATGCACTACTGCTCTTCCCCTGACAAGGATGTAGATGAAGCATTAACAGACATTAACGTACCCGGTGTGGAGACCTGGAAATTTCAGTCAGATTTTTCCAATATTGATAATGTAGACAGCTTTTTTGACAAGATAAAGAGTTCAATAGGTACAGTTGACTTTCTGATTAACAATGCATCCATATTCACTCCCTCAAAACTTACAACACTTTCCGTCCGGGAGTTGAACCACACATTGGCGATAAACTCAATAGCACCATTCAGGCTTTCACAACATGTAGCGAAACAGAATATGGAGGGATCTATTATCAATATATTAGACAGCCGTGTGAAACGATACGATATGAATTATGCTGCCTATCAACTGAGTAAAAATATGTTGCATAACATGACTGAAATGATGGCGGTGGAATTTGCGCCTCAAATCCGTGTTAACGGCATCGCTCCCGGTATGATATTGCCTCCGGATGGAAAAGATGAATCGCATGTCCGGAAAGTAATCCGGAGAAACCTGTTCAATCGTTCCGGCAAACTGTCTGACATAACAGATGCTGTACTTTTTCTTTTATCAAACACATTTATTACCGGAGAAGTTCTTTTTATAGACGGTGGCCAGAATCTCAAAGGAGAACCAAATGAGTGAAATTTTTGCAAACGATGATAAGATCTACATCCGGGATCTGTCGATACGTTGTATAATCGGCGTTAATGAGGATGAACGGACAGAGAAGCAGGACGTTGTTATCAATGTTGTCCTGTTCACCGATACCAGGAAAGCGGGGCAGACAGATGCCCTGGAAGATTCGGTTGATTATAAGAAAGTTAAAAAAGCTATTCTTTCCCTGGTAGAGAGTTCGGAATTTTTGTTGATTGAAAAACTTGCTGACGAGATCGCGAAAGTCTGCCTTGACGATTCTAAAGTAGAAAAAGTTAATGTCACGGTTGATAAACCGGGTGTGTTAAGATATACTCGTTCTGTAGCGGTTGAAATTGTCCGTACCAGGGAAAGTTATGGACAATAATGTAGTGGTGGCGTACATAGGTGTTGGCAGTAATATAGAGCCGGAAAGTAACATTACAGATGCCCTGACGCGTTTAAGTAAGCACGTGGATATAACCGGGATCTCATCTTTTTACAAAACTGCTCCGCTTTTAAGAGAGAATCAGGACTATTATTTGAACGGTGTATGGCAGATAACCACTTCCATGCTTCCGGGAAAACTTAAGTTTGGTGTACTGAGAAGGATAGAAAAAGAGCTGCATCGCAACAGGGAGTCTGATAAATACGCGCCAAGAACAATAGATCTGGATATATTGCTTTATAACGATATGGTAATGCAGGAAGACAATCTTACAATACCTGACCCTGATATCAGCAAGCGTTCATTTATAGCCTTCCCTCTCTCCGAATTAAACCCTGATCTGGTTATGCCTGATACAAAAGAACCGCTTATCGATGTATTGAGTGTACTATCAAAGGAGAATATGATAGCGGATAAAACATTTACTGAAAAACTGAGGAGGATGGTTTAGCTAAAGTTGAAAAGTTCACTTATTTATACTTTGTGTTCTTTGTGTGAGAATTAGTATTTTAAAGCCTATGAATATAAAATATCTGTTTAATATTATGATAGTGGTTGTGGTTTTAAGCATCTCTGCGTGTACAAGGGATATTGTGGAAGAGGCTGTCTCTCCTGAAGAGAGTGCCATAGATTTGGCAAAGACGTGCATTGTAGTGGATGAAGAAGCCACCGGTCTTAAAATGAGTGCGCAGGAAGCTATTACGTTATGGGAAAAAGAGCCGCAATTCACTTCCGTAGGTTGGGAAACGATAGACGTTGACGAATCAGTATATTTTGTTACGTTTCACTATAGAGTAAATGAGATAAAACAGCTATGGGCGTTTCATGTTGCCCTGCAAGATGGTACTGTTGAAAAGATAGAACTGGGCGAGGACGGCCTGGAAGGTAATCGCTACATGTCCAGGATTATCAGCACATCGTCATATCCCAGGGAAGAGCTGGCAGTGAAGGTGAAAGAAGTTCTTAAAAGACTGGTATTTCAGTAACTAATACTAGTCACCTCGCAAGCCGGACCTCGTAATCAGTCTCTTAGGTAGCGCTTTTCATGATATCTGACAAAAGTTTGTATGTTTCAGCCCAAGCATCCTTGACGTCTGGTGTAAAGTCTTTACCTAATCCCTGTTCTAAAGTCCAGAGAAGCGCCTCTCCGACAGTTTCGTAATATTCGTCTTTCACACCATATCCAACGTGGCGTTTCCCCAAATCCTGAATTGTTAGTATTATTGTGTCAAGCCTATCCAGGCCTGTAACCGCATAATCTAACATCTGCATAAGCATCTTACCTTGAGTCTTCATATCTCCATTAAAAAGTGATTTCAACGAGGGATCTAACTCAAAAAGACGATTGTAAAACAGCTTTGCGGCTTCTTCAGAAATAGGACGCACTTTATCAAAGGTATCTTGAACTAACTTTATTTGATCGACTTTCATCGCATTTCTCCAGATAGTATTTACAAGTATTCTTCTCTCTTCTATATGTAACAATTCCTGCATTCTGATGGTTCCTGTTTTAATCTCTTCCGGCATAGTCGGATGATATAAAAAATTACTTATCTCTATTGAACATTACACTCAGAATCGTATAATACAGCGAGACACAAAGGTATATTATAAAATGTATTGGACCATGTGGAGGAGTAGAAAATGTTTTTAAAACACAAAGCTAACGGCGATCTGGTTGAGATCCTGACTTTAAAGGAACTGTTTGATCCTTGTCAAGGAGAAGTGGTGGGCCGTTATCAACAGGGGGAAGAGGTGCAGGATCCGGAGAAATTAGAAAAAGTAGAGTTGCTCTTTCCTTCCGGTGAGGTACTGCCCAAATGTTGGATAGATCCGCATTACAAGGATGGCTGATAATTTAGTGATTGATACTTGTCAACAGTCATTAGACAGTGGTCAATGTTCAATTATCAACGAGGAGTTATTAATCATAATTACTAATTCTTAATTGTTATAACTTTTATCAGTGTCAATCCGCGAAAATCCGTGGCTAATTTAAGTCTTTTTAACTTTAGTCACTTCCAGCCCGGATGAATCCGTTCGGACGGGTCGATCACTTTAAATTTTAGTTCACTTATTTACACTTCGTGATTCCTAAGGATTAAAACTATGTCAGAACAAGAACAGCAACCGGATATTATTTATACCATTACAGATGAAGCGCCTGCACTGGCAACCGCTTCCTTTCTTCCTGTAGTAAAACATTTTGCAAAAGCTGCAGGAGTTACCATAGGCACCAAGAATATTTCACTGGCCGGCCGTATCATTGCAAATTTCCCTGACAGCCTGACCGTAGAGCAGAAACAGCCTGATGCCCTGGCTGAGCTAGGTGAGCTTGTTAAATACCCTTTTGCCAATGTAATCAAACTGCCAAATATCAGCGCTTCCATACCACAGCTTAAATCTGCAATCGCTGAATTGCAGGAGCAGGGGTATGACATACCGGATTATCCGGAAGCGCCTCAGAATGAAGCACTCAAAGATATTCAGGCAAGATATAAGAAGGTTCTGGGAAGTGCGGTAAACCCGGTTTTGAGAGACGGTAATTCAGACCGCAGACCACCGGCGGCGGTGAAAGAGTACGCCAGGAGGCATCCGCACAAGACGGGAGAGTGGCGTTCTGATTCAAAAACCCACGTGTCACATATGGACGACGGAGATTTCTTTTCCAACGAAAGCTCTGTTACTATCTCAGGTTCGTCTGTGGGCCGTGCCAAAATTGAGTTTTTTAATCAAGACATGCAGCTCACGGTTTTGAAAGAGAATTTATCACTGCAGGAAGGAGAAATTGTTGATGCAACGTTCATGAGCCGGAAGGCCTTGCGCAAGTTCCTTGCAGAACAGATTGAAGATGCAAAGGAGAAGGGCATCTTGTTCTCTTTGCATCTGAAAGCCACAATGATGAAGGTCTCTGACCCGATTATCTTTGGCCAGGCTGTTGAAGTGTTCTTTGCAGATCTATTTGATAAACATGGTGATGTTTTTGAAGAATTAGGTGTTAATCCTGACAACGGTCTGGGTGATGTGTATGCCAGGATTGAGAGTCTGCCGGAAGCACAGAGAGAGGAGATTGAGGCAGATATACTGACCTGCCTTGATACACAGGCCGATCTTTACATGGTAAATTCAGACAAGGGCATAACAAACTTACATGTTCCGAGTAACGTGATAATTGACGCCTCCCTGCCACCTATCATTCGTGACGGTGGAAAAGCTTGGGGACCGGATGGAAAAGCACATGATGTTAAAGCTGTTGTGCCGGATACCAGTTATGCAGGTATATATGATGAAACAGTAAAATTCTGTATTGAAAACGGGGCGTTTGACCCTGCAACAATGGGAAGTGTAGCCAATGTTGGTCTTATGGCGGGAAAAGCTGAGGAGTACGGTTCCCATGATCAAACCTTTAAAGTGCCAGAGGATGGGACAATTCGTGTGGTCGATGAAGAGGGTGTAACAATTCACGAACATGACGTAGAGGAGGGTGATATCTGGCGCTTGTGTCAGGCCCAGGATGCGCCTATCAGAAACTGGGTTGAATTGGGGGTCGAAAGAGTTAAAGTAACCGGCTCGCCGGCGGTTTTCTGGCTAGATAGAGAGAGGGCGCATGATGCTCAGCTTATTGAAAAGGTAAACCGTTACCTGTCAGATCTTGATTCGGACGGTAATCTGAATATTCAAATTTTGTCTCCGGTTGACGCTATATGCTACACACTGAAACGTATGAAAGATGGGCTGGATACGATCTCAATCACAGGAAATATTTTGCGCGATTATCTGACAGATCTATTCCCCATTCTTGAACTCAACACCAGTGCCAAAATGCTCTCGATCGTCGGGCTGTTGAACGGCGGCGGACTGTTTGAAACAGGCGCGGGGGGCTCTGCACCCAAGCATGTACAGCAGTTTCTGGAAGAGGGACATCTGCGGTGGGACTCCCTTGGCGAGTTTGCGGCTATTGCCGCGTCATTGCAGTACCTCAGCACTGCACGCGAAAATGTGAAAGCGGGTATTGTCGCCAAAGCGTTAGACCAGGCAACGGCAATGCTCCTGGACAATAACCAGTCACCATCCAGCAGGGTGAATGAGTTGGATAACAGGGGAAGCCAGTTCTACCTCACACTATACTGGGCACAGGCACTGGTAGAGCAGGAAGAGAACCCTGAACTCCGGGAATACTTTACTCCGCTTGCAGAATCATTGGCAGCAGGAGAAGAACAGATTATAAAAGAGTTGAATGACGCACAGGGTAATGAAGTAGATCTGGGGGGATACTACCATCCTGACCCTGAGAAAGTAGCAAAAGCCACGCGCCCAAGTCCTACATTGAATGCTGCATTAAGATCGTGAATCGTCATAGTAAGTTTGAAGTTTAAAGTGACTAAAGCCATAGGGATTGAATATTTAATATTGAAGATTGCAAAGAAAAGAATTTAGACACTGATTTCCACATATAAAGGAATCCCGGAGAATGCTTTAAATTTATATAATATTTACTTGCTTTAATGATTATGTGTGATACCATGTAACTAGTTGGTTGTAATGTTGTTAGATTTGTATATGCATATATGAAGGCTACAAGGTTTCCAATCTTGTGGCTTTTTTTATTTTTATAGCTTATTTATTTTATAAAGGGGGTGATTTTTATTATGGAAAAAGGAACAGTTAAGTGGTTTAACGACTCAAAGGGTTTCGGTTTTATTACACCGGAAAACGGTGATGATGTCTTTGTACACCATACTGCAATCCAGGCTGAAGGTTTCAAAAGCCTTTCAGACGGTGACCAGGTAGAGTTCGAAACAGAACAGGGCGAAAAAGGCCTTAAAGCAGCAAATGTTGTCAAAATATAAAAATATTATTAAGCATACTAGTATATTTTTTGCCGTATAATTTATCGAAAGAAAGTTGTATTGATCAATTAATATAGAATAGTTGTAAAATATTATTATAATAACGATAACGTATAAACCCTCGATATCCATTAAAAGGTATCGGGGGTTTTTTTATGGCCAGAAAAAACATTTCACCGCGAAGACGCAAAGATAAGACTGCTTAGATAGTTCGGAGTGAAAAGTGCGGTGTTCGGTGAGAGAGGCAAAAGGCGTGAATTAATCTTTAATCTCGCAACCTGTAACCCGTAACCTTATTAGCCTACTTAACCCCGTTGTAGTTTCAATATCAACAGTTCTCCCTGCGTATTGAATCTGACTGGAATGCCGGAAGTTCCAGCACCGCAATTTGTGACTCCCTGCATATTCCGGTATCGCCAGTAACCTCTATTGAATTGTTTCCCACGATTCAGATGCTTGATTATAGGAGTTCCACCCGGTAAACAAACCTGTCCGCCATGAGTGTGTCCGCATAGATAGAGATTGATTTCCATCTTCTCTGCAAGATCATATATTTCAGGTGAGTGTATGAGCGCAATAGAGAAATCAGATCCTGATTTCTCCAGGGCGTGCATGGCCTGGTCAGTATAATAGTAATGAACATCATCTGTTCCTATAAACTGTATATAATCACTGCCTTTGCACAGCTTGTAATCTTCGTTTATTAACATCCTGATTCCGAGATCTTCCATTGGTGCCACCATATGGCATGTATCGTGATTACCAAGTATTCCGAGAAAACCATGACGTGTATTAATGCCCTCTGTTATCTTTCTAAGGCTCTCGATAGCGCTGTTTATCGGGACATGAATTCCTTCCAGGTAATCTCCTGTGATGACACAGATATCTACCTCACGGTTGTTAAGCTGTTTAAGTATAATGTTCTCGATTCCCGGTATGCAGCCAAAATGCATATCGGAAAGATGCAGTATTGTAAAAGACTCAAACTTAGAGGGAAGATCAGGAAATTTCAGTTTGAGTTCGCGTATTACGATATTTTCTGCATTATTGCATCCTTCCCTGTATTTACCAACCAGTTTAAGGAGGACCCTGAATGCCCTTAGAAAGAACATTAACAGATACCAGTGATGATGGCTTTTCCCACCGTATCTTTTACTTTTCATATTCTCAGTTTCCATCCAGAAACGGTTTGCTGCCCAGATAGTACGCTGATTAATTAAGTGATCATCCATGATTATGTTGTCCGTAATGTTTGTCATTAGTACCTCGTAACCCGCAACCTGCAACTCGAAACTCAATCCTCAATCTTCAACTGTTCTTTAATTTCTAAATATTATTATCTACCTTTATCTACGGAAATCTGCGGCCAATTAAGTTCTTATCTCTGTATACGTGCAATATAGAGAAGCAGGATGATGATGACTACGATATTAATTGTAAGGACAATCGCAACCTGCGATAGCGGATCTGATAACGATAGAAGCCCGGCAAGCAGAGATTGTGAAGTGTTATGAACCTTCCAGTAGGCGTAAGCATCGACCACTATCAAAGGTAAGATAATAAATTTCACGAATGATCTAAACACAGTACGTTTTTTACCTCGTTTCTTCATTACAGCCATTCAGTAAATTCTCCATTGAGCAATACCATGCTTAGGATTATAATAAATATCCTCATACGAAGACAGATAAAAGAGTTACGAGTTACAGGTTACAGGTTGCGAGTTGAAAGATTAATTCACGCCTTTTGCCTTTCGCACCAAACTCAGAACTTTTCACTCCGAACTATTTAAGCAGTCTTATCTTTGCGCTCTTAGCGCCTTGGCGAGATAATGGTTTTTATTTAGGTTAAGATCATGAGTAAATCAAAACAGGAAAGATGCTTGCAGTGCCGGTTAGTAGTTCAAGAGTGTATTTGTAGTGATATTACTCCTTTCCGGACAGAGCACAGGCTAACCTTGCTGACAAATAAACGAGAAGAGTATATCCACTCTAACACCGGAAGGCTGCTTCGATTAATGCTGGAAAATAACTCTCTTATTTATGTAGGAGAAAAGGGGTGGGAGGATAAAGTTGAATTTGAAATAGCCAGGAGTGAATACACTCCGGTTATCTTTTTTCCGGTAACACCTTTCAGTGATGGGCAGGAGATTGTCAAAGAGAAAGGAAAACCACTGAATATTATTGTTCTGGATACAAATTGGAGTAGTGCAAGGAGATGGCTCTACAAGATTGGGTCTATGGAAGTAAAGAAAATCGGATTAAGGACTGTGCCACCTTCAAAATACTACCTGAGGAAGCAACCTAAGAAAGAGAACTTATGTACATTTCAGGCTGTTGTTTCATTACTGGAGGAGCTTGGATCAGGAAGTTCCGGACCAGCCACTTCTCACATGAATGAGATGTTTGCCTTATGGGTAAAATCCATGGCTAAAGAGAGAGGATTGACTTTCCCATCGCTGGGGAGTGGTCATTAGTCACAAGTCATTCGTAATTCTTTTTTTCTAGTTCCTTGCCTCTTGCTTCTATTTTCATCCTGTAATCCTGTCTGAATTACTCTGCAAGTGAGAATCGTACGTATTTGATTATTCGATTATCAGCAAGATGCTTTCTCTCATAATTAGTTTTGATGTACAGATCTTCATGACGCTCTTCATTATCATGGACGTCATCTATCTTCTCTTCAACGGTACATCTGTTGTCCCTTAATGATCTGAGGCTGAATTCGAAAAGGGGAATCGAGTCTGTCTTTAGGTGTATTGTCGCTCCCGGATTTGTCACCTGTTTATAGGCTTCCAGATAACGGGTTGCAGTCAGCCTTTTATTAGAACTGCCATTCTTCAGGAAAGGGTCTGGAAAGGTTATCCATATTTCTCCGATCTCTCCTCCTGCAAAATAGTGAGCGAGGTTCAATATCTCTATACGGAGGAAAGCTACGTTAGTAAGTCCGCGTTCCTGTGCGGCAACACATCCTGACCACAGGCGTGGGCCTTTCATATCAATACCGATAAAATTTCTATCAGGATGTTTCTCTGCAAGTGCAACAGTATAATCACCCTTGCCGCACGCCAGCTCCAGGGTTATTGGATTGTCATTCTTGAAATGATCCTTCGCCCAGATTCCGCGAAGTCGAAAGTCTTCCTGTTCCGGTTGATCTGTAAATTGTATGAGATTGTCAAATCCCTCAAGTTCCTCTAATCTCCATAGTTTCTTTCTACCCACAGTTACAACTCCAATAAAACTAGTCAATTGTCATTAGTCATTAGTACCCTGTCATCGGCGTCATTTGTCTTGTGGTAAGGTTGATTTTAGCCTTATCAGGGCGAGTTTTTTGAGAACAGGGTCTTTCCACTGCCGCCACTCTTCATATTCCATATGTGGGAACAGTGTTGTGAATGCTTTGTGGATCACAGGTGACACGTTATAAGCTTCATCACTGCTTGAGACTGCTGTTGTTAAACGCCCACCTTTGACTATCAGATACCATCTCATGTCTTTCCTTTCAAACCAGAGGACAAATGGATTCTGGTAACTGTTATCCTTTGATCTTTCCCACCCGGATAGTATAATTTTCGCACTGCCCATTCCATTCTCAATATACAGATCTGCAGATTTATACAGATGCCAGTTTATATGTTTGTACGGGTTTGACAGGTTGGCCGGCAGGATACTGTTTGCTTCCAGGATATTAATAATATCATCTTTGTGTTCATCAACTAACTTTTTGAACTCTGCTGCCGCAACCCTGTCAATACTCTCTACGACAGCGTCATCAGATACTTCCACTGGTGCCTGTTCACTACGACCACAGCCCAATGAGGTGATTACCAGAAGGAAAACTGAAATACCATATATTATTTTGTTCTTCATGAATTTTAAATCAGCTACGAAGTCACTAAGACACCAATTTTCTTTTTTCATTACTTTAGTTTTTTCTGAGTTCTTCGCGCCTCTGCGTTAAGATTTATTTTTTTCACGGCCATTTCTTCTCTTGTGTGGATTCGTCAATATCTATAAATTCATCTTCCTCTGTTACCACAGGTTCCGTCTCCTCTGGTTCTATTACATCCAGTTTCGGGCTTCGCATCTCATCCGCGTTAAACTGCATCTCAAAGAGTTTTTTATACAATCCACCTTTAGTCAGAAGTTCCTGGTGATGACCGGTCTCTGCGATCTTTCCATTGTCTAACACTACGATCAGGTCGGCGTGCAGGATTGTGGATAGCCTGTGGGCTATTACGAACGTGGTACGGTCTTTAACCAGACGGTAGATGGCATTTTGAATAAGCTGTTCGGTCTCGGTGTCCACGGAAGAGGTAGCCTCGTCCAGGATCAGTATTCGAGGGTTTGCAAGGATGGCACGTGCAATGGCGATCCGCTGTTTCTGTCCCCCGGAGAGTTTTACTCCTCGTTCACCGATCAGGGAGTCGTATCCCTTTGCCAGCTCAGCAATAAATTCGTGGGCATTCGCTGCCTTTGCTGCCGCCTCTATCTCTTCGTCAGTTGCGTCAGAACGGGCGTAGGCAATGTTGACTTTCACAGTATCGTTAAAAAGAAAAGTTTCCTGGAGTACCATGGCTGTCTGCTTTCTGAGAGACTGGAGCTTGACGTCCTTTATGTTGTGATCGTCAATAATAATATCTCCCTTACTCGGATCGTAAAATCTGGGTATCAGGTTAGTGAGAGTCGTCTTGCCGCTTCCGCTTGGTCCCACAAAGGCGATCATCTGTCCCGGCAGTGCTTTTATATTAATATCACTTAAAACTTCCGGGTCCTCGTTATACATAAAGTGTACATTCTTGAATTCCACTGTACCTCGTACCTTTGGTAAATCGACAGCATTGGGTGCATCCTTTAATTCAGCGGGTGTATCCAGCACTTCGAAAACACGTTCTGTGGATGCTATAGCACGTTGTATCTGATTGTAAAACCGCGTAACGCCGGTAATGGGGCCATACATCCTCTGCAGGTATGGAAAGAATATGACGAAAGTACCGGCGGAGAGCTGACCCTGAAGAACCTTATAACCACCAAAGCAGATCACTACTACAGCTCCCACCTCGGTAATCAGGTCTACTGCAGGCCGCAATGTATGAACCAGTCTTAATATACGGACATGTAGAAAGTAGTTCTCATAGTTTTTCTTTTTGAACCTTTCCAGCTCCTCAGGTTCTTTTGCAAAACTGGCAATGACGCGGATACCGGAAATGTTGTCCTGGATCAATGCGTTAAGATCACCGGTTTTCTGTCTGAGAGAACGGAATATTTTTCGTATCCTTTTCCCGAAATTATAGGTACAGAGAGAGATAAATGGACAGACAAACAGAACAATAGATGTAAGCTGCCAATCGAGTTTCATGCAGAAATAGATTATCCATGCGAATTTAAACATGTCCGTTATAAATGTAATGACCGGGCCGGCAATCGCCTGTTCCAGTGAATTCACATCGTTCATAAGGCGACTCATAATATCGCCGGTTTTATTGTTTTCGAAATAGTTTAATGGAAATCGCTGGATGTGCCCGTAGAGCTGATTCCGCAGATCATAGACAAGCCTTTGGCCAAGCTCAGTCGTTATATAGCCATGGGCCATAGTAATCCCGCTACCGAAGGAATGCATAACCAGAAAACTGGCACCGAGAAATATAAGCATGAAAATTGTCGAATTGTTATCCTCAAACCAGCGGTCGTGAACATAGTCAGAAGCTGTTAACAGTGGTTTTGACAGGGGGATAGGGCTTGTATTTTCATCTGTCAGGCTGTCACTGCTATCATCACCTGTTTGCAGGCTGACTTGCTGATTGGTTTCTGTGGGGTGTATTATCCGGTCTGCTATCTTGATCTCGTCTACGACAATTCCAAGAATTTGTATGGGAAGGACCGCAATACATGCGCTGATTGCCGAAAGGACCAGGATTATCAACGTCCTGCGCCAGTAGGGGATCAAATAGCATAGCAGTCTGAAATATGTGCTGCTATTGGATGTACTTTTTTGCGTGTTATTCATGTTTCCATGATACTAAATTAGTATCGAATGGACAATGTCAAAGAGATTTATCTTTATATATTCAGTTCAAAGGGTAGAATTAATAGTCTGTTTTTATATACAACATTTCAAATTCATTTCTTTCAAGGAGATATATAATGTCACAAGATAGAGTAAAGGTTGCAGTAACCGGCGCGGCAGGGCAGATCGGTTACGCACTGCTTTTCAGGATTGCATCCGGGCAGATGTTTGGAGCGGAGTGTGAAGTTGAACTTCAGCTTTTAGAGCTTGAGCCTGCACTGCCTGCACTTCAGGGCGTAGCAATGGAATTGGATGATTGTGCCTTCCCTTTACTCAAAAAGATCACATGTACCAGTGATATGGATGTGGCTTTTAACGATGTTAACTGGGCCATCTTAGCCGGTTCGGTACCGAGAAAGGCTGGAATGGAAAGGTCTGATCTGCTGAAGATTAATGGGGGGATCTTTACCGGCCAGGGCAAGTCTATCAATGACAATGCCGCGAAAGATGTTCGTGTGTTTGTCGTCGGTAATCCCTGTAACACTAACTGCCTAATTGCCATGAATGCCGCTAAAGATATACCAAATGATAGGTTTTTTGCCATGACGGTTCTCGACGAGAAGAGGGCGATTACTCAACTGGCTCAAAAGGCGGGTGTAGATACAACTGAAGTGAAGAACCTTACCATATGGGGGAATCATTCAGCTACTCAATATCCGGACTTTTATAATGCAAAGATCGGCGGTAAACCTGCCGGTGAAGCTATTACAGATGAGGCCTGGTTGAGGGGAGATTTTATCAAGACAGTACAGCAGCGTGGGGCCGCTATTATAAAGGCCAGGGGATTGTCATCTGCAGCATCAGCAGCCAATGCGTGTGTATCAGGTGTTAACAGACTGATACATGACACAGCGGAAGGAGAGACATTCTCTATGTGCCTGGCATCAAATGGTGAGTATGAAGTTGATAAAAACCTGATCTTCTCTTTTCCCTGTCACGTGAAAAATGGTGAAATCAAAGTTGTTGAGGGTATCGAGCACGGAGAGTTTGGTAAAGAAAAGTTCTCAGCAACGTTAAAGGAGCTGCAGACAGAGAGGGATACTGTTAAGGAGATGGGGTTGATCTAGTGTAGGATGCAATTTAGTTTGAAGTGCCTAAAGTTTAAAGTGAGCAAAAGTTGCGGTCAAAAACAAATCTTTGGTCTTTAACTTTTCAGGCTGTTATACACAACATATCTTGCCAGAACTGTCTGTGATATGCCCCTGGCGAGCATAAGAATGGTTAGGGCCAGCCATAAGGAGTGGTTTCCCATTGTACCGTGAAGAAGGTAGTATGTTGGCAGGAAAAAAAGAAATGTAGATAGAAGCATCGTATTTCTCATCGCCTTTGACGCGGTAATGCCAATATAAATTCCATCCCAGATAAATGGTACGGCATGGATGATCGGTGCAATAATCAACCATCCCATGAAAGGCATTGCCGCATTAATTACTTCCTGATTATCTGTTAATATCTGAAGTATCTCCCTGCCAAAGAAAAAGAAAAGTAATACCAGAACAATACTTATGCCGAAACCCCACAGGAATGATACTTTTATAGCTTTTCTGAAATTCCACGTATCTCCGGCACCAAAATACTTTCCAACAACCGACTCAGCGGCAAAAGAGAATCCGTCAATTCCATATGCACTTATCGTAATAAATTCCAGTAGGATAAAATTCGCGGAACCTAATATTATCCCCTCCTTGCCGGACTGAACCCTGAAGAATGAGAAGGCAAACATGAGGCAGAGAGTTCTTATGAAAATGTCTGAATTTGCAATGAGAAACTTTTTCATCTTGCCAATATGAAACAAGCCCAATCTGTCCCATAAAGGGAGCATATGCCTGTAGTTTCTATAAAAGAACACCAATGCCATTATTAAGCCGCAGTATTGAGCAATCAACGTACCCAGTGCCACTCCGTCAGACTTCATCCCGGCTACCCTTACAAGCCAGTAGCTGACACCTATGTTGATCAGGTTAACAGTTATTGTAATGATCATCGGGATTTTGGCGTTCTGCATGCCGAAGAACCAACCGGTAAACGCAAACAGGGATATTGTCGCCGGTGCGGCCAGTATCCTGATATTGAAATATCCCTCTACGTACTCGTTGACTTCCGGGGTCGTTCCGATTAAGTACAGGCTTAATTTCAGAAGGAGGGGTTTGAAGGCTATCAACAGCATGGCACCTGTTACAGCAATTAAAAGTGCTCTGCCCAGTATCAGCAGACACTCTCTGTTGTCCTTTCTGCCGAATTCCTGTGCGGTAAATCCGGTTGTACCCATCCGTAAAAAGCCAAAGCCCCAATAAACAAAATTAAATATTATCATCCCAAAACCGATGGTAAGTATATATTCGGCAGAATCTAGATGGCCCATCAAGGCCACATCTACGAGGCTCAGAAGGGGGACAGAAAGATTGCTGATAATGTTTGGGATCGCAAGTTTTAGGATTTCTCTATTCATAAACAGTGTACACAATATTTAGTCAGATTTTAAAGTGATCAGCTTTTAGATGAAACGAAAATAATTAAATAATTTTCTGCACCAGATAGCAAAACATTACTGATTAATATTACATGTTGCAAAGAGATTATAACCTTTATTGAGGAGGATTAGTTATGAGAAATTCTTTTATGGGATTATGTATTGCTTTAGTAGTCGCGTTGTTGATTGGTTGTGCACATCCACATCGTCATCATCATCCAAAGAAAAAACTGGTAAAGCCACATGTCAGTGCTGTATGGATACCGGGTCATTACGGGCCTGCAGGGAATTGGAAACCAGGACATTGGAAAAGATAGGAAGAACGAGTTACGGGTTGCAAGTTACAAGATGACAGAGAAACAGAAGCAAGGAGCTAAGATTTACGAATTACGATTGAAAGGCACTAATGACGGGTTGCGAGTTGCGGGTTAAATAGACTGAAGTTACAGTCCAAGGCCTTCACAATATTTTGCAAAAGCGACTTCACGACAGTCTGGAGCAACATTAACTATCTCAGGTGCAAGATCGGTATTGACAAGCCTGTTGTTGCCACTGTCCAGCAGTCCGCTAAGTTCAGTTACTGACTCTGCCAATTGCTTTCTGATTGAAGCAATGTCGTCGAAGCCGTTCAGGCCACCCAAGCTGGATAGAATAGCATGAGGAGTTGAATTCTTGTCTACAGGCAGATCTGTGTTTAAGAAGGCCAGAGAGCCTGTATCGTTAATTACAGCTCCTTCGCTCTTTAAAGGATCTGCCAATGGTAACTGTGCATCAGGCTCAACTCCGTTTTTGAAGTTGCTTATGGAAATTACTTTGGTTGAGTCCTTAGGTTTGCTTTCCAGATGGGCTCCCACCAGCAGTATACAGTCAGTACCGGAATTATCCCACGCCTTTGCGCCCATTTTACTCAAAAGTGAGACATTCGCGCTATTCTTCAATTTAGCATACGGGTACTTGTTCGGTTCTGATTTTTCTCCGGTAACATAGTAGAGAGTACCATTCTTCTCGTTACAGAGAGCTTTTGCTGTGAAGAGAGTTTCGACCGTTAATTTAGGTGAAACTATCACTGCTACTTTACCGGCAGTGTCCAGAATACCTTTGGCACTGTTCAACTGTTCCGACAGTTCATTTTCAGTAAGTTCAATGGCTTTGTTTTGAAGGTGATTTGAGAACCTGCCTTCTCTACAGATCATGGCACCGTTTACAGGGTCATTGTCAACGCTCTGTATCTTAGTTATCAAGCCCTCTTTTGTGTGAACCTTAATGGCGCATCCTCTCGGACACGATGGACATGTACTGATTTTCATATCTGTTACCCACGGGCCATACTCCTTGCCTGTATTTTCGGAAGTAGCTCCGGTAGGGCATACATCAATACACATTCCACATGCATCACAGTCAGTGTTCTGCAACGGATCTTCGAAATTTGGCGCTACTTTGGTAACAAATCCTCTATTAACAAAAGAGAGTGCAGAAATTTCTCTGGCTTCTCTACAGATTCTGACGCAGCTGGCACAGGTAATACATTTGTCAGCTTCGATACTGACTAATGGATGCCTGGTGTCTACGTCATACTTTCTCCTGTCACCATTATACTTAACATCTCCTATTCCATATTCAGTAGAGTAGTTTCTGAGATCACAATCAAACTTCGCGGTGCAACCACACTCTATACAGCGCGAAGCCTCTGCCATTGCCTGTGCTTCTTCAAGTCCAACGTTTATGGCATCATATCCACCTGCTGCCATGCGGACGTCGGCCGGGTGTGTAGTCTCCAATGCTCTTGCTTTATGAGCATACCTGGGAGAGTAGTCAGACATATCGAGGTCTTTTAACCTGCCTGCTGTGATCTGATACTCTTTCTTTAGTTCAACTTTGGTACCGGAGAAGTATAGATTGATGGCTTTGGCCGCCTGTTTTCCTTCGGATACGGCGCGAATTACCGTGTCCGGCCCGAAAGCACAGTCTCCGGCTGTAAAAACGCCTTCAACAGTTGTGACCATTGTTTTTTCGTCATATGTGAAGGTGTTCCACCTGGTACACTCCGGCATCTCTTTTTCACCTTCAATACAGGAAACATCAGGATCCTGTCCAATGGCGGCGATGATCAGATCAAATTCAAGGTCCTCCTCACTGCCTTCAACCGGTTTAGGTCTACGTCTGCCTGATTCATCAGGATCACCAAGTTCCATTGTGACTACCTTCAGACCTTTTGCCTTTCCATTCTCTTCCAGCACTTCAACAGGAGCGGTCAGGAGTCTGAAATCAACACCTTCTTCAATAGTTTCATCCTGTTCATGCTGCAGGGCAGGTATCTCTTCCTGTGATCTTCTGTAAAGCAGGGTGACATCTTCTGCTCCGGCTCGTTTGGCAACACGGCAACAATCCATTGCAGTATCTCCACCACCGATCACGGCAACCTTCTTACCTACATTTACCTCTTCACCCAGCACCATCTTACGCAGAAAATCTATTCCTCCGATTACTCCCGGAATATCTTCGTTTTTCACCATCATCTTCTTGGCTTTGTGTGCGCCGATGGCTAACAGTACTGCATTGGCACCTTTTCTTTTGAGGTCGTCAATGGTAAAATCCTTACCCAGCCTCTTATTATGGTGAACATCTACACCAAGGCCGGTAATCGCACTGATCTCTTTATCCATTTTGTCCCACGGCAGTCTGAATCTTGGAATGCCGTACCGTGCCATACCTCCCAGTTCAGGCAGGGCTTCATAGATATCTACAGCATGCCCCTGTTGTCTCAGAAAATAAGCGGCTGACAGTCCGGCAGGTCCTCCACCAACGATAGCTACTCTTTTACCGGTATCAGGTTTTGTTTCAGGTAGAAACGGACCATGATCCAGTTCATATTCTGAAGAGAACCTCTTCATGGGGTTAATGGCTACCGGTTCATCAACAAGCCCTCTTCTACATTGAGCTTCGCAAGGATGAGGACAGATCCTGCCACAGATTACCGGCAGGGGGTTTTGTTCTTTAATTAGCTTAACAGCTGCAGGAAAATTCCCGTTTGATATATGAGCGATGTATCCCTGTACGTCAACATTTGAAGGACAGGTGTCTTCGCATGGTGCAACGCAGTCTCCGCTGTGGTCAGAAAGAAGCAGGTCAAGAGCCATTCTTCGGGTAGTCTTGATGGCTTCAGTATCCGTCCTTATAACCATACCCTGAGTGACAGTGGTGCTGCAGGCCGGTATCATGTTCCTTGCCTTCTCCACCTCTACAACACATAGAAAACAACTTGTATACGCCTTTAGCCTGTCATCAAAACAGAATGTAGGGATATCAATGCCCTGACTTTTTGCTGCCACTCTGATTGTTACGTCAGCAGGGACTTCTATCTCTTTACCATTTAATGTTATTGTTACATTTTCACTCATTTATCAATACCTGAAGCTTATATAATCTTAGTTAAAATTTTTATTGGACTATAATGGCTTTCGAGTTACATACCTCAAAGCACATTCCGCAATTGATACATTTCGCCTGATCAATGACATAAGAGCCCTTTATTTTCTTCTGTCCTTCTATCGCATCAACCGGACACTGCATTTCGCATAAGGAGCAGCCGGAACAGTCGGCAGCAGTAATAGTGTGAGTTATCAGGCTCTTGCATACAGCTGCAGGACATCTTTTATCCTTAATGTGTGCCTCGTATTCATCTCGGAAATATTTCAATGTTGTTGCAACAGGGTTTGGTGCAGTCTGTCCGAGTCCGCAGAGACTGGACTTTGTGATCTGCTCGGTCAGTTCTTCAAGAACGGTAAGATCTTCCATTTCGCCTTTTCCATCACAAATCTTGGTCAAAAGCTCTCTCATCCTCAGTGTGCCTATTCTACAGAATGTACACTTTCCGCATGATTCATTCTGAGTAAAGCCAAGGAAATACTTGGCGAGATCAACCATACAGGTTGTTCCATCCATTACTATCATACCGCCGGAACCCATAATGGCCCCTGTAGCGTTTATTGCGGCGTATTCAATAGTAGTATCAAACAGGTTTTCAGGGACACATCCTCCGGATGGTCCACCAAGCTGTACTGCCTTCAACGGCAGGTCAGAAGAAGATCCTCCCCCGATATCTTCCAGAACGTAGCGGATTTTTGTCCCCATAGGTACTTCAACCAGTCCACCTTTTTTAATAGCTCCTGCTAACGCGAATACTTTTGTTCCCTTGGAATCTTCTGTTCCATGAGAGGCGTATGCCTCTCCTCCATTATTGATTATCCATGGCAGGTTAGCCAGGGTTTCTACATTGTTGATGATAGTCGGTTTGCCGAACAGCCCTTTAATGGCAGGGAAGGGGGGTTTGAACCTAGGCATTCCCCTGTCTCCTTCGATTGAAGCGATAAGAGCCGTCTCTTCTCCGCAGACAAAAGCGCCTGCACCTTCCTTGATCTTTATATCAAATGAGAAATTGGAACCCTGGATATTGTCTCCCAGAACCCCAAGTTCATGTGCATCCTTTATCGCTTTGCCAAAATTTTCTACAGCGAGCGGGTATTCCGCACGAATATATGCGTAACCTTTGGATGCACCGAAAGCGTAAGCAGCGATCAGCATGCCTTCAATCACATTATGTGGGTCACCTTCAAGAAGTGAACGGTCCATAAATGCACCGGGGTCACCTTCGTCGCCGTTACAGATCAGATATTTGAAGTCTCCCGGAGATGATTTTGCAAAATTCCATTTTATATGTGTTGGGAATCCGGCGCCGCCTCTTCCTCTTATACTTGAGGTTTTTACCTCTTCGATAACCTGTTCAGGAGTCATTCCAGCCAGAATTTTCTTGATTGCTTTGTATCCATCTCTTGCCTCATATTCTGAGATTGAAGTTGGGTCGAGGTATCCGACATTTCGAAGGGCAATCCTGGTCTGATGCGCCAGGTATCTCCATTTGTCCAGATCCTGGTCATCAGGCGAGAAAATCAGCTGTTTTTCGGGAAGGTCTCCTTCTCCTTTGTGAAAATTTATGATTTGCGGAACTGTTTTCTTTGTGACGTTACCGTATATGTGCCTGTTGCCGTTACCATCGTTTACTTCGGCGATTACTTCCTGATGACACATACCGACGCAACCGACAGTTCTGACATTCATTTCGGGAGCATGCTTCTGGAAGGCCTCAATTACTTCCTTTGAGCCTGCCGCAATTCCACAAGTCCCTTCTCCAACAATTACATTTAGATTACTTACGTCCATAGTTTAACTCTTATAAAAAACTTTTATATATTCGCCACAATTTCTTCGTTCTTTTTGGCATGTTTTTTTAATGCTCTCTGCGCGTTAGCACCGGTAAGATTTCCGGAAACTTCGTCTGCTATGACCAATACCGGAGCCTGGCTGCAACATCCGATGCAGGCAACCTGCTCAATTGTGTAACTTCCGTTCTCAGCGGTATCCTGCTCTTCATCGGTAATATTGAGAATATGTCGCAGTGAAGTATCGAGTCTGTCCGCTCCTGTAACATGACAGGCGGTTCCGTGACATACTCGTATCATATGACGTCCGACCGGCTTTAATCTGAATTGAGAATAGAAGGTAGCCACACCGTAAACCTGACTACCTGTTATATCGGTGTTCTGGATTATCATATCCATTGCTGCTCTCGGCAGATAACCATATTTCGATTGTACTGCCTGCAACAGGGGAACGGTTGATGATGAATCACTTCCAATCCTTTTTATCCAGCTCAATACATCTTCAAACTCAACTTTTGCTTCCAGTGATTGACTCATATTAGTTTGTAAAAAAAAGAATTAAGAACTAGCTTGGAAAATTTTACGAGTTAGCATATTAAGATAAAAAGCTTAAAATTACAACAATTTTTTTATCATAAAACTTATCTTCATGTCAAAAAAGGAATTAGAGAGTCGATAACGCCTCGATGGGGTTTGCACTGAGCGAACGAATGTGCTCCGTGTGACATTTTACCGGGCGAAGTTGAAGGATAGTTTGGTCTCGATAGCGACCTTATTTGAGTGCTTTATCAGGATAAGTATAGCTCATATTTTTCTAACTATTATACCTTTATCAGCCAGAAAATCCTTTACTGCGGCAACCTCGTATTCTTTAAAATGGAAAATGGATGCGGCCAATGCGGCATCTGCTTTGCCTGTTGTGAATACATCGAAGAAGTGATCTAGATTTCCAGCACCGCCGGAAGCTATAACCGGTATTTCAAGATTTTCGGAGATTGTCTGTGTGAGTTTCAGGTCGAAACCATCTTTGGTTCCATCACAGTCCATACTGGTAAGGAGTATCTCTCCCGCGCCTCTTGATTCAACTTCTTTTGCCCATAGAATAGCGTCTTTGCCGGTAGGGATGCGTCCTCCATTTATAAATACTCCCCATCCGTCTCCATCTCTTTTGGCATCAATGGCGACTACTATACATTGACTGCCAAAACGCCTTGCCGCCTTGTTTACAAAATCAGGATCTTTTACAGCAGTAGTATTTATGGATACTTTGTCAGTGCCGGCGTTCAGGAGTGTCCTGATATCATCAATGGTTCTTATTCCACCGCCAACAGTAAGAGGCATAAAAACATTTTCTGCCGTGTGCCTGACTACGTCTAGTATAATGCCTCTTTTTTCGTGTGAAGCGGTAATATCAAGAAAGACCAGTTCATCTGCGCCTTGCTGACAGTACAGCTCAGCAATCTCTACAGGGTCTCCGGAATCTCTTAAATCTAAAAATTGAGTTCCTTTCACCACTCTGCCATCTTTTACGTCAAGGCAAGGTATAATGCGTTTGGCTAACATTTCCTGACTTTCTATTCGGGTATTGGTTTGTCAATAAAGGGTAAGATAATCAACTGGAATGATTTTAGAAATCCTTTAAAGGGCTGCTAGCATTCGCGTACAGTTTCTTTGGTATTCTGCCCGATAAATATGCCAGGCGGCCTGACTCACACGCCAGTTTCATCGCTCTGGCCATTTGAACAGGATCTTTTGCCCCTGCTATACCAGTGTTTAATAGTACGCCCACGCAACCAAGTTCCATGGCGGCGGTCACATCTGAAGCGGTTCCCACTCCGGCATCAACTATAACAGGCACACTCAACGTCTCAAGAATGATCCTTATATTATTTGGGTTAAGAATTCCCTGGCCGGAACCTATTGGTGCTCCTGCCGGCATAACACTTGTGGCGCCCGCATCTTCAAGGCGTTTCGCTATGATAGGGTCATCAGAGGTATATACAAGTACAGTAAAACCCTCTTTGACCAATATCTCGGTAGCCTTTAATGTGTCGACAGGATCCGGAAGCAGAGTATCCTTATCACCCAGTACTTCAAGCTTAATTAAATCTGATATGCCCATTTCCCTGGCCAGGCGTGCTGTTCTGACAGCCTCATCAGCAGAATAACACCCTGCAGTATTGGGAAGAATTGTATATTTTTCCTGGTCAATGTAGTCGAGCAGTGATTCTCCCGGTTTACAACCAACGCTTGCGCGTCTTACCGCTACTGTAATAACCTCTGAACCACTGGCCTCCAGTGCTTCTTTCATTAAATCTAATGTTTCATATTTCCCGGTACCTACAAACAACCTGGAATTAAACTCATATTTGCCAAGTTTGAGAACTGTATCTGTCATTTTATTATCCACCACCAACAAAAGTAACTATTTCTAAAGTGTCATTTTCCGCCAGCAATTTTTCACTGAATTGCGTGCGTGGAACTATTTTACGATTTAATTCTACCGCAACATACCTTTCATCAATATCAATACTTTTCAGTAATTCTGACAGGGATGTTCCGGTGGAGTACTCTCTATTTTCACCGTTAACGGTGATTTGCATCGTAACTTTGCTCCGAATAAGTATATATGTAGAATCAAACATTGTAAGTTTGTCGCATAATAAATTCAAGCAAAAAGAGATTTTGACTTGTTTTGTATGCTCAGATATAATCCTGGCGTGACTTAAAAAGTTAAAAGTGCCTAAAGTTTGAAGTGAGCTAAAATTGTGGCAAAAAACAAGTTTTTAATTTTTTAACTTTAGGCACTTTAGTTCACTTTAGACACTTCAATCCTGGTTGCGGCTTTGCCGCAACAATATTGTTATATGAGTTCTTCACGTCAACAAACAAAATTGCAGGAAGTAAAGGCAGAGGTGGTGTCTTTGCTTAAAGGACTTTCCGATAAGGTAGATTTAGAAAGAAAGTTAGGTGTGGATTACCTGCAGTTAGATCCTGTAATTAAAGGCAAGATGTCCTATGAAGAGAATGTAATCTCTCAACCTCCCGCTCCGGAATCTGTTTGTGAAAATACCGACACTTACAATGAAGAGGCAAAGGTTGAATTGAGCAAATCAGAGAAGATTGAAGCGCTTGGTAAATTAGAAGAGCAGGTAAACAGATGTGCACAGTGTGAGTTGTGTAAGCAGAGAACAAATGTGGTCTTCGGAGTCGGGAATCCGGATGCGGATCTTATGTTTGTCGGAGAGGCTCCCGGTTATTACGAGGATGTACAGGGAGAACCATTTGTCGGGAAAGCGGGGCAGCTTTTAACTAAGATTATAGAATCGATAGGAATGAAGAGGGGTGATGTCTATATTGCCAATATCCTTAAATGCCGTCCGCCGGATAACAGAAATCCTAATGCAAATGAGATAGTGATGTGTTCTCCTCATTTGATCAGGCAAATAGAGATAATACGTCCGAAGATAATATGCGCGTTGGGCACGTTTGCCGCACAGAGATTACTGGATACGAAAGAGACTATTGGTAAACTGCGAGGAAGGTTCTTTGAATATCAGAGTACAAAATTCCTGGCAACCTATCATCCCGCTTATTTACTGAGGAATCCAGATGACAAGAAAAAAGTATGGGCTGATATAAAGAAAGTTCGGGATTTTCTGAAGGAGTGATCTGCCTGGATTGATCCAGCCACAAAGACACCGAGACACAAAGAAGCAGGAGAACTCAGGTGTGAAGCAACAGCAAAAGATTTTGCTTCAGGTTATTAATATGATTTGAGTAATTAGATGTGTTTTCGTCAATTGAATGAATACATTGCTCAGAGGAGCTTAAGGCTTTGGATATATATTCCTGTTGTCGCCTGGTGAATATTATAGGTCTTTCTGGACTGTATTTTGTAAACTCTTTAAACTCTGAGATCAGATTCTCTTCCAGGGTGGAGAGCCCATCACCGTTTAATGCGGATACCTGACACATTGGTTCAAAGGTTTTTCCCACAACTATTTTCAGATCTAATCTACCGGGCAGGTCTGCTTTATTCAATACCGGGAGGATAGATATGTTTTTATCAGTTTTCTGTAACTCAAGTTCTTCAATAAACTTTACTATCTCTCTGTCCTCTTTTTCTGCAGACTTGGAACTGTCAAACACAATGATTATTTTATCTGCATCTCTTAGCTGCTTTTTGCTTTCCAGAACACCAAGTTTTTCCACTTCGTGATCGGTCTCTCTGATACCTGCAGTATCTATTATCGTTAATGGTATACCGTCAATTGAGATCATTTCATCAATCGCATCTCTCGTAGTACCCGGCTCTTCGTGAGTGATTAATCTGTCCTCTTTCAGCAGTGCGTTAATTAATGTGGATTTGCCTGCATTAGGCTTGCCGGTAATTATCAGTTTTTGTGGTGAAGTGATTGCACAGCCGAAGGATGCGGTAGCCAGAATCACTTTTACCTTATTATTGATATCACATAACTGTTTTTTGTCATTATCACATTTTTCAACCTGTTCAACTGTTTCCTGTATGAAAGAAGAGAGTGCTCCATTATATTGATCGAGAAGGACTTTAACCCCTAATTTAGTTTTTGATTTGGGTATTTCCAGCAGAGCTTCTTCCTGAATAAGGTCGATCTTTTTGTTTGATAGGGGCCGGCCAGCCAGTTCTTTCCAGTGAACCTCCTTTGCTCCAGCGGATACCATGCATTCAAGTGTCTTCTTTACTGCAAGGATTCCGCCATGGCAATTAACTTCTACTAAATCTTCTCCGGTAAAACTGTCTTGTCCTCTGAGTACGTTTACGATAACCTCGTCAATTGCTGTACCGTTTAAACAAATATCACCGTAGTAAATTCTCTTTGACTCGGCATTCCTCAAATCTTTCAGTTTCTTTCCCTTGAATACAGTGTTTACTATTCTCAGTGAGTCCTGCCCTGATACCTGTATTACGCCTATTCCTCCTTCACCAATAGGCGTGGAAATAGATGCAATTGTCTCTTTTTTCATGTGGAATCCATTTTAATAATTATAGGTGCTATTAAGTTGTACGGACAAAGCCATGCATAACCAAGAAATGTTTAAAAAAAAATTCTGCGAGTTGATTGGAAATCAGCCTTCTACAAACTTGTAATGTATGATAATGAGTCGTTACGTTTATGTATGGTAGTCTGCGTTGATCTT
>JASMMK010000016.1 GCA_030748215.1 Candidatus Scalindua sp.
CAATATTCGTGATGTAATTCCATTTCCCCGCACACCAAGATCAGCTGACTTCTAATTTGAATGAACACATTATCATATATTTTAGTCGACTATTATTATACACAGACTCTTCTACAACAAAATATTCAACTCTTTATATATTGGTACTTTAAGCCATATTATTGATTATGCTATCTAGCTATATAATTGAATTGTTTGATTTATCGGGAATAATTTTCAGAAGCATATCGTCTTTATAAATGAAAGTGGAAACGAGTCAATATCCTTTTTTAATACACCTTTCCATAGCCCAAACATTTTATCAGGTTCTACATCTTTAACCTCGGTTATTAACTGGATTTTAATCTGATCCGGCCTTGGCGGCCGCCATAGCATTGCCATATAATCACCGACACTTCCAACATTTTCTGAAGATGCCACAATAATATTCTGCTCTGGAAATCCAAGCGCTATCAAAATGTTCTCAGCTTTCTCCTTCAAATCATCTCTTCCATGAAGAAAAAGATATACATTCTTTTCTGGATCTATTTTACCAGTCTCTATTTGCTCCATTACAACTCCTATATAGAAAATAGTACCAATTGCAATAATTACCCATAGTACTTTAAACTCTTCAAATCTTAATCTCTCTATTATCTGCCGAGCTTTCCCTTTTTCACGTGTCATCATTACACCTCCTATTATAACGTGTTACCACAATGCTTACAATAATGTGCATCATCATGCCATCTATAACCACACCCTTCACAAACATTTGATGAGACTTTATTATGATGCCCCATAGCTTTCGTCATTTCAGCAGTGACAATTCCTGTAGGTACAGCAAGTATTCCATACCCCATAACCATGATTATCATAGATATTACTTTCCCGATATGTGTTTGTGGGGTTACATCACCATATCCCACTGTTGTCAAGGTTACAACTGCCCAGTAGATACTTTCCGGAATATTGTTAAAACCGTTCTCCTGAGATTCTATGATATACATTACAGAACCAAATATAATAACTATTGTTATAACAGAGAATAGAAATACAGTAATTTTTCTCCGGCTTGACCGTAAAGCATCTATAAGCAATTCAGATTCGCCAATGTACTTAACAAGCTTGAGAACTCGGAATATCCTGAGCACTCTCAGGATGCGCACCACAAGTAGAACTTGACTGCCTGGTATAAAAAGACTGATATATGTTGGCACGATAGAAAAAAGATCAACTACACCAAAAAAACTGTGCGCGTAAGCAACGGGCCTTTTACAGCAAATCAATCTTAAGATATACTCAATAGTAAATATTATTGTAAAAATCCATTCTGCTATATGCAGTACATATCCATACTCTTGCTCTATAGAACCTACCGTGTTAAGAATTACTGTTATTACACTTAAGGCAATAATAACTATCAGTGAAATATCAAATGATTTGCCTGCAACACTGTCCGCTTTAAATATAACTTCATACAAAACCTCCCGCCAGCTATGCCTCTTCAGATCTACAGTCCCTTTTTGGTTGATATTCATTTTAATAATACCTGTTTCAACTAAACAGTCTTAGCCTTCAGAGGTTCACTATCAAATTTAATTCCAAGCCAACCTGTTTTCAAAAAATTACGAATATTCTGATGATCACTGTTTTCAGGAAATTTCACTACATCGTCGCGATAGTAACTGCCAAAGCAGGACAGTGTCTCTTCCTGAGTCAAGCTATGGAGTCGTGCAAATAAGAAAATTTTACAAGACCCGGAGTTCTGACCCGCCTCATTAACCAGATCGCCATTCTTGAACGATGTCGGAGTAAAATCATACAGTGAATCAATAATACCCATAGTGTCATCAAATTCAATGCTCTCTGGATTGGCCTTCAGTTTTTGGAGAAATGATTCAAGTGTCATTAGTTAGTCTCCTTATCTAAAATTAACACTCTCCCATTTGAGGAGAGTGAATGGTGAGTGGAAACAAGCATATATAATTTAAATCTGATGTCTCCACTGACTTTTAGCATATAAAAACTAATAAGATATAAGTTTATCATATAACTGTATGGAAGTACAAGTATCATATGGATCTACTGTCATACGTAGTTTTTTGTTGATTTCTCTGAAATTTCTTTAAAATAGAATAACAGATTTTGTAACAATCACTGATGTCATAAAAAAAGGAAGCCTTATGAAAGATCACTCAAAAAAGTTTTTAGCCATCGTCAACGATGCCAAGAGGAGAATCAAAGAAACTAATGTAGAAGAGGTCAACAATAGACGTGACCGTGGAGATAATTTCTATTTAGTAGATATCCGCGAGGAGAGTGAATGGGATAAAGGGCACATAACGAATGCCATCTACATAGGAGAAGGAGTAATAGAACGCGATATTGAAAAAAAGATTGATAACACGGAAGCTGAAATCATATTATATTGTGGAGGGGGGTTCCGCTCCGCTTTAGCTGCTGATAACTTGCAGAAGATGGGTTATAGTAATGTAAGCTCCATGGACGGTGGATACAGTGGCTGGGCCAAGGCTGGTTACTCTACTGAAACTTAAGCAGACGTTATTAAAGAAGCGCTTTCATCAACAGGTAAACTGCGTAGGCTCCGGGGTCTAAGCTCCCCACTCCTTTACCTTCAACATATCGGGCTCGTCCTGCCCGTGCTTCCATTTTACGAGTGTTCTCAGCACCGTCCTTTGTCGCTTGTACAAGACACTCCATGCTAACATTGCTCTCAGGACTCTGACCTTTCAATGAATCAAGAAGAGTATATAATCCATCTAATATTGTTTTGTCTCCTCTGGAACAATCACCTAACTCTTCTATTCCGGAGATTGCCTTCTCAACCGCATCAATCCAGTTGGATGTAGTTTTCCAATCCCTCTCACTAATTCTATCAGCTTGTTCACTGAATGCGGCAGCAGCACGAATGAAAAATACAGCATATAATGGCCCGCTCGTACCACCCACAGCGTTCGTTAAACATCTGGCAATTCGTCTGAATGCCAGATTGATATCATTTAAACCAAAATAGTGCAGATCATCTAATATCGCATTACAGGCTGTGGCTAGTGTATTGCCAGCGTCACCGTCCCCACACTCTCTATCCAGATTATTCAGTTCTCCTCTGGCATCAACACCTGCCCTGCATACCTTCTCAATGATACTCATGAACTCCTGATTTACTGTTGCATTAATACTACTGCCAGCATCAAAATCGCTATCTGAAGATATGGAAGCTTCTATGTATATGGACGATGATGAAGGTGAATAATCACTGTCAGGTTTCCAGTTTGTTCTACTAAAATCGGATCCACCAACATCAAGCAAGTCAAGGAATCTATCGTCAACAATAGTCAGCAAGGTTAATGATATCCCTCTCATATCAAGACAGGTCATATATGTTCCGCAATATGCTCTTGACACCTCATAACCTTTTTCATGTAGATACGATATTGCCTTTCGATGAACGACACCCATTTCTAATCCTGATACAGAACCCAGATTATTTGTCAACAGTATCATTCGTTTAATACTACTATCTGCAGATTCGTCTTGTTGTTTTGCAGTCAAAATTTTATCTATGAGTATAGTAACAATCTCATCGCTGGACTGTACCGGTGTTCGCAAAACTCCACGTTCACCGTGTATACCGACTCCAATCTCCATCTCACCTTCCGGTAATGTTAATATTGCTGACCCATCAGGTCTATGACAGGAACTTAATGCACAACCCATTGAATGGATGTTCTTGTTTACTTTATCAGCTATTTCATATACTTCGTTTAACTGTTGCAGGATGTCAGAGTTACTATTTTGTTGCTGAAAAGCATATGCACCAGCAATTTTATAAACCAGAACAGTACCGGCAACTCCTCTACGATCTTTGATTTCTGGCAGGGAAACATCATCAGCAATAATTAATTTCCTCAATAATATACCTTCAGATAAGAGAATCTCACTGGCCATGCCAAAATTGATTTTATCACCGGTGTAATTCTTAATAATCAGCAGAACAGCTTTAGAGCGACAGCCGCCATTACCGACAAGAGTCCGAATTCCATCTACAATAGCACCGACACTTGGGGATGCGAATACATCTCCGCAAATAGCAGCTGACAACATTTCATTTTTGACGAAGGACGAATGCGCCGGTTCATGACCACTTCCTCCTCCGCAGACAATAGCAACTTTACTTCTGTTTTGATGCTTTTCTGGATTGAGTAGTATTACATTCCTGTCACGCAACAATACCAGATTCCCAAGGGAGCCGTGTGCTATTCCCTCTAACGCCTCTGTTACACATGAATTCACATCATTTACAAATTGACTCATATTACTAAATATCCTTCATGTCTTATATTTTCTAAGTGATATTCTTGTCCTCGGCTTTTTGTCCGGGGAGCGGCATGCGTGCGTGTATAATGATGTTTCACGAAAGAAACATGACCATAACTGTTGTCAGTGCGGATGTTACAATAAGAGCGTACATTCCGGCAATAACATCATCGAACATAATTCCATAGCCACCGGTAAAATTCCTGTCTGCGTAATTAACAGGCCATGGTTTCCATATATCAAAGAGACGGAAGGCAATGAAAGCAACTATTGCAATGGGAGCAGAAAAATAATAAAAATAGCTGGGATCCTGAAAACAGTAGAGAAACGGCAGGGGAAGCAGGGCTATCCATTGACCTACGACTTCATCAACAACTATGAACCCGGGATCTTTAATCTGAGCACTATTCTCAATTTTATCTGATACCCATATTCCTATGAAGAACAGAGCAACGATACCGAATAGCAGAGCATAGGGGCAGGTATATATAGAAAACAGATATGCAAAAGGAATAGCAGCCAGACTTCCCCATGTTCCGGGTGCCTTTGGTAATAGCCCTGAGCCAAACCACGTTGCTATAATCCAGGAAGTTTTATGTTTCTGTTTATTCATACCGTTTTAGGAATAAATTGACTGGATAAAACAATGAATATGAAACAGAACACTACAGCATTCCTACTACTTTTTCAAGATTTACCTCAGACATCTTATTTATCTATTAAAGATATGAATCAAGGTCTACACCCACATAATATAAATTTACTACACATTAAGATAAATATTTTGCTATCATTACTCTTTTATATTCAATATTCAGGACATGAAAAAGAATTCTAACATACCAATATTCATCCCGGAGTTGGCTTGTCCACATCAATGTGTTTTCTGCAACCAGGAGAAAATAAGTGGAACCAACTCAATACCTCAACCGGCGGACGTTAAGGATATTGCAGAACGATATCTTGAAACAATTCCTGAAAACAGAACAATAGATATTGCTTTCTTTGGAGGAAGCTTTACCGGACAGTCTGTTGATCTTCAGGAACAATATCTAAAAGAAGCTTTCAGGTTTGTTAAAAACGAAAGAGTATCCGGTATCAGGTTGTCTACAAGACCGGATTATATTAATGAACCGATTCTTGAACTGCTGAAAAAATATAGCGTGACAACTATTGAACTGGGTGCCCAATCTACCAGCCAGGTAGTACTTAATGAATCCGAACGTAGACATTCTTTCGAAGATATTAGAAATGCGTCTAATTTGATCTGTGAAAATGGTTTCGAACTGGGACTTCAGATGATGATCGGTTTGCCAGGAGATAGTTATGAGAGATCTATTCAGACTGCCAATGATATCGTTTCATTAGGAGCTCGTAATACGCGAATCTATCCTGCAATTGTTGTAAAAGATACAGCCCTTGAAAAACTGTATCACGAAGGAAGATATACCCCTTTAACACTTGAAGAAGCAGTAGAATGGACAAAGCACATTGTCCATATATTTGAGAAGAATAATGTTTCTATCCTGAGAATGGGGTTGCACCCATCCGACGAACTGGTTATCGGGAAATCATTGATTGCCGGACCATTTCATCCCTCTTTTAAAGAGATGGTGATGACTCAAATATGGAAAGAGCTAATTGACATGGAACTACAAAGTATTGACTCTAATTTCTCGAATAACATTAAAATCACAGTTTCCGATAAACAGATTCATTACGCGATAGGGTACAGACAGACCAATAGAGAACAATTAGTATCACGTGGTTACAATGTTCGTTTTGAACGAAATCCTTCATTTTCTCAATACCAGCTAAATATCGGATAAATGTTTGCGATAATTGACTCCAGATCTTCTAAACAGGCTATTAATAGATTAAAGGACTATGTTACAAGTGTTTACACATTTCAGACAGACGGAATAACTGGCGACTCTATCTCAGGTCATCCGGACATCTTTCTATATCAGGACAAAGATCATCTGATAGTTGCCCCAAACGCTCCTGTTGACCTGTTTAAATTTCTTGATAACAATAATATTGCCTACATCAAAGGATCAAGGGATGTCGGTCACGAAATTGCAAACAACGTTCAGTATAACTGCCTGAGTACTCCTCAATTCCTTTTTCGCAAAGCAGGATATACCGACTCAGCGATTTTAGAAGTCAATAAAGAGAAAGAATTTGTACAATTACCTCAGGCATATACAAGGTGCAGCCTGGTGCATTTATGTAGTGACAACTACCTGACCTCTGACAGGGGGATTGAAAAAGCGTTGTTACACAAAAGACTATCCTGCTTCTATTTTAATCCCGATGAGATAATCATAAATGATCATAAAAATGGTTTTATAGGAGGTTCTGTTGGTATTCAGGGAAAAAGATTTTTTTTTAATGGAAACGTTGAACTGCATAAAGATGGACCACGATTAAAAGAGCACTTAATAGACCTTGATTTTGAGATTGTCAATCTCTCCGATGAACACCTGTATGATGGAGGCTGTATATTCTTTGTCTGATTAACTAATATAGGCCAGAAAATATTATTTAATATTCAATAATTTCATTGCAAGATTTAATCCAATATGTAATCATTGTTGTTTAAGTTCAATGTCTGTTAACACATCTGAACAAAAAGAGAAAAGCTATATTTTAGAATTAAATTAGAAGAGGAGATATTATATGTTTACGTCAAAAGATTTCCCAAAAGTTCCGTCGGATCTGAAAGCCATGATTACTACTGACGTAGAGAAATACATTCATAGACAGGTAAGAAAGACTGGAGTGGACGAAGTGTTTTCTGCAGAGAGGCAGCATCCAATTGCAATGGCTGACTTACCATCAACAAGGTATAGTGTTACCTTCGCCGGAATTACACCCAATTCACACGGAAGAATGCACAGGCACACTTACCATGCAATCTCTATTATTACCAAGGGAAAAGGGCATGTTTTAATAGAAGGAAATAAATTGAAATATGAAGCAGGCGATGTTTTTGAAGTTCCTGTCTGGGCATGGCACCAGCTTCACAACCCATATGATGAGCCTGTTGAATATGTTACCTTTGAGAATGCTCCTGAGTTGCTGAACATAGGCACAGCCCTCCGCGAGGAAGAGAAAATCTAAAATTACTGTTAATTTACAAATAATATTTCTCTCTTTAATTCTTGATTATTAACAGGCCTGTGAGATAACAATCAAATCTATTAATTTCTGCAAACCTTATCAAAAGAAGAGGGGATATCGAGATCATGAAGAAAATGATTTTAAGAGTAGCCATTACATGCTTTTTCTGCCTTATGCTGATTACCAGTTTTGCGATCGCCGATAAGCCTGAGTTGGCAGGCAAGCCAGAACAGGTTGAGGAAATACAGGCTGAAAGGACTAGTGAACTCGAAGCAGAAAGACTTGAGAGGGAGAAGGAGAAAGAATTACGCAAGGCGGAGTATGCAGCACAACAAACCGAACTGGAAGAAGAACGTAAAGCTGAAAAACTCAGGAGAGAGAAAGAAAAAGAACTATTCAAAGCAGAACAGGCAGCAATAAAAGCTCAAGAAAAACTTGATCGTGAAGCAGCAAAGCTTAGAAGAGAGCAAGAGAGAGAAGAAAAATTAAGCAAGGCAGATCAAGCTGCAAGAAAGACTGAACGGGAAATTGATCATCAAGCAGAAAGACTCAAAAAGAGCAATGAGAAGAAGTTGCGTAAAGCTGAAAAAAGAGCAAAAAAGGCTGCAAAAAAAGCGGAGAAGAAATTGCGCAAAGCTGAAAAAAAGAAGAAGAAAAAAGGCAGTAGCGATGATGACAGCAAAAGTGATGATTAAGTACTAATAGACTGCCTTTAACGGTAGTGTAATATTTTTGTGTAAACCTTCAATGAGAGCTAGATTACAAATGAAAGAAGCGAGTGTAAATGGGTTTCTCTCATTAATGAATCTTTTTGGAAGAACAAATAAATGTCATTATGAACAAAAGATCAAGTAAAAGATGATATTGAGCTATATAACATCAAAACAGATCGTTAATTATATGAAGTGGATTAGTAGTGCTGTGAATTGATTTGCAGCAATTTTAAGTATTATTTGATTTAGCAACTCTTAGTCGTTTGCATCTATGAAATATTTGAGCCATGCTTCAAGGCCTTCCCCATCTTTCGCATCGTAGGCCGTTTTTTTCACACAGGACTCTTTGGCCACGGTAGCCAGGGGGATATAGCCACTTTTTCCTCCAAGAACACTCTTTTTTAAAAATAAGGTCCCTTTCTCTCCACTGGTTGATGAGAGGACTATAATCGGTATGCCAATGCTTTTACCGGCATTTTCATACTCTTTTTTCATTTTTGCAATGAAATCCCAACCATTTATCACAGGCATGTTCAAGTCAAGTACTATCAATAGAGGGTCTCTATTGTGTGTGCGCCTGATCATAGCCAGTGTTTCGAGGCCTTCTTTCCCATTTCCTGCTTCATATTTCTTAAGTTTAGGTGCAATATTCTGCAGTTTTTTGGCAACAACTTTTCGGATCACTCTTTCATCGTCAATAATTAATGCGGTGTTATTGTCCGCACTCTGATTCTCTAGAATTGATTTATAAATAGGAGAATAACTCTCTCCTTCCTTAACGTTATCATGAATATTCAAAATAAGTCCAATTCTGTGTTCAATAATATCCTTAAAAAGCTATTTAATGACTATTTCATTGTAAGACTTAATTTAATAGAATCAACCTAGAATTAGTATAAAGTTGATGCCCTTATTGTTGTCCAGAAAAGGGATGACAAGGGTCTCTATTTATTGTACCTTATGCGCCTGTGGTGAGCTGCCCGTTTGTAGACTTAGAATATATTGATCTTTTTTTAGAGGAGATTAAAATGGTAAGGACCTTACTGTTATCTGCATGTGCAGTTTTATTAGCTTTCTGTATTACTTCCTACTCTTATGCTGAACTCATTGACAATGGTGATGGTACTATTACCCAGATAAGGAGTGATGGTACAAAGCTGATGTGGACTCAAGACACATTGTTAGCAGGAGATTCTGGTTTACCTGAAAGTAAAAAGAATTGGAATGAAGCTAAGACCTGGGCTGCAAATCTTGATTTTGCAGGATATAGTGACTGGCGTCTTCCAAGGACTCCCGGAACTATTACTAACGGTATCACAACAGAGGGCGAGTTGGGAGATTTGTACCACTCTGAGCTGGGAGATCTTAAGAATCCTGATAAGTTCAAGATGAGTGATAATCATAATAACGTATTCTGGACAGAAACAGAATTGGATGCAACCTCTGTATTTATTGTTAATTTTGGCAATTTCAAGGGTAAATACAAATACAGTTATCAGCAGACCTGTTCTGCGGAAGATAATCGTCAGGCCTGGGCAGTTCGTGATGTAACAGATTCAGTAGATGGAGTAGGAAAAACTGCTGCTGCAGAAGTCACTGAAGACGTAGTAGCCGCAACAGATACGAAGGTTGAGGAGGTTACAATAGATGCAGAAACCAAAGCGAATGCCGAGACCATAACCGAAACAGAAGACTCTGAAACCACCGAAGTCATAGCAGACGCGGAAATCGTTGCAGACGCAAACGTTACTACAGAAACTAAGACTACTGAAAGCATAGAAGTCACTGAAACTGTTAAAATTGCTGCTGTTAAAGAGAGCCAGCCTGTCACTAATGATGCTGAGAAAGCTGAACCAGCTACAGATAAAGAAAGTGTTACAGAGGCGGTATCTGATAAAGAAGAGATTGCTGCTGACATTATAGCCATGGAGGCCGCTGCTGTCGCTGTAACTGCTAAGGTTGAAGTTGTTACCAAGAAAACCGTCACCACTGAAGCAGAATCTCAGGATGTTCAAGAACACACCCGAGCAAAAGGCGAAAGAGAAGAAGGTAGAATAACATTACACATTCTCAATGAGAAAGACATAAAATCAATCTACAATGGAGAGTGTATTAAGATTTTCTGGACAGAAGAATCCGAAAAAAATGCAGAAATTGATTTATGCTTATATGGCATAAATAATTACAGATTTGAGGATAATAATTTCCGGGTCAGCTTCACTAAAGGCAGCAGCATAAAGTGCAGTGAGGTAGTTGTAAATATTCCATTTAGTGTAATCTCTGAGGAGCAGATTCATACAATATTTGATATAGAGAAGAGCTGATAATTAACAACTAACTCTTTTTTGCTCTATTGAAGGATCAGGTATTGGAATAGCATCAAGGAGTTTTTGGGTATAAGGGTGTTCGGCTTTTGAATATATGTCAGCAGACGGCTTTAATTCGACTATCTGCCCCATGTTCATCACTGCCACCCTGTCCGCTATATGGCGGACGACAGCAAGGTCGTGCGAGACAAAGAGTATTGTAAGGTTCATCCGAGATCTTATCTCTTTCAGAAGATTAAGTACATCAGCCTGGACTAGTACGTCAAGGGCGCTGACAGGCTCATCGCAGAGTAGAATTTCAGGCTCTAGCACAAGAGCACGCGCAATACTGATACGCTGACGCTGACCGCCAGAGAATTCGTGTGGATAGCGGTTAACCCATGCAGGATCTAATTGCACCAGTTCCATCAACTCTCGCACCTTCTCAGGCACATCATTGCATAGCGTCATTCCATAGTTAATCAGTGGTTCGGCAATAATACGTCCGGCAACAAAACGTGGATTGAGACTTCCATAGGGATCTTGAAAAATCATCTGTATCTTTCTGCGAATCGGATGAAGCTCCTTTTGATCAGCCTGTAAGATGTCCCTGTTATCAAAATGTATTGAACCTGATTTGGGCTTTACCAGACCAGCTATAGAGCGTATCAGTGTCGATTTACCTGAGCCGCTCTGTCCCACAAGCCCGAGCGCTTCACCCTTGTATAACTCCAGGCTCACTCCGTTTATTGCTTTTGTTATCTCTTTCTTTGAAGAGAAAATACCCTTTCTTTTTTTAAACTCAACATGCAGGTTTTTTATAGAAATTATCGATTCACTCCTTGATGTTGGCTTGATACCGGCACCATTCTCCTCTCTATTCCTGTTTTGGTCTTCAGTCGGAAGGAGATCAACTCTCCTGTCTACACGAGGAACAGCAGCGAGGAGTTTCCTTGTGTATTCATGCTCCGGCTCTGAAAACAGTTTTTTTACCGGAGCAGACTCAACAACCTTGCCTTGATACATCACTACCACCCGGTCACAAAGACCCGCAACTACACTGAGATCATGTGTGATAAAAACCAGCGACATTCCACGCTTGATGAGCTCCTTTTTCATCAAGCTGAGAACTTTTGCCTGGATAATAACATCAAGCGCCGTAGATGGTTCATCGGCTATCAGGATTTTAGGCTGTGCAGAAACGGCAGATGCGATCATTACACGTTGCTTCATGCCACCTGATAGCTGGTGAGGGTAACTGTCGAAGATTTTATCTGCATCACTGATCTCAACCTCTTTCAGAAGCTCGATTGCTTCCTTCCTGGCAGTAGGGGCTGAAGTTGAAGTATGTCTAAGGATAGGTTCCATCACCTGTTTGCCGATTGTAAGGTAGGGGGTAAGACTACTCATAGGGTTCTGGGATATCATAGAGATATCATTGCCACGCAGAGCCTGCCATTGAGATGTTGTGTTCTTAAGCATATCCCTATCGTTAAACAGAATCTCACCACTAACGGCAACACGTTTACTGTCGTGCAGTCCCATTAATGAGTAAGCTACAGTACTTTTTCCGGAACCGCTTTCACCAACAATACCCAGCGCTTCACCAGCATAAAGATCTAAATCAATACCTGCCACAGCCACAACCTCTTCCAGAAGGCCTTTATAGGTAACCTTAAGATTCTTTATCTGAATTATTTTCTTATTATCTTTCATAGCAAAACACAAAATTCTCACACAGAGACACTCCCCGGACAATAAGCGCCGAGGACAAGAAGGGCACAAAGATATACTTTATTTAAGATCTCCATTTATATCTCTTATCTTTCCATCCTTCATCTTAAAGGGATTGTATCAAATGGCACAAATCAAAACAAAACATTTAGTCTATGTATTTATTGACTGAAGGAGGGATCAAACATGTAAATCCCATAAACATCTCTTTTCTAAATTAAGAAATTATGGTAAGTTGTCTCTCTTAATAAGTTATATTCGTAATTTATAAAAGAGACTAGATAATGGAAAGTATTCCACTTCTTGACACAACAGGTATTGTATTTATGAGTGCGTACCTGGTGTCTCTACTTCTGATAGGTGTTGTAGGCAGAATGGCACGTAAAGAAGACTCCCTGGCAGACTTTTATTTGAGTGGGCGGAGCATGGGACTTTTTGTCCTGTTTCTTACGCTCTACGCGACTCAATATAGTGGCAACACGTTGATAGGAATGGCCGGTAAATCATATCGACAAGGCTACGCATTTATTGTAAGTGTTACATTTATGATGTCTGTCATTGGTGCATATTTGATATATGCTCCAAAACTTCATCGCCTTTCAAGGAAAAACAGATTTATTACTGTAGGGGACTACATAGAGCATCGGTATAAATCTCCTGTCTTGACAATTTTTATCACTATTGTCTGCATAATAACAGTTGGGAGTTATATACTAACTAATCTAAAAGCGATCGGCTATATTGTTGAAACAACAACAGGAGGACATGTAACTTTTGTACAGGGAATAATAGCACTGTCTCTGATTATGGTTATATATGAGACTCTTGGTGGAATGCGAAGTGTTGCATGGACTGACGCGATTCAGGGTATTCTACTTATAGCGGGATGTATATTTATATTCTGGGGTATAGAGTACCAATATGGAGGAATATCAGCAGTAGCAGAAAAGCTCGTTTCATCTCATTCGGAGATGTGGCATCCACCTGATTTTGCACAAAAACGATTGTGGCTCAGTACGATAATAATCATTTTCTTTGGTGTATCAATCTATCCTCAGGCTATTCAGCGTATATATGCCGCAAAGGATTCCAAGACATTAAAGCGATCATTTCAGATCATGATTTTTATGCCTTTCGTGACTACTTTTTTTCTAATTATAGTGGGAATGGTTGGCATGAACAGGTTTCCGGGGCTTGATAAACAGGGAAGTGAAGAGATTACAATGCTACTGCTTAACGATATGGCTATGCATATTCCTGGAATTAAGTTTTTAATAATACTCTTTCTCTCCGCTGCAGTTGCAGCCATTATGTCTACTGTGGACTCCGCACTCCTCGCGATCTCATCACTTTTTACACAAGATATATACAGGCGGATAAAGCCTACTGCTTCACAATCCCACCTTACCGGTACCGGCAAGATATTTTCGTGGGGAATAATGGCGTGTATGGCGTACTTTGCTACCAGTCTCCCGCAGACAATATGGAGATTGACTGAGATGAAGCTTGAAGTGCTCTGTCAGGTGGCACCAGCCATTTTCCTGGGATTGCATATTAAGTCACTATCTGGCAAAACAATTTTGTCAGGTCTATCAGTAGGTATAGGTGGAACTCTGTTTATAATGTTCTCTAATAATTTAGGCATACCTATTATGCCAAAACCCTGGGGCATACATGCCGGCGTATGGGGCCTTGCAGCCAATTTTACAACGGTTGCAATCCTATCAACACGTAAGAGATCAACTACAGTTTGTTGAACAGCAGAAATAAATAATGTATATTGTATAAAACTTATAAGAGATAACCTTTTATATATAAAATGATGACAAAGTTCTGGTTATGCTGTATTTCAGCTCTACTTCTTATTTTATCGGTACCATGGTTTTTTACAGAATTCAGAACCAGTAATCTTTTTGGGTTTCCTTTATGGGCTTTTTATAGCCTCTGTATCACATTATCATATGCAATAGTTACTGCAATTTTCTTTCAGCGATATTGGTATCTGTTTGCCGGTGATGATGAATAAAATACTTTAGTAAGTGTAAATTTGTGAGATTCGTGTCTGTAGATTAATTGATTGAAATATATAAGAAACTACCGGGAACAAACTGTGGAGAATGCGGAGAAGCTACGTGCATGGCGTTTGCATTGAAGGTACAGAGTGCACAGAGAAAAATGCTTGAATGTCCATATGTTAAGCAGGAAAATGAGGAATCTATAGAGCAAGAATCTGTTGTTACAATGGAGAATAATTACAAACGTGTAAGCAAAGAGCTGGAAGAAGAGGTTAAGGGTGTTGACCTCAAAGAGGCTGCTGATGCCATAGGTGGAAATTACGAGAATAGAGATGGTAGAGGGGTTATAAGACTCAACATGATGAACAAAGAATATGAGGTTCGTAATGATGGCTTATTCGATAACGATACTTATTGCGAGCATTCCTGGTCAAAAATCATTATCTATGATTATGTTCGTATGAAAGGTAACGTTCCCTTGACCGGTAACTGGGTTTCTATGGGGCATTTCCCGGATGCGGCATCACATTCAAAAGCCTTTCAAAAAAATGCAGAAGATAAAATCTCAGAAAAGTTCAACAGCGATCTGAATGGGCTTGTATCCAGATGCAATGAGATGGAAGGTACAGAGACCAGTGGTAAATTGAAGGCAGATTACGTTTGCTCATTTAATCTTTTACCACGCGTACCAATGTATATGTGCTTCTGGGAAGCTGATGACGAGTACTCTGCCAGTTGCAAACTGTATGTAGATCGAAATGCAGACGCATATATAGACATTGAATATCTCGCGTATCTTCTTGAGTGGTTTGTTAAAATATTTGTGGAGTAGGCACCGCTCTCAGTAGTGAATTGCGAGCCAGACAGTCTCTTCTTCCGGATCAGTCCATTCAACCCGATGCTTCTGATGTGCGGGTATGTTGATATAATCACCGGTTTTCATGATAACGGATTTATCATTACCTTCAAACAGCAAACCGGCATTCCCTTTTAACACCAGTACCCATTCGTTCCTGTCTTGATCGTACCACTCTCCTTCAGTGGTAGCATGACCATGGGAAGTAATTCTTTCAATTTTGAATTGACCTGTCTGTAGGAGTGTATCTAAAACTTCATCAGGAGCTTGTTTCTGTATGCCAGAGAATATGTTCCTGATATCCATTATTCAGTTCAATACTGTGCTAATTCTAATAGAATTCTATCCGGACCCCATAAGTAAACCAGACGTTTTCCGGTCTTGGGATAGGTGTGAATTGCGCTTAAAAATTTAACCCCCATATCTTTTAAGCGGCAAACTTCATCTTCAATATTATCGACTTCAAATGCAATATGACGAAACCCAATCTGGTTTGCCTTGTCCATGTTTGGGTCTTTTTCAGAAGGGGGAGAGGTGTACTCGATCAGTTCCAGGTTTGTTTCAGTACCGGGCAACGACAATGTTACGTATCTGGCGTTTACATCCGGCAGGCCGACTATTGAAGATATCCAATCTCCAGACAACTCGGATTCATCTCCGATTTCAAAACCAAGTTGAATAAAAAAAGCCTTTGTCTCTTCCAGTTTGCTGACAACGATATTAACGTGATTAATTTTCTTTAGCATTGTATATCAGTATGAGCGGATAATCGTAGTTGCCAACTACTATTTCTGTTGTATCTCTTTGCCCATAGAAAATGCCTTTCCCAGAGTCTTACCAATTCCATGATATGTGCGGACTTCAGGTGCAAAAAGGACAGGCAAGACCTTATTAATATCAGGTAACCCTTTTTCTCCAAGAACAGATTCATCGGCTTTGATATCAATAATCTCACCAACAAACAGGGTATGTGTCCCTATTTCTGTATTATGTGTCATTTTGCATTCCAGGATTAATGGGAACTCACTTACATAAGGAGCATCAACCAGATCACTATTTACAGGAGTCAGTCCGGTATCCGCAAATTTATTTGTCTTGCTTCCAGTGGCAATCCCGAAATAATCGGCCTCTTTAGTATATTTCTCAGAAGGAATGTTTATAGTAAATGCTTTTCTATCTATAATATTACTGTATGAATAAGTGGCCTTTCTCAATGAGATATTAACGCTCTGTGGCTTTGAACAGCAGATACCACCCCAGGCAATTGTCATTACATTGGGCTTTCCTTCACCATCGTATGTACCTACTACCCAGAGAGGTGTAGGACATGCCAGCGTCTTTACTCCTAATGATTTTTTCATGAAAATTTCTCCTTGGCTATATATAAACTTTGTTATGAATCAAGTAAATGCATGTATGGGAAGTTATTAATAGCACTTCGACTCCGCTCAGTGTGACATTGTCCGGAAATATCATAGTAACGTCATCCCTAGCGGAGTCGAAGGATTGTCATTTGTAGCTATTCATCGTTTTCAGAATACTGTTGATGTTCGTTAAATTTATAAACCAGTTCAATCTCCGCCTCCTTAAAGAGCTTTTCCGACTCTTCTCCCTGGTGATATTTCCGTTCACAAACAACTCTCCTAATACCACAGTTGACAAGAAGCATCGCACATGTTCTGCATGGGGTCATTCTGGTATATAAAGTAGCACCTGATATTGAAACACCTATCTTAGCTGCCTGGCAGATAGCATTCTGTTCGGCATGAACGGTACGCATACAGTGTTCAGTAACGCTGCCATCTTCATGCGTTACTTTTTTAATATGGTGTCCAACTTCATCACAATGCGGAAAACCTGATGGGGAACCGACATAACCGGATACTATGAACTGCCTGTCCTTTGCGATAACACAACCGCTTTTTCCCCTATCACAAGTCGCTCTCTTAGAAATAGCATTGGCGACCTCCATAAAGTAGTCATCCCATGATGGTCTTTCATCAGGTTCTTTATCTTTAATGTGATCAGCCATATGTTAATTTAGAAGTCTCATCTTATGAGATATGGAGTCCAACCCAACTAGTTTAAGTCTATTTGATGGACAGTAATGACATTTTCCAGCTTCATCAGCTCTTCCAGTATTGCCTCATTGACCGGTTGATCAATGTTAATAAAGGATACCGCCTCCTGCAGGGGAGATTCACTCGATTCAGGCTGAAATGTTTTATCCAGAGTCAATTGCATTCTTGAAACATTAATTTGATGATTGCCAAGGATTGAGGTGGCTTTGCCGATAACTCCGGGCCTGTCATAATTATGAAGAGCCAAGAGATAACCATCAGGTATGACCTCGAGGTAGAAATCATTAAAGCGCACAAATCTATAGTTTTTGCTTCCAAATAGTGTGCCTGCAATTAAGTTGGTTTTCTCTTCGCACGTAACCGAAAGAGTAATCTGATTCGCAAAATCCTGTACATGATGCACTACGTTCTCTTCTACGACTATACCTCTGGACTCAGCCACGCTTAGTGCATTTACGAAATTAACGGATCCATCAGAAATTGTATTCAAAAAACCATAAACCAGAGCAGAGGTTAGTGCTTTTGTGTCGTAATCGGTAACCGAACCTGAATAGCTTATAGTTAATTTCCTTATTTCAGCATAGTCCTCACGATGTATCTGGCCCTGAAAGGAGCCTAATTTGTCACAAAGTTTTAAGTATGGACTAAGAACTTTAACCATTTCAGAGCTGATAGACGGGCAATTTAGACTATTACGTATTTCTCCGCTAAGTAAATAGTCACGAATCTGCTCTGCAACCTGAACAGCAACATTAACCTGTGCTTCCGCAGTAGATGCTCCAAGATGTGGTGTGCAAATAACGCGATCATGCTTTAAGAGAGGATTGTCTTCTGGAGGTGGTTCCTCTTCGAAAACATCAATCGCGGCCCCGGCAATTTTGCCAGAGTCTAACCCTTCAATAAGGTCAGATTCGTTAACGATTCCACCACGAGCACAATTGATGATACGAACGCCAGTTTTCATTGTCTCTATTGTGTTCTTGTTTATCAGGTTGCGTGTTGAATCATTTAATGGAACGTGGACAGTAATATAATCAGCACGTTCAAAGAGTTTCTCTTTCGTAACCAGCTCCACTCCATTCTTTGCAGCAATTTCTGCAGTTAGAAAAGGGTCAAAGACCATAACTCTCATTTTTAGACCTTGTGCTCGATCAGCAGCAATCTTGCCTATATTTCCATACCCGAATACTCCCAGAACCTTATCTGTAACTTCTATTCCGGTAAATTTAGACTTTTCCCATTTTCCCACATTCATGCTTTTATCCGCTTGCGGAATATGGCGTGAAAGAGACATAAGCATCGCAATGGCGTGTTCGGCTGTTGTAGTGGCGTTCCCACTAGGTGTATTAACAACGATAACACCGCGCTCCGTGGCGGTATTGCAATCTATATTATCCACTCCAATACCGGCTCTACCAATAATCTTTAATTTATTTACCGCTTCAAAAACATCTTTTGTTACTTTAGTTGAAGAACGAATGATGAGTGCATCTGTATCCTGAAGTTCTTTAATTAAATCTTCAGAACTCAGACCTGTTTTGTAAACCACCTGGATCCCATCGGCAGCATTTAGCACATCAATGCCATCCTGAGACATTTTATCCGAAACTAAGACTTTCAAGCTTCACCTCTTTTAAATAAAAAAATTTATATAGTAAAATAATATTGAGTATTAATCCAAAACGCTCTCTCGTAAGAAAGCGTGTATCTATTCAAATACCTGATTCAATTTAATTTCTGATTTGTTTTGTACTTCGATATTCTTATTTCGAGTATTAAACCACCAAGGTTAAAAAGACTTTCAAAACAGCGACAACGTGTTGATAGCGATGGCGGTGTTAATGCCTATTTGCCCCATGTCCTTTTCAGGTATTTCTCCCTTCCTGATCCCGACTTATATCTCTCGTACCTGTCTGGGCTCTTTTTATAATACTTTTGGTGGTACTCTTCAGCTGTACAAAAAACTGATGCCGGGATTATTTCAGTAACGATTGGCCTGCCGTGTATTCCAGACTTGCCCATTTCATCTCTAGATAATTCAGCTATCTGTTTCTGCTCTTCATTATGGTAAAAAATAACTGTTCTGTACTGTGATCCGATATCTGCAAACTGTCTGTTTGCCGTTGTTGGATCAATATTCTTCCAGAAAACATCAAGTAGCTCAGAATAAGAGATCTGTGAGGGATCAAATTGTATCTCAATCGCTTCGGTGTGACCGGTTTCGCCCGAACATACATCCTCATAAGTAGGATTTTCCGTGTTTCCACCGGTGTACCCAACGGCAGTTGAAATTACACCATTTAGTTTGTCGAAAGGGTGCTGCATACACCAAAAGCAACCTCCTGCAAATAGAGCAATTTCAATTTTACTACTATCCATACTTTAGCCATTAACTATAGATTCTATACTTTAAACTTCCTGCAATTTCCGCTACAATTGCCATCTGTGCCAAATAAACAACTTAGCAAAATACCATATCCTGAGAGCTATTGCAAATAAAAGTATTAACCGTTATGTACTAACAGTTTAGACGAAAACCTTTTCCATAAAATGTTGTACATTGATAGTAAAAATGAATCATTATATTCTTGAAAAAATGTTTCATAATCTTTACTATCGAAATTTATATATGAATTATAAGGTTATAGAATCAAAGAATTCCGTTACACATTTGATTAGATGCCTGTTTGATATTTAAATGACAGTTTGTTTGGGGAGGCGTTCTGTCTACTGATAAAATAAATGGATAGAAAAAAAATAATATTAGGCATAAAGATATTTATCGCGATATCACTTGCTTCCCAGCTTGGAATTTTTTTCTACACCTCATATCAGAACGGTGGCATATCCTTCAACATCCCTTTTCAAAGAATAAGTTTTGGTATGCTGGGCATTGCTTTTCTTCTGTCGTGGTTTGAGGGGCCTATTACAGGTGTTCGTATTTTCTTCCTTATGCGTGTAATCAACCCGCAAATTAAAATCATTACCTCAATTAAGGCAGCATACGCCAATATTTTTATGGGTACAATAACACCATCGCAAACCGGTGGGGGTGTTGCCCAGATCTATTTTATCTCCAGAGATAAAATACCATACTCACAAGCTTCAGCAGGTTCTATTTTATGCTTTGTCAGCACTCTATTTTTCCTGATAACTGCCCTTATTTCAACCGCGTTATTTCAGTCTCCAACAATGGGACACACCCTGCAATTAATGATTAAGAGCGCCTCAGTTGCAGTTGGGATTACGACATTGATCTTCATTGTCTGCATGCTCTTTACACACTTAATTAATAATCTGAAGCTTACTCTGTTCACGCACTTTAAAAGCAAAGGAATAATAAAGGACGAGAACGGGAAGATAGAGGATTTTCTAAAGAGATTTGCGGAAGGACTTGTAAGTTGCAGGGAATCAATTCTGTTAATGGCCAAACGCGGCAAAAAAGCCTTAATTATCAGCTATTTACTCACCTGCCTTTTCTTTGCTGTTCGCCTGGTAATTCCATATTTCATAATTACCGGACTGGGCGGCAACGTAAGTGTCGCAGACGTAATGTATATTCAACTGTTTATTACCCTGGTCAGTTATTTCAGTCCTACTCCTGGCGCCTCTGGTATAGCAGAGTTAAGTTCTGTTGTATTGATGGCATCTTTTGTAGCATCACCGGTAGTCGCTATTTATACATTCTTATGGAGACTGTGTACGCTTTATATCAATAGTTCTATTGGGGGGATATTGCTCTATAGAGAGCTAAAGACATCTGACAAGGCTTAGTATCAGCTGAAATTCCATTTTGCCATTTCGTAAATATCTTTCAGCCTTTTCCCTGTCTCCAGAACTACTGTTGGTTCGAATCCGCAGTGCACCATGCAATGTTTACAGCGGGGGTCTTTGTCAGTACCATATTTGTCCCATTCAGTATTGTCCATCAACTCCTTGAATGTTTTGTAATATGCATCGGTGATCAGATAGCAGGGGCCTTTCCATCCGAGGTAGTTTCTCGTAGGGTTACCCCATGGAGTGCACTGCAGGTCCCTTTCTCCCATAAGAAATTTCATATACATGGGAGTATTCATAGTTTTATACCTTTTTGACAGTTCATTGATAATGCTGAATTTTCTGTGGAACTCTTCTTTCTGAATGAAAACGTCATTAGAGTTGTCCTCGAAGCTGAATCCGGGCGATACAAGAAGACCGTCAATTCCGATCTCTGTAAGAAATGCGAATAGCTTTTCAATCTCCTTAGGATCGGTGTCCTTGAAAATTGTTGTATTGGTACAAACAGTAAAACCCGACTGCTTGGCTCTCCTGATGGAATCAGTCGCTTTCTTGAATATACCCTTTGCTCCAACTATCCTGTCATGGGTTTCAGCCATTCCGTCCAGATGCACATTTATGTTTAAATAAGGGCTTGGCGTATACCCGTCTAAAGAGTCTCCCAGGGTAATTCCATTTGTGCAGAGGTAAATATGCCTCTTTTTTGCAATTAGTCCGTTTACGATTTTATCCAGATCTGGATGAAGGAAAGGCTCTCCCCCGGTGACTGATACCACGGGTGCTCCACACTCATCAGCGGCGTGCATGCATTCCTCCACACTCATTTTTCTGTCCATCGTTTCCTTAAATTCCTGAATCCTTCCACAACCTTCGCATGTAAGATTGCAGTTGTGTGTAATCTCCAGCATCATTACAAGGGGAAATCGTTTGACTGAGGAAATTTTGGTTTTTAACAAATATTTACTGATGGAATATGTCTGTTTGAGTGAACTTCTCATTTTTTATATCTTCTATTATGAAATTGTTGATGGATTTTTGATTATACAATAATTGTCATGTTTACGAAAGAATGAATATTCAGGTATGAAGGGAGGTATATTAACACCTATTAGCAGCACTTTCTTTCGCCAGAATATTTAATAAATAAATTGACTTAAATATCGAGATTTGATAGGTTTATGGCTTTGTAAAATTCTGCCACGGGTTCATCTGGATATAAATCGTCGTAATGACTCCTTGCTGCGGGAAAATTGATCAAATCTTACAAGAATTAATATTTTTGACATTTATATCAAGAGCAAAAGATGATAGCCGTTTTGTGTGCGATAAAACAGGAAATAAGTCCATTGGCCGCCTGTATGAACGTCTCTAAGAAGTTTGACATAGATGAGATACCGTTCTATCAGGGCTATATGGATGGCCGACCTCTTACGCTTGTTCAAGGTGGTATTGGCAGGGACAATGCTATTAAAGCAACATCTTGTTTATTAGAGTCTACAAATGTTGATCTGTTGATTTCAGCGGGTGCTGCGGGAGGTATAAGACCGGGGCTTAATGTTGGTGATCTTGTTGTGGCTGAACGCGTCGGCTATACCAGACAGAGCGATTTCGACGGTGAGGAGTTGCAACTTGAATCTGATTTTGCCTGTAAAGAGGAGATTGTTCAATTAGCCAGGCAATTTAGTAATGACCCGGAGTCGAAGATGCATTTTGGCAATCTATTGACAGTTGACAAGGTCATAAGCCAGGCGAGTACAAAAAGAAGGATTGGAGAGCAGAACTCATTTCTGGCGGTTGAGATGGAGAGTGCAGCTGTTGCTGAAGTCGCTTATGAAAAGGGAGTCAAGTTTGCAGCAATACGTTCAATATCCGATGATATAGATGATGACCTTCATCTTGATTATGATAATATGATTTCTGATGAGGGCAAGGTTAAGGTTACAAACATTGCATTGAGTGTTATGAAGAACCCTCAAAAGCTGGCACTTTTAAGTCGCCTTAACAAACAGACAAGACGCGCATCGAAGAATCTGGCTAATTTCATGACTAAACTGGTTCCATTGATAGAGACAAATTTCACGAACTAACACTAATTAACTGTCGGGAGGATGGTATGTCGAATAAAAAAATAGGGATAGTAATGGGAAGTGATTCTGATTTGAGTACTATGCAAGAGACACTTAATATCCTTGATGAATTTGGAGTAAAGTATGATGTTGACGTAATTTCCTGTCATAGGACACCACAGCGAGCACACAAATATGCGATGACAGCCGAGAAGAAGGGCTATAAGGTGATAATCGGTGGTGCGGGTGGTTCTGCACATCTTGCAGGTGTAATAGCATCAATGGCTCCTATTCCTGTCATTGGAGTGCCTATGCTGACACCTGATCTGGGTGGGCTGGACTCTCTCTACTCTATAGTGCAAATGCCGGGTGGTGTTCCTGTTGCTGCTGTTGGCATAGGAAAGGCCGGTGCAAAAAATGCGGCTATCCTGGCAATTCAGATTCTGAGCACTGCTGACAAAGTTCTTAGAAGGAAGATTATTGATTTTAAGAAGAATCAGGCAGAAAAGGTAATTCAAAAAGATAAAAACGTTAAAAAATTACTGAAAAAATCAAAAAAGTAGAATTTCATCGAGTTTTCAACAGTGATGATTCATACATATTAAAATAAGTTAAGGGAGGTTTTTGTGCCGGTACCAACAATAGAATGGGTAGGTGGAGTAGATGGAAAGATAAAGATTATTGATCAGACACTCCTGCCAAATGAGTTAAAATACGTCTACTGTGATGATCGAGATAGTATTTTCCATGCGATAAAGACACTCATGGTGAGAGGAGCACCTGCTATCGGGATCGCCGGAGCAATGGGGGCGGTAGTAGGGATAAAAGATGATAAATCAGATGATTTTGACTCTTTCTTCAAAGAGTTTAAAGAGGTTATTGCATATCTGGGCTCTTCCAGGCCGACAGCTGTAAATCTGTTCTGGGGCTTGAGGCGCATGGAAGAGACGGCACAGAAGAACAGCCATAAACCTGTTTCAGAGATTAAGGAGATACTTCTTAATGAGGCAAAGACAATACTCGAAGAGGATAAGGCTATATGTCGTAAGATAGGTAAAAACGGTGAATCTTTCCTGAAAGAGGGTAGTTGCGTAATAACGCACTGTAATGCTGGAGGATTGGCTACAGGCGATTTTGGCACGGCTCTGGCGGTAATGTTCGCGGCGGCAGATAAAGGGAAAAAAATCAGTGTGTATGCAGATGAGACACGGCCGTTACTGCAGGGATCCAGACTGACAGTATGGGAGCTGAAAAATGCCGGTATTGACGTAACGTTGATTTGTGATAATATGTCGGCACACACTATGAAAAGCAAAAAGATTGACTGTGTAATTGTAGGTGCTGACAGGATAGCCGCAAATGGTGATGCAGCGAATAAAATAGGTACGTACGGCCTTTCTATTATTGCAAAGGAGCACAATGTACCATTCTATGTTGCAGCACCCGCTTCTACTTTTGATCTGAGCATTGCATCCGGTAAAGAGATACCAATAGAAGAGAGAGACGCTGATGAGATTACCACTATTGGCGGACATAAGATTGCTCCGGATGATATTAAAGTGTTTAATCCTGCATTTGACGTTACACCGGCAGCAAATATAAAAGCTATTATTACAGAAAGAGGAGTAATTCATAATCCGGATACTGAAAAAGTTAATAATGTTATTGGGAACAATTCATAAGGAGGAGGGGAGAGATGTCAAAATTTAGATATATAATTTGTATTGTCACTATCACATGTGTAACTGCATTAATTTCATCAGGATGTGAGGTCCAGAGATATACAACAAAGTTCCAGGCAACTCCGATGGAAAGTGTAAATGAAGATCTTACTATAGATCCACAGAAGCTTACCGAGGAGCTGGATGATCAGATGATGATCGAAGATAAAAAGAGAAGACAAGAGCTGCTGGACAAGGCTGCGGCAGAAGCAGAAAAGAACAAGAAACCTTCTACTCAAAATAGTGGAGAAACAAAGTAAGGAACATTCAGGTTGAAAGTCTCAGCCCCTGGCTCTTTGCATATTCGTAAACTTCGCTGAATTCCTGCCGAGTTACCGGTCTGTTTATTTCAGAAAATTCGTGTGCATTGAATGTCGGCCTGTACTGTTCCATGACGTTTATAAAAGTATTTCCGGAAACTTCTTTTGCAATAAAATCAATTATCTCTTTGCTGTACGCAATATTGCCCGGCATCACAAGATGACGTACCAGCAGCCCTCGAGTCGCAACGCCATCCTTAATCTCTAAATCTCCAACCTGTTTGTGCATTTCCAGCAAAGCCAATTTCATTACATCCGGATAATCGTGCGCAGATGAATACTGCCTGGAGGAGTCAGGATTCAGATACTTGGCATCAGGCATGTAAATATCAATTGTCCCTTCCAGAATCTGCAATGATTCAACAGATTCATAACCACCGCAGTTATAAACAACGGGAATTATAAGTCCTCTTTCCCTTGCCAGAAAAACAGATTCAATAATATGTGGTACTACGTGTGTTGGAGTAACAAAATTAATATTTAGATATCTTCGTGCTTGTAACTGCATCATCATATTTACCACATCGTCTATTTCGACCTCGTTCCCATGTCTCAGCTGACTGATATCGTAGTTCTGGCAGAAAACACAGCCGAGATTACATCCGGCAAAGAATATTGTCCCTGAGCCTCCGCTACCAACCAGCACAGATTCTTCCCCATAATGTGGACCTGCGGAAGAGACAACCGCCTTTGCACCAATACCGCAGAATCCCTTTTCGCCATTTAAACGATTAACCTTACATACCCTCGGACACAATTCGCATGATTCTAATAAATTGTAAGCGGATTGAATGGTCTGTTTTGTTACAACTCTTCCTTGCGTATTTCTCATAACGTTTGATTTTAAGCTTTTAACAGCTTATGTCAATATGTGGAAATTAACAGTGTTCCTAATTCTTGACACCTTTGAACTTTTCTGCAATAATCACCGTCATGATAAAAGAGATGATAGGAAGAATCGCAGAAGGTGGAGACCTATCCTTTGATGAGAGTAAGACGGTAATGAGGGAAATAATGGAGGGCGTTGCCACTGAAGTGCAGATTGGCTCCTTTATTACAGCGTTACGAATGAAGGGTGAAACCGTTGATGAGATTGCCGGTTGTGTAAGCGTCATGAGAGAGAAGGCAACTCATATCAATGTAGGTAAAAGTTTAGTAGTAGATACCTGCGGTACCGGTGGAGATGCAAAGAGTACGTTTAACATATCTACGTGCGCCGCATTTGTCGTTGCAGGAGCGGGACTGAAGGTAGCAAAACATGGCAATAAAGCATCTTCAAGTAAATGCGGAAGCGCTGATGTGCTTAAGTTGATGGGAGTTAATATTGATGCCGATACAAAAGTTGTCGAGGAGTGTATTCAGAAAGCGAATATCGGTTTTCTTATGGCACCGCTTTTACACAGTTCAATGAAACATGCCGTGGGCCCAAGACGTGAAATTGGGATAAAGACTATATTCAATATCCTGGGCCCATTAACTAGCCCCGCAAGGGCAACCAGACAGGTTATAGGCGTGTATGATGCAAAGTTAACAGATATTGTGGCAAAGGTACTGAAAAAGCTTAATACTGAGCATGCTTTTGTGGTATATGGCTATGATGGCATGGATGAAATTACTACAACAGACAAAACAAAAGTTTGTGAATTGAAGGATGGAAAAATTAAGAGCTATTTTATTACACACGATAGCTTCAATATTCCAAAGGCAGAGATGAATGATTTCATTGTAGATTCACCTGAGGAGAGCGCGAGTGCTATCAGTGCCGTATTGGATGGGGCACTCGGTCCAAAACGAGATATTGCCCTGTTAAACGCATCTGCCGCAATTGTTGCCGGAGGAGGTGCAGAAAATCTGAAGGATGGAGTACGTCTCGCTGAAAAATCTATCGATTCCGGAAAGGCTAAAGCATCCCTGGAAAAATTGATTGAACTGACACAGAACAATTGAACCTGTTTAACAGCTTCGCCAATCAGCATACTCTTGAAGCGAAACTCTCTTGCCGCTCTTAAGAAGTGAGTACTTCCCAAAATCACTCATATTGCTGAGTGCCTGTAGATCAAAAACAGGTCCATCCTTACAAACCATCTGGCCGTCACATACACATTGACCGCAGACACCTATACCACACTTCATATATCTTTCCAGTGACGCCTCGAATTGTATACTATGCTTTTTACAGAAGTCGAACACTTTGGACATCATAATTTCCGGGCCGCATGTGTATATAATGTCGTATCCATGCTTATCATGCAGCTCCTCAAGGATGTCTGTTGGGTATCCTTTAATACCTTCGCTTCCATCGTCTGTAAAGAGCGTGATGTCCTTGTAACGATTTTTGAAGAACAGTGATGTACTGGTGGACGCTCCCATGAGAATTGTTGGACTGTTGTCCTGCAACTTTTCGATAAGCACAGTTACAGATGCCATTCCGCAACCGCCTCCTATTACACAGACACTCCCTTTCCCGTTCTTAATACTATCCGGAAAACTGTACCCATGGCCGAACGGACCTCTAATGCCCATCTGATCACCAGGTACCATCTTGTGAAGGAGTTTTGTAAAATTGCCTCTTTCAAGAACTGTAATCCCGAAGAAGTCGTCACTCAAATATGATACTGCAAACGGTTTCTCATCAATGCCAGGCAGCCAGACCATAATGAATTGTCCTGGGTTGTAATCAATCTTGTGTCTAAACATAAATGACTTTGTCCCGTTAGACTCATCAAAGATCTTATCAATCTTCAACATTACCGGCTGATCAAAAGCAGAAAACTCATTCATGGGCAATTCCAATCATCTCATCTATAGAATTATAGCTGTTTTCAGACATCCATTCCTCCATTTCCAGGCATATTTTCCTGAAGACGTCTATTCCCCTATCATATATTCCTGTACCAACTCCAATGGCAGTTGCGCCGGCCATTATCATCTCGATGGCATGGCGGCCTGTAGAGATGCCTCCAGTACCGATTATAGGGATTTTAACTGATTCGTATATGTCATATACACAACGCGTTGCAACAGGCCTCAAGGCCTGCCCTGAGACTCCTCCTACCTTATATGATAGTACCGGTTTGCGTGCCTCTATGTTAATTATCATACCAGGACCGAGTGTATTAACGGCTGTTATGGCATCGGCACCGGCATTCTCGGCAGCTTTAGCTAAGTTACCTATTTCTGGTATGTTAGGTGATAATTTGACAAATATAGGCAGTTTACTGGCTTTTCTGACAGCAGAAACTATCTCTCCTGTGCTTTCAGGTGTTCCCTGGCCAGCCAGAAGCCCGAATCCGGGTGTGTGAGGACAAGAAAGCGGAAGTTCGATAGCCGAAAACTCATTACCTGACAGTTTATCCACAACACGTACGAAATCGTCCGGTTCTGTGCCGATAATACTCGCAATCACGGGTATTGACACTTCATTTAAGTTTGAAAATTCCCTGGCTGTCTCCTCAGCGCCGGGGTTTGAATACCCGACGGCATTCAACATGCCTCCTTCAAAGGGAATGACGGTAGGGTTCTTGTGTCCCTCTCTTGCTTCAAAACTAACCGATTTGATAGTGGCAGCACCAACTCCACTCTCTGCAACCCGTTCCAGCAGGGATTTGGATGTGCCGAGAAATCCTGATGGAAGAACAGTCGGGTTTGACATCTTTATCCCGCACAGATCAATATTGAGGTTCGCTGTAGTCATTTTTTAGACTGAACTTACAGATTAAGTAAGAAGTTGAAATAATCTTATAGCCAATGGCATGGAGTATACCAAAAGGTCAGAATTTGTTGAAGGTATATTTTGAATGTTCTTAAATATTGACATTTCGCAGGAAATATGCATTTATATTCTTAATTGAAGTTTCATGAGTGCCGGGTAAAAATAGTCTCAATTTAAAGGGAATGAGCACTTCTAAGTCTGTTTTTGTAGTCTTTACATTAATTACATAATATTATGCTTACTTTTCTCGGATATCTATTACTCATATTTGTTATTTCATCTATTGGGGGGCTGTTCCCTCTGGTGAGGAGCTGGTCCAAAAACAATATCAGGTTGATAGTCAGTTTTGGTGTGGGAGTCCTATTTGGAAGTTGCTTTTTTTATATGCTGCCTGAAATCTCCCAGCCTCTCGGCAGCAGTGTCGGCATACCGATATTGATCGGTTTTTTTATTATTTATATACTCGAAAAATTTGTAATGGTGCATTCTTGCGAAGAGGATGTATGTGACGTTCATACAATAGGACTCTCCGCATTTTTAGGTATTTCATTCCATAGCCTGATAGAAGGGATGTCAATGGGTGCCGGATTTCTTACGAAAGATATTGGCATAATAATATTTCTGGCAATTGTCGTTCACAAATTTCCTTCCGCGCTCTCTCTTACCGGTATTCTTATGCATGGGGGATACAAAAAAGTAAAGATCATAAAACTGGTACTGATCTTTGCATTGACTACACCTATAGGTGCTCTCATCTCTTTCTTCGTTCTAAAAAACCTGCATGAGAATGTAATTACCTGGGCAATTGGAATATCTTCCGGGACTTTCTTATATATTGCCAGCAGTGATCTTTTACCATTTGTTCACCAACATAATCCCAGGAAGTTTTATAATCTGTATAGCCTTGCGCTAGGCCTCTCCTTAATGTGGCTCGGTAGATATTTCCTTTAGTTCATTAACACTGTATGGAATTAATTAAACTGTTTTTTTTTAGTATTTGGGAAATATTCCAACTCTTAGCACCATTCATGTTAATAGGGTTGCTATTGGCAGGAATGATTCATGTTTTTATTCCTCGATATATGATTCAGCGTCTCATGGGTGGAAAAGGATTGTTAAGTGTCATCACATCTGCGGCTTTAGGTATTCCGCTCCCTATATGTAGCTGTGCTGTCGTTCCTGTCTCTATTGAACTTCATCGCAAAGGCGCCAGCAAACCATCAATAATGTCATTTCTGATTACTACTCCTGAGTCCGGAACTGATTCAATTATGATAACGTGGGGATTATTGGGACCATTTATGGCTATTGCCCGGCCAATAGCAAGTTTCTTCTCTGCACTATTGGCAGGTTTTTTTGCTGTCGGACTGCTCAGGGATAGTGATAGAAATGATAGCAGCAAACAAGAAGATACCAGCTGTACCGACCAATGTGATGACCGTGGAATCGAGAGTTTTGATGATGACGAAAACCATGGGGGAATATTCCTGAGTTTCAAAAGAATATTGAGTTATGCCTTTAAAAAAATGGCAGATGAAATTGTTTTTTCACTGTTAGTTGGACTTTTGCTGGCAGGCTTGATCATTATTGCTTTTCCTGATAATCTTGCGATGTATGGACTGGAAAAGGGTATAATACCCATGTTGATTATGTTGGCAGCAAGTGTTCCTCTTTATATGTGTGCGTCTGCCAGCACACCTATTGCGGCGGCTCTCATAGTTAAGGGAATCAGTCCCGGTGCGGCAATGGTCTTTCTATTAGCAGGCCCAGCAACTAATGTTACCACTATTACCATGTTGACCAGACAATTTGGTGGTAGGTTCGTCCAAATTTACCTGGTATCTATTATTGCAGGTGCCCTGATATCCGGTTATGTTTTCGACTATCTGTTATTACTTTCAGGAATAACCATTGTACCGACAATGAGCATGGACAGTCACTCAATCATTGGTGCTTTCCAGTGGGTTTCGGCATTGCTACTTATTGCTCTTATGATTTGGCGTTTCTGGAATGGTGCTGCCAGAACAGGTTTAAAGGATTTGTCTAATAATGTATTTGGGCTATTGAGAAAAAAACCGGATTCTAAAGCATGAAGTGATGAGTAAGAGAGAAATCGGGCTTTACTAATTTTTATATTTTTGGAGTTCAAAACAGATGCGAGTTTTAGGAATAGATCCGGGCACAATGGTAACCGGCTTTGGGATTGTTGATGATATTAGAGGCAAATTGTCCTCAGTGAGCTTCGGTACTATTGAAGGCAAGCGAAAAGATTCGTTTCCGGATAGGCTTAAAATGATGTTCGATGGATTAAATAAAGCTATCGAAGAGTACAAACCTGACCAGATCGCATTGGAGAGCGCATTTTATGGAAAAAGCGTAAAAGCGGCTATAAAAATAGGTGAAGCCAGGGGGGTTGCAATAGTGTGTGCAGCATTAGCAGACATCCCTCTATTTGAGTATGCTCCAACTGAAGTGAAGAGGGCAGTTGTCGGTTCAGGCAATGCCCAAAAGGTACAGGTGAGCAAGATGGTAAAGATTCTTTTATCATTATCTGAAGTACCTGAAAAGTATGATGCGACAGATGCTCTGGCAATCGCCATATGCCATTGTCATAGAATGAAATTGACGGTTTAATCTTGACAGAGATGTCGTAACAGTTATAATTTCTAGTTTGGATAATTTTTTCTGAATTGTTGTAATTTCTTATAAATTAAGCTATTAAGGAAATTATGGATCTGGCTGTAGAAGAAAATAATATAAAAAACGGTGAAAACAATACCATTTTGATTGAGGATGTCTCACCTTCTGGTTTTGATGTCAAAAAATCTAAGATTGTAGGCACGAAAGGTATTTCAATGGAAGAAGCAATTAACAAATCCAGGGTCTTAATTGAGGCGCTACCCTATATCCAGTCTTTTAAGGATAAGATAGTAGTTGTAAAATTTGGCGGTAGCGCAATGGTAGACAAGGACACCTTTAAAAGCGTACTTCAAGATATGGTTTTTATGAAGTCTATAGGCATGAAACCGGTTATCGTACATGGCGGTGGCCCGTTCATAAGCAGTGAAATGGAAAAAAGAGGTAAAAAACCTAATTTTATAAATGGATATCGCGTTACCGACAAGGAGACATTGGACATTGCTATCGATGTGCTTACTAATCAGATAGGCAATCAGATAATAGATCAGATAGAAAAAATGGGAGCAAAAGGTGTATGCGTATGGAGTGGTGACGACAGTCCAATCAAAGGCCGAAAGCTTGTCAGTAAAAGTGATGATGGCTCTGTGACAGATGATCTTGGTTACGTGGGTGAACTTACTGAGATAAAACATGATAGCTTTATTAGTTTATTTGATGACGAACAAATACCGATAGTGTCTCCAATTGCAAAAGGTACCGACGGGGAAAATTATAATGTAAATGCAGATAATGTGGCATCGTTTGTGGCAGGTGCTTTGAAGGCCGAAAAACTGGTTTTCATATCTAACACTCATGGAATATCAACTGATCCGTCTGATCCGGAGGCATTTGTCTCTACGTTACATGAAGACGAGGTCAATAAATTGATAAAGAGTGGGGTGATAAGTGGAGGAATGCTACCGAAAGCGAATGCCTGTATTTCTGCCATGAGAGTGGGAGTAAAGAAAGCGCACATTATTGACGGACATATACCACATTCACTATTGCTTGAGATCTTTACTGATAAGGGTATTGGAACCCAGATCATTGTTTAATATAGATAATACACATTTTCAGATGAGTATTTTCGGCAGTGTTGTAATCAGATGTTTTTAAGAGTTGGTCTTTTTGATATTCACCCACTTCAGAAAGACCCTACAGCATTCCATTTTTCTATTTCCTATTAACGCAGGAAATCCGCATAAAGGAATTTAAATTATGAATAAAAGCGAAGTACTTGATAACTATAACAATTATGTAATTCCAAATTATCCTCGACATCCTTTTGTGATCGCCAGGGGTGACGGAGTGCATCTTTGGGATACAGACGGCAAGCGTTACCTGGACCTTTTTTCCGGATGGGCTGTCAGTTCGCTGGGACATTGCAATCCTGAAGTTACGAAGGCAATGCAGGAGCAGGCAGCAACGCTGGTACATGTGCCAAATATATTCTATTCTGAACCACAGGGACGTCTTGCAAAATACATTTCTGAAAACTCATTTAACGGACAGTGCTTCTTTTGTAACAGTGGGGCAGAAGCAAATGAGGCAGCTATTAAATTGGCCAGAATCCATAGTTCCAAAAAAGGTAAATATAAAATCATCACGATGAAAGATTCGTTTCATGGAAGGACCCTTGCAACTGTAACTGCAACAGCTCAGCCAAAATACCATAGTGGCTTTGCTCCACTCATTGAGGGCTTTGCGTATGTATCATTTAATAACCTGAAAGAGATTGAAGATGCTATTGATGACAAGACGTGTGGCATTATGCTTGAGCCTATCCAGGGAGAGGGAGGAATTAATGTTGCAGATAAAGAGTATATGGAGGGACTAAGAAAGATTTGCGATAATAATGATATCCTATTGATTTTTGATGAAGTACAGTGTGGTATGGGAAGGACCGGAAAGTACTTTGCATATCAGCATTATGACATAACTCCTGATATCATGACTCTTGCAAAGGCACTTGGAAATGGTACTGCTGTAGGCGCTATGGAGGCAACTAAAGAGGTTGCCAGGAGCCTGGTGCCGGGAAGCCATGCTTCAACTTTCGGGGGAAACCCTCTTGCATGTGCAGCAGCAACAGCAGTGTTTGAAGTCATTGAGTCGGAAGAGTTGTTGGACAACACTACAAAAATGGGCAATTATGCTTTTGAACAGATAAGAGGCATGGCAAAAGAGCTTGATGTTATTAAAGAAGTAAGAGGCATCGGATTGATGATAGGCATAGAGCTCAAAATCCCTGCAGCAGATGTGGTAAAAAAGTGTATGGATGAAGGGTTGTTATTGAACTGTACGCATGACAGTGTGATACGAGTCATGCCGCAGCTGAATATAACAAAGGAACATATAGACGAAGGTCTGGGGATATTAAAAAATATTTTAAAATCTGTTAATTAATTATAGGTGAAACATGCAGTGTAAAGACCTGGTTTCAGTTGCGGATCTTGAGAGTAATGATATTGAAAAGCTGTTCGCACTAACAGCAGAAATGAAGGAGTCCAATAAAAGAGGTGATACGGATCTCTGTCTTGCCGGCAAAACTCTTGGAATGATCTTTGAGAAAAGCTCTATGCGAACAAGGGTCTCCTTTGAAGTCGCAATGACGCAAATGGGTGGACATGCAATATATCTGACCAAGCATGATATAAATCTTGGTGAGCGTGAATCCATAAAAGACGTCTCAAAGGTTTTATCCCGGTATATCGATTGTATTGCAATCAGGACATATGATCATAAAACAGTTACTGAGCTTGCCGAATGTTCCTCTATACCTGTGATAAATGCACTTTCTGACTATACACATCCGTGTCAGGCACTTACTGACTTATTCACTGTAAAAGAGAAGTTAGGCGCTCTTGACAACATTAAGATAGCCTACGTTGGCGATGGAAATAACGTTGCAAGGTCGTTAGCCTTTTTATGTGCAAAGCTTAAAGTAACGTGTGTGGTTGCTTCTCCGGAAAACTATGAATTATCTACAGAGTTCTTAGATGAGCTTGAAAGTAATGTCAAAGGTAAGGACTCCTACATAAAACAGATCAGCGATCCAATAAAAGCAGTTAAAGATGCAGATGTAATTTACACTGATACATGGATTAGCATGGGAGAGGAAGAAGAAGCCGAAACCAGACGAAAAGATTTTAATGGTTTTCAGGTCAATAGTAAATTGATCTCACATGCAAAGAAGGGCGTCTTTGTCATGCATTGTCTACCTGCTCATCGTGGTGAGGAGATTACGGACGAGGTTATTGATGGCGAACATTCTGTCGTATATGATCAGGCAGAAAACAGATTACATGTCCAAAAAGCACTGCTAAAGCTTCTCATCAACAAGTAAGCTTAGTTTTGTCCAGATGATATTTTATTTAATATGTAGTACATTTAAGACGGATAGAGGTACATACTATAATGCGAATAGACGGAAGAAAACCGGATGAGATGCGCCCGGTATCAATAGAGAGAAACTATACAAAATTTGCCCACGGATCTGTTCTTATAGCGGTTGGAAACACCAAGGTAATATGCACTGCTTCGATTGAAGAGAGCGTACCGCCACACAAAAAAAATTCAGGTGAGGGCTGGATCACTGCAGAGTATTCTCTGCTGCCCGGTTCTACGCCAAGAAGAGTGCCAAGGGAATCGTCCAGAGGTAAGGTAGGCGGACGTACTCATGAGATTCAAAGGCTGATAGGAAGGTCTATGCGTGCCATAGCTGATCTTTCGGCAATAGGGGAGAGGACAATATGGATTGATTGTGATGTCATCCAGGCTGATGGCGGAACACGGGTCGCAGCTATTACCGGTGCATATGTCGCTTTAGTAGATGCAATAAGCTGGCTGAAGAAAAACGCTGAAATCACAGGAGAACCTCTTCTGGGTAGTGTGGCGGCAGTGAGTGTGGGCGTAGTAGATAGTGTCCCATTGTGTGACCTGTGTTACGAGGAGGATGTTACTGCAGATGTTGACATGAATATTGTCATGACCGGTAATGGTGAGTATATCGAGGTACAGGGCACCGCGGAAAAACAGACGTTCACTGAAGAAGAGCTTGCTCAAATGATGCAACAGGCGAAAAAGGGAATAAGCGAATTAACCCTGATTCAGAAGGATGCATTGCAGGACTAGTGTCATTATGATCAAGACAACCGGAATCGTAATTGGGACTCACAATAAAAACAAGAAAGAGGAGATCAGAAAAATCCTGACTGGGATGTCTCTACCACTGCTGGATCTGGACGATTTTGATGATGCCCCGGACGTTGTTGAAGATGGCATTACTTTTGAGGAAAATGCGACTAAAAAAGCTCTGGAGCTGGCAGGCTTTTGTAACATGTGTGTTATGGCAGACGATTCAGGGTTGGAGATAGATGCGCTGGATAAACGACCGGGTGTTTATTCCTCCAGATATTGTGGTGAGGAAACAGGTTACAAAGAAAAATGTCTAAAATTGTTTGAGGAATTAGAGGGCGTTCCTTTTGATAAGAGAACAGCAAGATTTCGTTGTACAATTGCCCTGGCAGAGCCGGGAAAATTGCACTTTGTTGTAGAGGCCAGCTGTGAAGGCCTAATTAATACTGAACCACTCGGTAGAAATGGTTTCGGATATGATCCTATATTTTATATACCGGAATATAAACAGACAATGGCGGAATTAGGTTCGGATGTAAAGAACCGGATTAGCCACAGGGCATTAGCTCTGGGTCTTTTCAAAGAGCGGTTGAATAAATTTATGAAAGGAGAATTACATTGAGAAGCAAGGTTATAGTATCTTTACTGTTATTAGTTGCAACATTTAGTTTCGGTTTTTCAAATATATATGCTGATGATATAGACACAACTACCATATATGCGGAAAAGTGTGCGTTATGTCATGGTGAAGACGGTAAAGGAACACCTACAGGCATAGATTTTGGAACAAAGGATTTCACTGATAAAGAGTGGCAGGCTTCTCGTACTGACGATGAGTTTGTCAACTCAATTACTCATGGAAATCCCGACAATGACAATTATCTCCCATTTGGTGATATGTTGTCAGAAGAAGAGATTAAGGCAATGGTGCCTCATGTTAGAACATTTGCACATTGAGCTGTATCCGATTTTTCACAGGGTTATAGCCCCTGTGAAAAATCGGAAATTTTAATTAATAGTTCCTGTATTTGTACACAGGGTAGATAGTCACTAATCGTTGTAGTCGGAGTTTCATTTGAAAATTAATCGTATTCGCAATTTTTGCATAATAGCACACATTGATCATGGCAAGTCTACACTTGCCGATTGTCTGCTTAAAACAGCAGAGGCAATTAATCCGAGAAAATTCCGTGACCAGTTGTTAGATAATATGGATCTGGAACGTGAACGTGGTATTACCATAAAAGCAAGTGCAGTTACCCTGGACTATGAAAAAGATGGAGAGATATACTCTCTAAACCTGATAGATACACCGGGACATGTTGATTTCAGTTATGAAGTGTCACGTAGTCTCAGCGCATGTGAGGGTGCATTGCTTCTGGTTGACGCGGCACAGGGGATCGAAGCGCAGACAATAACCAACATGTACATGGCAATGGAGAAGAATCTTGAAATTATACCTGTTCTCAGCAAGATAGATATAAAGTCTGCCAGACCGGAGGAGGTAAGTGACGAGATTGTCAGCATCCTTGGTGAAACAGACGAAGATGTTATTGCAGTGAGCGCCAAGACCGGCGTTGGAATAGAAGGAGTTTTTGATGCAATAATAACGCGTATGCCACCACCGGAAGGTGATTCAGACCTACCATTACGTGCTTTGATCTTTGATTCAGTTTATGACGATTACCGTGGAGTAATAGTATATTTCAGGATTTTTGACGGTTCTATCAAGGTCGGTGATAACATTTTAATGATGAAGACGAACAGATCGTTTCTGATTACTGAGTTGGGAGTATTCAGGCCTGAAATGACTTCGGTAGACAAATTAAGTGCCGGAAGTGTAGGCTATTGTGTTGCCAGCATAAAATCGATACATGATGTCCATGTAGGTGACACTATAACATTAAAAGAAAAGAAAACCGAGGAGGCTCTGCCGGGTTACCGCAAACCGCTACCGATGGTCTTTTGTGGGTTATACCCAACTGCCAATACGGATTTTATGCCTTTAAGAGCTGCGATAGAGAGATTATGGCTTAACGATTCCTCTTTCACATTTGAACCTGAAACTTCCCAGGCGTTGGGATTTGGATTCAGATGCGGATTTCTTGGGCTTTTGCATATGGAGATTGTACAGGAACGATTAGAGAGGGAGAGTAATGTCGGGTTGGTACAGACGGCTCCGACTGTAACATACGAAATATTAACACATGATGGTAAGATAATGCATATTGACAATCCGGAGAAATTACCTCCTGTAGGTTCTATACAAGAGTTTAGAGAACCGGTAGTTGAGGCAAGAATTATACTTCCATCTGAGTTTATCGGCGCAATTATGCAGTTGGTAGACGAGAAAAGAGCCACATATAAGAGCACAGAATATCTGGGTGAAAAACGAGCCGTACTCACGTATACAATGCCATTAGGAGAGATAATCTTTGATTTCTATGATAAGTTGAAATCATTAACAAGAGGGTTTGGTACTCTGGACTATGATCTTATCGGTTACGTACCGGATGATCTTGTAAAACTGGATATACTGGTTGGCGGACAGAAGGTGGACGCATTATCATGTATTGTTCATCGAAAGAAGGCTGATTACAAAGGTAGAGGTTTGGTAAAGAATTTAAAGAAAGATATTTCACGTCATATGTTTGAGATACCTATTCAAGCAGCTATCGGTAGCCGCGTCATTGCGAGGGAGACAATACGTGCAATGTCAAAAAATGTTACTGCGAAATGCTATGGTGGTGATGTAACCAGGAAACGAAAACTCCTTGAGAAGCAGAAAGAAGGAAAAAAGAGGATGAAGAACGTCGGAAATGTAGAAATTCCACAAAGCGCATTTTTGTCTGTTCTATCCACAGGTGATTAAGATTACGGGATTGATACAGTTGGTAATCCGAAAGATATTTAATTGATAACATATAAAACTGATTATTTAACGACGAATTTAATATGACCAAACCAGACTTAAAAAACGGTATTGAAAAAAAGAAGAGTAAGAAGGAAAAGGGTTTCTTTCGTGAAAATATCGAATCGATCCTGATAGCGGTTGCACTGGCCTTTGTATTGAGGATCTTTGTAGTGGAAGCATTTAAGATACCTACAGGATCTATGGCCCCAACATTATTGGGAGTGCACAAAAATGTAAAATGCCCTAACTGTAATTGGAAATTCAAAAGTAACCATAATGTCGATTATGTAAAATGTTCAAATTGCCTTTATAAAATTCGTATATCAAATAACGGGAGAAAGGGCGGTAGCAGGATACTTGTAAACAAGTTTTCTTACGATTTCGGCAATCCCAGGAGATGGGATGTTGCTGTGTTCAAATATCCGTTTGGTGATGTTACATGCATGTCATGTGGCTTCTCTTCAAGTCAATCAATGATGTGTGAAAAATGTACTAATTCTCCGAAAAGAGAAAACTTTATCAAGGGCAAGGTTAATAGTTTTTTTAAACGCTCTTTTGGTATTAAACAATATCATTCTGTGCTATGTAAATCGTGTAATACAACGAGTACAATTCTTTGCGAACAGTGCGGATCTACAAATGTACATGTTGTCCGCAAGAATTACATAAAAAGACTAATTGGTTTACCTGAGGAGGATTTGCAGGTTGCAAATGGGGATATATACATTAACGGTAAAATAACAAGAAAACCGGAAAAGGTCCAGGATGCACTTTGGGTACCAATCTTTGATAGTAATTATCCCGCGAAACAGGAAATAGTTAAAAACTGGGAAGCAGATGACGAATTCTGGAAAATAAGCAAAGAGCAGTTACATTTAAAAATACCTGATAATAGTAAACAAAAATCTTATATTACGTTTAAAAGAGAAATTACTGATTATAGTGTTTATAACAGTGAGATTATTGATGCAATAAGTGCGGATGTAATGTTAGCATTCGATGTGACTACGACTGGGAAAAGTGGTGGTATTTCAATATTACTGGAGGAGGACGAAAAAACATACGAGATCTTTATTCGATCGAGGGATGAACAAAAGGAGACTCATCTAGAGATTTCAGATTCGATTGTTGATAGTAATGCAGACGCTTTTATAGATCCACAAAAAACATCCAGAATTGAATTTTCAACTGCTGACAATGAAATTATACTGAAGCTGAACGACTCAGTTATTTTTTCTCACACATATGATACTGATTTATCATCATTAGAGGGATATACAAAATTCAGCAGCTTAAAGCTTGGAGGAATAAATACAGAAGCAGTTTTTAAGAATATTAAAATTTCTCGTGATGTTTTCTATACAGAATCCGGAAAATGGGGAACGTTTAATCCTGTCGAGATCAGCGAAAAGCAGTACTTCTTTCTTGGTGATAACAGCAGAAACAGTAATGATAGCCGGTATTGGAAATTTGTTCCTGAAAGTAATTTAGTGGGAAGGGCCTTTATGGTATTCTGGCCTGTAAAAACTATTAAAATTATCAAGTAGCCATATTGAGGATATAAGATGAAATTAATTCAGGCGGTTGAAATAACTAAATCATATGGTAAAAAGATGGCGGTAGACCACATCAGCTTTGAAGTTCACTCCGGTGAGATAGCAGGCCTTCTTGGACAAAACGGTGCCGGTAAAAGTACGGCATTTGCAATGGTTATCGGTATGATCAAACCGGATCATGGAAAAGTTTACTTTCGTGGAGCTGATGTTACTGATATGCCGATATATATGCGTGCCAGATTGGGCATGGGTTATCTTTCACAACAACCATCGATTTTTCAACGTTTAACAGTTGAAGAAAACGTTTTAGCTGTTCTTGAAACACTGCAAATTGATTATAGAGAACGAATGAAAAAACTGAATCAGGTATTAGGAGAATTGGGATTGACGCATTTATCAAAAAAAATGGCTTTTACTCTTTCTGGTGGGGAAAGAAGACGACTCGAAATTGCAAGAGCGATATCTACCTCTCCCTCTCTTATCCTTCTGGATGAGCCGTTTTCATTTATTGACCCAATCGCTGTTGCTGAAATTCAGGATATTGTCTTAAGCCTTAAGGAAAAGGGTATTGGGATTTTGATAACAGACCATAATGTGAGGGAAGCGTTAAGTATTACGGATCATTCGTATATATTAAATACTGGATCTATAATAACAAGCGGAACTACACAAAAGTTGATTAGTGATCCGCTTGCAAGAAAGTCATATTTTGGTGAAAACTTCCTGAGCAACGATATAAGAGCCAAAGCATCATTTAAAACATATGGTGAAGAAGGCGAAATGCAAGAGGACGAAGCGGAAGATGGTTAAAACATTAAATACGTGATAATATCCTGATCACGGCAGAGTTTGAACAATTATACTTTCTGGTTTTCTGTGCAACACATTTCCCTGTCAGCATTGTCATATCTCTCATTCTTTGACTTTCTAGCAAAAAATTGAGATGTCAACTATAGTTGCAACCATCAATATCATACTTATAATTCCATTAACGGTAAAGAAAGCCAGGTTTATTTTTGACAGGTCATGTGGTTTGATAAGAGTGTGCTCGTAAATCAGCATTATACCAACAAAGACAACCCCTCCAAAGTATACATATTTAAGATTCGTAAAGTACATAAATACGAATAATGTGATTACTACGAAAAAATGTAATACTGAAGATAATATTAGCGAATTCTTGATTCCCATCATCTTAGGGATCGAATGGAGTTTGGACTTAATATCATGTTGCAGATCCTGACATGCATATATAATATCGAATCCCGCAGTCCAAAGTAGCACTGCAAAGGCAAGTATAAAAGGTGCGGCATCAATTCTACCGGTTACACCGATCCAGGCACCTATTGGAGATAATGAGAGAGAGAGCCCTAGAACAATATGTGAGAAATTAGTAAATCTTTTAGTATATGAGTATCCAAAAATTACCATGAGTGCAAACGGAGATATGATTAAGGAGAGACGATTCAACATTCCGGCACAGACAATAAACAAGATTGAGCAAGATATTGTAAAAAACCACAAATTCGTTTTACCTATAATGTCCTGGAGTTGAATTCGATACGCAGTTCTGGGGTTGTGTATATCATATTTGGCATCTACAAGCCTGTTAAAAGACATTGCACAGCTACGAGCCATAACAAGCGCACCAATTATTAACAAAAGCTGTCTTATTTCTGGCATCCCACCCGCCGCAATAAAAGCACTCATCACAGCAAAAGGAAATGAGAAGATAGTATGTGAAAATTTAATTAATTTAAAAATGGTAAAAAACCTTAAAAACCTGTTTTGTTCAGGTTTTACACCATTTTCTTCAGTTTTGGTGCTATTCATATATAAAAATCTGGTTACATGGTTTGTAAACAATTAAAGTAATTTGATTTATTCGTCGGCTGTTACTATATGACAGTTATGATAACATTTACGAAAAAGTTTACAAATATATTTGTCTCTTTCTCTCCTAAAGTCCCTGCTTACATTAGATATATTCGTTTTTGTAAATAACAGAGGAGAGAGAGACTACTGTTGATGACAGGAAATATGACTAGTATCTGAAGCAATCTATTGATTTAATTCCTTTTAATTGCTTGACTTCCATTTGCCAGTTATATAAGATCCAGATTATTTTATAGTGTCTTGTACTATCTCTTGACTGCTTAGTCGTTAACTTATAGAGATTAGTACAAGTTTATATAGTCGAGTCTTACAGATTGAAGACTTGAGAATGGAAGACCATTTGTCTTAACATGGAATGTTTCTTTGGTTTTATACTAAAGTTAAATTAAGATGTAACTTCTTATGTTAATTATAGTTACTATTTTAATTTGAAGTTTAACGAAGTTAGTTTTTAGATAGAACCATATTGTTAGTATGAGACCATTCCATATATAGGTACTTCAAGTACTTATTATAAAGATCGAGTGTTAATTGTTAACGCTTGTTGTTCGTATACTTCCATTCTTTCACTCCTCAATTCTGTAATACTTCAGTTTTTGTATATCTATAGAGATTCTAGAGCTTCATTCAATTTTGTTTACTATTTTTTGAATGCAAGGAGGAGATGGCTTATTGATTATATTACTTCAAATCCATTAATATATTTTCCAATACTTCCAGTTTGCATAGTTTTCGGCTTCTTAATATGTTTTCTGTTTTTTCGATTACGTAAAGTAAGCAGAGAAAAAGCATCCAAGACCGTAATTAAGGAAGCCGAGGAAGAGGCGGAGAGAATTGTTAAAGGCGCTGATATTGCCGCCAGAGAAGAGTTGTACAAACGGAAAGAAGGCTTTGAAAAAGAGACACAGGATACAAGGCAGGAATTACGCCAGCTGGAAAAACGTTTGAGCAAAAGAGAAGACAATCTTGAAAGAAAGATTGATATCATGACTAAGAAGGAGAAGTACGTAGAGAGTATGGCGGCCAGCCTGTCGAGCAAAGAGAAAGAGGTTAATAAGAAAAGCTCTGAACTTGATGGTCTGATTCAAGAAGAAAAAAATACTCTTTATAAGGTATCAGGGTTATCTGCAGATGCCGCAGAGAAATTATTACTAAATCGTCTGGAAAAAGAGCTTGAAAGGGAGTGTGCCGGTTTAATAGAGAAATACACAAATAAGGCCAAGGATGAGGCTGAGCAAAATGCTATTTCAATTGTAGGTACTGCCATACAGCGATACACGGCGAACAATACGATAGATAATGTTGTCAGCACAATAGAGCTTCCAGGTGATGAAATGAAAGGGAGAATTATTGGTCGAGAAGGCCGTAATATACGTGCCTTTGAGAAAGCAACTGGTGTCGATGTAATAGTTGATGACACCCCTGGTATTATTGTCCTTTCCGGTTTTGATGGCGTGCGTAGAGAAGTTGCCAGACTGGCCATGAAGAAATTAATTGTGGATGGAAGAATTCATCCTGCACGTATAGAAGAGATCGTGCAAGAAACTGAAAAAGATATTGAGCAGATTATTATTGAAACAGGCAAACAGACAAGCTTCGAACTGGGAATACATGATTTGCATCAGGAAATAATTAAATTGATAGGCCGTTTAAGATATCGTACCAGCTATGGTCAGAACCAGTTACAGCACTCAATAGAGGTTGCACATCTTGCTGGAGTGCTGGCTGGTGAATTGAAACTTAACGCACAGACAGCAAGGAGGTGTGGTCTTTTACATGACATAGGTAAGGTACTTAGTGCAGAAGTAGAAGGAACTCACGCCCTTGTTGGAGCTGACTTTGCTAAGAGGTACGATGAAAAGGCAGAGATAATCAATGCAATCGCATCACATCATGAAGAAGTTCCTTCAGAAACGGTCTATTCTGTTCTGATAAACGCTGCAGATGCAATCTCTGCAAGTAGGCCGGGGGCCAGACGTGAAACTCTTGAAAAATATGTTAAACGTCTGGAAAAACTGGAAAGTGTCGCAATGTCTTTTAGTGGTGTTGAGAGCGCGTATGCCATACAGGCTGGCAGAGAAGTCAGGGTTATCGTTCATCCGGATAAAGTCAGCGATAATGCCGCCTCAAAGATTTGCTATGATATTGCCAAGAATGTTGAAGAAGAGCTTGAATATCCGGGAGAAGTGACAGTTACTGTGATTAGAGAAAAACGGGTAGTTCAGAAGGCAAAGTGATGCACATTAGTTATGATGTAATAGTTGTTGGTGGAGGACATGCCGGGTGTGAAGCTTCACTGGTGTCTGCAAGAATGGGCATGCAGACTGCATTGCTGTCAATGAACCTTGACACAATTGCGCAAATGTCTTGTAACCCCGCAATTGGCGGATTGGCAAAAGGTCAATTAGTACGTGAAATTGATGCGCTTGGTGGCGAGATGGGAAAGGTAATTGATGAAACCGCCATCCAGTTCAGACTTCTAAACGCCAGTAAAGGACACGCAGTACGATCACCTCGCGCGCAAGCAGATAAAAAACTTTATCAATTTACAATGAAAAAGAGATTGGAAGAGCAGGACAATCTCTCGTTACGACAGGATAGCGTCGAGAAAATTGTAATTGAAGATAGAGATGTTCTGTATTTAATTGGTAAAAGCGGTACAAAATACAGGTCGAAGGCTGTAATTATAACAACAGGTACTTTTCTGAATGGATTAATTCACATTGGTAGCTCACAGGTACGTGGAGGAAGATCAAGTGAGCCATCATCCGATAAATTATCTGCCTGTTTACTGGATCTGGGTTTTGAGATAGCAAGGCTTAAAACAGGTACTTCACCACGCCTGAACAGTCGCAAGATTAACTACGATATCTTGCGGGCCCAGGAGGGTGATAAACACCCTACACCATTCTCCTTCTCTACTGATAACATCCAAAGACCTCAGATAAATTGTTATATAACACACACAAACAGATCTACACACGAAATTATTAAGTCAAATCTGGATCGATCTCCACTCTACACAGGACAAATCGAGGCTACCGGACCAAGATATTGTCCTTCCATTGAAGACAAAATAACCCGGTTTCCTGATAAGGAACAACATCAAATATTTATTGAGCCGGAAGGACTGGATACCACAGAAGTATATTGTAATGGAATCTCTACCAGCGCTCCATTTGATGTCCAGGAAGCGATGGTTCATTCCATAAAGGGGTTAGAGAAAACTAATATCACACGATATGGATATGCGATAGAATACGATTATGTCCCACCGACTCAAATCAAACCAACGTTAGAGTCAAAGAAAGTTGAGAACCTGTTTCTGGCAGGCCAGATAAACGGTACTTCTGGTTATGAAGAAGCAGCCGCACAAGGACTTATGGCAGGAATAAATGCGGTATTAAAAATTCAAAACCGAGAACCCTTTCTTCTGGATCGATCAGAAGCGTATATTGGCGTATTAATTGATGACCTGGTGACAAAAGGGACTCGTGAACCTTATAGAATGTTCACCTCAAGGGCAGAGTATAGACTTGTTCTCAGACATGATAATGCGGATAGAAGGCTCATGAAATATGGTTATCAGTATGGCTTGATTAATAAAGATCAAATGGATAAGTTGCGCGAAAAAGAGGAGATTATTTCAGAAACAAATAAGTACATCGAACACAAAAAATACGGGGCAGATTCATTGATTAAATTATTGAGGCGGCCAGACATGAATTTTAGTGACTTGCTTGGATTAGACAAAGAATTAAGGGACAGAAATATCTCATTCTCTGCACAAGAACAGGTAGAAATTGAGGCTAAGTATAAAGGCTATATCAGTAGACAGAATCAGCAGATCGAGAAGTTCAAAAAAATGGAAAACTTATCACTACCTACACAATTCAACTATGACAGCATACCTGGATTGAGGAAAGAAGCGCAACAGAAGCTGGACCTGCTTCGCCCGGTTTCATTGGGACAGGCCTCTCGCATTTCAGGAGTATCACCTGCAGATATTTCAATACTGATGGTCTATTTGTTGAGTAAAGGTAAAAATGATACTCAATCAGTATCTATGCAAGCACGCTAATCAAATGTACATTCGAGTTGATTCAGGAAGAGATTTTCTGGAAACGTAGGACTATCTTTTCATATTCATACTCATTAAGAATTCGGCGTTTGTCTGTGTTTTAGATAATCTGCCAGAAAGGAGTTCCACTGCTTCTGCCGGACTCATTTCATTAAGAACCCTTCGCAGCACCCATACTCTTTTTAATTCTTCAGGGTCTAGTATTAACTCTTCCTTCCTTGTTCCGGATCTGTTTATGTCTATTGCAGGGAACAACCTTTTATCCGCCAATCTTCTGTCTAGATGTAATTCCATATTTCCAGTACCCTTAAACTCTTCGAAGATAACCTCATCCATTCTGCTGCCGGTGTCTACGAGTGCAGTAGCGATTATAGTTAAACTTCCGCCTTCTTCAATATTTCTCGCAGCGCCAAAGAACCTTTTAGGTTTCTGAAGTGCATTTGCATCTACACCACCAGACAATATTTTTCCGCTATGTGGTATTTCAGTATTATATGCTCTTGCCAGGCGTGTGATTGAATCAAGCAATATTACAACATCTTTTTTGAATTCTACCATGCGTTTGGCTTTCTCAATTACCATTTCTGCAACCTGCACATGGCGACTTGCCGGTTCGTCAAAGGTGGAACCAATTACTTCGGCATCAACGGCTCTATCCATCTCCGTTACCTCTTCCGGGCGTTCATCGATTAATAGAATGATAAGATTGACTTCCGGATGATTCTTTGTAATGCTGTTTGCTATCTCCTTAATAAGTACTGTTTTTCCAGTACGAGGCGGAGCGACAATCAGGCCACGCTGCCCTTTACCTATTGGAGTAACCAGGTCCATTATTCGCATCTCTGTTTCATCTTTTTTAACCTCCAACATAATGCGCTCGTCAGGGTGAAGCGGTGTTAAATCATCAAAAACGCACATTTCATTTAACCTGTCCGGATTCTCATAATTTATTGCTTCTACTCTGAGAAGAGCAAAGTATCTCTCATTTTCTTTAGGAGGACGTATTTGACCTGAAACGGTAGCACCGGTTCTTATTCCAAACCGTCTTATTTGTGATGGTGAAATATATATATCATCAGGACACGGTAAATAGTTGTAGTCTGGTGAACGTAAGAAACCAAAGCCTTCCGGCAACACCTCAACCACTCCCTCACCATACATAAGTCCGTTTTGATTTACCCGTTCCTTAAGTATTTTAAAAATCAATTCTTGCTTTTTAAGGCCGGAATACTCCTGTATCTTTTCCTTTTTGGCAGTATCCTGCAGTGATTTTATTGTCATCTTCTGTAATGCAGTGATGTGCATATCACCTTTTTTTATCTCTTCATACTTTTCGTTTGTATTTTTCTCTACGGGCGGCGCACTCGCTTTTTTAACAGCCTTGGGTGCTTTCGTAGTCGTTTTAGCTTTTGTAGTTTTCATTGAAACCATGTTATTCTCCAAATTACTTTTTTGTTATAAATTGAGACCAAAAATCTTTAACTTGACTTAATGTGTCCTCTTTAGAATTATTATTATTAATTATAACGTCTGAAATTCCTCTTTTTTGTTGTAATAGGCCCTGAAACTTTTCTCTCTTCTCTATTTCATCCAACGGCCATTTACGGCTGTTTTGAACTCTTTCACTACATCTGTTTTCGTCAGAATCAACAAACAGTACAATGTCACAGATATCTACCAAGTTTGATTCAACTAATAGTGCAGCATCTAAAACTATAGCTTCTGTTGTAACCTCGGCATGAAACTTAGCAATTTCACTTTTAATCTGCTCTATTGCTTTTGGGTGAATTATACTATTTAAAGCAGAAATCTCTTTTTCATCTGAGAATACGATTTCTGCTAATGCATCTCTTTTTATTTTGCCGTGATTATCCTGTAAATGAACTCCCCATCTCTTAGTTATCTCAAGTGCTATCTCTTTAGTGTTAATAAGTTCATGACAAATTTTATCGGCATCAATAAGATCCGCACCCAGCGATTCCAACATTCCTGCTATTGTGCTCTTTCCACTTGCTATACCGCCAGTAATGCCAATTGTCTTAATACGCTGCTTCATTCAGTTCTTATCATGGTCTTCAGAAAGAAAAGAATTAAAACCATATTCAGTGAAAAGTTCATTAAGCCTATTATTGTCAAAATTATTCAGGCGACAAGTTTCGAGATTGCAATCCAGAGGTACTTCCGTATTAATGGTAGCCAGACGCATTGATAGTCTTGCAGAGTCTGCATATTTTACTAAGTTTTCCTGTTTTTTCTTTCCTTTTACCTTGTCCGCATTTGCCAATACATTTTCCAAGGATTTCCATTCTCTAATAAGTTCTAAAGCTGTTTTAATGCCGATTCCCGGGACACCAGGAATATTGTCACTCGAGTCTCCACTAAGGGCAAGTACATCAATAAAGCTTTTAGGCTCAATTCCCATTTCATTTCGTATCTTATTGGTGTCTCTGATTTCCTTCTTTCTGGGATTGAAAATCTTAATATATTTGTCAATCAGCTGATCCATATCTTTATCGGTAGTTATAATTGAACATTCCATATTTTCCTCAGATACTTTTTTCGAAATAGTCCCAATTATGTCATCAGCCTCGAAACCCTGAATCGCGAATATTGGTATGTTATAAGCTTTTATCACATCGAATATAAGTGGTATTTGGGACACCAGATCATCAGGCGTAGGCTTTCTGTGCTCCTTATATTTCTCATACTCTTTGTGTCTAAATGTTGGGCCCTTGGAATCAAAGGCTATTGCCATGTAACCGGGCCTGTCCTCCTTTAATATTTTACGTAACATTCTGGTAAACCCATAAACGGCATTGATTGGTTGACCAGAAGGTGTAGTTAAACCGCTGATTGCATAATATGCCTGGTATAGTTGAGAATGTCCGTCGATAATAAAGAAATTATTTGGCACTTATGGATATATTAATATGGAATTGTATACTGATTTTATTACATCATCATGTTTTAGAAGACAAGTAAGTATTTGAGAGGTTTCAGTCGAGAAAGATCTTCAGGTGGTTTTTTGCACTTTCTTTCAATAAATTATGTTCAATATGCAGAATATCAGGTTATATAAGCCTTCAAAGCTAACTGCGCAGTCGAATATAGCGTTAAGTACAATTGAAACACAGAAGTAAGCTATTTTACAAAAGCGGTGTCAAGAAATGTATAAGAACCTGTATAGGTGAATATATGCGGTAAATTATTCTGTGATTTTAGTTGCGTTTACAATATTTGTCAAGTAATTTTTAAAAATAATCTTAAAGTATTTTTAGATTACAGCTGTTCGTGTCCGTGTTTGCGATGTAACGTATGGCAAGGTTTCAACCTTGCGTACACGATATGCGTGCGTGTGATAACGCAAACCTGAAGGATTACCCTACGAATAAATCGTATAAATTTTTATATCAAAAAGCCTAAAACCATTCTGATATAGGTGTAACAGCGTTATGAAATGGAAAATGATTTGACCAAAAAACATCAAAGGCTCCACTGGTGCCGTGAGAAGAATTTTTTCGTCAACCCTCTTTCAAGGTGGGTACCCATTGTTAACCATAATTAATGGCCAGCAAATAAAAGTTCCCGATACGACGTTTGTAGGTTTTAAAAAATATTTTGCTTCTTGCACGAACACAGTAGGGCCTTCAACTAACTGTCTTATATCAAATGTAATATTCTAACTCAAGCATATTATAAATTAATCTGTAAGTCTTTGATATAGATTCTCTTGACAGAATTATTGGGTAGAAGTAGTATTGCAAACTTATGAGTTATTCAGGACTAAATCGATAGCTTATTAATTACTTAAGAGGAATTATTATGAAACTAGGCTCAAGTTATTTTGGAAACAGGACATTAAGGCATGTCGAAAAGGACATGGAGAAAATGGTAGAGGATGGATGTAATCTTGTTATTCATACAATGAGTGAACACGATTTCGCTTATCATTCTCAAACTATGATTGACATTGTTCGGGTGAGCAGGAATGTCGGACTGGAGGTTTATCTTGACCCATGGGGGATCGGCAGGGTGTTTGGTGGTGAATCTTTTTCTGCATTTGTAAAAATGTTTCCGGAATCAAGGCAGAGATTAAGCTTTACAGAAGGTGAGATTAATGTAAATAAGGCATGCGTTAATTCAAGACCGTTTAGGGATAAAATGTCACAATGGATTGATCTTGCGGCAAGTACGGGAGCAGAGGGTGTATTCTGGGATGAGCCACATCTCTTTTATGGAGAGTTTACTGAACTGTTTGGTAAACCAAGAAAAATATGGGGGTGTACTTGTCCAACATGCAAAGATATTTTCAAAAACAATTTCAGTTATGAGATGCCTCAGGAGTTTACTAATGACGTAATGGAATTCAGGCAGGATACCATTATAAATTTCCTGGAATTCTTATCAGATCACTCCTCAAGCAAAGGCCTTAAAAATGCGGTTTGTGTCCTTCCATACACTGAACCTAAATACGGCATATATGAATGGGAAAAAGTTGTTAAGCTGAAGAGTGTCGATATTTTTGGAAGTGACCCGTATTGGATATCACATAATGAACCGGTAGGTGATTTTGTAAAGAATGTATCCGGAGATGTTGTCAGGTTGTGCAAAAAATATGACAAAGAACCTCAAATATGGATACAGGGATACAGAGTTCCAGCAGAGCGTGAGGAAGAGATCTCAACTGCTATAAAGGCAGCTTTTGATTCCGGAGTAAGAAATATTGCAACATGGTGTTTTGAGGGAGGCGCCTGTATGACATACATCAGTTCAGAACGACCGGAAATAGTTTGGGACACTATCAGCAAAGAATACAAAAATCTACAACAGAAATAATCACAATACTCGAATAAAAGATGAAAAGCCTGGCTTTTCACAACCACTTTAGTTCACTTATAACTTCAGACACTATAACTTGTCTAATTAGAACATATGAATACAAAAATTGAAAAAATTGCGAAGAATATATTAGATGAAAATGATATCTCGTATGACGAAGCATATTTTTTAATGCAGTTAAATGATATCGAAATTTATGACCTGCTCTATTGGGCAAATCGTATACGATACAATACATTCAACAATGTTGTCGGCCTATGTTCCATAATTAGCGCAAGGCAGGGGAGTTGCTCGGAAGATTGTAGATTTTGTTCGCAATCCAGTCGTTACAAAACAGAGATACCCAATTTCCCACTAATTGAAAAAGAGAAGGTAGCAGAAGCTGTGGAAAAGGGGAAAGAGTATAAATCAGATTGTGTAGGAGTAGTGACGAGTGGATATAGCCTGGAAGGGAGCGATAACTTTGACAAGATATGTGATGACGCATATGAATTATCAAAACAGGACGGTCCTCCTGTTCACACTTCAATAGGAATGATTACAAGCAAAATGGCCGAGAAACTCGCTTCAAGTGGAGTGGAGATGATTAATCATAACCTTGAAACTGCAGAAGGTTACTATCCAAATATATGTACAACACATTCATATAAGGATAGAGTGGACACAATTAAGATTGCTAAGAATGCAGGGTTGCAAGTTTGCAGCGGTGGTATCTTTGGTGTTGGCGAAAGCGTTGAGGACAGATTAGACCTGGCATTCAAACTTAAGGAACTTGATGTTGATACAATACCTATGAATTTCCTCAGTCCTGTGAAAGGCACTCCTTTATCTACAGAAAATTCATTGGAACCAATGGAAATATTGAAAATAATAGCTGTTTACCGTTTTATACTGTCTGATAAGGGAATTAAGGTTGCCGGGGGAAGAGAAGAGAATCTACGTGACGTACAGAGCTGGATGTTTTACGCAGGAGCCAACAGCACAATGATAGGTGATTATCTAACTACCAGAGGAAAACTTCCGGAAGATGATTTGCAGATGATAAAAGATTTAGGGCTGAAGTATAATGTGGGAGAAATGCAAAAACATTGAATTATGATGTTGTCGGATTAGGACAATGCTGTATCGATTATTTAGGCGCTGTAGAACACTATCCTGATATTAATCAGAAAGAAGAGGTGAACAATCTTACTGTTCAGGGAGGAGGGCCGGTAGCTACAGCAATGGTCACGTTATCAAGGCTTGGAGCTTCAACTTCTTTTATTGGTAAAATATCTGACGATTACTTTGGTGATCTGATTAAGGACAGCCTGACAAGTGAATTTGTTAATATTGATAGCACCATTGTAGAAAGTGACAAAAGGTCTCAATTTGCTTTCATCGTAATAGAGAAGGAGACCGGCAAGAGAACTGTCTTGTGGTCCAGGGCAACGGTCACACCGTTAAGGCCGGAAGAGATAAATAGAAGAGTGATAGAGTCCGCAAAAGCCTTACTGCTGGACGGTCTTGAGAAAGAGGGCTCTATAGTGGCCGCAAAATATGCCAGGGGCGCCGGGGTAACAGTTGTTGTTGATGCAGGCAGTATGAGAGAGGGTGCAATGGCACTTGTAAATTTGTCCGATTACTTTATCGCATCAGAAGATTTTGCAAAACAGTTCTCCAGTACTAATGATCCAAAAGAGGTTGCAATTGAACTGTTAAATCTTGGTGCTAAAACTGTAATAGTGACACTGGGTGAGAATGGAAGTATTTGTGTCACTCCGGAAAAATATTTTTACCAACCGGCATTCAAGGTTAACGTTGTCGACACTACCGGATGTGGAGACGTATTTCATGGTGCGTTCATATTCGGACTGTTACAAAAGTGGGATCTGAACGAAACAATGAGATTTGCCTCTGCTACTGCCGCTCTTAAGTGTCGCGAAATTGGCGGCAGAACTGCCATTCCGAATCTCAGAGATGTGGAAGAGTTCATGGAAAGCGATAACCTCCCTTAGCAAAAAAATCAATGTCAGAAAACTCAGAGAAAAAATCGGCTGCATTATCCTGAACTCTAACTTTAAAGGTGGTACAAAGAACGGGAGCATGTCATTACATTGTGTATATAATCACAATTTACGAGCATAATTAATCCTTTATGGCAAGCTTCACCGCCGGAACTTCCCAAAGAGCATATATAAGAACAGTTCAACTATTTCGATACTCTTTCAGACATTAAATATTGCTGTACACCTGCAGCAGCTTGTCGGCCACTGAAGATAGCACTTACTACCAGGCTCGAACCCAGCTCTGCATCACCGGCAGCGAAGATGCCGGGTAGGCATGTCATCTTATTATCATCTATTTTTAACCTGCCTCTTTTGTCAAGTTCAAGATTAAGGTCCATAAGGAGAGGCCCATGCTCACAGTGCTGAAAACCTATTGAAATGAACACAAGATCTGCCGGAAGAACTTTCTCAGAACCGAGTATCTCAGTAAAGGTACCTCGAGAACCATCAGCAGGTCTCGTCCAATCAAGTTCAGTCACTTTCAGTCCGGTCAACACACCATTATTCCCAACAAATTCCTTAGTCTGATATTTCCAGAACCTTTCACATCCCTCTTCCTGGGAAGAACTTGTCTTCAGTGTTTTCGGCCACTCCGGCCATGGATTGCATGGCGGGCGCTCTTTTGGAGGAACATCCTGATAATATATATGTGTTACACTGGCAGCTCCCTGACGTATGCTGGTACCGATACAATCAGACCCTGTATCACCTCCTCCTATAACGATAACATTCTTCCCATTTGCGGTGATCACTTCATCTTCCGGAATACTATCACCTGCATTCCTTCTATTTTGTTGAGTTAAAAAAGGCATTGCGAAATGGACACCATTTAAGTCCCTGCCGGGGATTGTCAGATTTCTGGGGATTTGTGCGCCAACACATATGACTACAGCATCAAATGTACGTGACAAATACATACCTGAGATATCAATTCCCGCATTAACTTGTGTTTCGAAAGAGACACCCTCTTCTTTCAGCTGATTGAGCCTTCTGCCAAGGACACTTCTATCTATCTTATAATCTGGTATTCCATAACGCAACATGCCTCCAACCCTGTCATCTTTCTCAAATACTGTTACGTCGTGACCCTTTCGAGCCAACTGTTGTGCCGCTGCGAGACCTGCAGGTCCGGAACCTATTATGGCAACACGCTTTCCTGTCTTGATCTCCGCAGGCTGTGGCTGTATCCAACCCTCTTCCCAGCCTCGTTCTGCAATCTGTTTTTCGATCTGTTTGATAGTGACGGGTCTTCTGTTGATTGATAATGTGCAGGACTCTTCACATGTAGCCGGACAAACACGTCCGGTAAATTCAGGAAAGTTGTTCGTTGAATGCAATAGCGCCAGGGCTCGCTGCCAATGACCTTTGTAAATAAGATCATTCCAATCCGGGATTCTGTTTCTCAATCCGCAGCCGTATGCGTGACATGACGGAACTCCGCAATCCATACAGCGACTGGCCTGCGCTTCCAACTCGCTGTCAGGCACATTACTTTCGAATTCATTGAAATTCTTTATCCGCTCCTCAACCGGCTTTTTCACTCCAGCCTTGCGGTCTATTTCCAAAAAGCCTGACGACTTACCCACTGAACACCTCCTCTGTTGCCAAAACAAGCTCATCGTCACGGTGTTCTTCCTGCCTGATCCGTTCTAATGATTGTTTATATTCCATTGGCATAACTTTAACAAATAGTGGCAGACGACTATCCCAGTTATCAAGGATGTCTTTTGCTCTTGTACTTTGAGTATACTCATAATGCTTTGTCAATAATGAGTGCAGGAGGTTCTTATCATCCTCTTCCCATACACTCTCCAGATCAACCATATCCAAGTTGCATTTCATACCAAACCATTCGTGCTCATCGTAAACATAGGCAATACCTCCGCTCATTCCTGCTCCAAAGTTGTTACCTGTCTGCCCGATAACGACAACAGTACCTCCTGTCATATATTCACATCCATGATCTCCTACGCCTTCAACAACTGCCGTTGCGCCGCTATTACGCACAGCGAAACGCTCTCCTGCCATACCGTGCAGGTATACTTCTCCTCCGGTAGCTCCATAAAGAATGACATTACCTGCAATAATATTCTGATACGGTTTGAACGTAGATCCTTTATATGGGTTAACAATAATTTTACCACCGGACATTCCTTTGCCTACATAGTCATTTGCGTCACCCTCAACTTCTATGGTTATTCCTGGAGCGAGGAAAGCGCCAAGGCTCTGGCCTGCATATCCTTTAAAGTTCAACTGAATAGTATTTTCAGGTAGTCCCGCAGATCCATACTTTCTTGTAATTTCACTGCTGAGAATTGTACCTACGGTTCTATTTATATTACGAATCGGTAAATCAATTACTACCGGTTTACCTTTCGTCAACGCTTTTTGAGATAATTTGATCAATTCATTATCAAGTGAAAGTGATAATTCATGATCCTGCTTTTTAATACAGTGTAAGGTCGTTTTGCCGTCCGGATCTGGGTGTGTTAATAGTGCACTGAAATCAAGTTTTTTAGCTTTCCAATGCTTTATTGCGTCTCTTACCTCAAGTCTATCTACTCGACCAACCATTTCATCAACAGTTTTAAAGCCCAGCACCGCCATGTATTCACGCATCTCCTGAGCAAGAAATTTGAAAAAACGTTCAACAAACTCCGCTTGTCCACCAAAATTAGCGCGTAGCTCCGGATCCTGGGTTGCCACACCTACCGGGCATGTATTTAAATGGCACTTTCTCATAAGAACACAACCCAACGTAACCAGTACGGAAGTTCCAAAACAGTACTCTTCGGCACCAAGCAGTGCCGCAATGATGAGGTCTCTACCCGTTTTCAGTTGCCCATCCGTCTGTACAACAATTCTATCACGGAGCTGATTCGCTACCAGAGTCTGCTGTGTATCTGCCAACCCAAGCTCCCAGGGCAAACCTGCATGCATAATGCTTGACCATGGAGCAGCACCGGTACCACCATCAAAACCACTGATCAACACTTGATCCGCCTTGGCTTTGGAAACTCCAGCGGCAACAGTACCAACACCCGTAGCCGCAACCAGCTTAATACACACCTTTGCCTTAGAGTTAGCACAATGCAGATCGTAAATTATCTGCTTTAGATCTTCTATAGAATAGATATCATGATGAGGTGGCGGAGAAATCAGGGAAACCCCAGGTGTAGTATGCCTCGTCTTTGCAATGTCAGGGCTCACCTTATGTCCTGGCAATTGACCGCCTTCGCCCGGTTTAGCACCCTGGGCCATTTTGATCTGAATCTCTTCGGCATTTACAAGGTATTCACTCGTTACCCCAAACCGTCCTGATGCAACTTGTTTGATTTTGGAAATCTTCCAGTCACCGTTTGGTAGCGGCTTGAATCGTTCAGGATCTTCTCCTCCTTCTCCTGAATTGCTTCTGCCTCCAATTCGATTCATTGCAATAGCAATTGCTTCATGTGACTCCTTGCTTATTGAACCAAAAGACATTGCAGCGGTCATAAATCGTTTCATAATATTTTCAACCGGCTCAACCTCATCAATCGAAATACTCACAGAATCTTTAAATTCAAAAAGACCTCGTAACGTTGCAAGCTCCTTAGTCTGCACATCAACTAGTTGTGTAAACTCTTTGAATATTTTATAGTCGTTATTTCGAGTTGCCTGCTGCAGCTTATAAACTGTTTCCGGGTTCCAGAGGTGTTTCTCTCCACCGTGTCTGACGGAATAATATCCACCTACATCCAGGAACTCATCAGGCTTGCCTTCCGGTGGGAAGGCATTTCGATGCCGTGCATAGACCTCCTGCGCAATTTCCTCCATACCTATGCCTTCAACACGGGATGCAGTATCATAGAAATATTCATCAATAACTGATCTATTAATTCCAATAGCTTCAAATATTTGAGATCCGAAAAAACTTCTTATTGTCGAAATGCCCATACGACTGAAGGACTTTAGTAGCCCTTTCTTTACCGCCGAAACATAAGCATCCATTGCTTCCTCCGGATCTTTGTCTTCTGCTAGATACTTTTCCTCTGCCATCTCTCTTACAGTACCGAAAGCGACGTAAGGGCAGATCGCGGTAATACCAAACGCAATCAAAAGAGAGAAGTGCATAACTTCTCTTGCTTCACCGGTTTCAAGAATCAATCCACATGAGCTGCGCAGCCCCTTCCTGATCAAGTGATGATGCAGGCCTGAAACTGCAAGGAGTGAGGGAATAGCACAACGGTCTTTATCTATATATCTATCCGTCAAGACAAGTATATTGGCCCCATCTGAAATATGTCTTTCCGCTTTTTCGAAAAGCGAATTCATTGCTGATTTCAAGGCGTCACCACCGCCTTGTGCCGGGAATAGAATATCTATTTTTCTAACCAATAAATCCGGATGATTAGCATTTCTAATACGCCACATATCTGTTGGCGTCAAAATGGGGTGAGACAGTTTTATCTGTTTACAATGCTCAGGAGTCTCTCCAAGGAGACCACCTTTTTTCCCGATATAATTCATCAGTGACATCACCAACTCTTCACGTAGCGGGTCAATAGGGGGGTTGGTTACCTGTGCAAAAAGTTGCTTAAAGTAATGAAACAGCAGTTGAGGTTTATTGGACAGCACAGCCAGAGCATTGTCATTTCCCATAGCCCCAATAGGTTCCTGGCCACGGCTTGCCATGTGCGAAATTGTTACATTAATGTCTTCATCAGTATACCCAAACGCATGCTGCTGTTTTCTAAGCACTTCTAAATCAATTTCCGGGACCCTTGACGGGTTAAACAGTCCACGAAGCTCAATCAGGTTCTCTTTCAAATAACGACGATAGGGCGCCTGCCTGGAGATCTTAGCTTTAATTTCATTATCAGGAACAATTCGGTTCTGCTCTAAATCTACAAGAAACATCTTTCCGGGTTGTAATCTTCCGCGCTGACGTACTTCCTCTCCCGGAATGTCAAGTACACCTGTCTCAGACGCCATGACTATCATGCCATTCTCAGTTACCGTGTAACGTGCCGGTCGTAATCCGTTTCTGTCGAGCAATGCTCCGATAAAACGTCCGTCAGTAATAACAATGGCAGCAGGGCCGTCCCACGGTTCCATAAAAGATGCGTGGTATTCATAGAATCCACGTTTGTCTTCGCTCATATAATACTTCTTGCCACACGCCTCAGGGACCATCATCATTGCCGAATGTGAAAGCGATCTGCCAGACTTGATAAGTAACTCAAAAACATTGTCAAATACAGCCGAATCACTTCCGTATTCGTTTTGAATAACAGGCTTTATTTTCTCTATATCATCACCCAGCAGTTCAGAATCCAGGTTATTCTCACGAGCTTTCATTTGATTTATGTTTCCCCGTAGGGTATTTATCTCACCATTATGCGCAAGGCACCGGAAAGGCTGAGCAAGGTTCCAGGCAGGGAATGTGTTCGTGCTGTATCGCTGATGAATTATTGCAATTGCAGATGTAAAACGTTTGTCATTAAGATCAGGGAAGAAAACGGGTAGCTGGCTTCCGGTAAGCAGCCCTTTGTATACAATAGTTTTATGGCTCAGACTACAGACGTAAAACTGACTGAAATCTTCATCTGTCCATGTGGCAATCTCCTTCTCTATACATCGTCTGATGACATATAGCTTTCTTTCGAGATCCTCACCCTCGTAACTTTCGCTAGTTACAAAAAGCTGATGTACTGATGGTTGTGTTAAACGACTGATTTCTCCCAGTGAATCGCCATCGCATGGTACTTTTCTCCATCCCAGTAGTTTACAATTTTCGGACTCAACAATTTTCTCTACTTCTTGTTTGCACTTTGTGATCTTGGCTTCATCCTGAGGCATAAAGAACATACCAACCCCGTATCTCGAAGCAGCAGGCAGTTCTAGTTTTTGTTCGGTACAGACCTGACGAAAGAAGTCATCCGGAATCTGCAGTAACAGCCCGCCACCGTCACCCGTAAGCTTGTCGCTGCCGATGGCGCCACGATGCTCTAGGTTAATTGATACCTGAATAGCGTTAGAAACGATCGAATGGGTTGGAGTTCCGTCTATGTTTGCCACAAAACCGACTCCACATGCACCATGTTCGTATATCGGATCGTACAACCCGGACCGTTCTGGTTGTCCGGCCAGGTTCACGTTTTTAAAGTTTTTAATTTCCAGCATTTATAATCTATTCCATTCCAAAAAATTAGTGACTACAAATATCCTTCGACTCCGCTCAGGATGACATTGTCACATCCACCCGCATCGTTGTCACACTGAGCACATTCGCACGCTCAGTGTAAACTCTGTCGAAGTGCCAAATTGAACCCCTCATATGAAATTATATGCGCTTAGCTAAGCAGCAGAAATCTATCTTCTTACCTTGTATGCTTGCAGACTGACAATCTCAATCTGATAAGTCTTATTAAGATCCTGACATCCAATCACTGCACGTGTTGGAGAGCATTTGATATATTTCCTGTAAATAGCATTCATATCTCCCCAATAGTCAATATTCTTCATGAAAATAACGGTATTTACAACTCTGTCAAAGCTTGTACCGGCCTTTTTAAGCGCGCCCTTAACATTTTCAAATATCAATGTGAATTGTCCATTGGGATCTAATGTTGGCACTTCACCGTTTTTTCCAATTGGTATAAATCCTCCGCAGTTTACTTTAATCGCCTTAATCTTCTGAAGACGCACCACATCCTCCTCGAACCAGTCACACATTAATCCAACCTGCCTTGCAGGCTGCTTGCCACCAATTTTTCTTCCATCAGCGATGACCAGATCAAGAAGTTTATCTCGTGCAGCAAATGGTAGCTTTTGTGCGGCCTCTACAGACATCTTATCTAAATCCTTCAATGTATATCTCTTTGTTGCCTTAGCCATCGATAATTCCTTTCTTCAAAATTTTCTTCGCTATCGATACAGATTTAAAATGATCCACTCTGAATCTACAGCCAGGTTAAAAAACTCATTCTGCTGATTTGAGATCACAGTTCTATTTAAAAAACAAGTATTAATCGTTGTTTTGAAATCAAAATCCATCTGATGTTGAATATATCGCAATAATGGTGCCTGTTATGCAATTTTTACATCTATCTGATTATTAGCAATGCCTAAGTCCTTATATTCATTTGATGTACCATCATTACACAGAGGAGCAAAAAAAATACTTAATTTCTTTATCTACGGTCAATGCGCATATATTTCAATATTACCGGCTAGCAATCAATTTAGCACGAAATTTATGCGCGGCAAGCGACTTTTAATTATACTTAAGAATGTTATAAAAATTACGATTAAAATTTACGATAATTCAAAAAAATGAAAAGTGATGAATGTTTGCTCAATGTTAAAATTTGCTCATGATAACTGTCATATAGTCTTCATTTAGAAAAAGATTCGTCTTTTCTGCTCCCATTATGTTTTGAACGCATTCCTTTCGGTATTAACAAGATTTGATCATATTCGAGATATTATTGATTATTGGTTTCATTCTTCTAGTGCCTTACATAACCGGTGTTTACAAATAATCATTTTTCGAGAGCAGACAAAAGATTATTAATTGGTATAGACATTGCTTCCTACCTAACAACTCTTACATTTTAATTTATTGAGGGAAGGGAATTCATGGCGTTGTTAGCAAAGTATTATCATTTAATATTGAAGGGGCAGATCAAGTAATTCTAATCTTATAAGGAAATTATTATGAATAATTCCAGGGATCACCAATTAGGACCGTTTGAGAGACTCGCTTTGATGTTTGGCGGAGAAGGCGGTAAAGGTACTGCCTATTTGACTTCTGCAACAGAAAATTACAAAAAATATTTTGCAGAGTTATTGGGAACATTTGCCCTGGTATTTGTTGGGTCAGGGTGTGTATGCGCAGACTACTATTTAGTAAAAAGTGGTTCTCAGGGTTTTGGACTTCTGGGAATCGCCATTGCGTTCGGTTTTGTTGTTGTAGCAGTTGCATATTCGCTAGGATACATTTCAGGTGCACATATAAACCCTGCTGTAACAGTTACCATGGTTGCTACGAAGAGAATGACAGCAGGTGTTGGTATCATGTATATTTTCTCGCAGGTAGCAGGTGCAACATTTGCTGGTTACTTGCTTAAGTTACTGTTTCCGGAAGCACTGGCCAGTGTATTCCTGGGTACGTGTGTTCTGGGTTCAACTGTTACTATATCACAGGCAATCGGAATGGAAGCGGTTATAACATTTCTATTGGTATTTGTAGTATTTGCAACAGTTATTGACAAGAGGGCCACACCGGCACTAGCCGGATTGGCTATAGGCTTTGTTGTACTATTTGGTGTAATGGTGGGAGGTGCAATAAGCGGTGGATCAATGAATCCGGCCAGAGTTTTTGGACCTGCGATGGCATCAGGTCATTTTGCGAATCATTATGTATGGTGGATTGGTCCTATTATTGGCGGTCTATTAGCGGGATTTTCTTATGACCTGTTTTTCTCTGAGAAGAAGAAAGAACTCCCTCTCAATAGTAGTTCAGTGCATAAAAAGCGAGTGAATAGAGTGAGGAAATCAAATAACGGCAAACTCGGCAACAGACGTCCATCTCTGGCGTAATGTAGATTTTTAATTATCTTTAATTTGGTTGCGGCTGTGCCGCGCTATGATTATACTAAAAGGAGACAAGACAACAGACAATCCATTATGCAGATAGATTCTATCTGTGAGAAAAGAGTGGGATCATGGCAGCTGCAAAAACCATAGGTGATTATCTTATCCAAAGGCTTCATGCTCATGGAGCCAGGCACGTATTTGGTGTGCCGGGTGATTATGCTCTGAGTTTTTTCCACGAACTGGAATCCAGTAATCTACAGGTAATAAACACATGTGATGAACAGGGAGCCGGTTTTGCCGCAGATGCTTATGCACGCGTAAAAGGGCTGGGAGCAGTATGTGTTACATACTGCGTTGGCGGATTGAAGGTGGCAAATACTACCGCTCAGGCCTTTGCTGAAAAGTCACCGGTTGTTGTAATAAGTGGAGCGCCGGGTACAAATGAAAGAATTAAATCACCTCTTCTACACCACAAAGTTCGTGATTTCGACACACAATTGAAGGTCTTTGAACAGATCACTATAGCCTCAACTGCACTCGACAATCCCCAGACAGCGTGCCGTGAAATTGATCGTGTTATAGATGCTGCCTTATGTCACAAGCGACCTGTCTATATTGAACTACCACGTAATATGGTATCTGTAAAGATACAGCCGGATTATTTACCTCAAGAGACATCTTTACCTAGTGATGATAATGCCCTTAATGAGGCGCTGCTTGAGGCAAAAACTATTATCAACACATCTAAAAAACCCGTAATAATTGCAGGCATAGAGTTGCATAGATATGGGCTTCAGGACGAATTCCTTCAATTCATAGATAAAACCCATATTCCAGTTGCTTCTACTCCACTGAGCAAATCAGTGATCAGCGAACACCACCCTCTGCATATGGGAATTTATGAGGGTGCTATTGGTCGTGAGGAGGTTAGAGATTATGTGGAATCAAGTGATTGCCTGATCCTTATGGGCACATTTATGACAGATATTAACCTCGGCATGTTTACGGCACATCTCGATCAAGGCAGATCAATATATGCGACAAGTGAGAAAGTATACATTCATTATCACACTTATGAAGATGTGAGCTTAGGTAATTTTCTTAAAGGGATTTTGCAGACTGATATTAATAAACGAGAGCATACAGACAGTCCTCATCCTGAATCTCTTCAACAACTGCAACCGGTTGCAGGTAAGACAATCACCATAACGTATTTATATCAACGGCTTAACTCTTTTATTGACAGAAACACGGTAATCATTGCAGACACTGGTGATGCTATGTTCGGTGCCATGGATATGACAATCCACAAAGAGACTAAGTTTTTGTCACCAGCATATTATGCGTCAATGGGCTTTGCCGTGCCGGCAAGCATTGGAGCGCAACTGGCAAACCCAAATTTACGTCCTCTTGTATTGGTCGGAGATGGGGCTTTTCAAATGACAGGAATGGAACTGTCAACAGCGGCACGATATGATCTTAGTCCAATTGTTATTATTTTGAATAATAGTGGATATGGGACTGAACGTCCCATGCTTGATGGCTGTTTCAATGATGTGCAGACATGGAAATACAGCGGTCTTCCTGATATTCTCAAGGCAGGAAGGGGGTTTAGCATTAAGACTGAAGATCAGCTTGAAGATGCATTGCAGCTTTCTCGTCAATATACTAAAGATATCTGTGTGCTTGATGTGCAAATCGATTCAGCTGACAGGTCACTGGCTCTTGAACGTATGACAAAAGCGTTTGCGAAGCAAATTTAAATAATATAGACATTTATGCAATTACATTGCATAACCTTCGTTCTTAACTTTAGGCACTTTAGTTCACTTCAAACTCTAGGCACTTATTTGTGGACTCTATTATGATGGAACATACAGATATCAACAGTTCAATAGACGCTTTCAAATCTGCCGTTGACAAAAGCAGGAAGATTGTCGGCTTTACCGGAGCCGGTATAAGCACTGAATCCGGGATTCCCGATTACCGCAGCAAGGGCGGTATCTGGGATAAATTCCAACCTGTATATTTTGAGGAGTTCGTCTCAGACGAAAAGAAGCGTCTGCTTTACTGGCAGAGAAAACAGGAGTTGTGGAAAGACCTAAGCAATGCCACTCCCAATACGGGTCACATGTTCTTCAAAGAACTTTATGATGAAAGCAAGCTCACAGGTCTCATCACGCAGAATATAGACGGCCTTCACGAGAAAAGCGGATTAGTAAAAGAGATCATTATAAACCTGCACGGCACCAGCCTGGAGGTTGCATGTATTGATTGCGAATTTACCGTACCTTCTGAGGATGTATTTGAGGGTTTAAACCTAGAAGAGGGAGTTCCGATATGCCAAAAATGCAACGGCCTTATGAAGCCTGCTACGATCTCTTTTGGTCAGCAATTACGAATGGAAGATCTGGACAAAGCAAATGAACTGGCAAACTCCTGTGATCTGATGATTGTAATCGGTTCTACACTTGTTGTGCAACCGGCAAGCTCTTTACCTCCAATTGCAAAAGAGAACGGTGCGCACCTTGCCATCATAACTCTTTCTGAAACGCCTCTTGATTCCTGTGCCGATTTTGTGTTTCATCTGAAGGTGGAGGACTTTTTGCGACTGCTTAGCCATAATTCTCTACTATAACCGTGCTCAACTCAAGATGCACATTCACCTTGACAAAGATAACCATAATGTTTAAAAAGAGTCTTCAAAGTGGCTACTAATAGAAAACAATAAATGAAAAGGGGCACACTAATTGAATATAGGTACTGTTCTTAGACTGCAGATTGAAGGTACGAGGCGGCGACTATCATGTGAGTTGATAGGTGTTGATGATGGCGAGTATCTAATCGTTAAAATGCCTCCTTTACATACAATGGCAAATGTCTCAAAGCTTTTGGTAAATGAAAATGAAATTAACGCAAAGTACATGAATAAAGGTACAATGTTTGGTTTTCAGTCCACGATTATTGATCTTATTCATAAACCATTCAAATTAGTCTTTATTAAATATCCGGACAAAATAGACAGTTATGATGTTCGCGGGAACAAACGAGTTGAGTGCTTTCTGCCGGCTAGCGTGAAAATTGCAGAACAGATATTAGAGGGATCTATTACGGACATTAGCAGAGCAGGATGCCTGTTTACTATTGATACGGATGAAAATGAAAGCCTCACAAATCTGTTGGAGTTAAACAGTGAAATTAAAATGGGTTTTTATCTGCCAGGGATAGCTGAAGAGTTAATTGCTGATGCAGATCAAAAAAGTATCAAAATAGATACTGACGGTTCAAGTATCGGGATTGAGTTTGTGGGAATGGATAGTGCAGTAAAGGAGAAGCTAATTGACTTTCTTTCCAAAGCCGGAGCGTAGGACAACTGTTACACATCAATCAACAAATTTCAAATAACACAGTTCAAAATGTTCAAAGAAAACTCAGTAATACTTTTTCAAGGTGACAGTATAACTGATTGTGGTCGAGGAAGGGGAAATCCGGATAGCCTGGGAGACGGGTACGTCAATCTGATAACGGAGACACTTGCAGACAGATATTCACAATTAAATCTGAAATTATTAAATCGTGGAATAAGTGGAGACAAGATAAGAGATCTTCAGCTTCGGTGGGACACAGACTGTATTGACCTGAAGCCTGATATTTTATCAATTCTGATAGGTGTAAATGATACATTAATCACGCCGCCAGAGCTATTTGAAGAAGAGTACCGTATGCTTTTAAAGCGCACAGCAGAGACACTGAACTCCAGGATCATATTGTGTGAACCATTTCTTCTACTGGGAGATACTAACGTGTACAGGGATGATTTAAATCCTAAGATTGAAATTGTACACAGACTTTCAGAAGAGTTTAGTACCTTCTTACTACCATTAGATAAAATCTTTCGTGAATCCTGTTCATTAAACCCGCCGGAATACTGGGCACCGGATGGCGTACATCCTACGCCAGCTGGCCATACTTTAATTGCAAAATCGTGGATTGAGTATGTAGAAAAAGCTCTTTCCTGATTATATAATCTGCATATAATATTTTTATTAAATATTGGAATTTTAATTGAAATTGCCGATAAATAAATTATTGTGTTACTCTAATATCAGGTATATAATGGAACCATTACCGTTTAGAGTATAATTACAGTATTTGAACAATAGAGTTTGAAGTCAAGCTGTCTGTCAGGCAGGCAGCTTTCTTTATATACGGGTAGATTAATAATGTTTAGAAATTCTCTTTTTGTGGTTCTTGCTCTGTTACTGTTTGCAAGTCCTGCTTTTGCACGCGAAAACAGATCCAAACAAGTTTCAGAATCAAAAGACTTTAGTGTTGAGCAGGTACTTAAAGACGTATACGCACTTGTCGATTCTGAGAATGTAAAACTATTTGATAAAACGAATGAAGAGATGGACAGAAAGCTTAGAGAACTTTTTGATACATCTATTCTCAGATCTAAGCTTGAGCAGTTCTATACAATGCTCTATTACATATCCAGATATACGACAATAGGAGAAGATGAACTTACTATTGACCGTGACTTGACGATTAAACTCTTGATCTCAAGCAGAGTCTTTACTGACAGAGAATTCCCGAGAAACATTTCCGACGTTTTCCTGTCCAGAAAAAATATAGAAAAACCATTTTATAAGGTTTTATTCTCCGATGACAGGGTGGAGCTGGGTTTAAATTACGGTGATGGATACGGAATATCAAAAGTAGGAATGAAGCAGGAGGCCCAGGCACTGGTATTTTACGGAGGGTTCTCTTTTAGATTAAGGAAAAAAGGGGAGAATGTCGAGGCGTTTGATTTTGATGGAGTGGACCTGTATGGGAATTTCGGTTCACGGGGTTTTGTTAATGTTGATATAAATTATGTGGCTGTTAAATCTGTCGAATTTCATAAAGCGTCGGAAATGGCCCTTGTCAAGGCAAAGGTATCCAGAAAAGAGTTTGAAATAAACAAGCACACATGGCTTCTTGGTCTTGTTACAAGATTCGTTACTGACAAATCACTTCAACCGCTTGATTGGTAGTACATCTTTCTATTCCTTCTCCACGCCTACCACCATTATCGCCAAATACCAGCACAGATCACAAGTCAAATGTATTCCACGACTTATTCCTGTCTCATTATCCTAAAAACCATATGAAAAATCTTGACATTCCCTTTCTCTGATGTTAGAAGGTACTTGGTAAATATCACTTTATTCCAATAAATTATTAAGTAAGATTGCAATATCAACAGAAACCATCCTTTAATAGTAAATACCATGGTGAATGTTTTTTTTCGAGTAAGCAGAAATAAGATCGTTCGACTCTTTTGCTTAACAATAATAACCCTGTTTATTGGCGGATTGGGGCTCCACTTTTTCGAAAAGACTCCACGCATTTTAGACGCCTTCTGGTGGAGTTTTGTAACGATTACCACGGTAGGCTACGGTGACATAGCACCATCAACGATTGGTGGAAGAATCATTGGAGTAGTAGTTATGGTATTTGGCATTGGTATACTGGGAATGTTTACGGCAACGATTGCCAGTGCCTTTGTTGATACTAAACTCAAAGAGGGTAAGGGCGTGAACAACGTAAAAGTTAAAGACCATTTCATTATCTGCGGTTGGAGCTATAAGGCAAAAGAGATAGTTACTGAGTTGAGGGCAGATAAGAAGGTAAAAAACAGGCCTATCGTTATTGTTGCAGATATCCCTGAAAAACCTATTGAAGATGAAAATACTTTCTTTATCCATGGAGAAGTTGATGTTGACATTCTGAAAAAAGCGAACCTGAAGGAAGCGTCAGTTGTCATGATCCTGACAGACGAAGATCTTGATTCGTACTCAAGGGATGCAAAAGTAGTACTGAACACTCTCACCATACGCAAATTAAACCCGAATGTTTATATCTGTGTAGAGATCTCTGATTCAAGGAACATGCAGCATGGGAAGCTGGCAGGTGCTGACGAAATAATCGTTATCGGTGAGCTGAGCGGCAATCTCCTTGTTCAGGCCGCCCTTGATCACGGTATAACCAAGATAATTACCGAGCTTGTCAGTAACCGATACGGCAATGAACTCTATAAAGTAAAACCACCGGCAAATCTTGTAGGCATGCAGTTTATTGATGTACTGAAGCTTATAAAGGAGAAACATAATGCTATTATTGTTGCAATTGAATCGGGAGAAGAGAATAATCTGGCGGCTAATCCTCCCATGAAATATACTATTCAATCCGAAGACTACCTCGTTCTGATTGCACAGGAACGACCACATTTTGGTTGATAAAAGAGAAAGTTCACCGCAAAGACGCAGAGGACGCAAAGAAGAATTATTTAAAAAAATAACTTTGTGCTCTTAGCGCCTTTGCGGTGAGTAGAATTTTTATAAATTTGAAATAGGAGAAAAAGATGTCTGAGAATCTTCAAAAGGTGAAGGACTATTTAGATGAGTTAGAGCTTTCTATCTCCAGTGAGGATGAAGCAGAGGAGTTAGTAATTATAGATGATGAAGAGAAGGGTCTCAAGAATCTCATCATAGATTGTGAAGACCCTGTCCTGGTTCTCGAACAGGTAATTATGGATGTTCCTCAGAATACAGATGGGTTCTTCAAGCGACTGCTTCAGATGAACCGTACCCTGGTACATGGCGCATTTGTACTGGATGAAGAGGGAGCGAAAGTTATATTCAGAGACACGTTACAATTGGAAAACCTGGACAAAAATGAGCTGGAAGGTTCAATCACCGCATTGAGTATTGCCCTGGCAGAGTATGCCGCCGAGCTCATTGAATTCAGCAAAAGCTAGGAATTTATATACAGAATAAATAACTAATAAATTAAGATAAATTGTAATAATAAGGAGCGAAACCATGGCTAGTATATTTCAGCGAGTGTTTAAGGTGGGGCAATCTCACGCACACAGTGCGATGGATAAATTTGAAGATCCGATCAAGATGACCGAACAGGGAATAAGAGACCTGAAGAAAGATCTGCAGGGAACCATGAAAAGCCTGGCGGAGGTAAAGGGCGTTGCCATTCGCTTAAAGAAAGAGGCTGAGGACAATAAGAGGCTGGCTGCTGATTACGAGCGTAAGGCAATGATGCTACTCCAGAAGATGCAAGGTGGCGGAATAGATGCTGAGCAGGCAGAACGATTGGCCACAGAAGCGCTGAACAGGAAAGAGGATTGCAGTCAGAAAGCTGTCAGTCTGATGCAGAACTGGGAGCAGCAAAATAATATGGCCTCACAACTGCAGGCAAATGTATCCAAATTAAAATCGACTGTATCAACATACGAAAACGAACTTATCACTCTAAGGGCACGTGCCAAGACAGCCGCAGCAACACGCAAGATAAATGAGCAGGTTGCAAGGGTAGACTCTACCGGTACTATTGCTATGCTTGAGAAGATGAAGGCCAAAGTTGAAGAGGATGAATCACTGGCACAATCCTACGGAGAGCTTGCATCAGCAGAGACGAGTGTAGATGATGAGATCAACGCCGCACTGGGTGGCAATCAACTAAACGCCCCAAACGACAAATTGCTGGCACTGAAAACGAGGATGGGGTTGTTGGAACAGAATTAAACAATCTCACGCAGAGCCGCAGAGATCGCGAAGGTATTTTTAGAATAAAAGGTAAATAGCCTAGATCCCAATATATTTTATATCTAAATTATTTTTCTCTGCGCCCTTTGAGTCTTAGTGTGAAATGTATTTGTATTTTTTAAGGACTTAATATGGCTTGGTTTGGTAAGAAGAAAAAGAAAGAGGAGTTTGATCCTCTACAGGATCTTGTATTGTCTAAACTTAAGGTTGGATACCTTTTGGATTACGATATGAAGACCTGGGAAGTTACAGAGTACAATTCATACGACTGGGAAGATGGGGACCACAGCTATGAGTGGGAAATCAAACATGGAGATGAAGTTCTATACCTGGAACTCGCAGATGATGACGAGCCTGAGTGGACTTTGACAAAAAAAGTATCCCTGAAGAGCGTCGGTCGTGGAATACGTAAGTTTATAAAAGAAAATGATGACCCTCCTAACATGATACAGTATGAGGGGGTAGAGTACACCATTGATGAGGGTAGTGCAGGTTATTTCTGTAAAGGGGGAGGAAAAGAGAGAATCGAATTCCTCTGCTGGGACTACTACGACCTGTCAGAAGAGAAGACACTTACCATAGAACAGTGGGGGGAAGATAAGTTTGAAGCCGCAGTGGGTGACTATGTAGAGGAGTACCAGTTCACAAATATACTGCCGGGATCGTGATAGGTTACAATCGGTTAAATTAAAGTGATAATGATTATATTAATGGTTATGAGCGTCTTTAAACCAAATGGGGCTGTTTAGAATAATTTCGCATTTTCTCACCCACCTTCATCATAAGCCTATATATCTTATGCCATGACAAACAGGCCATGGAGTAATTTCATCATGATAAAGCTCTACCGTTTTTAGAGAAATATCACTGCTCATAAACCCTTGCCATGATGAAACTTAATCTTAGCGTCTGCTAATTACAAGTTATGTTACATAATTCATACCAGACTCCTACCCTCACCTCCTCCATTATTATTACATCAATCTATGATTAATTTAGCATCTAGACAAGTATCTCCTATTTCTGTAAAATGCGAATTATGGAAAGTATGACAAAAGGCCAAACGGAAGCTAAAATAAGCGAGGCGTTGATAAAGTTTGAAAAGGAGTTTATGGGTAGAGGCCCCAGAGAAACTGTTAGCCATATCATAAAGGTGACATGCCCCCGTTCTTTGTACCACCTTTAAAGTTAGAGTTCAGGATAATACAGACAGTTGTAACGTAGTGGAAACTGTCTGTACCGCTTCAATTGTCTCTGGAGCAGGTGGCAAGTATCCAAGAGCACTATGAGG
>JASMMK010000017.1 GCA_030748215.1 Candidatus Scalindua sp.
CAAACTGCTCCGGTGGATGATTGCCAAGATAGACATCCCTCCTTGAATGACTTGCATACGGCTGCTCCCCGGAAACGCTCTCTTTCCGGTTAATACCAACGTGACACGACATACACCTGTCCGACTCGTTAATATCCTCAAGATGTACCTGGTATATCTGCAACGACGGTCTTTTTGATTTCATTTTCTCCATCGACTCCTGATATCCATTCATATCATTAGTAAATGCCTTCAACTCGTCCGCATACATATTTATATCTTGCATGGATTCATCCATGTTTTTTTGTAATCCAGCTCGCTTCTCCTCCAGAAGTTCGACCTCTGCCGTCAACTCATTGCCACGCTCCTCCAGTTCCGCTATCTTCTTTACCGCCTCATCATCCTTATGTTCTCCATACAGGTACTCCTCTTCCAGCATCTTATTCCGCGTAACCATGGCTTCAAACTTTAGAGAGGGCAACTCTTCTTTATCCAGGGCATTCAACTCCCGGAATGCTTTTATGTATCCCTGCTGAATGGCTGGAGTGTTAAACCTGCCCCACGCTTCCGCAAGTTTTCTTTGAGCCTCTTTATATTTCTCCTGAACATCAGGTTGATTAAATGCCACCTTTGCCTCACCGTATTCCCCTCTAACCTTCTCTTGCTCTAACTTATAAAACCGGGATTGATACGTTTTCCATGGTCTTTTTCCTACTGCCTCATTCCATACTGCCCATGCCATCGTCAAGACAAGTATAAAGCTCAGAAACAGATACAAACCTGCGTATGATTTTTCTTCTTCATTTTTCATGATGAAATTCCCACTTCAGATAAAGGGAGATTGCGGCAACGTGTTTTTACTTTGGCAACGCAAATATCACACGCTATCGACCACGATTATTTACTTTCAAATATCTCTACCATCTCAATGTTTAACATAAGACAAAAAATATGTTTTTTCATTGCTATGTCGTCTAGATAAACAGATACTATATAATCAGAAAATCTTTTTTTTGCAACTATAATGACAAAAAAATTAAGGCAAAACCACCATGATACTATTTTCTGTAAGTATCTTTAAATACTCAGGATAAAGATATTCGGCACTATTTTGCCTCTCTATAATTTACCTTTAAAGACCCTGAAAATAATACGATATAAATAGGTAAAAATAGGTGATCCTTAATGAATCACTTACGGTAATATTAGCTTGTAATAAGATTAACCTTAATTTATCATAATTGTTTAATATTCTAAAAATGAAATCCATACCTCACGTAATTTCCTGGAATCTCACAAAAGCATGCAATTTACTGTGCACTCATTGTTATCTTCTGGCAGATAATGTCCAGATGGATACCAACCTGACAAGTACCGCTTCCGGTCAGGACAGCCCTGACTTTAATCAGGTACAATGCGGCTCCGCAAATGCCGCTGATGAGCTAGACACAGAGAAAGCACTTAAAGTTATAGACGAAATTGCAGAACTAAACCCAAGCCTGATTCTCATCTTAACGGGTGGCGAACCGCTCTTGCGAGAAGACCTCTTCGATCTGTCTCGTCATGCTGCAGGAAGAGGTATGATGGTCCTTCTTGGCACTAATGCCTGTCTTATTGATGACGAAATGGCGAAAAAACTGAAAGACAACGGTTTCTCCGGAATCGGGATAAGCCTGGATTCTGTACATCCTAAAATCCACGATTCAATTCGAGGTGCTAAGGGTTCTTGGAAAAAGGCAGTCGAGGGGATGAAGGCGTGCAAAAGACAAGGGCTGGAGATACAGATACAGTCCACAGTATTCAAAAAAAATTATGATGAGATTCCGGAATTAGTAGCCTTTGCAAACGACATGGGAGCAAGGGTCTTTAATCTTTTCTTCCTCGTCTGCACGGGAAGAGGCCAGGATATCACTGATATCACATCAGAACAGTACGAGGACGCACTGAAGCAGATTTATAAACTTCACGGTCAGTACGAGGGAAGAATGCTCGTTAGTGCAAAGTGTGCTCCTCATTACAGAAGGATCGCATATGAGATGAATCCGGAATCGGCTTTAGTTAAATATTATTCAGGCGGATGCCCTGCAGGAACTAACTATTGCAGAATAACACCGGAAGGAAACGTTACTCCATGTCCTTACATGGACACATCATGTGGAAGTTTACTGGAAAAAAGCTTTGCTGATATCTGGAACAACTCCGATATACTAAACGAATTAAGGACGGCCGATCTTAAAGGCCGGTGCGGAGAGTGTGAGTTTGAGTCAATGTGCAAGGGTTGCCGTGCCAGGGCGCTGGTTACAACAGGCGATCAAATGGAAGAGGATTCATGGTGTGATTATGAACCCGGAAAACATGGAGGAAAGAAGTTGGAGTTTAAAGAAGAGAACACATTCGGTTTAGAGAAGAAATTTGAGCTATCATGGAGTGAAGACGCAAAGAAAAGACTGGGCAAAGTACCTTCCTTTGGAAAAGGGATGGTAATAAAAAGAGTAGAACAATACGCGAGAGAAAAAGGATATTCCGAGATCACACCGGACATCATGAAGGAAGCAAAGGAAAAAATGGCCGGAGATAAAAAAGCAATGTTCCCATTTATGAAACTGCTGAAAAAGAAACCTGCCAAAAACGGAAAGATCGAGTGGGAAGCAGAAGCTCTGGAGCGAGTAAAAAACGCTCCTGATTTTGTAAGACCCGGAATTTACAAACTGATGGAAATACGCGCAAAAGAGAACGGATACAAAATAATAACCTCAGCATTCCTGTCGGAGATAAGGGATGAGTCTATGCAGTTTGCAGCCAGAAGGATGAATAAGCTGGGATTTGACAAACTCGATATGGAAGCATTTGATACGGCAAAAGCAAAAACAAAGAACACAAAGAAGAGAGAAGTTATCGACGACATTAAGGACTTTCTAGCAAAAAGAGATGGGGAAAACACAGAGATCATCAACAAATTCCGAAAATACCTGTCACATGTACCCGATACTAAAGATGAAACTTAACGCCCTACAGGATGACTTTTTTATATTAGTATAGGGTGATCACTGCCCACCCTACCACTATTTTCATATTTTCATCTCCTAGCAGAACCTTAACTCACTCTTTTCCATTTAGCTACCGGTTTAGCTTTACTTCCGGCCTCCACGCCATCAAAGAATTCCTCCTTAATACCACCGTCTTGCTTTAACGTAAGCATTGCAAGACCGTTCATTGCCATGTTTGTTCCTGGGATTGGAGTATTGGCGATATAGTCTATAATCTTGCCACCAACGCTCAATCCCCAGGGATTCCCAAAGGGGATAGCTGAGTGGCCAACGCACCTCACTTTGGTAATACCCTTTGTGGCCTTTGTCACCGCCGATTGTTCACCGTATACCAAACCAAGATGTACGTGTCCCCAATACCAGTAGTCTGGCGTTAAACCTATGGCTTGTAACTGGGACAACAAGGGGTAGAGCAGTTCACCCGTATCTTCGTCGGTAATGGTCTTCCCATCGGTGGACATGCCAGTTTGATGACTAAACAAAATAATCTGCTTACCGGCGTACTGCTTAGCAATGTTCGACAGGAATTCTAACTGAGGATCACCGGGAATAGTTTTTCTGTTCCTATTCCACCCTGCATGTATAGGGTGCTGGTATCGTTATAAGCAGCATCTAATCCCACCAATACCCAGGGGTCAAATTCCAGGGCGAAATAGCTGAAGCCCTTTTGAACACTGAAGGGAGATGACCTGGGGTCTCTTCTATTAAGAGCAATATTAAAATAGCCTTGGGCACCCCCATACATTTCGTGGTTGGAGTTTAAGGTGAAACTTTTACCGGAAAATTTGTTGGGCCAAAGATCCAGAAAGTTATAAGCTTCTTCACCCGGCGGATAACGTAATTCCGTTCCGGCATAATAAACGTCTCCCAGGTGAATAACATAATCCGGCTTGAGATTTTCCACCGCCTGCATGACCCACGTTGCCGGATCATAGCCCGAAGCGGATTCATACTTACCAGTGCCCCAATCGCCTATTATGGCAATATTGATACTTTGTAAACCGCTTCCGATAGTGCTATTAAAAGGAGCGGTCGGTTTAGGTGGAGTAAAACGGGCCACATCCGTCGGAAATACCAGATTGAACAAATACCAGACTGGGGCGTACAACCAGTCCTTATCCAGGTCCTCATACTTACCGTCTCCTACGATGGTGCCATCACCTGCAATAATATCATGCTCACCCATATTTTTTTCCAGGTAGATCCACTGTTCCCTGGTTATCTGCGGGTCAAGTAAAATTCCAAGCAAACGAAGTAATGATTCGAGAGTACTCTCATATTTGCCAAAAACCCTTTTTAGCACTTCCTGTAAATATTTAACGAGAGGGTCGCTTGACCCTGTGTCTTTTGCATGTTTAAATAGGTATGGTAGCCAGCCGAATTCCGCCCTTCCTGATTCTGGAACTTTTACCGTTGGGGGAAGATGCTGCGATTTTTCTATGGCAATGATCAGACGTTTTTCGCTGTCATGCAAATAGTCGACAAGTGCAATGATTTTATTTGAAAATTCACCGGTATCAAAAGAGGGACCTATCTCGCCCTGAATCTTATCCAATTCACTGCGTACTGATTTTTCCATTTCTTCCGTTAGTTCCATTTTCTTCTCCTCTAATGAATTATCCAGCAATAAAACAAGATAATAAGTAATTGCGAAGACATGAAATTTCCTTCTTCTTTTCTTGCATGTTTTCTTGCTTCCGGAAACTTGTACATGGCAAAACCTCCTAATATATGTAGGATGTTAGTGAGTAGAAATGACAAGTTTTATGCCAATTAGACATGAGAATTGTTATTGATTTTGCGATTAAGTATTTTGATGTCTTAAGACATTAACTGACACTAACTTATTTAAATTACAAAAAACATTTTTATTGTGTTTGTAGATGATACACGAAAGTGCCTTTATATTAATAGTGTGACATTGCACAAATGTGTAACGAGCAATAGTGTGCCATGGCATAAATGAGAGGCTTCTTTTTCTCTATGAAGAGAATTTATAAAGTAAAGCCCTCTGATGCTGACATGATAATTTTAGTGGTGTAATTAATATTGAGAAATTATAGTTCTTCTTAATTCTACCATTTTGTCTCATTAGTACATTATGGGAAGCTGAGCAAAATACGTGCAAAAAAAAAGGAACGCAAAGTAATAACCTCAGCGTTTCTGTCGGAGATACGGAATGAGTTTATACAGTTTACATCCGGAAGGATGGACAAACAGGGATTTGACAAACTAGACATGGAAGCGTTTGATACAGCAAAGAAGAAAGAAGTGTGGGGAAAACAAAGAAGTTCTATTGATAACACCATGCTCTTATATATTAAACCATGGTGTAACCCATATATATTTGAGGTGAAATACTAATTTCAATAACATCTTGATCGGCAATCCCATCATGGACAGGAACAAGAATGCTACCAGTGAATATCTTGCCATTCCTAATTTCTCAAGTGTCCGGTTCCCTGTCACTTTCAGAAAAAGATATGGTATCACCATGCCTAGAAAGAAATAGACAGTGATAACCCCCCCACCAAGAACAGAACCCAGCAGGGACTTTGAATCAATACCTATAAACTGTGTCAGGTCATAGTTTGTGTCAGCTACTATCCTGTGCGCATCCCACTCCTGCCACGGCCAGAACCACAACCAGCCGGGCCCACGCATAAATACTCCTACTATTATCAATAGAATCCAGAGAATGTGAAACCCGAAGCAGAAAGTCAGTATCGCAAACCATCTCTCCTTAAAAGTGTAATATCCGTTACCTTTCGGATTTACATCAACATAAGGCATTGCCATTAGTCCCATTACGATTAATGAAGGGAAGACCACTCCGGCTATCCATGGGTCAAAATATACAAGCATCTCCTGCAGCCCCAGGAAGTACCATGGTGCCTTTGCGGGATTAGGCGTCACACTGGGATCTGAAGGGTCCTCTAGTGGCGCGTTAAGCGCAATTGACCATACCAGCAAGATTATTGTTACGATTATGGCAGCAAGAAACTCCTTCCTCACCAGATACGGCCAGGTTGCAAGTTCATCCTCAGACACATGTGAATCCTTCTCCTTGGCCAGTGAGTCTCCCTTAACAAATGCCAACGCACGATATCTTTTCTGTTCAGTATCCTTCTTCTCTGACACTTATATTTTCCTTAGTAAGATTAAAGAATATTCGTTGCCACCCACACGATAATACTAATTTATTATTACTACCTCTTACACTGCAGCTTCTGTATAAGAAAACCTCTGCATTTTTATTGCATCTACCGGACATCTCTTTACGCAAAGACCGCACCTGATACACTGCTCCTCATCTATAGCCATAACAGCATCCCAGTCATCCGGCATTGATCCGCCAGGCATATCATCTGTCTCTACCTTGTCCCGGGAAATCATTGCGATACAATTGCAAGGACAAACATCTATACAGCCTCCACAAAGCACACATTTTTCATCTATGAATATGTTATAGTGGCAGAGCAGACATCTGTCCGCTTCTTTGGAAGCGCTCTCTTGTGAAAAACCAAGTTCGACCTCCTTGTCAATGTCCCACCTTGCCCCCATCGGTACAGCATCCTGTTTTTGACGCGGTATTTTTTCATATCCGAGGTCGTTTCTCGCCGGCTCTTGATCACTGAAAAAATACTCATACTTTCTCTCATTATTGCCACTAAGATATTTATCTATTGCCCTGGCAGCTTTTCTACCATCACCAATCACTTCAATCGCATTCCTTGGTCCGGTTATGAAGTCTCCTCCGGCAAAGACGCCCTTCCTGCTAGTAGTAAAACTTTCAGCATCAACTTTAACATTGCCCCACTTTGTAAATTTTACACCTGATTTTCCAGCTATAAACCCTGCATCCGGCGCCTGGCCTATTGCTGCAATAACCATATCTACAGGTAATGTAAATTCACTACCGGGAACAGGTTCCGGCCTTCTTCTTCCACTCGCATCTGGTTCTCCCAGTCTGTTCTTAATACATTCCAAAGCCGTTACTTTCGATTTTTTATCTCCGGATATTTTTATAGGTGTTGTCAGGTATAGTATTTTTATTGCCTCTTCTTCTGCCAGGCTTACTTCAAGCTCACCGGCAGGCATCTCTTTCAAAGTTCTTCTGTATATTATAAAAACCTCTTTGGCGCCTAATCTCAGGGACGACCTCGCACAATCAATTGCCGTAAATCCCCCTCCCACCACAGCAACCCTCGATGGAACTTTTTTCTGCTTCCCAAGATTAATATCTTTCATGTACGTGATACCGTGTACAACACCTTTCAGATCTTCTCCCGGTATCTCCAGTGCCATTGATTTATGTGCACCTGCGGCTATGTATACAGCATCATATTTTTCGACTAATTTATCAAACTTCTCAAGAGTATTTATAGGACTCTTCAATTTGAGCTTTATGCCAAGTTTTTCAACCCAGTCAACGGCGCCCTCTATTTTATTCCACGGTAACCGGTAAGGAGGAATACCTACACTTAACATGCCCCCGGCCATCGGAAGCGCCTCAAAGATTGTAACATCATGCCCCATAACAGCCAAATCATTACCTGCAGCAAGCCCTGAAGGTCCGGCTCCTATTATGGCAACCTTCTTTTTCTTCACATTTTTTATTGCAACTGAACGTCTCTTTGGATACTCTTTTTTTGCAAAATCTGCAGCAACTCTTTTAAGCGAGCAGATTGACACTGGCTCATCAATCTTACCCCTGCGGCAAGCGCTCTCGCATGGATGCGTACATACCCTGCCAAGAATATGTGGAAACAGGTTCGCCATATAGTTCAAACCCAATGCACTATCGTAATCCCCTTCCTGAATCCGCTCAACATAACTGGACGCGGGAGTATTAACAGGACAAGCATATTGGCAACTTATATTCTCTCTGAACCAATTTTCATCAGCCTGGACGACCTTATAATCCACTTGATCATTCCTCTATGTACTATGTACAAAAAATAACTATTTTTTCTCTTCTTTACTTCGACGGTCATGTTCAAATGCCTGACTGAATGCCAGCCACGTAAAAAAAACCAGCAGGATCATCAAACCAACTATCGGAATATTGTCAGGTTTACTTATTATGTGCCAAAGGTTTTCCAATTTTTTTCTCCTTCTCTATTACTGCTCTACAAAATTCTTCTTTTCCAGAAAGTTTCTTTGAGGTTCATCAAAAGATAAAAGTGCCTGATGTTCAAAGAATCAATGGTGGATTCACTTCGCTTAATCCACCCTACAAGTCCTTTAGGCATTTTAGCTCACTTTAGGCACTTCAAATTTGATTACTTTACAGCTTACCAGAAATCCCTCCGTCCTTACGGATTCTCCAGAAATGTACTATTAAGAATATGCTGACTATCAACGGCAAACCGATACAATGCCATATGTACGCCCTTAAAAGAGCATTTCCACCAACCATAGATCCACCTAACAACGCAAACCTTATGTCGTTATAAGCGGTCATACCAAGTAACTCACCAAAAGGACCTTCATGCCCCATAACAGGTGTTGACCTTGCCATATTGGTACCTACTGTTACAGCCCAGAAGCCTAATTGGTCCCACGGAAGCAGGTATCCGGTAAAACTCAAAAGCAGTGTGAAGACCAGGAGGACAACTCCTATCACCCAATTAAATTCTCTTGGAGGTTTATAGGAGCCAGTCATAAATACCCTGAACATATGAAACCATACCGTTATTACCATTAAATGTGCACCCCACCTGTGGAGGTTTCTCAGGAGTAGACCAAAAGGGACGTGGTTCTCTAATCCTTTCATATCCCAGTATGCGTCTCTTACATTTGGGTGATAGTAAAACATCAGAGCAACACCGGTTATCGTTAAAATCAGGAATGTAAAGAAGGTTATGCCGCCCATGCACCATGTAAACTTGAACATTGGAGCATGCCTTTTCACCTTGGCAGGATGGAGATGGAGAAATACATTACTGATTATGGTCTGCATCCTTGTCTTTGGAGTGTCAACAAGGCTATGACGGAAAAAGGAACGCCAAATTTGCGAATTCTTTATGGTATGTACAACCGCACCGGGAACACCTTTTGTCTTTATTAATTCCCGTATATCCAGTTTGTCTTTTTCATCTTTATCGCTCAACCACAGCCCCCTGTATCAGAAAAAAAGGACAGACTCCACCAGTCATGTTAGAAATCTTGCCTTGCATCAGTAGATGCTCGCTCGGGAGAACACCGGATAATGCATTATACCATCAATGAAAAATGAGCGGTATAGCCTGAAACAGCAAACTCTATCTTTCGCTACCAGAAATATACACCCAACAACTCTAAAACAACTAAATCGGAAGAAATGCACCAGGTTTCTGCCACTCATCACGCTCTCTCCTGAACCTCACACTCTCATCAACCATAATCTGCCCATCTTCAGACAGCGCGACCTTAAACCGTTCCAATGGCCTTGGAGCAGGGCCTTCAATATTGACCCCATCAGGAGTAAAGCCGCTTCCATGGCATGGACACTTGAACTTCCCTTCGGATGCCAGCCAGTTAGGAGTGCAACCCAGATGAGTACATTTAGCCTGAACCACGTATATCCTGTCAGTCTCTCTAACTATCCAGACCCTGAACTGTTTTTTAAACCTTTCACTAACCCCTAAAGTATATTCAAGAGGATAGCCTACCTTGTATTTTGTAGGAGGCTCATAAATAATACGCGGAAAAAAGAACCTGATGGAAGAGCCAACTACTGAAGTAAGAAATACTCCTATAAAACCCCAACCAAGCAGATAGAGCACTCTCCTTCGATTTACAACTTTAACATCAGTTATTGTCTTTTCGTCCGATGTAGTTTGGCAACCCATTGTTTACTTTTTCTTCTTTAAATTGAAATCAGCATTTGCTGTTTTTCCTGCCTCAACAGTTACATCGCTGGTAACAGTTCTCAGCTTTTCATGCCACGCACTCACCTTATAGGTACCTGGTGGTACATTGTCTATCTTGAAAACACCATCTTTTCCGGTAACTGAAAAATATGGGTTATCCAACACTAAAACGAATGCAGACATCTCTGCATGTACATTACACAAAAGAGGTACGGAACAAACCTGATCAAAATCAACTGTTTTAACAACACCGACATCATAAGTACCCAGGTTAAACTGCTTACAACAATCCGGTGGAGAGTAAAGATTATGCCTGACGCTATCACTGTTTGGAAAATCTATCTTTGTACCCTTCTGTACCGCTATCACATGAGGAACAAATGTCAAGTTCAACTGATCCAGAATACCCTTCTCTTCAGGCGCGGGATAATCGTTACCGTTGACCTCTTCAATATACACAACAACATCCTTAGGATGTTTGACTCTTTTGCATTTTACAGTTCCAGTAATACTACCACCGTTTTCTACTGTAACTTCAGTTCTGATCTCCTTCTTTAACGACTTCAATGCCTCAATTAATTTTGCCTGTGCAGCTTTCGCATCTTCTACTGACATTGCCTCCTCAGCAGAAACACTATGTGTGTGAAAAAATGCGACAAGCAGTGCTACAACAAACAAATTCATAAAAATTCTCATACTGAATATCCCCTTTCCTTACGAAATAATATAAAAAAGCCCACATTGACAACGGAACACATTTTAGCAAGTATAATGCTATGTTGTCAAGTGAAGTCATGCTCATTGTGCCATTTTACATAAATACTTGTGATTATAGTAGGATATGCAAAAAGTCGAGCTATCTCAATGCCCTGTTTTCGTCCTGAAACTACAAGGTTTTTTTCGTTGTCATGACTCGTATAGTAAGCAAGTAAAGCAAAATGTTTGATTCCTAAATTTGAATATCTTTCCCAAGCATTTGCTTAAAATACACGTGTACTATCGCTACTGCCAACAATTAATTGTTTTAACTACTTAGCACTTATTGATAATGCATGACGGACTTTCAGTATGGTTAAAATAATGAGTCCGCTGAAAATAGAGAGACTAATCACTCCTATGAAGTACTCACCGATGTAAAATGTTACTGACAGGATAAACACCATATTCAGAAAATATAATATTGGGCCCATTAGAGCATTCCCGGCAAATTCTTTAGACCAGCCCATCTTGATGGTCTAGCTTTTGAAAACTATATATGATTGCAAGCCCTACCAGAAACCATCCCAGAAAATTAGACAGAGTCACCCCGAAGTATATACCTTCCACCGGATAATAATATATCTGCCCAAGGAACCATCTGGAACCTCTTAGAGACACAGGATCTATTAACACATCCTGAAGCACAAACAATATTGCTGTTAGAAAGAGTACTTTTTTTGAATACCAGGGAGGATGGGACAGTTCAAATTTCCACCCTTTCCTGGTTACCGGTGAAACTATCAGCAAGGCAAGAGAATAGCTGAAGTACCCAAGGAATGAATACGAAAGCGAGTCCATAAAAGGTACATTAGAAATAAACAACTCTTTCCCATGGGTTGTACCCGTATAATGATAAACGCCATAAGGGATACCGATGCGGGTAGATGTGTACTCAGAAATGAAAGCGATAGAATAAGCCAGTATGGTAAAGACAGCTATCCTCTTCAGCCCAAGCTGAAAACTGCCGGCTACTAAATAAAGACCCAATAACAGAAAAACATATGGCCTTAGATAAGATCGTGGAGAGGAGTATATCAATGAGTTCCATCTATAATTTTTTTACAACTTCCTCGATCTTATCTTTCTCGTTTTGTTTGGTGCTAATATCTTTCCATTGAGATTGTGGCTGTATGACATTTATATAGAAACATATCGCGAAGAGAAGGCCTTCAGTTATACATATTCCCAACGGTACTCCAATATACCAACCAAACGGTAAGGCGACAATCTGTCCACATAGAAAATGGATTAAGAATGTTAAAGTACCACCTTTCTTCTTTTTCCCCTTCACCCCGGCACTTAAATCCTGTATTTGACGATCAACGTCTATATATATTTCATTGCCTTTCCTCCTTAAAAGCTCCTTTTGCCGTGCAAACTTTTTAGTCAAAAGAGGAAGCAGTATTCCCGCATAATGCGCATCAATAATCGAATTATTGTTTACCAATTTATTAATTTCACTGTTTCCCTCCTCCAATAATTCAACTGAACATTCCTCAGGTATATCATAACCTAGCTTTTTAATACCCTTTGCCACAACAGTTAACTTAATTACATCTTTTTTAGCTTCTTCCAGCGTCTCTTTAACTTTTTCGTTTTTCTCGTTCCTGATTTCCTCATATAGTTCTGCAATTTCAGTGCTTATCGGCTGAAAGTCCCGTTCCCACAAAATCTTTAAGCAATAAACAATATCTTGTTTAATCGCCTTCTTTAATAGTGGAATAGCTTCTTCCGGCCTGTTCATAAGAGCGTTATATTGAGCATTCTGATACATCGCTTCAGCAAATCCAGGCGAAAGGCTAACAGCCTCGCTTGCACATTTTTCGGCTTCTCCTATAAAACCAAGATCACGATTAATTAACGCCTTATATAATGACGCATAACTTGTGTAATAAGTAGAATACGGCCTGACATATTTTATGGCTCTGTCAAAGTAGAGCAAAGCTTTTTCCTTATCTATTGTATGAAAAAGTAAATCATTCCATAACTAACAGAAACAGAAAAATCATCATGGATCATTGATTCAATTTCAGCAAACAATTCCATCGCCCCAGCAATGCCACCTCTGGCAAAAGCATCATCTGCATTATGCCTGAGCTGGTCCATTTTCCCATCAGGAACCTTATAAATGTCCATCATAACATCCTGCAACTCCTCTGTATTTTTTTCTATACACCAGACGACGTCAGATATTCCCCACTCAAATGCCGCCTTCAATCCACTCATCCCCTGCCCAACACGTTTCATATCATAATCAAGTTCCTGAAGTACATCTTCCGTTATACCCTGACCTGCAACAATTTCCTCTGCCGAATCAATTTGAGCAGCAACCATCTCTTCCGTTTGATCTTTCAAGATCACTTTCATATCTCTGACTTTCTTGCCAAGCTGCACATCATTGTAATATGCACTTTTCTTTTCCCATGGGGCAAGTTTATCTTTGTATGTTTCCATCGCTTTTTTCAGTTAAGAACCTATTCACTCGGAAATAATATTATTGGTGATTACTAAACTACGGAAATATAGCATCAATAAGGTTAGATGGTCAAGCCTCAATTAGTACTCAAAATTATTTGGTAGAATAGAGACAAATGTGTTAATCTGACATATAATTTAAATATTACGCAAGGTTTTACCGCCAGCAAAAGAGAGCCAAATAGATTTCGCTTATTACTTTTTAAAACACCAGACTATAAACTAAAGGAGTTATAAGATTGATCAAGACAAACAAAAATAAATTAGTCATGCAATCAGTGATAGGACAGATATCAAGCCCTACTTTCGCTAACACACCATACGTCATCAGTGCCGATGGCAAGCCACTTGTCCTGCCCAGTGTTGGAGGAATTACTTACAACGTCAGGATAGGAGATCCGGCAATTGGCTGGGCAGCCGATCATGTAGAGCCGGGAGTCAGCATAACAAATACAGAAAAACCGACAGGAAGCTGGTCACCAAACGCCGGGCTTAACACGCTGGCATGTGCTGGAAATGTGGTAACAGTTGTATCCGGGGAAGCCAAGGGTTCCAAAGGTTTTGTAACCGGAAAACACGGCGGCATAGAACATGTGATAGTAGATTTTCCACCAAAGACCCTTGAGAAGATGGTAGTGGGAGACAGGATGCAGATTAAGGCACACGGAACAGGATTAGTATTGACAAGCTACTATCCGGACATACACGTAATGAATATATCTCCCCTACTCTTATCAAAGATACCTGTAAAAGAAGTAAAAAAAACTCTCACATTTCCTGTAACCCACATTGTGCCGGCAGCAATTATGGGTTCTGGACTTGGCTCAAACCATAGCTATTCAGGCGATTATGACATTCAGATGTTTGACAAGAAAATAGTTAAAAAATTTGGACTTGAAACTCTTCGATTTGGTGATTTCGTAGCTATTTCTGATGCAGACCACACCTATGGAAGAATCTACAAGACTGACGCTATTTCAATAGGCATCATAGTTCATTCAGACTGTGTTATTGCCGGCCATGGCCCGGGTGTCATGACGGTACTTACCTCAAGCAAAGGAAGGATCAAAACGGTAATTAATAAGAAATCAAATTTATCTCATTATTTGAAACTGAAGAAAACTTAAAGATTAACCGAATCCACCATAATAACGGTTCCTGCCCGGATGCATACTTTCAGGCAGAAGCAGGAGAGTAGCAGAACCATTCACTGAAAAGAAGAAGAGGGATAGTCTGATGATAACAAAATCCGATTGGGCTCAACCTGAAGAAAGTGCATATTTTCACCAAATATCTGCGGATTGCATATCAAGATTAGCAGAGGTAGTCACAGCTCTCAGCAAGGGCAAAGTCGATGTAGAAACTGCCTTTAGAATGTATGAGAAAATACTCATAGATGAAATAAATGATCCGGAGTTCCTCTCCTTTGCAATAGGAAATATTAACGAATTGTCTTCGTTTATTGCTAAAGGAAAAGTAAATATAAGAATTCACAGAAATGATGTGGATGAGTTATGGTTTGATGTAGACGGAGACAACGACCTTTAATCTTTTTTTGTTCAGCAATTCTGTTTGTACTAAATTGAAGCTGCGTTACCGCATTTTGAATAAAGTATAGCTTCTTCTCTCTTTATCCTCGTGGTATGAACTTCAATAAACTTCTCCAGTGCCAATTCAAGATCGATTCCTTCCTCTGTAAAAATTGATTCAAAGAAATCAAGCGTATATTTTGATATCACAGCCATGTCTTTATCAAATGCATTAAGAGTTTCTTTCAATCTATTATTAGATGCCGCCTTCTTCTTGAGAACAGGATAAAAATTTTCATCCTCATTTTTGATGTGCGCAAGTATGTCATTTTTTGCCGACAACAATCCCAAATGACCCTCTCTTGAATGAATATTCAATTTCTTCATATTCTTGAGATTGTCAATAATAGTAGTACGCTCTTTCTTAATTTCTTCAAACATTTTTGGCCTCCTTTTCAAATAATACCACAAATATCATCCTGATATAATTTTCATTAGAGTATTATCGCATTCCACATGCCAAAGACTTAAATTATTCATACTGTCCTTCTCTATCAAACGCAAACATCTACCTATCAACATGATACGGAAAAAGATCATTTCCCCATAGAAAGAAAAAGGAAGAAACAAAATAGTTTATTGGTGGAATTACCCAGTTTTCACCCAGTAGTACCCAATTAGATTGAAAACCGAATAGAATTGTGCAGATGAATCTATCACTATTACGCAGACGTGATATTTAATTATTTGAATACTAAACTTTCCGCTTTTATAATCGCACACGTCTTCTTTGGCATTGATCTGCTGAAGTTAAATATTCATGCACATGAAAACCTTGTTTTCTTGAGGAAATACTCAGTTTGAAGAGAATGAGAATACTTTTTTTATTTATCTTAATATTAACCATGGCAGGATGCTCAGATAATCAGGAAACACTAACCTGGACAGAAGTGATAAGTGATATCAGAAACAGATATCCGGATGTTAAACAAATACAAACTGCGGAGCTACAATCGTGGTTAACAAACCCTGACAAAGAACCTGTAATTCTAATTGACGCCAGGCATAGTGAAGAATTTAGCGTAAGCCATATTTCCGGAGCAAAGAATATTCCTCATAATAGTAAAAAATACTTGATTCATCTCACAGATATTGAACCAGACAACCCGATAGTCGTCTATTGCTCTGTAGGTTATCGTTCATCCATCCTGGCAGGAAGATTACAAGATATGGGTTTTACGAAAGTATACAACTTGGAAGGATCAATCTTTAAGTGGGCTAATGAAGGAAGACCTCTTGTACAGGAACAGGCAACAGTTCATAAGGTCCACCCTTATAATGACAGTTGGGGGAGCTTACTTGAAAAGAAATACCGTTAAAAAGAGTTGCAACTACAGCATCTTTGATTTTCTTATGTCGTTAGTAATGAATTCGTCAGCTGCATATGGGCCCCAGGTTCCGGCACGATAAAGGTGAATGTGCGGCACTTCTTCACTTGCCCATCCATCAATCACTCCATTCACTAATCTCCATGCAGCCTCAACCTCATCCTGGCGAATAAAGAGAGTGGTATCTCCAAGTATGGCATCTACAATCAACCGTTCATACGCCCCCGCCGATTCCACATCGAACACATCTTCATAACTGAAATCCATATCTTGTGGCTCTAACACCATTTTTTGTCCCGGAACCTTCATACCTATCGACAACCGTATACCTTCATTGGGTTGAACCCGCAAAGAGAGCATATTAGGTTTCATACGACCCCTCTCTTCTCCCTTGTCATCCTGCATATGGCTGAACAGGGCCAGAGGTGGCTGTCTGAATTCAATATTTACTTCAGTAAGCCGCTCTGTAAGGGCTTTCCCGGTACGAAGGTAAAACGGCACTCCAGCCCAACGCCAGTTATCTACATGTAACTTGAGTGCAACAAAAGTCTCGGTTACAGAATTAGGCTGGACACCATTCTCCCTTAGATAATCAGGAATTAATTTTCCATCTATAGTACCTGCTGCATACTGCCCACGTATGGAACACTCATTCACTTCACTGACATCAATAGGCGGTATAGCACTCAGCAGCTTCACTTTTTCATCGCGAACGGCATCCGGTGCGAAAGAGGCAGGTGGTTCCATGGCAATAAGCGCTAACAGTTGCAACATGTGATTTTGCACCATGTCACGAAGTGCTCCCGAACTGTCATAATATCCGCCGCGGCCCTCCACACATACGGCTTCGGCAACTGTGATATGAACATGACTCACGTAACGACGATCCCAAAGCGGCTCAAATATGCTATTACCAAAACGAAATGCCATAATATTTTGAACGGTCTCTTTGCCAAGATAATGATCAATTCGATAAATCTGACTCTCGTCTAATATTAATGATAAGCTTTTATTCAAAGCACAGGCAGTTTCAAGATCACGACCGAACGGCTTTTCAATAATTACCTTTGTCCAACGGTCTTCATCATTTGGATCAGCTATATGTCCGGTTTGACCAAGCATTCCTACAATCCCAGAGAAAACAGTTGGAGGTGTCGCCAGGTAAAACAGACGATTACCTTTATCAGAAGGTATTCCCTCTTCCTTATCAAGCCTTTCGAGCAACTCCTTAAAATCATGAAAGCTCTTGCTATTATCGTAGCTTCCGGTCTGGTAATAACAAGATGAGCTGAAGACCTTTAATTCAGCAGAACCTGCATTCGGCCTGGACCGGGCAGATTCCACCAGCGCCTCTTCAATTTCAACACGAAATTGTTCATGAGATTTTTCCCGTCTGGCAAACCCGACTATCCTGGTTCCCTTTGTAAGCATACCTTCCAGGCTCACCTGAAACAGGGCCGGTATTAATTTACGTCTCGTCAAATCACCGGACGCTCCAAAAATTACTATAGTAGCAGGCTTGGCTTTATTCATTTTGCCTCCAATCAGCATGAAAAACACCTGGTTTATCAATACGCTCGAATGTATGTGCCCCGAAGAAATCCCTTTGAGCCTGGATCAAATTAGCAGGTAGACGTTCACTGCGATAAGAATCATAATATGCCAATGATGCACTCATAGCTGGCATTGGAACTCCCAAATCTATGGCAGTTTTAATTACAGAACGCCAGGCAGCCTGTCGCACATTTATGGCTTTTTGAAAATCCTCGTCCACCAACAGGTTGGGCAATTCCTTGTTACGATTATAAGCATTCGTTATATCATTAAGGAATCTAGCCCTGATAATACAACCTGCTCTCCAAATCCTTGCGATAGTACCAAGGTCCAGGTTAAAATTGTATTTTTCAGAAGCCTTTTTAAGCAGACTCATCCCCTGCGCGTAAGAGCAAATCTTTGACACGTAAAGAGCATCCCGCACCGTGCCAATCAGCTTTTGCCCCGAAGGCTCTGTATATTTTCCAGATGGGCCTGTTAAAATGCCCGCGGCATTTACTCTTTCATCTTTTTGTGAAGACAGAATTCTTCCATCAACCGCTGCAGTTATTGTAGGGATCGCAGACCCCAGATCCAGGGCATTTATGCTCATCCATTTACCAGTACCCTTCTGACCCGCTTTGTCCAGTATTACATCTACTAATGGTTTACCACTCTCCTCATCTACTTTTTTGAAAACATTTGCAGTTACTTCTATCAAGAATGATGAAAGCTCTCCCTTATTCCATTCATCAAAAATTTCATGGAATTGTTGAGCTGAAAGCCCAAGTGCCTGTTTAAGCAGATCATAAGCTTCCGCGATAAGCTGCATATCACCATACTCAATACCGTTATGTACCATTTTAACATAATGGCCTGATCCACCAGGACCAATATATGTTACACAAGATTCTCCATCCTCCTCAGCCTTTGCAGCAACTGCCTTCATAATCGGTTCAACTTCTTTATAAGCATCCCTGGAACCACCCGGCATCAGACTTGGCCCCCACAAGGCCCCTTCTTCACCACCGGACACTCCCATACCAAAAAAATTGAATCCCTGAGACTCCAGCTCTTTGGCCCGTCTTTCTGTATCAGTAAAAAAAGAGTTTCCCCCGTCTATAATCAAATCACCTTTATCCAGTAAAGGAATAAGTTGTTGAATAGTCGCGTCAACAGGTGCTCCTGCTTTAACCAATAACATGATTTTGCGAGGGCTTTCAAGTGAGTCAACAAACTCCTTTAATGTATATGCAGGTTTGATATTCTTGCCGGCTGCAGGACCTGCAATAAATTTTTCTGTTGTTTCAGAAGATCTGTTATAAACAGCTGCACTAAAACCATTGCGCTCGACATTCTGTATAAAATTCTGACCCATAACACCCAAACCAATCAGACCAAATACTTGTTTACTCATAATTACTATTTATCCTCACTGAATTTCTCTAAAAAGGGAACATTACCTCTCTTGCACTTTTATTAATTAAAACCATTGCTTCAGAATCCATCATCCAATGAAGCTCACCATTTTGTGGATTAACCATAGTTGCTGGGATTTCTTTTGCAAGTTGTTTATTACTTATTATACGCTGCACCATCTCAGATTTGGACTTTCCTGACACCAGAAACATAATCTTTCTGGCTGCATTAAGCACAGGCAATGTCAACGTTACGCGCCATGCGTCTAGCTTAGGAACAAAAACAGCAACAGCGTGCTTTTCACGCTCTTCGACTGCGTCAGTTCCAGGAAAAAGTGAAGCAGTATGGCCATCCTCTCCCAGTCCAAGCAACATCAGGTCAAAGCATGGCAGATCACCTTTAAAATGGTCATGTAACAACGAGACATACTCTGCAGCCGCCTCTTCCGGCGCAATTTCGCCTCGCATCCGATGGACATTTTCATCTGGTATTTTGATATGATCAAGAAGTGTTTCCTGCACCAGTCTATAATTACTATCCTGATGATCCGGAGGGACCATCCGCTCATCACCCCAGAAAAGGTGAAGCTTACTCCAATCCAAGCGATCCCGGTAAGGATTTGAGGCTAACAGAGAAAAAATTCCACCAGGAGTTTTTCCGCCTGACAGCGCCATACTACACAAGCCGTTTTTCTGTATAGCCAGTTCCATGCAATCCGCTATACGATCTGTAGTCGCAGCTACAAGCTTCTCCTTATTTGGATAGGCATGAATATTCTTATTCATATTGGCACTCTGCGTCTCCTTGTCCTCGGCGCCTTCTGTCCGGGGAGCACTAAAGAACTATTTTTTATTTTTCTTTATAACGTTCTTTGCCACCTGTACTACTCTTTCTGTAGTAAAACCAAATTCATTATACAACTCACCGGCCGGTGCAGAAGCCCCAAAATCCTTAAGACCGAATATACCGCAATCATCCTCTCTTCCGGTATAGCCATGCCAACCGAAAGTAGATCCCGCTTCAACTACGATTCGTGCCTTTACAGAACGAGGCAGCACTTTCTCCCTGTATTCTTTATCCTGACTCTGGAAAAGAGTGCAGCACGGCATACTTACTACCCTTGCATTGATTCCCTCATTTGTCAATTGCTCATATGCATTAAGACATATCTGTATCTCGGAACCGGTGCCTATCAGGATAACTTCAGGCGTACCGTCACTTTCAATCAGAACATATGCCCCTTTTAACGCACCTTCAGCCGGAGCGTGTTTTGATCTGTCAAGAGTCGGCATACCCTGCCTGCTTAAGACAAGAGCAACCGGACGATCCTTAAGCCCCATGATATATTTCCACATCACTGATAGTTCATTGGCATCTGAGGGACGAATGACATCCAGGCCCGGCATTGCACGTAATGATGCAAGGTGTTCTACCGGTTGATGTGTCGGTCCATCCTCACCAACACCAATACTGTCATGGGTAAAGATATAAACCACCGGCTGCTTCATTAAAGAGGATAATCGAATTGCTGGACGCACATAATCTGAAAAGACAAAAAATGTAGCCCCATATGCTCTGAGCTTACTCAAAGACATTCCATTTATGATAGCCCCCATAGCGTGCTCTCTAACGCCAAAATGAAAATTCCTGCCACCATAGTTTTCTTTATTGAAACTTGATGCTTCCTTTATATAGGTCTTTGTCGAAGGCCCCAAATCTGCAGAGCCTCCCATGAACCACGGAATTTTATCAGCGATTGGATTTAATATTTTACTGCTTGATTCGCGGGTAGCAAGTCCTTTGGCATCAGTTGGAAATTCCGGAATAATAGCTTCCCACCCTTCAGGCAGTTCACCGTTCTGCATCATATCAAATTGCTTTGCCAGATCCGGATGTGCTTCCGCATACGCTTTCAGCTTTTCATTCCACTCTTCTTCCTGTTTTGCACCCTTTGCAACCATATCTTCTTTAAACTTCGTGATTTCATCAGGCACATAGAAAGTTTTGTCCGGATCCCATCCATAATTTTCCTTTGTCGCCCTTATTTCATCTTCACCCAGAGGTGAGCCGTGAGCACCAGCTGAATCCTGTTTATTGGGACTGCCGTATGCGATATGACTATCAACAATAATTATTGACGGACGATTTGCTTCATCTATAGCCGCTTGAATTTCCTTCTCCAGCAATCCCAGATCATTAGCGTCCTGAACATGTAGCACATTCCAACCGTAAGACGTGTACCGAACGGCAACATCTTCGCTAAATGCCAGCGAGGTTTCTCCTTCAATAGTAATATTATTATTATCATAAAGCCATACCAGGTTGCTCAGACCGAGGTGCCCTGCAAGAGAAGCCGCTTCACCGGAAATACCCTCCATCATGCATCCATCACCCGCGATGGCAAAAATATTATAATTTATTATTTCGTGACCAGGACGATTGAAATATGTCTGGAGCCACCTTTCAGCCATCGCCATTCCTACACTGTTTGCAGCACCCTGTCCAAGTGGCCCGGTGGTAACTTCTACACCCGGCGCTATACCATACTCGGGATGGCCTGCACATTTACTATGCAACTGTCTGAAATCCTTAATATCGTCCAGACTGATATCGTATCCAAAGATGTGCAATATACCGTATAAAAGCATAGACGCATGTCCTGCGGAGAGCACAAAACGATCTCGATTAGGCCAATCAGGATTCTGAGGAGTGTGACGCATGAACTTGTCCCAAAGTTTAAATGCTACAGGCGCAAGGCCCATGGGGGCACCGGGATGTCCTGAATTAGCTTTTTGAACCGCATCAATTGATAATGTTCGTATGGTATCTATGCATAACTGATCCAGGTTTTCTTTTTCTTTCATTTTCCCCTATCCACTTTCAAATAATATAAGTTTTATATAATAAGATTAAGACTCGGAAGCGATGTATGCAGCTCCCAGTAACGCAGTATGATCATCAAGGATAACATATAAAGGCGTTTTTTCTACCAGATATGATAACCGCCCTTTTTCTAAATATGAATTAACTGTAATTCCATCCGCCAGTTTTTCGTAAATCCCCGCAGGAATACCCCCACCAAGGTAGATACCCCCTGTAGCAAGTAAGTTAAGCACCATGTTGCCTGCCTGTGCACCCAAAACAGAAGCAAAAATATCAAGGGCTTTGACACAGAGTTCATACTCACCTGTTTTTCCGGTAGTTGTAATTACCGTACCAGGATCTTCTTCACGTAAACGTTTTTTTAATTCTGGTGGTTCCGGCGCAAAACCGGTCTCCTTCAAAAATGTGTATACACTGCCCAGCCCCGGACCGGAAAGAACGCGATCGTAACTGACATGATCATACTTTGACATTAAATATTGAAAAAGCTTTGCTTCCAGTTCATTTGTAGGTGCAAAGTCTGCATGCCCTCCCTCAGATGCCAATATATAATGCTGACCGGCATTTGTATGCACATATGCCTGGCCAAGCCCAGTTCCGGGCGCCAACACCCCAATGACTTCTTCTCCATTTCCGGACCCATTTCTACCCTCTGCCGTAGAGCCTGGCGGTTCACCTTCGTACAATACATGTAAATCTTCAGTCGTTAAATGAGGTACGGCAGCCGCAGTAGCAACAAGGTCATTTACCAGTTTAACCGTTGGTATATTTAATTCATTGCTAATTCGATCCTCTTTGAAATGCCAGGGTAATTTGGTTGCCTTTGCCTCACCATTAACAACAGGCCCTGGAACACCAAAGCAGGATCTAGTTACAGAAACATCGTATTTATTAATAAAATCCTGCACGACTTCCTCAAGACACGAGTAATCGCAGCTGGCAAACGTGTCTGTCTGTTGCCTTATTATCCTTCCGTCCTCTAACTGACAGATTGCCAAACGCGTCTTGGTGCCACCCACATCCCCTGCTAAAATCATCGTATCGCCCCGCACAAACCAGTCAAAGCCGAAGAAGTAATAAAGATAAAAAAATACGAGATTCGAACATTGAAACTCGAAACAAACCCGAAGTCCAAATCTTCAAATGCCAAAAACCAAAGATTCTCCTTTTGCATTTCAAATAGATCTGGCACATCTGAAACCGATAGTCTCATTCTTGTAATCAGGTTCATCATAATCGCGATTCGCACAACGGATATGTACAACACCTCCACCACTCCAGGAACCGCCACGCAACACCCTGCACCCACTCAGTGTGTCTCCACCTTCTCCAGGAGGTTCAAATTCATAAATAGAAGTGCCTACGTCCTCAGGTCTTCCGAAAAACGGGTCGTCTTCTGCCTTGTCCGGCCCCTGCGGATCTCTATCAGGAGCAGAACGGTAATATTGACTATCAAACCAGTCTGCTGTCCACTCCCAAACATTTCCTGCCATATCAAAACATCCGTATTCACTTCTACCATCTATGTATTTAACGACAGGCGTTGTCTTTTCAATCCTGGCTTCAGAGCAATTTAATTTTGTTTTATCAAACTCATCTCCCCACGGATACACCTTACCATCGGTGCCGCGAGCTGCTTTTTCCCATTCTGCTTCAGTTGGAAGCCTTTTCCCAATATATTTTGCAAATGCCTCGGCTTCGTACCACGAAATATTCACTACCGGACAATCATCCTCGCCACCCATGGAACTGTTCAAGTTATCACCTTCCAGAGGTTTGGTCTGCGAAATATAATCCCATCCCGCCTTCGACCAATAATCTCTCTGTTTATAACCACCTGATTCTATGAATTTCCTATATTCAGCATTAGTAACAGGACACTTATCAATCAGATATGCACTCATATAGATCTCTCTCTGCGGAACTTCTACGTCGAACCTGCTCGCCTCAACATTACTATCAAGTTCTAACAACTTTTTAACATCATCCTCTGTGCTTCCCATCAAAAACTGACCTTCAGGAATAAGCACCATTTCATCCGGAATATTCTGCTTTTCATTGCGTTTTGTAATCATATTACATAGAGCTTATCACAGAATGTTTTTATGTCAAATAGTCTTTATAGTGAATACAGATAGCGTTTATATGTGCTTTAAATCCTTAATCAGAAGAGGCAAATATAGAAAATGCGAGATTGTGAAATTGTGAGAAACGTTGACAGGAGAAGCAGTTACAGCTGGAAACTACGACTTAAAGGACAGTGTTACTTAGCAGTTAAAGCCACATCATTCAATTACTTGCAGAGTCTACAAATTTTTTAATCTGCTCAAAGGCGGAACCTGGAATGTCGATAAACTCAAAACCATATAGTTGGATCTCAGTATCCTTCACCTTCGGTTGTTGCAACCAGACAAGACGAGCAAAGGTGTTAATTGGCCCATTATCTTCATTAAGCAGAAAGTTCAACCGGATCTTGCTTTTCCCCGAAGAGAGTTTCTTCAAATGGCTACTACTAAAATCAGGCACATCCTTTAAACCTGCACCTTTGGCACTGATATCAGTAATAGAGGCCTCATAAGAGCTTTCACAATGATCAAGCGTCGTTTCGTTCCACTTAACAAATTCGAATCCAACCCTGATATCAACCTCAATCCTTGGAAAAAGCCTTTTATTATTAAGCATTCTTCTCCTCTACCTGATTTACAGTAAATTAATTGTTCCGGAGTCTACCATCGAACCTTTTAAGGGACAAGATAATATATATTCATAATTATCGGCGAAACCCTTCAGTCCTTTAGTCATTTTACAAAAAATTTACTGAATCCATTGAACTGCTGAATTCGGTTTATGTATTAACTTTTGCTTGATTTACACTGCCACCAAAGATATCCTGAACTGTACGTTATTAAGATAAACAAAGGCTGGAATCATGGAACCATTTAAGAAAAATGACTTTCCAACATTAGGCATAGAAGAAGAACTGCACTTGATAGACACAGAGACTGCAGAACTCACACCTTCTGTTAACGAAGTCATGGCATCCCTTAACCCTGACTTCCGGAAAAGAGTGTGCTATGAACTGTTACAATGCGTCTTGGAGACACGTACAGGTGTCTACAAAACGGTAGACGACCTCATTCAGGAGACTGCAAACGGAAGAACTATCCTTTCAGAGAGTTGTAAAAAACTTAATGTGGACATTGTTGCTGCCGGTAGTCATCCATTTTCCGATTGGAAAAAACAGCCTATCATAGACAATGAACACTACAAGTGGGTGCACGATAATCACGGATATATCTCCAACCGCATGCTGGCTTTTGGACTTCACATACACGTCGGAGTTAAAAATGAAGAAGCCGCCATATACATTATGAACGAAATGCGGCGTTGGGCATATCCTCTCTTAGCCCTGTCCGCAAATTCTCCTTACTACGATGGAGGAGATACCGGATTGGCTTCTACACGCGCTCACCTGTTTCATTCTATGCCTCGAACCAAGTTCGCCCCACCATTTAAATCATTTTCAGAACTTGTAGCTTACTACGAAAAATTCCTTGCTGCCGGGGATATAACGCGTCCCGGTGATTTATGGTGGATTATTCGTCCCCAGCCACCACTGGGTACAGTTGAATTTAGAATCTTTGATATCCCCACATCCATCCACCGTATCGGAGCATTTGCCGCTTTGATACAAGCTGCCGTAGACACATATCAGGACAGGTTTTTTGAGGGGTTACCGGCGAGCGAGTTGCACTCCGGGTATCTCGAAGAGAACTGGTGGAAGGCGATGAGATATGGACTGAATATTAAAATAATAGAACCGGAAACGGGAGAGATTACAACTATCAGCGAACAACTCAGACGTCTAATCGAATTGACTGCACCCAAGGCAAAAGATCTTCATGCAAAACATCACCTTGATTTTGCCGGAACAATGATAGAAAATGGAAGTGAATCGGACCTGCAAAGAGTCCTGTATAAAGACTTGAACGGTGATTTGCGTGCACTTGAAAAGGGGCTTGCGAGAAGAACGCTGGATTTCTCTGAGTAGAAGCCACTGGTTAATTCAATCCTCCTTAATTCCTCTTTAGCAAAGGAGAATTAGTGAGAGCACATATATCTAACCCTGTTACTCCACCTCTTTCATTTCCGTTATACCGCAATGACACAGACCCGGTTCATCGGCCACTGTTCCACATTCACACATGGTACCGCAATCACATTCGTATTCGTACTCATCACTCATCTCTTCCCTGTCTGATGGTATCGTGGCGAGGCCGCACACGCATCTACCGCCTGGTTCATATGTCTCAAAAGCACAGAGGCACCCACCGGCACAGTAACAGATATAGATTGTCTGTTTTTTCCCCTCTGCCGCTTTAATATTATTGGCAGTGTAAATGAATCCCCCTGAAACGATCATACAAATTGCCAGTATAGTGATTAAGCTACTCTTCAATTTTTCCAACACAATCTTTGCCCCTTTCTACATGGATAAATCCCTGAATATTATTCTACACCAATTAACCACGACTGAGTAAATCAGAAATATAAGGTGATTAAAGGAAAGCAGGGGTTATTTATATCTAATATTACACAGTAAGTCAATTACGCTTTCATTTTAATGAATGAAATTTGTGATCAAGGTATTTTTCTAAAACGATGGCGTAACTGCTGAATTATTTTAGGGATTTTGTTTTTTGCTGATATCTTTTTGTGCTGGACAGAGGATACGGGTATGAATATTGGATTTCAAAGATTGTCAATAGCGGCTAAAAGTTCTCCAAAAGAACCAAGCTCAAACACCAGGAAAATATTTCCACTTATCCGAGGTTCCTGTACCCTGAAGTTGGCACGTATCAGCAAAAACACTAAATCTTCTGTTGAATCATTTAATTTTATCAGGTCAGCAAATCTTCCTTCTTTATAATTCGGTGGTGAAAAATCTATCTGTTTAGCCAGTAAATTAGCAATTGACCCCATAACAGCATTTATTAATATATTACCAACTTCATACAGTGTTCCTGATATCGCTTCTTCGAAACCCTCTGACTCTGGCTCTTCGCCTGTAAGGGCTGTCACCAGTTTTTCTACACTTTCCGGAGGAAAAACAAGTGCTGAACTTCCTGAAAATGGACCATGGAAGTCGAGCTGAATACTGGAAATATAGTTTTGACTTACATCTGCCAGTTCTTCTCCGGGATTTTCCGGATCAAACATGATAATAGATGGCACCTCTAACTCAATATGGACCTCCAGCATTCCATTAAGTATACTAGCCGCCTTTCCCATTCCGATATTTACTATTTCTTTCAAAGCATCTAATTGTTCATCCGTTGGCTTTACCACTAACCCTGTTCCCCCTTGTTCAGAGCATCTTCTATAGCCTTTTTCAATTTTTCTTTGTCGGAGGCTTGCCGAAAAACTCAGAAACACCGAGGTTCATACACTGATCTCTGACACTGTCCTGAATATTTGCGGAAATTACGATTACGCTCACGTCCATGTTTGTCTCACGCAAAAGTTCCAGCAACTCGGTTCCCTCCATTTCAGGCATAAGGATATCAGTGAGCACAAGGTCAGGATCTTCACCGGTTATTTTTTCCAGACCTTCCCTCCCGTTCCCAGCTTCAATAGTCTCATGCCCGAATTCTGCAATCATCTTTTTTAACATTGTACGTGTAAATTTTGCATCATCTATAATCAGAATTTTTGCCATATAAACCTCCTTGTAAACTATAATTACATTCCATTTTCATCCGATGGTTCCGGATCTTTTATCTCAAAATAATAACCAAATCCGAGTTTTGACCTTAAGGTAAGCTGCCCGATACAATAGTAATACTTACCTGGTTCAAGCGTGATATAACGCAAGCCCACCCTGCTTGCTACCTCAGAATACTCATCTTCAATTTTCTCGACAGCCCAGTCCCCTGATTCAAATACTATTTCACCAATAAGGTTGTTATCCACAACCCTGTATAGATCTTTACCTACTACTATCGGTTCCTCCCTGGAGTAGTCAAGTAACATCAACCCGAGACGTCCCTTTTCAAATGCATTTTCAGGACACTCTATCTTTGTCGGCTCTCCTTTTACATAAAAGCTAACACTGCTATCATCACGTTCTGAATCAAATCTGACATACTCAAGCTTTTTATAATCTTCCATCCTTATCAGAAAAACACCTCCACTCTCAGGATATTTCCAGAAAGTTAATCTTGGCACAGAAACTGCCGTTGTTTCACGTATATTTAGTGTGGATGTTTGCTTTGCATAACCTTTTTTCCTATACGACACCACTACTTTGCCGGGATTGTATTTAATACTGTATTGACCATTTTCATCTGTCTTCGTAGCAAACTCAGTCCCCTTAATCTTAACCTCAACATCTTTTACAACTTTGTCAAAACCATCCATCACCTGTCCCGTCATTGTCCCCTGCTTAGCAAATGACGTTGAGCAAAAAAGTGCTATAGCAAGCAACAGTAATAAGAAAATCGTAGGAATTCTTTTCAGTTTCATAGTTCTCTAAATTAATCTGAAATAATAAATTATACTCCTTGTTTATATGACGTTAAACAGTGCGGTATTTACTTACATTAAAGAAAAGCTTAAATGCTCAAATTTACCGTTTAAACCAGTACAGTCACGCTGTAACGCTTAATCCAAAGAGGATAATACACTACACAAGATATAAAAATTAATCCACTAAAAACAGGTAAGGCTGAACATTTCCTCGTATTATCTGTTTTTATAGCCAACAAGCAAGTGGTTCGTTTCAACAGTCCCCTACTTGTTACATAAATTTAACAACATAATCTTATTGACATTGTATATAAAATTACTTTAAATAATCTTCTCACTTAACAAAACTTCAGTCTTAAAAAGACAGGCGATTAGATCAAAAACAGTGTCTTCTTGTAACCAAATGTATTCAGGAGAATAATATGGATAAAGTTTATATGTCAAAAGATGGCTACCAAAGATTAACAAAAGAGCTGGATGATATGAAAAATGTAAAGAGACCCGAGATACAAGAAGCAATCGCAACCGCAAGAGCATTTGGCGACCTTAAAGAGAATGCTGAATATCATGCAGCCAGAGAAGCGCAGGGGATGCTCGAAGCTAAGATTCGCCAGCTTGATGACAAACTTGCAAGGACTGAAATTGTGGATTCCTCCAATATCCCGACTGATGCTGTACATTTCGGAGCGAAAGTAGAGGTCAAAGACCTGGACACCGGAGATATTGAAAACTATGAATTGGTAGGCGCAGGTGACGACGATCCAATGAACGATAAAATACTGGTCTCTTCGCCTTTTGCACAGGCATTTTTAGAACACAAGGTAGGTAATAAAGTAGAAGTAAACGCACCGGCAGGTGTGTTGAGATTTGAAATCTTGAAAATTGAATACTGACTTTTTCCTTTACAGCAAAAGGACCAGATAACCGGCCTCTCTTTCGAGAGTCCGGTTACAGTTATGCGACAAATGATAGTTAATTTGCATGCAGGTCTCCCCCCCCAGACAAACCTTTTTATTCAACTATATTTTAAACTGCTATTCACTAAACGGCAGATGATATTCTTCTTTGAGGTCGTATTTCGCACTAAGATCTCCTGTATTCCACTTTTTTTCCATCTTTGAGACCACTTGCATGAGTTTTGAGTGTTCCTCCTGCAGGATATCGTCGAATACCCTGGGATCACGCTTTTCTTTGATCTTCTCACCAAAGACCTTAGTATTAAACGCTTCCAGAAAAAGCCTGTTAATTCCCACCCGGTTATCTCCTTTCTGTAAATAGGTACTATCTATACTTTGTTTGAAGTAGTAAATACTCTTATGCCTTTAGTATCGGATGTTTATGCAAAAACTTAAGTGATAAATTTTCCATTTCCCATGTTAACTGTCATCATCTTTTTCATCTTGATTTTGAAGGCATGCAGCATTATTATCCGACAAACTCACACTTACGCATTTTAACTAACCATATGACCCATTTAGACTGGATAGTATTAACTACTTACCTGATTGGTATTATTGGACTTGGCGTCTGGCTGGCAAGGCGCCAGCAATCAACCGATGACTATTTTCTTGGTGGCAGGAAAATGGGATCAACCGTTATTGCTATATCTCTTGCGGCTAACCAGGTAAGCGCAATAAGCTTGATCAGCGCCCCTGCTTTTGTAGCGCTTAAGACCGGAGGTGGTATCAAATGGCTGCAATTCGAGTTTGCCGTACCAGTTTCAATGATTGCCATAATGTTTCTACTGGTACCTGTTTTCCGTCAGCTTTCCGGTGCCTCTATCTATGAATATGCCGAAAAGAGATTCGGTGCGGGTACACGGCTTACGCTGTCAGCTCTTTTTATGTTTTCACGCGGACTCTCAACAAGCGTGATTTTATACACCTCCGCACTGGTTCTCTCTGTGGTACTGAGCATGCCTATTATCACTACCATGATTATTATGGCCATCGTCTCCATTGCATACACAACAATTGGAGGGATAATGGCTGATGTGTACAGCGACATCATCCAGCTTATCATTTTATACGGCGGCGTGCTTGTTGCTCTAATTGTATCTATAAATATGTTAGGCGGAGATCTCTCTTCTGTTTCAATCGATCCCACACGCCTGAATTCGATAGATTTTTCCCATCACGGTTTCGGGGACGGTCAGACATTTGCCTTCTGGCCCATGATTATCGGATGTTTTTTCCTTTATATGGGCTACTACGGATGTGACCAGAGCCAGGCTCAGCGTCTGCTTGCCACACCCGACAATCGACAGACACAGAATGCGCTGATGATTAATGGACTGATCAGATTCCCGATAGTCCTCACCTATATCATCTTCGGAGTGGTTCTGGCAGCCTTTGTTCAAAATCAACCCGACTTTGCCGCTCTGCTCCAGGGCAAGAATCCGGATTACCTGGTACCAACTTTTATGATTACCTATCTGCCGGTTGGCGTGGTAGGGCTGGTAATGGCAGGTCTCTTTGCTGCTTCAATGTCCAGTATTGATTCCGCCTTTAATTCCCTGTCTGCCGTAACCGTTTCAGATTTTGTACTGAAATTCAAACCGGACATGGCACAGAACCCCCTCAAGATGCTTCGCTTATCGAGAATAATAACTCTGTTATGGGGGATATTCAGTGCAGGAGGTGCCTATTTTGTAGCAAAATCTTCATCTACCGTAATAGAGATAGTAAACATGATAGGTTCGGCATTTTCCGGCCCTATCCTGGCAACTTTCTTAGCCGGCATTCTGTTCCGATCAATAACCGGTTCCGGTATAATCACTGGCATTATAGTCGGTACAGCACTTAACTTTTTCCTGGGTCAATTTATACCATCTATATCATGGCTCTGGTGGGGGCCAATCGGGTTCTGTACAACGTTAACAGTTTCACTTATTTTCTCCAGGATAGCACCAACTGCCTCTTGCATCTCAGAAGAGTGGACATTGAAAAGCATATTAAATAAACACCCCGAAAAACAGAGCTGGCTCAGAGACAAAAGAGTCTACACACTGATAGCATATACCTTCGTTATTATCGTAGTTTCAATAATAGTTTCAAGAGTATTGCATTCGATACTGGGGTAAGTAACTAAAGTTGCGGTAAAAAAACAGATCATTTATTTATTAACTTTAGGCACTTTAGCTCACTTTAAACTTTAGGCATTTCTAACTTTTTTTTAGAAAATATAACCCCAATACCAAAAGTCCATATCGACCCAATAATAATCGACCACTTCCAGGAGATCTTTTCAATTCCCAGTGGAGAGAGAATAGTTGTGCGGATTTCCTGTAGCGGCCCGATTGAATCTGCCGTCAGGAACAGGACCATAAGCACACTCGTAACCATTATCACGACATTGGCAATATCGTTACCACGTCTATCGGTAAGGACGGCAATGAGGAAAACTCCAATCATAGCGCCGTATGTATAACCGAAGATCTTGAATCCAAGCCATAAGACAGATTCTGTCTTACCGCACTGCATTGCCACAAGCGCCAGAACTGCAGCAAATATAACTACAGTATACCTGGAGATAGTGACAGCATGTTTCTCCGTCGTTCCCGGGTTGATATATCGTTTGTAAATATCAATATGGAATGTGGAAGAGAGTGCGTTGAGGGCTGAATCGAGGGATGACATGGCCGCGGCAAGCAGTGCCGCAATCAGTAATCCACGCAGACCGGGAGTAAGCACGGTTTTTATGAAATGGGGAAATATATAATCAGTATGGCGTGTTGCAATAAATGTATCAACCGCCGCGTCAGGAGCAACTTTGTAATAAGCAAAAAGAGCGGCGCCCACACCCAGAAAAAGTAGTGTAATGGGAAAATTGAGTGCCGCTGTCCATAGCAACGCCCTCTGCCCCTTCTTTACATGATCGCACGTCAACATTCGCTGCACAAGGTCCTGATCGGTCCCTAGCACCGCAAAGGTTGTGAAGCACCCAAACAGTAACCCCGCTGCAAGAGCATTAGGGTTGTTAAAGTTAAGAAAGAATTCAGGGTGAGACGGTGAAGCAGAAACGTGAAAGATCTTGAACTTTCCGAATTCAGATCCGATCTGGAAGAACTCGCCAAAGCCTCCCGGCATGGCTGACCAGATAAAAAACAGTGTCACTATTGCCCCGCCCAGGAGAAGGAAAAACTGAAGCGCGTCTGTCCATATGACAGCCTTGATCCCTCCAAGGGTAGTGTATATAAACGCTACTACTGCGATCAGTATGATTGCACTATTAAGCGGAATATCAAATACAACAGAGAGTGCTATGGCGCACCCTGCCAGTCGCACACCACTTGCAAGCAGACGGGTAAGCATAAAAAACCCGGTCCCGGCATCACGGCTCCTCGCGCCAAATCGTTTGCCAAGAAACTCATAAATGGTAGTTACCCGGCTCTTGTAGTACACGCTTAATAATAGAGTTGAGACCAGCATGCGCCCGGCCAGGTCTCCAATCGCCAGTTGTAGGTAAACAAAATCACCTTCAAATGCTGCACCGGGAACACCTATAAATGTAAGTGCGGAAAGAGAAGTGGCGTAGATGGAGATCATGACAGAAATCCAGGGCATCTTACGGCCACCAAGGAAATAGTCCTCTGTCGTACTCTCCTTTTTACCAGCTAAAAAACCAAAGCCGATAACAACACCTGCATAGCTTAAGATTACAATCCAATCAAGAAAAGATATCATCTGTTATTCTCTAAAGAAGAAAATGGGACGCTAATTTACACTGGTGTTCATACCAAAGAAGAGGACGAAAAGCAAAAGAAAAGGGTTTAATTGAAACTGTTTGACTGAAATTTATGAGTGATGTAAAAGGGTGGTGTGCAATGCCCTCTAGTATTATGTACAGCGGGAGTAGGAGTTACTATTGAAGAATACAACATAGACAGACACTATTTAATTAGCATCTGTCCATGTTTAGTGAGATTATGCAGTGGTATCTAATTTTGAAGGTTCTTTGTTCGGCAGAATATCACCTAGCAGGTTATTGATAGCAGTACGTGCGTGAGCAGCGGCTGTGAGTTCCAGCCTTCCAACTTGACCGTTATGATCTTTATCGATCTTGTCAAAAACATCTTTAGGCATACCTAATTCTCCGGCATCCAGCGAACCATTACCGTTAGCGTCTTTTGTACTTAGTAAATGACTTATTCTTTCGTTGATAGCATGTGCACGATTGTGAGCAGCAATTTTATTGTTAGCATCAATATTGAGTTCTCCTATACCAACCTTACCATCACCATTTTTATCAATCCGCTTGAAGGCTGCTTCAGGTACACCTAATTCAGCAGCATTCAACACACCATCACCGTTGACGTCTTTCTTACTTAGTAACCGGTTCATCCTTTCATTGACAGCATCATCACGACTGTGATCAGCGATATCGAGCCCTACTTTATCGACTTTGCCATCACCATCTTTATCAATCTTGTCGAAGATATTTACAGGTCTATCTGATTTTCCGTCACCCAACATACCTTTAGCACGATTGTGAGCAGCCATAATGATCTCAAATTTATCGACTTGACCATCACTGTTTTTGTCAATCTTGTCGAAGATATCCTGACCAACGCCTAACTCCTTGATAGTCAGAGCATTGTCACCGTTAGTATCTCTCTTGCTGATAAATCTACTCAGCTTGCTTTCAGTAGATTTAGCATGATTCAAACCGAATAACAGGTTGTTTGCAGATATACCATCCATTATTCTTCTCCTTTATACTAAAAAATAGAGTTGAACTATTCACTTGAGCAACTCAAAAACAGCGTTACTAAAAGATTCCACGTCTCCTCTAATCTCTACGGGAGACATTCCTAAAGTCTGCCCTTGTTTACAGCTAATAGTATGCCAGACCACTGACAATTCACATAACACATTGTACACATTAAACATACACTCTTCAGTCACAATCGGAGATAACTTTGATATGGTAAATAATACCTGCATAAATAGGTAATTATTGACTTCTGCTTACGAGTTACGAGCTGCGGGTTTCAGGTTGCAAGCTTCGGGTTAAGAAGTGCGAGTTACGAGTTACTTCAATCCAAAACCCTTCATTCCTGTTTTGTCCTGTTATCCTGTCTAATTAATTTCTTTGTCTCCGTTTCTTTTTTTCTCCGTGATCTCTGTGGCTTTGTGTGATAAAAACCTGTTATGAATCTTATCATCCTTAATAAAAGTGATTTTATAGAAGATACTGAGCGAGTACAGATTCAGGACCACCGTCTTGACCATATCCGCAATGTTAACAAACCATCGGTTGGAGATGAATTGCGTGTTGGGTTAATAAACGGAAATATTGGATGCGGCAGGATTACACGCATCGAAGAAGGCAAGATTGAAATGGATGTGGCTCTGGACAGGGAGCCACCCGCACCTCTCCAACTCACACTCATCCTCTCCATGGCACGGCCAAGGGTTTTTAAGCGCGTCCTCTCCCAGGTAACCGCTATGGGGATAAAGAAAATCATAATAATAAACTCATACCGCGTAGAGAAGAGTTTCTGGAAAAGCCCTGTGTTGGAAGAAGAGAGTCTGAACAAATACCTCATCAGGGGTCTTGAACAGGGACAGGATACTATTGTCCCTGAAGTCTTGGTCCGTCCACTGTTTAAACCTTTTGTAGAAGATGAACTGCCTGATATTATAAAAGGTACACTCCCCTTTGTCGCCCACCCATATACGTCAGAACAGTGCCCATACAATATTGGCAGCCCGGTAACACTTGCAGTAGGCCCTGAAGGAGGGTTCATCCCGTATGAAGCGAAGAAGTTGATTGAGTGCGGATTCAGTGCTGTTCATCTGGGAGAAAGAACGCTGCACGTAGAGAGCGCTATCTCCAGCCTGATTTCCAGATTGATGTAGTAGTAGGGTGGACACTGATAATAAAACATAGACAAAAGAGATATTCCGCTAAGGAATGCAAGAAATTCAGGAATAAAGGATATAAAACAAAGCCTTGGATTTTGAACTCTTCCTGTAATTCCTGCTTTCTTAAGAGGTATTATTTCATTGTTTGTTAATGTCTTTTTTTCCTAAGCCCTTATTTTGCTGTCAGCTTCCCTTTCTGTTCTGATAATTTTTGATCTCTTTATTCAATTTCAGACTCTCTTCTTTACTGAGTAATTTATCTACTAAATCCATAGCTACTTTAGAAACGGAGTCTCCGGATGTCCCCTTTATTTCCTTTATCTTCCAGTTACTATTTTCATTGACCAGGACAAAAGAACCTTGTTTCTTCTTTAAAGGTAAACTGCCGTTGTCATATAATGATTTAATCTCGTTTTCAGAATGAGTGATTTTAAATATTTCTTCCATATCCGGAACCGTCGATTCAACACTGACAATAGTAGTTCCATCATTGGGTAAATCTATTTGCACTACCTGATGCCTTGTTAAAGAGTGAGCCAAATGGATTGTTGAAGCTATCTTTCCAGGTGCAATACCGGTAACAAATTCTAAGAAATCCAGCCATTCTCTGATATCTCCATTGTCATCAGAGACCAACGTATATGCAGTCTCATAATCATTTGAAATAACTGCAGTCAGATATTTATTTATCACCACTTCAGGGGTTTCCACCTGCGCACTGAAGAATTGCTTCGTCCCGGCTTGTAATGAGACCAGAGCGATAGTAATGAACAATAATAAAGAGAATAAGCGTTTCATATTTCGAACACCTCCTTTTTTTCATTCCTCCTACTCTTCTAAGCTCACTTCATTCTCCAGATCTGGATTTTTCAATTTACATCTTCCACTCGTTCTTCTGGCCTTCAAAGATCTCCATGTCATTGCAGATTTCTGTAATCACGTCATCATAGAACACTGCCTGCCCCGCTGTCGTCCTTCCCCACATATACACTTTATCGTCGTTCCAGACAGGATGTCCTTTTTCCCGTAGCCTGTCATGCAGGAAGTTTGAAACGTGTATCCATTCGCAAATCTCCTGCATTTCACCCCTCGCATTCTCGATACCCGGCGAGCATCTCTCCAATTCTGCAATCCTTTCGTCTATATCTGCCTGGTTTATTTTGTTTGTCTCCTCAGATATCTCTCCATCTGCTAATATCATATCACTGAAGCTCTCCTCCCCTTTCAATTCAGCAATCTTTTCCCTTATCTCTTTGACAATCCTCTCTCTTTCCGTTTCCAGAACATCACCTCTTGCCAACTTTACCTTTTCATGGACTTTCAATCTTTTTACTTCCGGAATATCAATGCGATACTTGTACAGGTTTTCTATCTCATTGTATAACTCACAGTTCTTGTCTCCTTTTATCGACTCCATCAATGCGCCTGTACGCTCAAGAACCTCTTTCTCCGCAGATCCATCCTTCCGGCCGCTTTTAATAATATCTTCCATTAATGTAGCCATCGATCCCAGGATATCCTTTTCGATGGATACCTCTTTTTTTTCACATTTGATGATCCTTTCCATTAACGAGCTGATATTTCCGAAGACCTCTCTGTCTACAAATCGCTCCTTAATGGTCTGATTCTTTTCTGAACTATAATCCACTAAACTCATCTTCAGCCCCTTTCTGATAATCGACCGATAAATCCTCCTCCTTTATTTTCTCTCTTTGTCTTAAAAAAGTCTACTTTTTTTCTATGTATTCTTATTTGTTATCAAGTAGAGCCCATCTTCCTTTAATTAATATCAGATGTATACGCTTTCACCATAGCATTGATGTGTCACACAATTATCATTAAATATCGTATAAGTGCATCATAATGAAACAGTGAAAATACCTGCTACAGAGCGCCTTGAAGTATTATTTGATAATGCATGTAGCCTATTCTAAAGAACTTAGAAGGAGAGAAAATAATATATCATAAAATGGAATGGCTGTTGCGATTTCTGACTGGTCAAATATTATTTTTCATCCTGACAGAACGGAATTAAAAATGGACATTGACCTCAGAGATATTAAAAAAGGGCCACTACCGGAAACCCTACCTGAGTTATACCCCAATAGTATCTCCTATTTAAGAGAGCTTAATGAATACAGGATGTATGCTGAAATATGGAGTAATAACAGGAATACGGCCTGGCAAAAAAGAAAAGAGATTGGACATGAAGGGTATTTAAAAACATTGGCAATGGGAGAAACGGTGAAAAGAAGGAAAATTGACAAAGTCAGGTTCAACTTTATTGTAGTTGCTGATTCAGTCAACTACACCGTAAAAGGTGTCTATAACCATGCTCATGCAATAATAGGAGATATGCAAAATAATGCCATTATTAACAATATCATTAAAGAAAACCAAAACTTATTAAAAGTACACTCTCAGTTCCAAAGTGTAGATTTTCATGCTGAAGAGTATGTACCGGAGCCACTCGAAATTGATTTGCGGAATCTGGACTTACAGAAAGACACGAAAGAGGATAAACATTTTTTTCAAATACTCACAAATGCTAAAGAGATTCCAAATATTAACCAAAGGCTGATTCTACTGCATTTATTTGGAGAGGATGCCATTTCTAAGAGGCTTCCGCTTCTTTATAAGGCCAATCGCAAAGCTATCAGATTTCTTTTTGTGGACCCGGTATTTCTGGAAAGGGGAAAAAACGCACAAATCATGATCCCCAGGTTATGCGTTGCCAGGCCGTTTGATGAAACTATGGTAATTGATTTCGCAGCAAAACTAGAAGACTACGAGAAAACCTGCCTGCTTGGAACACCGATTAAGCAAGCAGATCAGGCTGGCAAAAAATGGTATGAGAAAATCATATCCTGAGTTTGAAAGAAGCACGCGGAATAAACTAAAAAATAACAGATAAAGTTATAAACAGAGATAAACACCATGTCTGATTTCTTACCCATTAATTCAAAAAGTTTACGAACCGATACGATGGTTGACTGCGATCTTTACTTACTGGTAAAGACGAGCGCGGACAGCAGATACATTCTTTATTGCAGAGGAGACGCCGTCTTTGAAAACGACAAAAAAGAGATGCTACTGGAAAGAAATATCAGCAGACTATTTATAAAGAGAGATGATCAACAGAAATATTATGAGTATCTGGAGTCTAATTTCCAGAATATCATATCCGATTCAAGAATTTCTACTGACGAAAAAACCAGGATCGTACAAGAAGTAGCCACATACCTGGTGAAGGACCTCTTTATAGACCCAAAGACAGGAATCGTCAAGAGAACAAAAGCGTTTGCGTACAACATGGTAGATTACATTCTTCAAGATTGTCATGCTGCACACAGTCTGCTTAAAATAGCAGTACATGAGCACTATACCTATACTCATTCAGTAAACGTAGCGGCTGTAGGTACTTTATTTGGAAGAAATATCGGCCTTGAAGACAATGATCTGAAGGAACTCTGTTCTGGTATACTCATGCACGATGTTGGCAAGACCAGGATCAGCACTGATATCCTTAATAAAAATGGAAAACTGACAAAAGAGGAGTTTGAAATAATAAAAGAACATCCTGAATTGGGCGTGGAAGTACTAAAAGAGGCGGGATGCACATTAGAATATGAGTATATTATTACATTACAACATCATGAAAACTATGACGGCACCGGTTATCCGTATGGACTCAGGAAATACGAGATACACCTTTGCGGCAAGATTGCACGCATTATCGATGTATATGACGCACTTACCTCTAAAAGGCCTTATTGTGGCGCGATAAGGCCATTCAAAGCCCTTGTAGAGATGAAAGAGAAGATGCTTAACTGTTTTGATAAACAGTTGTTTATAGACTTTGTACACTTCCTGGGACCTTACGATCCACGTGAAGAGCAAAGGAAGTTTGATAAATTAAAAAATGGAATATCTGACACAAATTCCCCCTGACAAAAGGCACCGAAGACTTTCCCCGAATAAAAGATGGATTTCTTGCTTGTTTCCTAACTTTAGTCACTTTAAACTTTTCTGCTTTAACTCCACCCTGATTTCATCAAGAAAGGACAGAGGCAGGAACGTTGCTATCCGTGCTCTGCACCTCTCCCTCGTTCTCGCTATAAGTAAAAGCCTGCATGGTCAACATGAATCAAAATAAACTTGCCTAATTCACTCCTGCGTTTATAATCGATTCTTTCAAAATTTTCTCTTATTTTTTTAATTCTTCAGCAAATGTTTAAAATGAAAAAATTCCTACTACTTTATATCGTGATAATATCATTTGTGCTTCTTTCTGCTCCTGTCATAAAGGCAGATGAAAAACCACAAATAGTCCTTCGTTCGACTTATAGAGATTTAATTGCTTTGCAGGTACAGTATATCTCGAACATTTTTATAGTTAATAAACACAATTATGGCTTTTACGGACATAGCACAATTAATAATAGCTATGAAGAGAAATCTGTAGGTGGAGACAGTACGATAATAGACCATGCCACAAACTTGATCTGGCACCAGTCCGGCTCTGACAAAGAGATGGATTGGCCTGCAGCGAAACAATGGGTAAAAGATTTAAACGGCAAAGGATATGCCGGGTATTCTGACTGGAGACTGCCTACTGTTGAGGAAGCGATATCACTGATGGAACCTGACATAAATGCCAGCAGTCTTTACATAGATCCTGCTTTTGATGCGAAACAGACCGGTATCTGGACAGGCGACGAAAATGACAGTGCCGGTTATCTGGACGGTGCCTGGAGTGTACGTTTCAGCGGTGGTTACGGTGGTGGCAACGCATGCTGGGTATATGATAACGCCAGCAACCATGTGAGACCAATCCGTTCAATTAATAAGATACAATAGGAGGTGGGTCCTGATTGCAGAAAAACACAATCAGAGCCCGCGCGAAGAAAAAGAACGTTTAGGGTTTTGAGAAAGTCAGTGTTATTTTCCCATTCCCATGATTTTAATTAACCTGCGGATCAAACTCTGCAACATCTCTAAGGCAAGACGCTACAAGATTGGAATAACCCAGAACACGAAGCAAATCAAAAAGATTAATTATAGCGTCTTCAAAATAAGGGTCCTCTTTTAAAGACATGACAAAGAAGTCAAATGCCTTTTCTATTTCATTCATTCTATAGGCAATTACGCCCATGTTATTATAAGCAACTTTATTTCTTGAGTCCTCTTCGATTACAGCCAGAAAGCAAATTCCTGCCTCATCCAATTTGCCATCAATATAGAGAAACTCACCTTCTTCCAGCTTATCGATCATCATAATGAATAGGTTGTTGATTTTATTCAGTTAAGATAGCTTTTCATCTATCTTAAGAAGATCGCAAAAGGTATACCAAATCAAATACTACGAGAGAGGGGATTGGTTATCACATACGATAAGATGTTGTGAGGTATGGGAATACGTACTTTAGCAATGTCATAACACTCTAAAGTGATGATTTGATTTTTGACATACTGTCTCAGGTTTGTTTAATATCGAGACAATTATTCCATGCCATTAACTCTCGATTTATTACGTCAAAAGTGTGATATAGTTGTTAGTTTTTAACTTGATTTTTATCTGAATTGTTATACAATTTTTCCGTGGTGTGCGTGACTTTTGTGAGTATTTATTATTCTATCTTTTTGATTTGATTTTATTTAATTAGCATTTTAGAAATTTTAAACATTTTTTGTTTTTTCTTATTTTGTTAGTGTGATGAGATGTTAGTTTGAAAGAATAGTCACGCACACCAGCTTTTTAGTTTGTTACAGCAATACTCTCTTATCCCTGTTTGCCTGTTCCAATTTCCCTCTCTCTACCTATCTGCGTCTATCAGCTTTCGTTGTGGTTCTCTTTCTAATGTTTCTCTTTATCTGTTCCAACGATCTACCGGAGAGGATCTGCCTCATCGCCCAGAAACGAGGACTCTGGAATTTGTGGGTTTGAGCTGTTTCGACTAATGACTGAAACAACCTGGTCATCTCATCCTTCTCTTTCTCATCAAGTGTATTTAAGTATGCAGTTAATTTTTTAGGAAATTCCTCCATAGTCTATTTCTTCTTCTTTCCAGTTTTTCCCATTGCAAAGCCTTTTACGTCATCTCCGGACATACCTTCATTCTCTATATAGAACCCATCTTGATACATCCACCATGTCCTGTTTTTTCCCTGATCAGTCATAATTTTTACAGGATCAAGACTTTGTATTTGCAGTAAAGAGCTATATTTGGATTTTGACAGTTTCGTATCGCTTATTTTCTTACCAATACTGAACTGATACTTTACAGAGAGAGTACCGCTCTCTATAAAGCCACCTTTTTTCTCTTTTCTTATCATGATTGTACGATTGTAAAAATAATGGTTAAAATAGCAACGGAAAAAAAGGAGAGCTACCAGTCGATTGGGAAGTAGTCCTTTAGAAATTTTCCAACCCAGTGCTTACCGGTAATGATGCCATCAAAAAACGGATCACACACTCTTGCCGCCCCATCCACTATGTCCAATGGAGGTTGGAAGTCGTGCACGTCCTGTTTGAATTGAGAGAGTGCTATCGGGTCTTCATCGGTCACCCAACCGGTATCTACCGCATTCATAAAAATACCATACTTTGCAAAATCTCCTGCCGAGGTGTGGGTCAACATGTTTAAGGCAGCCTTCGCCATGTTCGTATGAGGGTGACGATCTGACTTTTTAAATCGATAAAACTTGCCTTCCACCGCTGTTACATTCACAATGTGCTTCTGCTCTGTACTATCACGTTTCATCAGGTTCGCCAGACGATTGCACAATACAAACGGAGCGACCGCATTCACCAATTGCACCTCCAGCATTTCCGGAGTTTCGATATCACCAAGCTTCAGACGCCAACTATTTGTTTTTCGCAAATCAACCTGCTGAAGGTCCACATCAAGTTTGCCTTTCGGAAACAGCTCCCCGGCAACCATAGAGTTGTCGAAATTATAGGGAATCTGAGAAAGTTTTGCGGAAGCACGCAATCCGATTCCAGGACCTTGTCCATGCCATGCAACAGGAAGAAGAGCATCTTGTTCGCGCTCGTTCTGACAAAGTGCATTCAACTGACTTTTGCACTCTTCATGGTTACCAAGAAGAGTCTGAACCTCTTCTGACAAAAGGTGTAATGGTTTTGATTCATTTTCAATTAAGTGCGCGTAAAACCCCGGAGGACGCCGAACTGTCTGAGCGGCGTTATTGATCAGTATATCAAGGCGATCATAGCCCTGCTCTATATAGCTGGCAAAAATTTCTACACTTGGAGTGTGGCGCAGATCAAGCCCGTGAATATGCAGACGCCCTTTCCAATTTGAGAAATCTTCCTCTTTTGCAAATCGCTCTGCCGAATCAACAGGGAAACGAGTGGTGGCAATTACCATAGCACCGGCACGAAGCATCATCAATGCCGCTTGGTAACCAATCTTGAGCCGTGAACCGGTAATCAGTGCAACCTTCCCATCAAGCGATGCCGTTTGAAATCGCTTTCTATAATTCAAGTCACCACACGGCTTGCACATTGAATCATAGAAATGATGGAGTGTTGTAAACTCAGCTTTACAGACATAACAGTTACGTTCTGAACTAAGTTCGTCCGGATCTAACTCAGACTCAATCCGATCCATCGGCAACTCTTTCGGAGCGCTGAATACATCTTTTAACCGAGCATTGCGGATTCCAGTATTGCGCCGGGCAATTCTGTCCGCTTTCTTTAAACCCTGACTCTTCGCAATCTTCTCATCTTTACGGCGTTTCTTTCTCTCTTCGGTAGAAGGTCTTGCAATTTTCCCCGCCGCGGCAAATAATCTCTTTTTCTCTTCTCTGCTTAAAGATACAAGCTGTTTGCTATCTTCAACCAAAGCTTCAATGGTTGTGATACAGTTCTGTATCTCTTCTAATGTATATTTTTCGCTTTTCATAAATACCTAATCCTTTTGCGTGGCGAGGTATAACCGTTCGACTTTCTTTCTTGCCCAGGGCGTTCTTCGCAGGAACTTGAGGCTGGACTTCACAGAAGGATCATTGTTAAAACACCTGATATCGATGCGTACACCCAATTCTTCCCAGCCATAATACTCAACCAGACTGTTAACTATCTTCTCCAGTGTCACACCGTGCAGAGGATTATTGACTTGTTGTTCACTCATGATCCGTGTTTCGCCCTTCTGATTACGTTTCCATCACTATTCATATATGCAGTAAATTAACCAACCTCATGAATCATCTTTTTCATCTGCACTTTCCTCTCTGTTTTTTTTTATTCGACGACCCGGTTTGGCCAGAATTTCCAGATAGAAGGATTCGAGCTGTTTTGATTCGGCATGATCAATAGCCTTATTAATATCGTACACATGAACGGCCTCACTACTTACCTCATCAACACCCATCCGACAGTCAAAATCCCAGAAGTCGACACCTTTGGGCAGAGCCTTTTTGCGTTCCCGTCTCAGGTATTTCTTCACCTCATATTTAATAGCTTCAACAAGCCGTGGAGCTTTGATCTTCGGGTGGGTCAATTTAAACGTTTTTTTCATAGTGATCTCATAGATGTGGCTGATACAACCGAAACGGGGCCAATTCCTTACAATTGACAAACAAGACTTTCCAGCCTTTAGTAACTGTCAACGATAATGAATTGACCCCGTTTTTATATTTTATGTCGTGCCTTTATTATTCACATACAATCCAACACGATACTTTATGCTTATTCTATGTTTGCGCCGACTACTGCAGCCATCTGCATCATGTTGATCGTCTGGCCCTCTTTCATATTTGTAAGATCAGTAAGCTTACCTGATTTGCTTTTGGATTTTGTATTTTTAAAGATCGTGAGCAATTTAGCATCAGCTACAATATACTTACCAGCGTTCTCAGGTTTTCCATTTTCACTCTTTGTCTGAAGTTTATTCGCTTTAATGTAGTCCCAAAGTTTCTTGGTGATCTCAGTCCTGGGCAGTTCTTTCTTCCCCAGAAACGCTGCCAGATCAGAATTCAGTTTCACCGGCTTGCTCAATCCCTTTGCTTCTGCCATTTTTTGCTCCTTTATAATAAGATTTAAATTATCTCAGAGGTCAGTATTTCTGCCCGTTTATTTTCTACTCAACATTTAAATATTCATTTACTATGTAATTAGAAATAGACAGACACCGCACATTTCTAATTTCATAGATATGGTTTATATTACTTTAATGGATAATACAAGTAAAATCTCTTATAAACTTCCGAAAAAGCTCAGCAATGTATCTGCTTTATTAATTGAGGGTTGTTATTTTCCGAATTATTAACTTCATTTGAAACGGCGTAGGATATCATATCATCATCCGGATACGGTTTTAACAGCCGCTTTATGGAATCATAGTCTTGCAATTTAGTATTAAGCCACTGGCCTTCAAGCTCTTGATGTAGAATTACAGGCATTCTGTTATGTATCGGTTTAAAAGTATTATTAGGTTGTGTTTTTATTATGGTAAATGTCTTAAGATCAGTTCCATCACTCTTTTTCCAGACATCGTAAAGCCCTGCCAGACAGAAGATTTTACTGTCCTTCGGTCCTATATAATGTGGTATCTTCTTTGCGCCGGCTGTTTTCCATTCATAAAACCCGGAGCACGGCACTAAACATCGATTTGTTTTTAGTAGATTTTTAAATGATGGTTTTATGGCGACTGTCTCTACTCTCGCGTTGATCATTCTGTTTCCAACCTTCGGGTCTTTTGACCAGGATGGAATCAGCCCCCACTTCATCATCTCCAGTCTGTTTTCCTGTCTTGCATTCCGGCTGATAATATAAGCATAATGTGAGGGAGCAATATTATAGCGAGGCCTGATATTCCCCACAAGATCTTCTGAGTCTGAAAGCCTGAATCTTGAAAAGACTTCATCTATGTCTTCTAATACAAATCTACCACACATAATTCACCTTAGTAGTAATAAGGAAAATGAAACCTATAACGATTTGTATTCTTCCAGTAATTTCTTGAATTTACTGACTGTCACTTCATATACCTCTTTTCCGGCCATGTCAACTCCGGCATCTTTGAGTATTTCTAGGGGTTCTTTGTGTGAACCTGCTCCCAAGAATGACAGATAATCATCAACCGCTCCAGCCTCACCTGAGCTCACACGCTCTGCCAGTGCTATAGCAGCAGAAAGGCTGGTTGCGTATTTATAGACATAAAAAGCGTTGTAGAAATGTGGAATCCGTGCCCACTCGCAATGCAACTGCTCATCGATAACCATTCCATTGCCCAGATATGTTTCAAGATTTTTTTTGTAGACATCAGTGATACTCTTCGCGATCAACACCTGTCCTGATTCAGCCATCTCATGAATCTCTTTTTCAAAGTTTGCAAACATCGTCTGCCGAAAGAAAGTCGCCTCAATTCGCTTCATGTTATGATAGAGAAAGAATTTTTTCTCTTCGAGTGAAACAGCAATCTTTGACATATGATCAAACAAGAGCGCTTCATTAAATGTCGAGGCTATCTCTGCCAGGAAGATCGGGTTCTGGTAATAGATATACGGTTGATTTCCAATAGAGTAATCACGATGCAGGCAATGACCAAATTCGTGCGCAAATGTTGAAACATCAGAGAATTTTTCCGTGTGATTCAGAAAAACCAACCCACGACTCGCGTAACTCCCCCAGGAAAAGGCTCCGGATCTTTTGCCTACGGATTCAAATACATCTATTACCCGTGCATTAACTGTAGCATCGTACTTCTCTGAATATTCTGAGCCAAGAGGTTCAAGTGCCGTGCGGACCAGATCAATTGTCTCTTCATAAGAATACTCCTTATCAACATCAGCAACCAATGGAATATAATTATCATAGAAGTGCAGTTCCTCAACTCCGAGCGCCTCTTTTTTAAGGGCATTGAAATCACTGATCGCATCAATATTCTCTTTCACAACATCAACCAGATTAGTGAATACTGTAGTTGGAAGGTAATCGGGAAACAGGGCACTTTCCAGCATCGACTCGTGGTTACGGACCTTAGTCAGTTTAATATTTGTAAGTACGGTTGTGGCATACGTATTTGCCAGTACATCTATATTCTGCAGAAAAGGTTTGTAGTAATATTCGAACGCCTTTTGTCGAAGTTCCCGATCAGGTGCTTCTAATATTTGAGCATACTTTGCGTGAGAAAGGTGGATATCCTCTCCATTATGCTCAAACACCTCGAACGAAATATTATTATCATTAAAGGCAGAAAAAATATCATCCGGTTTCCCCAGAGCGATTCCCAGCTCTGCCAAAACAGTCTCTGTCTCCTCAGAGAGTATATGTGGGTTGTATCTGGCATAACCATCCAGAAAGAAACGATACTCTGACAACTGAGAATTTTTATCTATTAATTTATCGATCTCTTTCTCTGACAAAGAGGATAACTCTTTTTTTATAAAAACGGTTTCTGCAGAAATCTTAGATACGAGCAGCTCAATACGGCCCTTCATCTCTTCATATGTTGCGTTGCGGGTATCTTCAAAAAAACGAACATTCGCATATACATATAAATTTTCTTTGACTATAGAAAAGTCGATATACGCCTGCATGAACTGTTCGAGTTTACGGAAATCATCCAGAGTGCCTTTAAACTTAAGAAGCTGAGGAAGTTCTTCTTCCACCTTCCGATAGTCTTCTTCCCATGAGTCGTCAGATGTGTACAAAACAGACAGGTCCCATTTGTATTTATCATCTATTTCATCTCTGGTTTTATTTGTATTCATGTAGCTATTCTAATTAATTAAAGGTAAGAAATAAAAGGAATTTTATGTAGAAGCAAAATAGACATGAAGAAAGCAGAAGCAGAGACAGTCGCTTCTACATTTGCGCACTTTGTGTAATTACCCTTTTACGTCATGGTTGAATACGATGTATCGCATTTCTACTGGAATCCTGAAAGCGTTCCCAGATATTCCCAGCCAGTACAACTCCAGTTCTTTACTTCAAACGTTTTCGTAGCGCATTTCTGGAAGATGACCTGCCCGGCTTCTTTGAAAAAACCTTTTCCGTCACCACGATGACTAAAGAGAATTCTGACTGTTGCCTTCCTAAAAGTATTTCCGACAACACTGGCTGTATACTGGGGATATTCTATAGATGCCACTGCACTATCAGACTCTACATCGCCATCCTCGTTCACAAATGCACTGGCACTGGCGTAGTAGTAAACCCACTTACCATCCTTCCCAATATGACGGAGATGAAGCCGAAAGGTCTTCTTGTCTTTATCAACACCTCCAATATAGAGCTGCCCTCCATCAATAGGAGAGAGAGTAGCTGCCAATTTAAACGTAGGATCAGGCTTGTCGAATTCATCCGCAAGAATTTGTAGTGATATAAATAATCCCACAATAAAAACAGCGCAGACTATTGATAATTTTTTAGCAATCACATATTTCTCCCTGTATGTAGCAAGAATAGATCTAATGCATAACCCTGCATCCTAATAATTATTTAACAGACGGAAATGAATACAACGTATCGGCAGATCTGCGTTTCCTGCGTGGATCTTTTGGCCCCAGAAAGTAAATAAATTCCCTTAACAACTTCTCGCCAAAACACCCGGGCATGTTATTTTTCATCTCTGCCAGTACAGCAAAAGGCCTCATTGCTTCCGCACACGTTCTCTTGGACGTCATCGCGTCATAAACGTCAATGATTCTGGCAATCCGCCCGAACAAGTGAATCTCTTCTCCCTTAATCCCATAAGGGTATCCAGATCCATCATAGTTTTCGTGATGCTGAATAACAATTTCCAGAGACAGCACGTTAACACTACTCCTGTGTTCCAGGATTTCCAAACCCGCTTTGGGATGCTTCTTCATCGCCGTAAACTCTTCGCCAGTAAGGTGACCGGGTTTGTTTACTACATTTAAAGGAATAGCCAACTTACCAATGTCATGCAACAACATACCAGATCCAATACGGGCCAGCTCATCCTCTTTAAAAGAAAGATGTTTGCCAAAGAGCAACCCAAGCACTGACGTATTAACACAATGTGTATATATCTGGTAAGTATGGGAACTAACACCAAGTAAACTGGAAAACGTGTTTTCGTCTCCAACAATATGGCTAATTGTATTAGTTACCCATCCAGAAATCCGTTCCATGTTCTTACCTGATTTCGGATCCTCCAAAAGATCGGTTACTACTTTTGTTGCAACCTGGTAAACTATGCCAGATTTCTCTTTAGTACTTTTATTTTTATCACTAAGAATTGTTTTGAGATTTTTTCCTGATACTCAATATATTTATCGACATCTTCTGTTGAGATACAAAGCCGGTCTGCATGTTTACTTATTAATTCTTCTCTTCTCTCTGAACTTAAATCTTCACCGCTACGACAATATAATACAATTTTAGAAGATTCACCTACACCTGATCTCAAAAAGAGATCAAACTCTACCTCTGTGCCTTCTAATAAAGCATCACCTGATATAGATGTATATTCACTCATTGGAAAAACTCTGTTATTTGCAATTTATCAAAAGATCTCTTTTTACGGAACTGTTTATATTATATCGGCACTTTCTTTCAAAACTTAACCTGGTTTTACGTACGACAATTCCCAGGCGTTCTGATTGTAGTAGTTAGTACCTGAAGAAAAGAAGTAAAAATTGTTACAAAAGAGGAGCTATATGACAAGTCCCTGACCATACAAACAATTTGACATAAGAGGATTATACCACAACACTCTAATGCAAAAAGGGAAAAATGGGGGAATATTACGACACCCGGATAAGGTTGATATTTTATCTAAGCTATAGTGAAACACAAAAAAATGCAGTGAATGCGTTGATGGTATAACGACAGGAGATCGTAAGCATGTGTTGATCAAACCTGAAATGTTTATAGATCATTAAAAAGATTCTTTATATCAGTCAATGTCTGAAATATCCTTCCCCTCTAGTTTAATCCGTCCTTTAACTATCTTGGCCTCAACCTTCCCGACATACTCTTCCGTTACTGTTAACTTTTCTTCTCCAAGGCAAATAGTAGTTTTCGGATAGAGTGTATTTTCCACCACTACTACCTTTCCGGCTCTTTCCGCAACCCGTGAAGATATATCCTTCGACTCTTTAATTAGAGCTTGCAACTCTTGCTCCAACTCATAAACTTTTGTCTGTCCTTCTGTACATTCTTCCTGATCAAGAACGGAATCTGTCATGAATCTATCTATCACATTCTTAAGCTGTTCCAGCTCCTGCGTAAGTCTTTTGATCTTTATTTTCTTTAAATCCAGCTTACCTCTAACACTAAAGTCTTCACCTGCCACTAGCACGGTGGGTGTATATGATTTACTGCCAGCCTGTCCAACATAGATACCTCGAAGAGCCACTATCTCACCACCTACTATACGGCCTTTTGGTATCACTACTGCACCGAGCGTATGCAATGTTGAATTGATAATCTCTCTCTCGACTACAATGTCTTTGTTAGCCTGAATATTTCCTCCGTCTATATACTTTGCATTAATACAACCCTCTACCACGACTTTTTGACCCTCTGACTGTCTTATACCGCCATGGACTACAAGATCCCCACCTGCCTGAATCTCTGCATTTTCTATGATACCACCGACCTCTATATTACCGGCAGTCTCAATCTTTGCGCCACCAAGCACATCCCTCTTGACTACAACTGCACCCGTATGCTGAATATTTCCAGTTGTAATATCAACATCTTCATCAATCGTGTACACCTCATCTACATAAAGAGTATCACTAACCAGGCGGACACGCCCACTTATTTCAGCATAGTAGGCATTTTTATTCAGGTCAAATCGTATATTTTCTCCAACCTTAGGGTAGTACTGTTCCGGCTTCTCAGCTGGAATTACATTTCCAAAGACGTCAAGTCCATCCTTTCCCTCCTTGACTGGAATTTGATGGCCCAGCAATTCACCCTTTTTTACGGATTCACTTGATGCTTTTTCTCGATAGTCAACCTTGCCGGTTTCTTTGTCCGCTACAAAGCCATTGTTAAAAAAATCTCCGTCCCATTCAACGCGTCCATGAGTAGGAGGAACAGGCGACTCGCCTTTGATGCGAATAAAATCTACTAAATGGGGAATTACTGGCTCTATTTGCAGGAGTTGGTCTTTTAATTGTTTCTGGTCAGGTGGGTCTTTAACACCAAGTTCTTCGAGTTCCTTACTAATGCTATCTACCAACGTGTCAAGCTCAACGGCGGATAGATCGCTGTCCAGGAGAACTGCCGTACCATCTTCCGACACCCGTAAATTATATTCTTTTTGAGTTTCATCCATAACTGCATACTCAGTCAGAATTAAAAAGATATACCGCTATATTTTGATGCGGCGAAGACGTGAAACTATTATCCAGGGTAAAAAGCTAATTGCATTACTTACTGCAACCCCTGATGATTAAGTTTAATTACAACATGTTCTTAAGGTAAGGAATATAATTTGCCATCTAAGCTTATAATATAAAACAATCATAAAAATGCAACCTTTTTTTCTATTGACTCATCTACTGCAAAACAGTTTCTCAATGGCAGAATATGAATCAACCAATGCCCTGGTAGTGAAGGCTATAGAGGATACATCACAGATCATTATGCAGGGAAACAGCTTTGCCGTAGATGCTAAAGAGGTCAGAAACCTTGCTAATAAAAAGTATGAGTGCAGCAAAAGAAACCAAAGAAAAAGTTGAAAATTGCATAGCCAAGCAGAGAAAACCCGATGATTCCAGCAATGGAATCAAATCCGAATCTAAAGGTTCACCTGAAACTGTCCTTGATAACAATGGTAATGGAAAGAGAAAAGGTGTACCGACAGAAGCAGTCTCAAATGAAAGTATCACCCCAATTGGTAAAAATAGGATTGCGGAACATGATGAAAGTTTTAAAGATTTTTAGTTAGCACTACGGCTTAAATTATAATTTCAAATCTTAAGCACGAAGGCTTACGCCAAGAGAATTGCCAAGGCTTGTAAGGATTTTTTCCTGCAGAATGTCTACTTCTTCGCTCTTCAGGGTTTTATCATCTGCTCTGAATATAACCCTGAAGGCGATACTCTTACTGCCCTTTTCGATCTGCTTGCCTCTGTATACATCAAAGAATTCAATGTTATCGACATAGTCTATCTTAAGGGACTCTATACACCCTTTTATCTCTGCCCATGTAACCTTCTCATCACTTACTACGGCAAAATCTCGCGACACTATGGGAAGTGATGGTATTTTTAGATACGAATCTTCAAGGTTTGTCTTATCTAACAGTACATTAAAATCAAGTTCCGCTACACAAGGCTTGCTTCTAAAATCATAATCACTAATTACTTCTCTACTTAATTCTCCAATAAACCCCAGGACTCTATCTCCAAGCCTCAGTTCTGCAGATTTTTCTGAACTGAACAGACCAAAATCAAAATGAACACTCTCAAGACTGTCTGCAATATTAAGATGGCTGAGCATGGTTTCTATCGCACCTTTCAAGGCCAGATATCCATCCTCTCCGAGAATACATAAGCACTCCTTCTCTTCCGGCAGCTGGTCGTCCTCCTGAGGTAAATAGACTTTGGACAATTCATATATATCAGTTTTCTCTACACCATAGTTCTGATTATGCTTCTTCACCCTCAACAGATTATGTACGAGAGCCTTCCTCAGAAGATTCTCATCCTGCCGTATCGGATTGAGAATTTTCAAGCTGCCGGTCTCAGACCAGATGGTGCCATGTCGCTCCTGTGAATCACCAACAATGCTGTCAGTGACAACTTCATTAAAACCCAGCCCGGAGATGACGTTCTTTGTTCTTTCAGTAATTTTGTCAAACCGGTTATCCTGTGTCAGCTTCACTCCTATACTACTTTTCACAGGTATTTTGTCGTATCCGTGTATCCTGGCAACCTCTTCTATCAGGTCTATTTCGCGATAAACATCTCCCCTGAAACTGGGAACATCCACACTGAACCCGTCTTCAGTTTCAGAATTTATTTTAAATTGTAAGTGTTCCAGAATATCCTTCGCCGCATTCTTTTCTATTTGAAGCCCCAACAGGCTGTTCAACCTGGACATCTTCAATGAGACATTCATCTTATTGTCTTCCAAATAGTTTTGGTCTATTACCCCCTCCACAGCCTGGCCACCCGCTATATCCAATATCATCTTTGTCGCCCTCCTTGACGCCCAGTCAACGCACTCAGGATCTACGCGCCGTTCAAAGCGATAGGAAGAGTCTGACATCAGACTAAGTTTCCTGGAAACCCTCCTGACACTTCTCGGATCAAAAAACGCACTTTCCAGAAGAATGTTCCTTGTGGCATCAGAGACCTCTGTATCCTTCCCTCCCATCACTCCCGCAATGGCTACCGGCCTCTGCGCGTCTGCAATCACCAGCATATCATCCGCAAGTACACACTTACTGCCGTCAATCGCCTCCATAGTTTCATCCTTCTTTGCCCTTCTGACAACAATCCTGCCCTCACTCAACCTGTCAAGATCAAAGGCGTGTAACGGCTGGCCACTCTCCATCAATACATAGTTTGTAATATCCACGATATTGTTTACCGGGCGCAATCCAATACTGGATATTTTTTTCTGCATCCATTCTGGCGATGGGCCTATTTTCACATCTTTTATGATTCTTGCCGTATACCGCTGACACAATTCATTATCTTCTACAGCAACACTTGTTATATCATTTATATTTTCATCTGTTGTATCATAGCCCACATCCGGAATATCAAGCTTACCGCGTACAATAGTAGCTACTTCTCTGGCAACACCGATAAAGCCCAGGCAGTCAGGTCTGTTTGAAGTCACCTCAACCTCCAGACAAAAATCATCTTCTACAGGGTTTACGGTATCAACTACCAATCCCGCATTCGTCAAGCTTTCTGCCAATCCCTCCACAGAAAGATCGTATTTGCAATAATCCTTAAGCCAGTTGTAACTGATTTTCATAGTTTTAAAATTGCGACAAGAACCTCAAGTCATTTTCAAAGAAAAGCCTGATATTATCTATTCCATATTTCAGCATGGTAAGCCTCTCCACGCCTATACCAAATGCAAACCCGGTATATTTTTCAGAATCGTAGCCAACGGTGTCAAACACATTTGGATCCACCATTCCCGCGCCTAACACCTCAACCCAGCCGCTTTGGGAGCACACACTACATCCTTTCCCTTTACAGAGGGAGCATGAAATGTCAATTTCTGCACTTGGCTCAGTGAAGGGGAAGAATGAAGGGCGGAATCTCATCTTTATATCCTGCCCGAAGTACGACTGGGCAAACAGAGTTAAAACGTATTTCAGGTCGCTGAAACTTACACCTTCATCCACCATCAGTCCTTCAATCTGATGAAACATGGAAGCATGGCGAGCATCAACTGTATCCGGACGAAAAACTTTTCCAGGAGCTATCATCCTTATTGGAGGTTTTGTTTTTTCCATTACCCTTATCTGGACAGTGGAGGTCTGGCTTCTCAAGAGGCGCTTGTTACCCAGGTAGAATGTATCAAAATCTTCTCTGGAAGGGTGATCCGCGGGAATATTCAGAGCATCAAAGTTGTAGTATTCGTGTTCTACCTCGGGCCCGTACTCTATATCGAAACACAGTTTCTTGAATATTTCTTTAATATCATCGATGGTTTGTGTAAGTGGGTGTTTGTGTCCATAGGGTTTGTGCTCACCAGGTATCGACAAATCAAACATCTTTTTAGAATCAGAGGCCTGTTCTTTACCGGCAAGCGTTCCTTTTGCATCTTCTATCCATTTACTGATTTCCTGCTTAAGCGCATTTGCGGACTTCCCGATAGATGATCTCTGCTCGGGAGGCAAACCTGGAATAGCCTTGATTATCTCAGTAATAACACCGCCTTTTCTTCCGAGATATCTGGTTTTTATAGTTTCAACTTCTTCCAGAGATTCAGCCTTTGCCAAATCGCCCTTTGCCTGGTTTTGTATTTCACTTAATCTTTCCTGCATAATAAATCAGCTCCCCGTGGTTGCCAGTTCAGGTGGTCTTGCCCGCCTTGGAAACAGCTTGTCCGAGCGGGCCGAAAGGAAGGATATATAACACTATTTTCAAATTGCAGATTGGACACTGAGGATTGTTAGTCAAAAAACAATCCATAAAGAGTGGAAAAACCAGAACACATGTTACGCATTCTGGTTTTAAATATGTTGCTTTGACAACTCAACCAATTCATCAAAAGCGGCTGGATCATTTACTGCTGCTTCCGCTAACATCTTCCTGTCAACTACAACATTGGCTTTCATTAACCCGTTGATAAAACGACTATAATTAATCCCACGCATTTTAGCAGCTGCATTTATACGTATTATCCAAAGTTTTCTGAAGTTCCTCTTTTTACACTTTCTATCTCTATAGGCAAAAGCCATTGCCCTCACATATGTTTCACTGGCCTTTCTAAAGAGATTACCTCTACCACCCCAATACCCTTTAGTTGCATTGAGTAGCCTTTTTCTGGCTTGTTTTCTTGCTGAACCTTTTCTTACTCTTGGCATCTTTAAAACCTTTCTTGCGCTTATTCTAAAATATATACTATGCTTTTCCTAATGCACGTAACGATGACCTGGTAAATCCCTTTGACACAAGACTCGTTCTCTTGAGTGCCCTTTTACGATTACCAGTTTTTCCTGACATTAAATGACCGGCAAAAGCCTTCTTTCTCTTAATCTTACCATTAGGAGAAACCCTAACCCTTTTTGCAAGTCCTTTATGTGACTTTAATTTTGGCATTCCAATACTCCTTCGCTTTCTAACATTAACTTTGGTGTTATGCTTTTGGTGTCAAGATAATCCCCATACTTCTTCCTGTTGACTTTGCTTGTGATTCTACCTTTGCAATATCTTCCAAAGACCTAATAATTTCATCAAATATCTCTTTAGCCATATCCTTGTGTGCTTTCTCTCTCCCCCTGAACATCATGTTAACCAGAACCCTATCTTTTCTCTCAATAAACTTTCTTGCATTTTTTATTTTTGTTTGAAGATCGTGTGCGCCAATTTTTGGCCTGACCCGAATTTCTTTTAACTGAACAGTACGACTTTTCTGATGTGATTTTTTGCTCAGCTTGTATTGATGCTTACCATAATCCAGAAGGCGACATACAGGGGGGTCAGTATCCGGCGAAACCTCAACCAGATCCAATCCTAATTCCATCGCCTTACTGAGGGCATCATGCTTTTTCATAATGCCTAATTGTTCTCCACCTTCACCAACAACTCTTACGGTCTTCGCATATATTCTTTCATTAATTCTCTGAAATTTCGAGATCTTTACACCCCCCTTAAAAAAATTACAGTTTTACATTAACGCAAGAATCCCAGACAATCACAAACTTCCACGCAAAACGAAATACTAGGCTTTATCCTTAGCTTCCTTTTCAACACGCACAAGGAATTCTGATAAAGACAGAACCCCCTCATCTCCATTCTTACGACTCCGAACCGACACTGTCTCTTCCTCCAACTCTCTATCGCCTATAATAAGCAGATAAGGGATTTTCTCCAAAGTGCCTTCTCTGATCTTAAAGCCTGTCTTCTCATTCCTCAAATCACAGTCAGCTCGAATCCCTACCTCAGACAATCTATCCTTTATCTTCTTACTATATTCATCATGGGCGTCTGTTATTGGCAGAACCCTGACCTGTGTAGGAGCCAACCACAAAGGAAAATCACCGGCATAATGTTCCAGCAAGCACCCGACGAATCTCTCCATGGCGCCAAGCACAGTTCGATGGACCATTACCACCTTATGCTTCTTACCATCAGACGCAATATAATTAACATCAAACCTTACAGGCAAATTAAAATCCACCTGAATAGTTGGACCCTGCCAGCCCCTGCCCAAAGCATCCTTAATCTTTATATCAATTGCCGGCCCGTAGAATTTTGCCTCGCCTTCCTCCCTCGTATATTCCAGCTCTTTTTGTTCGAGGGCGTTCTTTAAAGCTTCTTCAGCAAGATCCCAATTTTCGTTCTCTCCTATATACTTTTCAGATTCCCCTTTGCCTCTGACCGCAAGTTCTATTTCGTATTCATTAAACCCGAAGCGCTCAAGCATGTATTGCGCCAGATCTATAATGCCAACTATTTCATCCTTTAACTGATCCGGCCTGCAAAACACATGGGCATCGTCCTGCGTAAAGCCACGAACCCTTAAAAGCCCATGCAAAACCCCTGATCTCTCGTATCTATAAACCGTGCCAAGCTCGCCCCACCTTTGTGGCAAATCACGATAACTACGCACTTTTGTCTGGTACATAAGAATCGCAAAAGGACAATTCATCGGCTTCAAGATGTACTCTTGCCCATCAACTTCTATAGGGGAGAACATGCTCTCTCTATAAAAGTCCAAATGACCACTTGTTTTCCAAAGATCTATTTTAGCAATGTGAGGACTGTAAACTACTTCGTAACCACGTTTATAGTGCTCTTCTCGCCAAAACGTCTCGATAATACTTCTTATTCTTGCCCCTTTTGGATGCCAGAATACGAGACCGGGACCACCCTCTTCATGAAAGCTGTATAGGTCTAGCGCTGTACCAACTTTTCTATGATCACGTTTTTTAGCCTCTTCTAAAAGCTTTAGATGTACTCTTAAGTCTTTTTTATTCGTAAAAGCTGTTCCATATATCCTCTGAAGCATCGGGTTGGTTTCTTTCCCACGCCAGTATGCTCCTGCAACACTTAACAGCTTAAATGCCGTGATTTTTTTTGTGCTCTCCAGGTGTGGACCTCTGCACAGGTCAACAAAATCACCCTGCCGGTAAAAAGAGATTGTCTGATCTTCCAGTCCTTTAATCAACTCAATCTTGTAGTCCTGACCAGACTCTTCCATCCTTTTAATGGCAGCATCACTGGCCTCTTCAAAACGCTCAAAAGCCTCGTCAGACTCAATAACCCTCTTCATCTCCGCCTCTATCTTCTCAAGGTCTTCTTCGGACAGTGTTGTTTCCAGATCAAAGTCATAATAGAAACCGTCCTTGATAGAGGGGCCAATCCCTAATTTAGCATCCGGATACAAATTAGTAACTGCCTGAGCCATCACGTGCGCGGTACTGTGTCTGAGTATCTCAAGACCGTCATCAGAATCAGCCATCACAAGATCTCCAGTGTTGTATCCGCCTCAATCTGGCTATTAAGATCTACAAGCATGCTGTTAACTTTACCTACTATTGCCATACCGCGATTCATCCCAGCAATATCGCATGCTACATCCTTAACAGTGACCTTGTCTTCATATTTTCTTTCAATACCGTCGGGCAGCGTAATTTTTACCATTTTCACTCGTTATAGCAGAATTTCCACGTATTATGGGAAACAATCAGTTTACCTGATTTTTCGCGTCATTTCAACAAATATTTTCCACTGTTAAAAACAATTTGACATTAATATTTCCATAAACTATAATTTCGACTCGAAATCAGGAAACCATTTGGTAATAAGAGGTTGAAAATGATCAAAAGCACTGAGAAACAGCTAAATCCGTTAAAAAACAGGCTCGTACATTTACGGGACTCTCTTTGACCTGACTTCTAAGGAAAAAGAGCAGGAAGAGATAGAAACAGAGCTGGGAAACGCAGATTTCTGGAACAACAAGGAAAAAGCACAAACTACCGTCAAAAGGCTGAAGGAGTTAAAGGAACTAACCGTACCTTTTCAAGAATTACAGAAGTCGCTTAGTGATGTTGTTGACTTATCAGAACTTGCAGAAGATGAGAGCGACGAAGAGTTAGAAGCAGAAATCGAGAAGGATCTGCAATCATTTACCCAAAAGCTTGAGAAGCTTGAATTACGTATGATGCTGAATGGGCAGAATGATAGTTGCAATGCATTTCTCAGTATACATGCCGGCGCAGGAGGCACGGAATCGTGTGACTGGGCTTCTATGCTACTGAGAATGTACAGTATGTGGGCGGAGAAAAACAACTTTTCCATGGAAACGATTGATCTTCTGCCCGGTGAAGAAGCAGGTGTTAAAAGGGTCGCAACCATAATTAAAGGTAGTTTCGCCTACGGTTATTTAAAATCCGAGATTGGTGCCCACCGACTGGTTCGCATATCTCCGTTCGACTCTAACAGCAGGAGACACACTTCATTTGCAGCTGTGGATGTAATCCCTGAAATAAATACTGAAATAGACATAGAAATTAACGAAAAAGATTTAAAGATTGATACTTACCGTTCTTCCGGTGCAGGAGGCCAACACGTCAACAAGACATCTTCTGCTGTGAGAATTACATATATACCGACAGGCATAATAGTACAATGCCAGAACGACAGGTCGCAGCATAAGAACAGAGCTACGGCCATGAAAATGTTAAAATCCAAGCTATTTCAAATAGAGGAAAAGCAACGTGAGAAGGAATTTTCAAATGCATATGATGAAAAAGGCGATATTGCGTGGGGCCATCAGATAAGATCATACGTATTGCAACCATATACAATGATAAAGGACTTGCGAACAGGAGCAGAAACAGGTAAAGCGCAATCGTTCCTTGACGGTGAAATTGATGACTTCCTTACATCATATTTGAAATGGAAGATCGGCAAATAGATTTTTTTAACTACTTTAACTATTTTTAACAAAGCAAATTCTAAATATTATGAATACTCTAAAAGACATTGACCCTGAGATTTATGCAGCAATCCACGACGAAGTTAAACGACAGCAAACACATATTGAACTGATAGCTTCTGAGAATTACTGCAGTACTGCGGTAATGCAGGCACAAGGTTCGATAATGACTAATAAATACGCTGAAGGCTACCCCGACAAACGATGGTACGCCGGTTGTGTGGATATTGACATAGCTGAAAAACTTGCAATTCAGAGGGCAAAGGATATATTTGGAGCAGAGCATGTTAATGTCCAGCCACACTCAGGTTCGTCGTCAAATATGGCCGTATTGTTTTCTTCATTATCTCCGGGAAATAAGATTTTGAGTATGGATCTTTCACATGGTGGACATCTTACACACGGTTTCAAAAAGAATTTTTCAGGGCAGTTGTACGAAAAAATTACCTACGGTGTAAGCGAAAAGACCGGACATATAGATTATGATGAGGTAAGGAGACTTGCCAAAGAAAGCAATCCGCACATGATAATTGCAGGAGCAAGCGCCTATCCACGAGAGCTTGATTTTGCAGAGTTCAAAAAAATTGCGGATGAAGTAGGTGCGTTATTATTGGCAGATGTTGCTCATATAGCAGGTTTGATTGTGGCAGGATTGCACCAGGACCCTGTACCACTCGCGGACTTTGTAACGACCTCAACGCATAAAACGCTCAGAGGCCCAAGAGGAGGAATAATCCTTTGCAAGTCTAAATATGCTGCCAAAATAGATCAACAAATCTTCCCTGGCATCCAGGGCGGCCCGTTAATGCACGTTATAGCTGCAAAAGCGGTAGCATTCAAAGAGGCGAAAACGCAAGAGTTCAAAGATGCTCAGGTCCAGACACTTAAGAATACAAATAAACTATGTAGCGAACTACAAAGCAAAGACTATACAATAGTCTCAGGAGGTACCGATAACCACCTTTTCCTCATAAATCTTGCAAACAAGAACATCTCAGGGACAGAAGCACAGATAACCCTGGAGAAAGCGGGTATTGTTCTTAACAGGAACATGGTACCATTTGACACAAGAAGCGCTAATGATCCAAGTGGAATAAGAATGGGCACTCCTTCTGTTACGACACGCGGCATGAAAGAGCCTGAAATGATAAAAATTGCCAACTGGATTGATCTTGCATTAAAAGCGCATGAGGACGATAGCAAATTGGAAACAATAAAGAGTGAGGTAGTGGCATTTTGTGCAACTTATCCTCTCTACAAAGATCTCACAGATTTTGATGATTAATTTTCTTCAAATTGTTTTCCCTCCACAAAATAACAAAACGTTATTTAAGATCTCAAAACAGATGAACTAATCCTGTTATGGAAAAGCAAAAAACAACAAGGAGAGTCTCAGTTCTGGGCACGGGCGGCTGGGGCACTGCACTTTCACTTGTCCTGCACAGCAAGGGACACAATGTTACTCTCTGGGGCTCAACACCCGACTATGTAGAATTCTTAAAAAAACAGAGAGAGAACAAGAAGTACCTTAAAGGCATCAATATCCCCCATGACCTCAAAATAACTTCAGAAATTGAAAGCGCACAAGACCAGGTTGATCTTATTGTAGTCGCCATACCAACGCCTTATGTCAGAAAAACTCTTCAACCATTTAAGAGCCACTATACTCCGGGGACTCCAATTGTAAGTGTAATAAAAGGCATTGAAAACGAAACACTCATGCGCGGAAGTGAAATACTCAGCGACATGTTTGTTAAGCCACCAATTGCCCTGCTCCTGGGTCCAAGCCATGCAGAGGAGGTGGCAAGAAATCTGCCAACTACAGTTGTAGTTACATCTGAAGACATTAAAGTGGCAACTGAAATCCAGGAAATATTTATAACCGAACATTTCCGTGTTTATACAAACAGTGATGTAGTAGGCGTAGAGATCGGAACTTCAGTTAAAAATGTAATAGCGATTGCGGCTGGAATATGTGATGGACTCGGCTTTGGAGACAATTCTAAAGCAGCACTAATAACCAGAGGACTGGCAGAAATGACACGGTTGGGAGTTGCAATGGGAGGCCAGAGAGACACCTTTTCAGGACTTGCGGGAATCGGGGATTTAATAACCACCTGCGTTAGTCCATATGGCAGAAATCGCATGGTAGGAGAACTGATTGCCAAAGGCAAAAAGCTATCTCAGGTTTTAGAAGAGATGGATCAGATTGCAGAGGGAATATTGACAACAAAGTCGGTTTGCACATTAGCGGAAAAATATAATGTTGAAATGCCTATTACAAGGGAAATTTTCAATGTACTCTTTGAAGACAAAGATCCAATGAAAGCGGTAAAAGAGCTAATGCTTCGTGAACCAAAATCAGAAATAGAAGGCAGTTAAACCCGCATCATCACTTTTAAGATTCCGAATCATTTTCAGAAGGAATATTTTCCAGTTCATCCAAAAACCCTTGTATATCAAAATCAGACGTGTCCCCCCCAGAACTCTCTGGTGCTTTTTTCTCAATCCCCTCTGATGAAGCAACCTGGTCTTCCGCCTCTACTTTGCCCTTTGATGGTGCCTCCTGCCCACCCTCTGTTATCACCTCAGACACTACATCTTCCTCAGCTGTAACATTAGCTTCGTCAGAGGAAGCAATATCGGCAGGCTCCCCATCCAGGAATTCCTGCATATCAAAATCAGCCGCATCTCCCACAGCTTCCTCTGGCACTTTCTCCTCATTTTCTTCCGGTGATGCAATCGGCTCTTCTGCCCCCAATTCTACATCCGCCTTGCCTTCAGATGGCATCTCCAATGCGTCCTCTGTTATTGCATCAGATACGACATCTTCCTCAACTGCGACATTAGATTCGTCAGAAGAAGGGATACCGGCAGGTTCTTCATCTAGAAATCCTGCATATCAAAATCAGCATCACCCCCTATATTCCCCTCTGGCACATTTCCTCTAATTCTATATCTGCCTTGCCTTCAGATGACACCTCCTGCTCGTTTTCTTCCAACTGTAGAGATGAGCTTTGAGAAAGCACCTCAGAAGTCAGACTGCTTACAGAAGTTCCTTCCGTACGCAAGGAATCAACCAGTTTTTTCAAGACCGAAGCGGTTGAATCTTTTTGATCGTGAAGTGCCGCACCAATCCTATCATTCATCTTATATAAGGCTTCTTGGACCTTAATAACACTTTCTATTTTGTTTGCAACTTCTTTATCTCTCTCTTCTATCCCTGAAATCAATTGTTCAATTTTTGCCGTAAATTCTGCCCTAATGTTTTCTGTTTCTGTGGTAAGCTTCGTATCAATTCTGGCCTTCATGTCTTGCAGGACTTCAGCAGATTTTGCAATAATTTCTGCTTCTGAGTTCTTTATTTTATCTTCAATTGTTTCAGAATTGACAACTGCCCCCCCTGTCTCTCCTGCCGATCCTGCAATATCTTCTAAACCATCTATATCTTCATCTTCACCGGTTTCCTCTCGACTAATATCCTCCCCATTCCCCTGCTCACCGCTCCTTGCAAGCTTGAGGTATAAAAGTACAATAATGATACCAATAAAGATTGCCGCAATAACAATCAAGCACAAATTATCTGCTATGCTAAAGCCTCCAATACCTGCAATCTGATTCAGAATAACCATTTCTAAATACCCCTTAAAAGTTTTATTAGAAATACATTATCAACTTCAACACTATTTCCTCTAGTAACTTATATCCCGCAGAACGAATACAGGTACGTTGTAGCCATAATTTTTTATGATACAATACATAATATTCAGAAGGACAGCTTATTAGCAATTTTACCAAATCCCAATTAAATGAATAATTCCGGAAATACAACACCAGATTTCTAAAAGAATGCTTATAAGTTTTTATGTAAAGTACGGTTGGAACAAGATGGAATGTGCAATAGTGCTTGAAGAATAAGAGTTATTTGATATAATCACGTTCCCAAAAACAAAGCAGATGTTTCTTTTTCGGGGCGTAGCGCAGCTTGGCTTAGCGCACTTGAATGGGGTTCAAGAGGTCGCTGGTTCGAATCCAGTCGACCCGACCATTACTGCTAAGGACTTAGGACAAACCAAAACCTATTACTTTTCCAAATTGTATACTTTTTGTATACTTTGTTTTTCACTTAGCCTCGTGTCTAGTGCCTCAACTGCTTTGACAGTATGACTTGGTGCCAAGTGTGCATACCTGAGTGTCATAGACAAAGACTTATGGCCTAAAAGATTCTTTACCGTAACCAGATCAACACCTGCCATTACAAGGTGACTAGCAAATGTATGTCTCAGGTCGTGGAAACGAAAATCACTGATCCCTGCCTTTTGACACGCCGACTTAAATGACTTCTTAACATCACCAAATCTTTGACCATTACTATCATTAAAAACAAAAGGACTATTCATTTTTATAACTATAGACTGCAGGCAGTCTCTTAATGTCTGATTTATTGGAATTTCTCTCCTTTCACCATTCTTAGTTACATCTAGCAGAATAAAACCATTCTTAAGATCAATGTGCTTCTTCCATTCCAGTGACAATATTTCTTCTTTTCGCATGCCTGTATTAATTGCCATTATAACCACTGGCTTGAGATGAGGAAGACAAGCATCAATCAGATCGCAACACTCTTCATTTGAAAGATATCTTAATCTTTTATTATTTTCTGGAAGGAATTTAACATTTCGAATCTTTTTTAAAATGTCTTCACTTAACATTTCCCACTCTACAGCCTTTGTAAACATATGCGAAATAGTCGCCAATAACCTATTTACCGTAGATGGCTTACTGCCTTTTTGCAATTTATCAGTTTGGTATTGCTCAAGTAACATGGGAGTAAATCGTTTTAGAGGTAGATTCCCAAAGATTTGTGTTAGCTGATTTATCAAATATACTTTACTCTTTAGGTAGCTTTTCTGTCTTTGCGCAAATTTATGATATTCGTTAGCAAGTTCCCGAAATGTATAATTCTTGATTTCCTTAATGGGAGTTTTCCCCTCTATTGCTTCATTCCTACGTTGAATCAGTAATTTTCCTGCTACTTTGA
>JASMMK010000018.1 GCA_030748215.1 Candidatus Scalindua sp.
CAGGCATCAACGAAGTCGAGCACAAACTTTTCTTTCGAATCATTAAGTGCATAGACTTCTGCAACCGCACGCAGCTCGGAGTTTGAGCCGAAGATCAGATCAACAGCGGTTGCTGTCCATTTAAGATTACCTTTTTTGCGATCATTCCCATCATAAATACCCTCAGACGTCGCTGACTTCTTCCACTTTGTGGACATATCAAGCAGGTTCACGAAGAAATCATTGCTCAACACTCCGGGCTGGTCGGTAAACACGCCATGCTTAGACTGTCCGGAATTGACATTCAGCGCACGCAAACCTCCCACTAGCACGGTCATCTCAGGAACGCTCAGATTTAGCAGGCTTGCCTTGTCAATGAGCATATCGGCCGGGGAACGGTAGTTATCTTTACCGAAGTAATTCCTGAATCCATCTGCTTTTGGCTCAAGAACGGCGAAAGAGTTTGCATCGGTCTGTTCCTGCGTTGCATCTGTACGGCCTGGTTTAAATGGAACCACGACGTCAGAACCTGCATCCTTTGCCGCCTTCTCGATGGCGGCAGCTCCGCCCAGTACAATCAGATCAGCAAGTGAAACTTTCGTATTGTCAGAGCGTGCGCCATTGAATTCTTTTTGGATTTCTTCCAAGTGCTTCAGTACTTTCGCCAGTTCTCCCGGGTTGTTGACTTCCCAATTTTTTTGTGGCTCAAGGCGTAGACGTGCTCCGTTTGCACCGCCACGCATATCGCTCTCACGGAAGCTGGCAGCTGATGCCCAGGCTTGTTCTAACTAGCTCCGGTACGCTCAACCCAGATCCAAGGATCTTCGCTTTCAGATTCTTGATGTCTGTTTCACTAATCAACTTATGATCGACTTTAGGAATGGGATCTTGCCAAATCAGCTCTAAGTCCGGCACATCAGGACCGAGATAACGTGCGCGGGGTCCCATATCACGGTGCGTTAACTTGAATCAGGCTCTTGCAAATGCGTTTTGAAACTCTTTTGGGTTGTTCCGAAAGCGCTCGGCAATCTTTCTAAATTCCGGATCACGTTTAAGTGCAAGGTCCGTGGTGAGTAGGATCGGTGCATGAAACTTACCTTTAATGTGTGCATCAGGTACCATACTCGCAGCAGATTCATCTGTCGGAATCCACTGAGTTGCACCCGCAGGGCTCTTCGTTTGCTTCCATTCGAACCTGAATAAATTATTGAGAAACATATGCGTCCACTTTTATCCGGAGCACCTGTCCACGCACCTTCTAACCCACTGGTGACAGTATCTTCGGCATTTCCTTTACCAGCCTTATTTTTCCAGCCGAATCCCTGTTCTTCAATAGGAGCACCGCCAGGCTCAGGCCCAACGTATTGAGACGGATCATGAGCGCCATGGACTTTGCCAAAGGTGTGTCCGCCTGCAATGAGTGCAACCGTTTCTTCACTATTCATCGCCATGCGGTAAAAGGACTCACGAATTGCATTAGCTGCCGCAAGAGGATCATGGTTTGAATTCGGCCCTTCCGGATTGACGTAGATCAGACCCATCTGAACCGCGGCAAGAGGTCCTTCCAATTTCCCCTCTTTGTCTCGGCGTTTTGCATCAAGCCACTTCGTTTCAGGGCCCCAATAGACTAAATCAGGTTCCCAGTCATCCTCACGACCGCCGGCAAAGCCAAGTGTCTTAAAACCCATATTTTCCATCGCGACATTACCTGTCAAAATCATCAGGTCAGACCATGAAATCTTTTTTCCGTATTTCTGCTTGATAGGCCAAAGCAGCCGCCGTGCCTTATCAAGATTGGCATTGTCAGGCCAGCTATTGAGTGGATCGAAGCGCTGTTGTCCGCCACCGGCACCTCCACGCCCATCAAGTGTGCGGTATGTTCCTGCGCTGTGCCAGGCCATTCGAATGAAAAGGGGTCCATAGTTACCGTAGTCTGCTGGCCACTAGTCCTGTGAGGTGGTCAACGAAGTATCAATATCCTTCTTCAAGGCTTCAAGATCGAGTTTATTAAATTCTTCTGCATAGTTAAACGATTCGCCAAAGGGATTGGACTTCGCGTCATGCTGACGGAGCGGGCTAAGATCTATCTGCTCAGGCCACCAGAATTGGTTTGACTTTGCTTCGCCTTTGCTTAAATCAGGGTTTGCCATTGCTGAAGTTAAAAGCGAAAAAACCATTAAACCAGTTATAGCTGTAGTTATTAATAAGTTCCGTTTTTTCATGGTTAATACCCTCCTTTATCTAACATTTAGTACAAAGAAAGTTGTTATTTCTGCAGAGTAATCAATCAACTTTAAATTAAAGAATTTTCTTACATTTGATATTTTTCTTGTCGCTGTTTAAACAGTCTATATATAACGACCTGTTGCCCTATAGTGATACCATATTCTATGTTACACCTGCAAGACTATTAACTTCGAAATCAGAACATATAGTAAGCAGCTTTTGTGTTTTTCTTGATAGGCATGCTTTAAAACACGCCTATTGCCATTTTTGCCATATTGCCAATGCTGGCATTTTGGCTAAATGGTTGCAAAAGACCTCTAAAATCCGCCATCTTATCTGCGTCCCATCCATGTTCCATTACCTTCTCTACATTATCTAATAACTTAATCATTAATAATTGTGGATATTTCTGATATGATAAAGAATTCGATAAATTTATATATTGATGTCTTTAACATGAAATAGGGAAGAGGAATCAGGGCTATGGGTTTAAACTGTGGTATTGTCGGTTTGCCTAACGTAGGTAAATCCACAATCTTTAATACATTAACGTCGTCAAGCGCGGCTTCTGAAAACTATCCGTTCTGTACAATCGACCCCAATGTAGGAGTCGTGGCAGTTCCGGATGAACGATTGGATCAAATAACTGAATTTATTCCCCCGGAAAAAACAATTCCCGCAATGGTTGAGTTTGTAGATATTGCAGGCCTGGTAAAAGGCGCCAGTAAAGGAGAGGGGTTGGGAAATAAATTTCTGGGACATATAAAGAGCGTAAATGCGATTCTGCACGTGGTACGCTGCTTCGAAAAGGAGGATACCGTGCATGTGGAGGGCAGCGTAGACCCTATCAGGGATATTGAGATTATCCATACTGAACTGCTTCTTGCAGATATAGACACTGTAGAAAAGCGCATACAGAAGAACATGAAACTCTCAAAGACCGGAGACAAGAAGTTATTGGAAGAGATTGAAGTTCTTAAAGAGGTGTTGGAAGGTTTGAATGACGGTACTCCTATGCGATTGTTATCTCTTTCAAAAGAGAAACGATTATGCACGGAAGATTTACATCTTATTACCGCAAAACCGGTACTGTACGTCATAAATGTCTTTGATTTTGAGAAAGACCAGGGTTATATCGATACCATCACGGCTTATGCGCAAAAGGAGAATTCAAAATGTGTTGTCCTCTCCGGAGATGTTGAAGCGGAAATTGCCGGAATGGACCCATCTGAACAGGCGGAGTATTACGAGGATATGGGAATAAAGGAGTCCGGGCTCAAGAGACTGATACGTGAGGCGTATACACTGTTGGGACTCTCTACCTATTTCACCGCAGGGCCAAAGGAGGTGCGTGCCTGGACTATAGATAACGGGACAAAGGCGCCACAGGCGGCAGGGGTAATTCACACTGATTTCGAAAGAGGTTTCATTCGTGCTGAGGTATTCGGTTACGATGATCTCGCAATGCACAAGTCGGAATTGAAGGTTAAGGAGAATGGGCTCTTGCGGATTGAAGGAAAAGAGTATGTTGTAAAAGATGGTGATATTATGCATTTTAGGTTTAGTGTGTGAGGCGGGTTACGGGTTGCGAGTTACGAGATACTAATGACTGCCCGCCCAGTCGGGTTAAATGACAACGAAGCATAATGACAGTGCTCGCATATTGACGTCAAAGCCAAATAGCTAATGACTAATTAAATTTTTTATAATAGGAATCAAAACTTTATGAAACAAGACTCTGCTTAGTTTAAATGGTTCGTTTACTTTTCTTTTAACTGCTTAGGGGGGGGTAATATCATGTATAAGTTGAAACGGTTATCATGTTTACACTTCAGAAATAAAACACTCAGGCATCAAAGATCTAACCCTTCTCAGACAAAGATCCTGCTGGCTGTCCTTATTCTTGTTATTAGTGCTATTACTGTATCCTGTTCGTCTAAGAAAATATCAGAGGAGGAGGGAGAAAAAGGGGAGAGAGCCGGAATCCTTATAAAATTCAAAGGTTCTGTTTCATCCTTCTCAGAAGCAAAAAGTCTCATATATCAGATTGTAGGCAATGAAGATCAAGTTGTACGCTTACAACAGATTCCTCAAAGGCACAACCTTCAATATGTTTTATTAGAAGTAAAGAGCGGAACCACATCACTGTATTACCGCTTCAAAGAGAATGAAAAGGTCATAAGTGTAAGGCTTATTCCGAAAAAAGAAGAGCCTGAACATGTCAAACCTCTCACATTACGTAAATCCAGTCTATTTATCAATGAGGCATTGGCTGCACCTGTAAAACGAAAACCGAACCCTACCGCTCCTAATACACTGACCGCATTTTTAAGCGGGAATTTTAAAGACTCAGACGGAGATGGCATGACGGATGTTGCTGAGAAGAAATATGGCTATGACCCAAATGACAAGAAAAGCTTTCCTGAGGAACCCGGGAATTTTTTGCTTCCTATAATCAATATACAGGGATCAGGTATTGGTGCAACACTTGAAATGGAAGGAACAGGATTTATCGTTAGATGGAAAAATCCTTCAAATGGGTACTATTCTTTAACCCTGTTGTTAGCCGGAAAGTACCAGAATATTGGTGGTGGCCTTCTTGCCGAAAGCGTATTTGTCAATTTTAGTTCTTATGGCCTGAAAGGTAAGGAAACGTTAAAAGGATATTTTTCATTGTATGATAAAAGCGGATTCCATGTTAAAGACACTCCAGGTTTCAACATTAAACTATCTAAGCCGGTTATCGGGGCAGTAAATAACAGGATCGGTTATACTTTTAAGAATTTCTCAAAAGAAGATGAAGAAACATATCGGGAATTTCTCAAAAGAGTATGGCCGATTATGAAAGAGAGATTAGGCCCGCCTGCAGAAACCTTTAATTGTGTAATTACAAACCTGGGTAAAAATACAGGCTACTTTAAGATAACGGATCAGGGTCGTAATTTTATGTCTGATGCGGATTTTGTACCCAGACTTATTGTCCATGAATTTGTTCACGCCTGGAAAGGATCCTTTGCCTTTACGTCTAATAAAAATTGGGAGTATGACAATGCATTAAGCGGGTTTGAAGAAGCTACAGGCGAGGGAATGGCATTTGAAATTGTCCATGACTATGTCAGGAGCTATCCTGATGATTTTGCTACTAAAGACTTGTTAGGCTATCGCCCATCTCAGTATTGGAGTAACAGGACCACTTTCTATGATTCAATTCGTTTCAATCGCTGGACAGGGGCCGGTGACTTTTGGACGCCTCCTTCAGGTGCAACACCACGGTATTCTATTGCCGGAACCACCATGCAAATTATGGAAAAGAACAAAAAAAATGCGTACAAGGAGATAATGAAAATATATTATGATCTTATAGAGCAAGATCCGGGATGGCGCCCCAACCGGGCTGGTTTAATAGGGTTGTGGTATGATGCAGTACCAGACATTAATGGTATAGCTGGTGCCGACTTTGTTGGTAAGATGCCGGTTTTTCAAGGACACAAACTTGATCAGGGGATATATATACTCAATACAATAAGACCGTATGGAGAAACCGGTGATCAACAGTTTGCAGTATGTTATGCAATCAAAGATGGTAGAACGTAGTGGGGAATAGCAAAAAACAATATAAAAAGGTATAAAATCCCACCCTGGCTAAAGTATGATTTGGACAAAAAAGGGTATTACATTATAGACACGCAAGGACAGAAATTTACTGTTTCTGTAACAAGCCATCTTGGTAAGAATGTCGCAACCGTTAACGCCATGACAAAAACTGAACGAAGCAGTGACGGAACGGCTAATGGTTTTGGGTGGGTAGTAGTCAAGGATCTCGCCATGGAAAAATATATAGTTGGTCTTTATAAGGAAATTGTTGATTTTCCAAATTACAGTAAACATGATCCAAGCGGTAAAGAAGCCTTTTATTTTTTTGGTTTAAAAGGTTTGAAGCATGATAAAGCCAACGAGTATATAATTATGATCGGTGTTGTTGGGGCATCTTCCGGACAAGTTAGTATTGAAATTCAGGGGAAAAAATATACGGAGAAACTCAAGAACGGTGCAGCAGTTTTTCGTTCAACGGAATGGCCATTTGATCTGGAGGGCCTTTTTCCGATAACAATTGTTCGAAACGGGAAATCATATACCTACTATCGAACTTTGCTGGAAGCGGGAACCTCTCATAGTTATTTTCAACATCAATTTATTATTTTCGACAGAGATTTCGATGGCATTGAAAATAACTAATAGAAGAAAATGCTTCCAGTGCATATTTGATGTATAGTTTTCGATTAGGGACAAACAACACCTGTAAATTATGATATTCTTAGGAACAGTTATCTTTACAAACTTTTATAAGCTGCAAATCAGAACGTTATGAAAACAAACTCAACTAAACCCAAATTCAGAACACTCTGTCCTCCGCTGCCACTTGTTAATCGTATTAATGAAGGCCTGCCGCGACTAATTCTCGACCGTCTGCCGGAGAACCTTGATTTTACAGAAGTAGGTTGGTGTAAGGTTCTGGATAGCCAGGGTACATTTCTCAGTTGGGGAATTATCGATCCTGCCAATAATGCCATGCATCTGATTTCAAGTAGTGAAGAGGATCCCGGTATTGATTTTACCGCACGGCTGGAGAACGCCTTGAGCAAACGCTCTGCAGAGGATATATCAAAGGGGGAGGTAGTTCGCCTTGTTAATGGCCCTGGCGACAACCTTTCCGGATTCGTTCTGGACTCTTACGGCAGCACACTGATACTCACGCTGGAGAGCTGGGCGTTGTCTGACCTGGTTGATTATAATATCCATAAAGTGATGGCAACCTTGAAGCCGGAGCATATTATCATGAAGATTCGTGAAAAAGGACGTAAGTCCAAGGGCAAACTTCCGGAGAGAGCTCTTCTCGGGATGCCGACAAAGGAAAAAATCGAGGTTCAGGAGAACGGAGTAAAATATCTTGTGCAGCCAATGGGCAGTCTGGACACCGGGCTCTTTTTTGATTTAAGAGGGGCAAGGAGAGAGTTTGCTCAGAATGCAAGTGGCAAGAGTGTATTGAACCTCTTTTCTTATACCGGAGCCTTCAGCCTTACCGCTGCCATGGCAGGGGCGAACCAGGTAGTATCTGTTGATACGTCTCCGGAATGTCATAAATGGGCCAGGGAAAATTTTGCACTAAACAACATCGACCACGAAGCAGAAAAATTTCGTTTCGTAAAAGATAATGTATTTAACTACATTGAGAAACTGGTGAAGCGTTCCGAATCTTATGAACGCATTATTCTTGATCCGCCTGTTCGTTCCATAGCCGGTACAGGACGCTTCTTTCTAAAAAGCGATCTCTATAAACTTGTGGCCTCGTGTCTGAAGATTTTGACACCAAAGGGACGTCTCCTCGTTACAGACAACACTATGCAGGGTACCGCGGCCAAACTTACTCATAAGATCAGCAAAGGGTCTGAGACGGCGGACATTACCTGCTCAATTGTAAAAACATTTGAATCAGAGCCGGATTTTCCCGTACACCCTTTCTGGCCAAAGGGCCAGGGAGTGATCGCTATGGAAGTTGAGAGAACTTGATACAGGAGTTCATATTTCTGCCTGCTCAAGCAAATGCGTTGATTAGTGATACTGCTCTTGCAAGAGCAGGTTGTTGCTTCTCCTGTAGATTTGCATTGGGAACTTCTTCCAGTCTTTGATCCGTATCAAGCTTTTCATTGGTGTTTGTTCCGGAATCAGCGTTCATGTAAAGCTCTAATGCCCTGTCGCTGATCTGTACTGTATCAGTATATCTGTTCTGTATAGGTGACGTGTTGACCTCTTTAACAATTTCCTGTTCTGATTGTCTGTCAATAGTAATGGCTGCAAATGACTCTCTAACTGCTGCTGTCCACTGTCCCATACCTGATACGTGCATTATTATTATGACTCCTTTATAAATACCTGAAAATTTGGTACATCTTTACTGCCCCGAGATTCGTATCACTGTTATCAGAATCTTTCTGTTGTGTGTAGATCGCAACTGCTGTACCAATGCCAGATTAATTGTTTTGGTACATTTCATGGAACCTATGGAGATCCGCGTCTAAATGGCTATTACTCAATCTCTGGCCCTGATCGCAGGGTGAATCGGATTGGGACAGACTCTCAAAAATTAAATAATAATATTTTATTTCTTAAACTAAAGTGTCTAATAACAAAACAGGGAAAGAGTGATTTATGGACAGATCTCAGCGTATGGACGTCGGAAGGGCGGTTGGATGGTCATTGGTCAATGGTTAACCCGCATTTCTCACCGGATGGAAATAAGTCAGTAAAATCCAAGAAAAAACCTGAATTTATGAAGATTTTGAATTAAATATTTTCTTGTCATGTCAAAATCAAATTCCCATTCTGTTCTTTTTTAAAAAACATTCAATTAATTGAAAAATCAAGCGACTCTAGACATACCGCTCCCACGGTTATCATATTTCTTCAGTTTTATTGTCATTCAATCAATACAAAACATGTACTGGCATTACATCATAATGGATATGCTTTGCGGAAATTATCATAAACATGACTAAAGATGTTCTGATAAGGATAGCCATTAGCAAAAGAGATAAATATCCGTCTCGTACTGATTCGTATCTGGGCTCCTATCTTTAACAGCTTGTTTCGTATTGTATGACATTGGGCCCTTGCAAACTCTGTTGAACGCAAGCCAACTCGCCTCAGCTCATTTAACAAAACATATGCAACCGAAGAAAACCATAACCTTAATTGGTTTCCCCTCATTGTCTCTGTACTTGTTCTATCTGCAAACAAATATAACTGCTGCTCCTTAATGCGGTTTTCCATTTCCCCACGTGCACAGTACTCCTTCTCATACAGACTCTTAGCATCCACTTCTTCCTGATTTAGGGAAGTTACCACAAAACGAGGATTAGAGCCCTTTGCCAAATACTCTGCTTTACCTATTACCCGTCTCTCCCTCGACCAGCTTTTCAGTGTTCTGTATGTAAAGTCCTTAAACACACGAGATGATTGCTTTGTCTGCTCGTATTCAACCCGTGCTTCTTCCTGTTGACTTTTGATCATACTTATTAAACGAGCATTCTTCGATAAACCAAATATATAGTCAACACTATTCGTCTCACACCAGCTCATCAACTCTTCTCTTGCAAATCCAGAATCACCCCGGAGAACAATCCTTACCTCGGGCCACTCTTGACGTACATGCTTAACAATCCTTTCTACCTCCTCTTTAGATCCTGCACTCCCGTCTATATCGGAAAGCCTCAACCTTGCACTCAGCAACTGCTTCCCACAGAAAATATATAGGGGCAGATAACAATAACACTTATAATATCCATGAAAAAAGCGGCCTTCTTGATTGCCATGAAGAGGATCATCAGTTGCATCCAGATCCAATATAATTTGTTCTGGTATCTCGTCCTGGGAACTTAAAAAATTATCTACAAAGAATTTTTCAATCTTTTCTCCATCATACACTATCTTTTTGTAACGGCTCTTTTCTGTAGCATTAGAAGGCGTTAACTCCAATCTGTTCAATGTACTCTTACCTGCTAAAGCCTTGCCTTTGTCGTTTTGACAACGCCTGTTTTGACCACTTGGGTCTTCCTTACCGCATAATATGGCCAACAGAGGGTCTGCACGCAGACTATCATGATCATTCAAATTTTCGTACCCTAATGCTATACCGTATACTCGTTGCAAAATAAGTTCTTCAAGTGAATGCTCAATTGTATCCCGGTTGCGATGATCTGTAAAACATTTTGAAAACTGCTTTAGAATACCTCGGCCATTTTCTAGTTCTCTCAGCAGGAGAGTTCCTGCATCTGTAGAGATTGTTCCTCCATTAAATTGTGATACTACTTTACGCTTTCCTAATTCTTTAAATTCAAATGTCTTCTGTATACACTCTGTTGACATATATGACCCCTATCTATATTGTTAACATATTATGAATATATGACTTATAACATAAATAAGAGGGTTTTGCAAACATCCGGTGAGAAATGCGGGTTAACCATAAGTCGCGTATCTGTCGTCAATTAGTATCTCTCAGCTATTTTCTTTGCGTTCTTGGCGCCTCTGCGGTGAATATCTGTTTTTAACTCGCTTTCATATAGCAATTCCTTATTATCATTGTGCTGCTAAACCTGAAATTATTAATTTTAACATAGAGGATTTAGTGTGTTAATAGGAAGAGATAAAGAAGTAGAAAAAGTTGTTGATACCATTTCGCAGAGAAAGAACATGTTTCTTTTCGGGCAGGAGAGTGTCGGCAAAACCTCTGTTGTGAAGCATGTTCTTGAAGAGACAGGTAGAAAGGGAATTCTCTATTCCGATAACTGTTCAACTATTAAGACCTCACTTGCCGGCTTCCTGAAAGATGATTATGATTCCACATTTCTATCCGGCCAGAATATCTCATCATTAAAGAAGTTGTTCTATAAGAGAGTACATAAAGAGAAGCCGTACCTTATCTTTGATCACATGGGAAGTGTAGGGCCAAAGTTCTTTTCATATTTAGAAAACCTGCTTGATGAACATCCGGCACTCTTTGTCGCACGTAGTCCTGATCCCGGGGAAATAGGCGACCTATCTCTGCTTCTCTTCTCATTTGATAAGTTGGAGGTACACAATCTGAATAGAAAGTATGCTTTCGAGTTGATAACTTATCTTATAGAGAGTTCCGGTCTTGTGATAGATAAGGAGGACTATTTCAGGAAAGAGGTTTTCAGATTATCGAACGGTAACCCGTCGGCAATCAGAGAGATCTGTTACTACGCGGGGAGAGATGAGTATAAGGTTGGGAACGAGATA
>JASMMK010000019.1 GCA_030748215.1 Candidatus Scalindua sp.
CTACTTCTGCAACTCGAAGCTTATGGATTATTTCTTCAGACTTGTATCGCTTTTGTGACATGTTTTCCCCCTTTCTTAATCCAATTATATAGCTTTATACTAACTTTACAACTGGATCAGTTTTTGGGGAGCAGGTCAACCTTTGACCAGGGCAAGAAAAACGTACTGAAATTTGAATAGTTATCCAGCACTCCAAGACAATTAGGACCAATTACCCTGATACCGTTTTCTCTGCTTATTTTTTTGACTTTTTCTTCAATCACCACTCCTTTATTACCTATCTCCGCAAAACCACTGCTTATAATTATACTGTTCTTTATCCCTGACCCAATATGTTGTTCAAGGATTTCCAGAACATGACTCGATGAGATTGCTATGACGGATAGATCTATTTTCTCATTAATATCTAAAAGCGAAGGATAGCATTTCAGTCCAAACACTTTATCGTGATGTGGATTTACAGGCACAACACTCCCTTTGAATCCCATCTCAAAAAGGTTTTGTATAATTATTGATGTAATATTTTGAGGATCTTCTGTAGCACCTATGATAGCTACACTCTGAGGATTGAAGAACTTATCTATATACATTAGTAAACGGCTCCAAATATGAAGGGGCAGGCACGCCACAAAGATTGTACAGTTTTACCCGCAACTCGTAACTCGTAAACGTTTCCAGCATTCATATCGTATAATCCTGAGTACCGGAGCTTCTCTTCTTATTAAGTTGCTTCTTCTTCAAATTCTCAACATGGATAATAAGAGTATCAACAGTCTCTTTTAGAATATCTAGTTCGTCTATTGATAAATCATTTAACTGTTCGAGGTTGTACTCAATCGTATCGATTATCCTTTTGGACGGACGCTGCAAAGGGCGCATGAAATATGTTGTTATAGTTGCCACTATAGTCCCGAAAAATATTACAGAACCAACTACTATCCATGTACCTCCAATTAATTTAGCTATACCGGATTGCGGTGCATCGGCTATACCGGCTGTAGAAAATGCAGCTATGCCCCAATACATGGCATCACCATAAGATCTTATTGATGCCCCTTCAACGCCTCTTTCGGCAAAATATAGTCCGGTGGAAAAAGCGAGCCATAGTGTCACCAGAAGTATAATCATGTTGGTAAATGGTGTGTGAATTGAAATATCTTTAATAAATCTCTTAAGCCTGGTATTTTGTTTTGATCTTCTCATAGCTTATTTATCTCTATATGATTTTCCACTGTTCTGTTCGTAAACTGGAGACTTAATACTAAATCATAAATCATCAACCTTGAATCATCAATCAAAATCATTGATATTTCACTCACATATCACTTCGACCGCATACATATTTTCATGCTTGATTTTCAATTATTATAGTAGTATTCTCAACTAACAGACGATATAAGATTGACGAATGTCTAATCTCTGTCAATATATTTTAGTCATCATTCAAAAACAATTTATTATTAAAGCCATTGGACGCCAGCATAAGAAAATAGATATAAGATGAAAATAGCTACAAAAATTATATCTGGCCTTGCAGCCATATTAGTAATTTTGTCTGTTTTAGGTGTTGTTGTGTTCAATGTCAGTAATATGACTATTACCATCGTGATTATCTCATTAATCATTGGCGGATTGATAGCCACGTTCATCACACGAGCCATTACCAAACCTACCCACAGTCTGGTAAATGCAAAAACTACAGTAGACAAAGAAGATCCCTTAGAGCAAAATCGTGCCTGGCTCGATAATTCACCTGTTTGCACAAAAGTTGTGGATCTTGATTTTAATCTGATATATATGAGTGCAGCAGGTGTAGAAGCTCTAAAAATTGACGATGTTACAAAGCTTTATGGAGAAACCATATCCTTTTGATTTTTTTCCTGAAGCATTCAAAAAAAGTATGAATAAAAGTATGAAAAAAGTTAAAGAAACAGGAGAAGTTATTACAGGGGAAGCTCCAGTGTGTGATATAGAAGGAAATGAATTATGGTTTCGGGCTACTCTTGTACCGGTAAAAGATAATGAGGGCCAAATTGATCATATCATAATCGTATCTGTGGACATAAACGAACGCAAGAAGATGGAAGAAGCACTCATTCACGCAGAAAAACTAAAGGCAATGGGTGTAGTGACGGCTGGGATTGCTCACGATTTCAACAATATCCTCGCCGTAATTTCCGGTACTACTCAAGTGCTTAAGTTGAACAATGAAGATAATAAGAAGTTAATGAAAGGGCTCCGTACCATTCATAAGGTTTCTAAGGATGGAGCAGAAATAGTACGCAGAATGAGAATAGCTTCCAGACAGGAAACTGATACTTCAGAATTTAAACAAGTCAACATAAAGAGTGTGCTGGAACATGCAATTGAGTTCGCAAAGCCCAGATGGATGAACATTGCCAAGGCAAGTGGAATAGACTACGACATTGATATTGACGGTATCATGGAATTACCAACAGTAATGGGAATCGGAGCGGAGTTGACAGAGGTATTCACAAACATAATAAATAACTCCATGGATGCAATGGATAGTGGCGGTTGCCTCTCATTTCGTACATGGCAGAATGAAGGAACTTTATTTATAAGCATATCTGATACAGGAGTGGGTATGTCAGATGAAGTGAAGAAGAGAGTGTTCGAACCGTTTTACACTACAAAGCGGGCAAAAGGGAGCGGGCTCGGCATGAGTGTGTCGTACGGTATAATGAAGAGGCATGGAGGAACTATAGAAGTGAAGAGTGATGAGGGAGAAGGTACTACTTTCACTCTTACACTTCCGATTGTCGAGTCACCTGTGCAACAAGCTGAGTCACCTGTAGAGCATCAGGAAATTAAAGCAAAGGATCTCAATGTCTTAATTGTAGATGACAATAAAGAGATGCACTCTTTTCTGGAATCGTTCTTTACTGACAGCGGTCATAAGACGAAGCGTGTTGACAGTGGAAGCATTGCTATAGAAGTATTGAAAACAGAGACCTTTGATCTTGTGTTATGCGACATCGTTATGCCTGATATTTCCGGATATAAAGTGATAGAAGTATTAAACAGGATGGATGGAAGGCCGAAGATTGGTATGATGACCGGTTGGAGCGAGGAGATTAAGGAATATGAAGGAAATAACTTAAATGTAGACTTTATCATCATGAAGCCTTTCGAGTTATCAGTGCTGGCAGGACATATAAATGATTTAGGAATTTCCGCCTGACAACCCACCTAACAGTCTGGTGAGCAGGTATGGATTGCAGGTTGCAGGTCACGAATAAATAGTAATTCAATCAATAGACATCCCAAGCACCCTTTTTATAGTATTTCACTATAATGGGATCGAGGATAGTATTTACTTTAACCCTCTCCTTTTTCTCCAATATTCCTTTTCCAAAATTGACCATTGAGATGATGGCATCATTGTTCAGGAATTTGGTAGGGGGGGGAGGCAGCTCAATTTCAGTTACTTTTTCCTTCAGCTTCTCATTTGACACCACTCCCTTTCTCATACCAAGGCACCAACCCCATTCACCGAGCGTCGGAATATTGTTGTGATATGGCAGTACAGTAAAATCTGCCGACTCCATTGTCTTGATTATGCATACGAAAGAGTTCGGGGAGTGTACCGGACTGGAAGCCTGCGTAACGATTATTCCATATTTATTGAGACGTCGCTGACAGAGCGAATAGAACTCACTGGAGTAGAGCCGGGACAGAGATACAGAATTTGGGTCCGGCAGATCAACGAAGATAATATCATAAAACTCTTCACTGTTCTCTATAAAGGTAAAAGCGTCCTGATTCTTAACCTTCACCTTCAAGTCTACCATGGCGTTTTGATTAATTTTTGTGATGATGGGATTGTGTTTTGCCAGTTCCGTCATTACCGGATCAAGGTCAACAACCGTTACCTTCTCTACACTCTTGTATTTTAAGATCTCCCGTACCGCCAGACCTTCCCCGCCTCCAAGTATCAGAATATTTTTTCTCTGCTCTGAAAGTGACATTGCAGGATGTATAAGCGGTTCGTGATATTTCTCTTCGTCAAATGTTGAAAACTGTTCGTTCCCGTTGATAAAGAGCCAGTATTTATCCTTCCATTGCGTGATGACTATCTTCTGGTATGACGTCTGCTGCTCAAAGATTATTCGATCCTTATACTTCTTCTGCTCACTGTAGAGTATTACCGGCTTTACCACGAATATAAATATTAGAAAGAGTGCAGAGATAGACCAGAATGAGATCTGTATAGCCTTCTTATAGTGCAGCAGATGTTTGAACTTCCAGAATAGGATCGATGCTACCAGAAAATTAATTATCCCAAGAGCGATAGGTGTATAAGTAAGGCCCAGATAGGGCAGGGCGAAAAAAGCAAAAAGAACACCCCCGACCAGGGCGCCATAGTAGTCCTTCTCCATGACTGATGAGATATTCACTCTGAGCTCTTCATACGATTCGTTCATCCGGGTCACCAGAGGTATCTCCGCACCGATCAAAAGGCCTATCAGTATACTGAATGCATATATAAATATACCGGTACTCTTAGTAAATGTAGAAGACCAATAGCATAGTGCTACTGAAACGCCACACAGGATAGAGAGAGCGAACTCCAGGAAGATGAACTTATCGAGGAGGTTGTTCAGTATGTACTTACTGATCCTGCATCCCAGTCCCATTGCAAAGAGCATGAGGGACATCAATATAGTCCATTGGAGTATTGGATTTCCGAGAAGATAGCTCGCGAGGGTAGATAGTACAAATTCTGCTACGATGCCAGCGCAACCAGTGGCAAAGATACATATTTTAAGAATTCTACTCTGCGATGCAAAAAGAGGATTTGGCATGGGTCGAGTTACAAGTTTCGGGTTACGTTATTCCATCTTCTGTGCTTTGAGAGAGATATAGTATGCAATCATCATGATCAGCACAACAATCGCACTGACACCTATCTCATAGAGTTTAGTGATTTCTACATGTTCAGCAAGTGAGGTCTGGGCCTCTATCAGCAATATCCTTCTCACACCCGCTATTACACCAATAATGAGAAACGGTCCAAGGAGAAACTTTTTCCTTTTCAGAAACCTGTTTACTGTCCAGAGGATTTCCAGAACGATAAGAGCAAGTAGTACATCATTTATCAGGTGTACTATTGATGCCTTGGACGGACTCAGGACATTCAGGGAAGCATGGAAGAGGATATATGCGGCTGCAACAAGCAGCAGGATTGCTGCAACTATATGAAATGCAACGTCAAACCTTACGATACATTTTCTGAATTTTTCGGCTATTTTCGAATCAAGTGGATCCATAGATAAAGATGTCCTTTGAATGTGTATGAGTGTTTCAGGTGGTTATTGAAGGCGGTATAACGTTATAAACACCAGGTTATAAGGAATGAAGATCCTATATAAGAGAAAGCGGCTATAAATGCAGCGCCGAGATTTGGTTTCTCCTGGTTGACAATTTCATCGGTCAGTTTAGCACCCGGCAAGAGGACCTTATCCGTGAATAGACGGATCAGAGGTAACAAAAAGATGCCAAAGACGAAGTAACATCCGATGGTAAGCAGGCTGTCTCCCCAACTGGTAAAGTCTTCACCTATAGCATGCCTGACGATGTTAGCAACTCCGACAATAGCACCGGCGTAACAGATACCTGCGGCAGCATTGTCTTTCTCGATTTCGTCATGTATGCAATAAGGCGTGATCAGGTTATAGACATAACCGGTAATGATGAAAGATACCTGTCCAATAGCCCAGAAAGCCAGAAGTGTGATTATCCCCCCTCCTTCTCCGGAAATAGAGCCGAAGATAATCATACCTGTAGCTAAATATATAGCCAACTCAACAGCACCTGTACCTGCATTCTGATCGCCTATTATCTCTTTCTTATTATTGAATTGATACAGAATTACCTTGTCGTTAACGAATGTGGATATGTTCAGTAATATGATTGCAATTGGTCCGTATACCATTATATCTATCAGATCAGCTACCAGGCCTGCAGATTCACCTACCACAACTCCGCCAATGGCAAACACTAAACCAAGATAGTAGCCGACCAGAGAGAGCGCAAAGGCGCAATTGTCCTTCTGTACCAATTCATCTTTTACATTGATATCCTTGTGGATCAGGTCATAAGCAAGCTTTCCTAACCAGAACAGGAAATAGCAACATACCAGATAGATAATAGCTGAGTATAGATTATCAAAATTCATTATTTTCCGAACCCTCCTCCTCTACTGCGAAATGGACTCTGGCTTCTTCCAACTCTCTGCCTGAATTTTTCTCCAAAACTCTGTTTAGCCATTCTCTGTTTAGCCATCCTCCTCTGGAAGAAACCCTTGTGTGTCTGTTTTGTTACAGTTCCGTTTGTACCATACTGGTTCTTACTACCATAATATGGCCTGTTATTCTTTCGGTAATTGCTGTAAGCGCCATAGTCACTTCGATACACAGGCCTGCTGACCATCCCGAACATGTGAGACATAAACATGTATTGTCCGTAGAATGCCCAGAAAGAGTTACCTGACCTGTCCTGCTTCCACTCACCGTATCTGTCGTCTCCTACATATTGATAGCCCGGAGGAGAAGGTGTCTTAATATAACCATCAGCGGTTTTTGACAGTAAAGCCATTCCAAGATAGTTTTCGTTCTTTTTGAAATAGGATTCTGATACCCGCACAAAACCGGTATACTGAATATCCTCTTTTATGATAACTTTATACTTATGGTAATATTGTCTGAATACGCTGCCTCTGCTCTGCATATCTTCCAGGATAACTGTATATTCGGGGACATTTTTCAGGTTTGAGGATATTCGTTCTATTGGAGAACGTCTGGCTCCGCATGACTGCAGAGTCATTATCACGCATATTAGAACGCAAACGGTGACAATTTTTTTCGTTAAAGACATGTTTGATGATTCCCTGCGTTATCTTGTTAAAATCATTAACATCAATACTTAAACAATGAATTATTTCGAGTATATAACTGTTTTGTTTTGAATTGTCAACCTAAATGTATGACACTACTTATTAAGGTTACTCTCGGTAATTCCTTTGTTATAATGGCACGATGTTTAAAGTTCTTACAATAGCTGGTTCCGATTCCTGTTGCGGTGCAGGTGTGCAGGCCGATCTTAAAGTGATAAACACACTCGGTGCATATGGTACATCTGCAATTACGGCAGTAACTGCTCAGAATACTCTTGGCGTGAGTTCTGTTTTCAATGTTCCTGCATCGATTGTAGGTCAACAGATAGAAGCAGTCATTTCTGACATAGGAGCGGACTCACTGAAAACGGGAATGCTTGTAAGCGAAGATATTGTGGAGATAATATGCGATATGTTCAGGAAGCACAGCTTGAATAATCTGGTAGTAGACCCGGTCATCACTTCTCACAAGGGAGAGAGGCTTTTGTCTGATGAAGGAGTCAATAAGCTGGTTTCTGACTTGATCCCATTATCCTGCCTGGTAACTCCAAATATTCCGGAAGCGGAAATCCTGACAGACCGTAAGATAGAAAATCTCTCCGATATTAAAGATGCGGCCTGTGCAATGTTTGAACAGGGGGCTACGAATGTACTGATTAAGGGTGGACATGTTGATGATTATGAAAATGGAGAGATCACGGACCTATTTTATGATGGAATAGAGTTTCAATACTTCAGTGAAAAAAGGATAAATACGGATAATGTTCACGGGACGGGATGCATGTATTCTGCTGCTATTGCGACAGAACTGGCAAAAGGAAATGAGATGATCAGTTCAATCATAGTTGCAAAGAAATTTATTACAAATATAATAAAAGAGTCTACAATGCCCGGAAAAGGTAACAGGTTAGCTGATTTTACACAGTAAAATGGTGAGTAGCATTTTACTTTTAGCGTAGTGGTACAAATGGCAATTAAACATTTTCCCTTGATAAAATGTCAGTAATTGCTTACTATCTAAAAATCAAATAGTTTTCTAATTCAAATAAAGGAACGGACTTATAACAATGTACAAAATTGCAACAATACCCGGTGACGGAACCGGGCCAGAGGTAGTTAGAGAAGGATTAAAGGTTCTTGATGTAGTTGGTAAGAAGTACGGCTTTAAGTATGAGCTGGTTGATTATGATCTTGGCGGTGACAGATATCTGAAGACAGGTGAAATTTTACCTGATTCTGTAGTTGAGGAGCTTAAACAGTGTAATTCAATTTTCCTGGGTGCGATTGGACATCCGGATGTGCAGCCTGGCATCCTTGAGAAAGGATTGCTTCTGAAAGCAAGATTCGCATTGGAGCAGTACATAAACCTGCGTCCTGTAAAGTTGTATCCGGGCGTGGATTGTCCTCTTAAGGACAAAGGGCCTGATGATATAGATTTTGTTGTAGTACGTGAAAACAACGAAGGTCTGTATGCAGGTGTAGGTGGGTTCTTAAAGAAAGGAACTCCTGAAGAGGTTGCGACACAGGAGATGATCAATACGAGACAGGGAGTAGAGCGTTGCATTCGTTACGCATTTGAATATACAAGAAAACGAGGCAAGAGAAAACAGCTGCTGCTGTGCGCAAAGACAAACGTCTTGACTTTCGCTCATGATCTGTGGTGGCGAGTGTTTAATGAAGTAGGTGAAGAGTACAGTGATATAAAACGTGAGTATGCTCATGTTGATGCCACATGCATGTGGATGGTGAAGAATCCTGAATGGTTTGACGTTATTGTAACCTGCAATATGTTTGGTGATATTATTACCGATCTGGGTGCGATGATTCAGGGTGGAATGGGAATCGCCGCTGGTGGAAATCTTAACCCGGAAGGTGTTTCCATGTTTGAGCCTATCGGAGGATCAGCACCGAAGTACACAGACAAGAATGTTATTAATCCGGTTGCCGCCATACTTGCATTAACTATGCTCCTTGAACAGTTAGGTGAGGACGATGCGGCTGCATCTATTGAAAAAGCCGTTATAGATGTTGTAGGTAATAAACTAAAGGGTGTAAACGCGGGAAAGATGGGTTATTCTACGACTGAAGTGGGAGACCTTATAGCAGAGAGCATTGCGTAACATCCTGATGTTTTTGTTTTTTTAAAGCAAATGGGAGTCTTTATGCAGAGTACTATTGCATTGGAATCCAGTGTTTTAGTCTTAAACAAATTCTATACGGCTGTGCATGTCATAAATGCAAAGAGGGCATTTGCGATGCTCTGTAAAGAGAGTGCCGAAGTTGTATCTATAGATGGTGGGCAGTATAACTCTTATGATTTCACAAGCTGGGTTGATGTTTCTGCATTCAAGGCTGAGTGCGAGTTACCGGATGAGGACCGGTACGATAGCATCAAAACATTTTCATTGGAAATCAGAGTACCAAAGATTATCAGGCTGGTTGTTTATGATAAGCTGCCTAAAACAACTATCAAGTTTAATAGAAAAAATATCTTTGCAAGAGATAAGAACAGGTGCCAGTATTGCGGCAAAAAGGTTCCTACTTCAGAGTTAAGCCTGGATCATGTTATACCCAGAACACAAGGCGGCACAAGTAACTGGAAGAACATTGTCTGTGCCTGTACAAATTGTAATAAAAACAAGGGTGGCAGAAGGCCGGAAGAGGCCGGAATGAAGTTGATTTGTAAGCCGGTTAAACCGAATCATTGTCCCCTTATTCAATTAAAGCTGGGTTCAAATAAATATAATTCCTGGAAACAATTCCTGAACAACGCATATTGGTCAGTTCCTCTGGAATAAAATCAATTAATCTGCACAGACAAGTTTTCTGCTTATCATTCTTATGGTGAAGGAATATTACTTATCTATCCTGTCCGGGCAGCAAAGAGGTTTTATTGCTGCTATAGTCAAATCAACCCTATCCGCTTTTACATTACCATATTTAGTAGTACTTAATACAAGAAACTCACTTTATAGAAATGCTATTGTTAAAAGTACAAGATTACCGGTAAAAGTTATCAGTATTGGAAACATTACTACCGGAGGTACGGGCAAAACACCTCTCGTTGAATTCTCTGTAAAGTATCTCTGTGAGATCGGCAGGAAGGTTGCAGTCTTGAGCCGGGGTTATGGCGGAGACAACTCTTCACAGGAAGGAGATGAGATGGTTAATGACGAGTGTCTCGCCTTAGTAGAAAATCTCAAGGATGTACCTGTTTTAGCAGGAAGTGACAGAGTCAAAAACGGCGAAAAAGCAATCAATGATTTTGGAGTAGATTGCGTAGTACTTGATGACGGTTTCCAACATTTAAGACTGAAGCGCGATCTGGATATAGTCATAATTGATGCCCTTAATCCATTTGGTGGAGAAAACCTGATACCCAGAGGTAGTCTTAGAGAACCGCTTCAACACCTTGAACGGGCAGACCTGTTTATCATCTCGCACTGCGACCAGGGCAATGAGCAGACCACCAGGTCAATATATACTAAATTAAACCGGATTAATCATAACGCTCCGGTTTGTGAATCTATACACAATCCTGTACATTTTGATAATATAGCTGACGGTTCGGTTGTAGAGCTTGAGTGGATAACGGGGAAAAAAGTTTATGCTCTCTCTGCAATAGGCAACCCGCAATCATTCGCCAACACATTAAAAGGACTTGGAGCCGATCCGATAAAGCACAAGGTGTTTCAGGATCATCACGTCTACACTAAAGAAGAGATTGATAGTGTTATTACTGAAGCGCAATCACTTGGTGCAGATGCAATTGTGGTTACACAAAAAGATATTGTAAAAATAAGGAAAATGAATATAAAAGATGGTAACATACTATCACTAAAAATTGAAATAAAGATTACAAGAGGAGTTGATCTGTATAAAGCGGCAATAGATAGAGTGTTTAAATCAAATGTCTGCAATTAACCAATAGAGAGGATTAGGTTTTGAAAAAACAGAAAAAAGAACTTAAACCGATAGACCTGAAGAAGGTCAAGACATACTCAATAAAAAAGAGAAAAAACCTTTTCAAGTCAGAGCAGTTCGGCAAACCTGCTGAGCTTAAGGATTTCAATAAATTTATTGATTCACTACCAAAACTCCTGGCAGCCAATGATCTGAGAAACGTAATTGATAACATTGTAAAGGCACACAATAAAGACCGCCCTGTTGTCCTGGCATTGGGGGCTCACGTTATAAAATGCGGTCTATCTCCAATTGTTATTGATTTGATGAAGCGCGGAATTATAACCGCGGTTGCAATGAACGGATCCGGTGCGATACACGATTATGAAATATCGTTAATAGGAGAAACTTCTGAAGACGTATCTCACAGTCTCAAGGATGGAACTTTCGGAATGGCGAAGGAGACTGCAGAAGCGATTCAGGCTGCGGCATCAACGCCTGAGCGTGGATTGGGCAGGGCGCTTGGAGATAAGATAATTAAAGATAAAAACAAGCATAGAAGACATAGTATCCTGACAGAGGGTGCCCGGCTGAATATACCGGTGACTGTACATGTCGCGATGGGTACAGACATAATCCACATGCACCCCTGTGTGTCTGGTAGTGATATGGGAGAGTCAAGCCATGTAGATTTTAAGAAGCTCTGTTCGGTGGTTTCCGGACTTGAAGGGGGAGTGTGGTTGAATGTTGGCTCAGCTGTCATAATGCCGGAAGTATTCTTAAAAGCGATAACGGTCGCAAGAAATCTCGGCAGAAGGGTCAAGAATTTCACGACAGTTAATATGGATATGATTCAGCATTATCGCCCTCAGACGAATGTAGTGAAACGTCCGACCACACATGGTTACTCCATCACAGGCCATCATGAGATAATGCTGCCTCTGCTGAGGTTAGGCATACTGGCCGGGTTGAAAAAAAGATAGAGTATAAACAATAAGTGCCATAACTTTAGTTCACTTTCAACTTTAGCTCACTTTAGGCACTTCTATTGTATAATCCCAAGCCAATCTTTTAACAAGAACTGCATTCGTCCTATCAGGAGTGACATCCTGGCCATTACTGTATAGCCGAAGGAAGCTCCGAAAGCTATCATGAGAAACCAGACACCGACTACCGACACCCCACCAATAGCTCCTTTGTGTTCCATAGAGAAGAAGAAATAGAAAAGTACTGATACCACACCAACAAGAACCAGTATCGTGTTAACTGTTCCCCAGAAACTTCCTGTATATAACGGTGCGAACATTGGTTCAAGCTGTCTCAGTAAGATGGCATTTATAAAGTTTGGGATAGCAATTCCTGACCCCATTCCTACTATAAATGCGAATGACCATCTGCTGAGCCATGATAGCTTAGTTGAAAATCTCAAGAACATGAAAAAGCCAAGTAACGTAGGGACAATCACCGAATATTGAGGGCCAATCTCCGTATCTTTAAACATCGGCACTATTAAGGCCTCAAAGACATCCGGCTTGAGGATATTAAACCATATGATGATGAGTGAATATCCCATTGCAACACCTACGAAGAGATTCTCAGCTATCTTAAAGACAGGATTATCCTTATAAAGAAAGCTATACATGGCGAGTGTTATTGCCACGGCCGTAATTATGCCAATACCCTTCGCATTAAAACCCAGTTTCCCGGTAGCCAGGAGAATAATATTTATGATACCAAATGCGATGAGTATCCAGGTCATTATCGAAATATCTGTCTTCTTAATCATAATTTAATCTTTTAGTTTTCAATAAGATAAGGAAAACATTTAAATATTTGACCACCCCATTTCCCCTCCTTCGAAAGGAGGGGATTAAGAGGTGGTATTCCTCAAATTATTAATGTCTATGTTTTATTTCTTTCTTCCGGTTGTAAAATATATAAAGTTTCCAAATAGTATGAAGCAGACAACCAGTACATGCACAACACTCTGTGGTGCCATACCGGCAGCAGCTCTATCTTTATGTCCAACCAGTGTCTCGTATTCTGCAGCACCTTTTAATCCGCCCAGGAAACCCATCAGTTGTTTAGCCTGAATAAACGGATACATCTCAGGACCCATTACAGCAGTACAGCCAACACCCAGGTCAAAATTATATTTCTCTCTACCATACACTATCCAGGCTTCATAGATACCACCGGCCGTGAGGTTAACAGCATAATCGATGTCGCGTAATGAACTGACTCCTTTGAGAGCCTTCATGCCGGCGGTTTTTTTGCCATAAAAATCTTTTTGAAATGCAGTGTAGATATCTTCACCCATATTCAATATCACAAGAGAACTTCCCGCCTTAAAACCCAGGAAGACATAGTCTATCCCACTCCTCTTTCCATACTCATCGCCGATCTCCGTGATCGCCTTATCTGCCAGACCGGTACCGGCAGGATAAAGGGTCATCCCTATAACCTTGATATCTTTCTTAAAACAGTGGTGCAGCAGGGCTCGTGCCATAGGTTGAAGCTCCTCTTTGGAAGAAGGGTCATAATCAAATGATATGAGCACATGGGAATCTTTAGAAAGGGAATCAATCTTGTCATACATACTTATAACGTGCCTAGTTGGTGGCACAGACATCTTAAACCTGAAGAGCAGGGGGATTGTTACTGCCAGTGCAACGAATATAAATATTATCCGCCTGTCAATCTTTAGCAGTTTTTCCATCAATCACCACCTCCAAGATAGGCTCTTTCAATTCCGAAGATTATCTTTATTGATGTTGCAATAACGCCGATAGACACTCCTATTAAGATAGCCCTTTTAGCGGCCAGGTTTGGTACTGACATTATCCAGTCAGCGACTACAGGAATGTATTGTGATATCATGGTACCGATGGGAACACGGCCGAGCATTACAATTATTGCAGCTATCAGCAGAATTGTCGCCTCTTTGTTCCTGGCCCTGAAGGTTCTGTACGCAGCAGATGCCATAAAGAATGCAAGGATAGAAAAAATTGTAGCACCGGCAGGTACTTGTACATTATCAAATATCCAGTCGAACATGGTACCGGCCTGCTTGTCATTCCAGAAGAATTCACCACCGTTAAGCAGGCCAAAGATGATAGTTATCCCGGCTCCGATGAATACAAATATGCTGTAACCCCATCCTGACACCTTCTGCCTAATCCTGTTCCAATGCATGTGGAACAGACTGTAAGCTCCTATGAACATGGCGAAACCGGATATTATCATTCCCCATCTGGTTACAACCTTCAATAAATTCTGTGATGATTCATGAGGTACATAGTATTGAAAGGCCATCAATAAGCCCATAACAAATGCAATTATCATGGGTATTGTTCTCTTAAAGAAATTCATTCCGTCAGCGTTCCTTTCATAAACTACAGAAAAATTATCTATTTCACACAAAGACACAAAGAAAACAACTTTATAAACAAAAATACAAACAGCAAAATGATTTTATCAGCCGGGTCTGAATATGGAACTAATGAAGTCTACTCCGCATGTTGCAAGAATAGCCCCGAATATTATCACACCTATAAGAACTCCCTTGATTATATCCTGTGCGCGTAAACTGCCCAGAAGCAGCGGCTCTCTTGACAAGTAGGCGCTTGCCGCGTACAGCTCTTCACCCATAAGGGTATAATCACAAGTTGTTATAAAAAACGGTAACTGGGTAAAGGCATCTGTCGCCGCTATCTGGATAGCCCCTGTGGCTGCACCGGTCTCGGAAAGAATCAGAGATTCTGCATAAAAATATCCAACAAAGAAATTTGCCGCAGGTTTCTCACGAGTCATTATACCACTCAACGCTACCACATATGGAAACTGCTCCGATGCTGCAAGAAATACATTATCCTCCACATATGCATCAGGCCTTCCTGCCTCTAAATATGATTCTTTAACTACTTCCTGGCTTACTGATAATACTATTGGGTATATGTTTGATACCTTGAGCGGGGTATCATATTCCGCAACTCTTAACGCAATTCTGCCAAGTATGTTTATTGCAGCAATTGTAGAGATGCTGTCCATATCGTTAAGGCCGTGGACAAACAGAGCCGGTTTACCCATCTCTGTAGCTCTTCCCAGTGCATCGTCTATGGCATCTAATCCTTTTATTTTTCTGATAAACAGGCCTGGGACTTTTTTCGCATGCTTGATGCAGCATAATGTAAGGATCGAAAAGATGATCAATATTATAAAATTATTCAATCTCGAACTGTTAAACCAGTTACCCTTAGGCGTAGCTGATGCAATCACTCCTATACTTGTACTATCAAGATTTGATACCTTAACAAGCTTGAAGAAATATTCAATGCTGCTACCATTATCAGAAGCTTCTTTGTTAAATAATTTATCAGTCTCTACGACTGCAAGATGATAACTGGAATCAGAACCCTCTTCATACATGTCATTAGATTTGATGCGAAGTGCTTCTGTTTCAAACGGTCCGTTTTTGGTAGTAGAAGCATATACTACATATTCAACATGATCAGACTCACCGGGAGAAGACGGCCACCTGAGCGTTATACTCTTGCCACTGTCATTTGGAGTGTCAAAGGCCTGAAATTCAGACTTACCTCCTCCCATGGCAAATGCAGTAGATGTGCATGAAAGAATTAATATTGAGAACACAAATGTTATAAATAATTTAATCATAAGTTTAAATTATCACAAAACTATTATTAACCGTAGAAACGCAGAGATGAGATTTTTCCTTTGCGCTCTTTGCAGCTTTGCGGTGAATTCTTTAATTTACCCTTCTATCGCCTCAATATTTGCCCGGGGCACAATAGCAGTCCGGCCATCTGGAAATTCAACTTCTAACACCCTGGCCTTGGCCTCTGTTTCTATCGTCTGCAATTCACTTGGTAAGTTCTTAACTTTACCAAGCACTCCGAAATTAGGGTTTCTGATTATGCGGACCTGATCACCAATAGAGATACCTGCAGATTCATTGCTCTCAGTTGATATCTCTTCAGCAAGCTCCCCGGCAGTGTCTTCTTCATTGTAAGGTACTATGATTTCAGGCCTGACCACACCGGCTCTTATTTGCGTTGCGCCGTTTATAGATGCAACAGAACCTTCTCTATGTTTAAGCATATCAAATGTCTTCTGTGCCATCCTGATTTGGCCAAAGCCTTCAGTAATAATAATTGTTATATTAATATCTTCAGATCCAGTAATTGCAACACCTAAGTCATAGCCGAGCAGTTCATTAATGTCTTTATCACGAATTCCACCTACAACAATGCCTTTAACACCGGTATCCAGTGCTTTTATGATTGCATCAAAATAGATGATTGAGCCGCCGGCAATTATCTTGCCTCTGTGTTCTTCTTTTATATCCTCCGGCTTTACAATATCATCAGGAGAGTTGACGATAACCTGCAACTCACCTGTAGTTTCACCTCCGATTCCGAAAATACCCTGAATAAAGGTCGCATTCGCCTCTATTACCACACCCTCATTTTCTATGGTCTCCACAACCCTTCCATCTATATATGCACTGATCTGGACAGGTTTAGGAGGTTCTCTCAATAGAACCTGACCTGTAATGTCTGAAATACTTTCAATAACTCCTGTGATAGGGGAGAGGCAGATAGACTTAAACATTTTGATAAATGGACTGGTCTCTGCTATAGGCTCATCTTTTACTACACTGTCACCCTCTTTTTTTAACATGTTCTTGCGCAGGTCGTTTGGCAGGATAGCGAGGCGGTTTATTACGTTTACAGAATGGACCTTCCCCGGCAGATTTGTCCTTGCCACAATATCATCTGATTTGACCATATCCCCTTTATTAACAATCACATCACCGGGAAGAGGAAGGTTTCTGTCTTTTCTTATTTGTAATTTGTCAGCCAGCCTTAAACCTGGCGTGTATGCATGTGTCATAATATATTTCGTTCTTAGTTAATTATTATTAGCTTTTGTGTAGCGGAAGGCTTTAGCCTTCCATTAAGATCACAATCATAAAAATGGAAACCTGAAGGCTTCCGTTACGGTTTAATTTAATTATATATTTTTTACTCAGGGTAAGCATCAAAAGCTCTGTTCCACTTTGAAAGCACCTTATCCATTGACTCCTTGCCTTTGCTGCCGTCAAGGTCAAGCGGTCTGCCGCGTGCATCGATAACGAGACCAACTACGCCACCAGTGACCTCTTCTGTTATTTTCTGTCCTTTTCCTTCCCCCAGATCAAATTGCCTGGCCGGTGTTACCTCAACTTCTGCCTTTTCTCCTTCTCTCAACGCAAAAACCTTAATCTCTCCAAACAGAAGTGATTCTTCCTGTTTCTTTCCATCAGGATATGTAATCACACAGTCCAGGCATTGGGAACCATACTTTCCGGAATTTGTCAAAGAGATACACGGTCCAAGATAGATCAAACAATCTTTCTCAAATACCTCTGTTGCTGCTTTCTCATTTATCGTTGAGAGAACACCAAGATGCGGCATCATAAATATACTGTCTACTGCTATCATGGTAACACCCTGGGGCTGAAAGGCGTCAATCATCATCATCATTGCCTGAGATCTTCTAGGTGCATGCGATAAAACACCTCCGCTGCCAACGATAAGATCAAGTCTATTCATCTCAATAAGTGTTTCCTTTTCTGCAGCCCGATCAAATGATTCTGATATATCCTTCTGCTTCTGAACTCCCTTAAGTCCAACAGCAAGTGCCTTATGCTGTACAAATGAGAGCCTCAACGCCTCTCTTGCTATGGCGTGTTCAAGTATCAGATCTTCAAGCAGTTGAGGGATGGTAGTGGGGCGAATCATCTTGTTCTTTATCCTGTTGCGAATATCAGCTTCTTCTATTTCAAAAGGGAGCCATTTCATAATGTTTTCAATGCCGGTCTCCGCAATAACATTTGATATGCTGTAGCTCATCCCGAAGTTGGCACTCACAGTACGATTGAATACTCCATCAAAAACTGAGAATACATCGGTAGTTGCACCGCCTATATCAACTCCGACTACGTTGATATTATCTTTTCTGGCAGCTGTCTGTATTATCTCACCAACTGCGCCCGGAGTCGGCATTATTGGGATGCCGGTCCACGCCATTAAATTCTTATATCCTGGAGCATGTGCCATTACGTGCTCTAAAAACAGATTTTGTATCTCCTGTCTTGCAGGGCCAAGATTCTCACTCTCCAGCAAGGGCCTCAGGTTATCTGTTATTCTCAAAGCGGTTTTGGTCTTTAGAACATCACTAACCCTGCCTTGTGCTTCTTTATTACCGGCATATATAACGGGAAGTTGAAAAGTCATACCCAGTCGCGGCCTGGGATTAGCCGCACCTATAAACTCTGCCAGTTCGACGACATGTGATACTGTTCCGCCGTCAGTTCCACCTGACAGTAGTATCATATCCGGTCGCAGATCTCTTATTCTTTCTATCTTCTCATGAGGCAGGCGTTTGTCGTTAGATGCTATTACGTCCATGACTATTGCACCCGCACCTAAAGCCGCCTTTTGTGCACTCTGTGCTGACATCGTCTTCACTGCGCCGGCAACCATCATTTGAAGGCCGCCACCGGCACTACTTGTAGATATGTATATATCAACACCTGTATCACCTTGTGCAGGCGTAATGACCTTTTCACCGTCCAGTATCTTTCTACCGGACAACTCTTCAAGCTCGGCAAAGGCATTGAGCACACCTCTTGTTACGTCTTCAAAGGGGGCTTCGACGGTTGTTGGCGCTTCACCCCGGAAAGTTTGTCTATATTCGGCACCTTTCTTTTCTATAAGTATCGCTTTAGTAGTAGTACTGCCGCAATCTGTGGCGACGATTACGTTAAGATTTTCGATCATTTTGCTTTGCCTTTTGTTCAATCTCTTTTATAAGAAGATCTATGACTTCTCTTTTCTCCAGTATGGTAGCCAGTTTATCATACTCCTCTTTTGTGAAAAAACGTGAAATGATTGGTTTGAAAAAGACCATTGCCTGACTGCCAACAAAGTTTAACGGCCTGACAGATTCGAGGAACATAATAGCAGGCACGGACATATTTCTCCTCACTACAAAGTCTGCCAGCTTTCTGATCAACTCAGTATCACAATCCTCAAGCCTGGCACCATCGGTTGCAAATGCATGTTTGAAACCGTCAATAATCTTTTTTATTTCAACCATAGTCTGTAGCCTAAATAGTAACCTTAGCATATTGATACAAATTGGTCTATATCATAAAGCAGAAAACTATTGCCAGTAAAATCAGAACAATTCGCCATAAGCATTTTTTGCACTTGACTTTATGTTGAAGTTTCAATAACCTACGAAGACTGAATTGCACATCAATCTGTAATCTGAAAAATCTAAAGAGTGTTTTCCGATGTTGTTGAACATCAAAATCAATAGAGATATCAGAGGCATAAAATGCAAATCAAAATCAACGAATTAACACTTGCCAGAGTTTTTGACCTGTCACAATCCATAAAAGAGAAGTGTAAAGACAAATCTAACCTTGAGCAGGTGGCTCAGAAACTTATGAAAACACTGTGTCAGACTATCGTTACTGATAGTGATAATAGTGCGATCATATTAAGCAGAATGTTTAAATCATGTTCGTATAGTGACTTGACTGAGGATATATAAGATTATATTCAGCAGAGAGAAGATGCAAGCACTATCACTCCTGAAAGCAAATTCCTGACATTACTGGAAACCTGGGGAGAAACAAAGCCTTTTCCTTAAATGACAAAGATGTGCTTTATAAGTTTCCTATGCTCTCAGCCGTATTTAATCAGATCGGGTATAACTTACCAACAGAAACAGAACCTGATAAAAGCATTATAATTGACAATCAGGATAAAGAGTACGGGGTATTCTACGTCAAAGATGCAACAGAAAATAAATTAGTCCCTAAGCAGGTTGAGTTTGTAGAACCTTATGGGATCAAGTCTGTAATTGGTTTTGGAGGACGTTATGGGAGCAATAATATTTATGCCATTATTCTGTTTTTCAGAGTGAACATAAGCAAGCAAACTGCTGAGTTGTTTCCAAGCCTTAATCCTGCAATAAAGTTTTTGACACTGAGGCACGAAATGATTGGAAGCATATTTAATAGTAATGAATTAATTGACAGCAAAATAGAGAGACCTTCTGCGGCTTTGAGAGAAACGTATGATAAGAATAATTTTCAAAATATAGAATATGAAATCAGAACTGAAGAGGCTGTTGCAATGGCTAATGAGCTGAAGATGGCAAATATCTCCCTGACCAAAATGGCTGAGGAACTGAATAAAAAAAACATTGAGCTCATGGAGGAGATCTCTGTCCGCAAGCTGATGGAAGAGGCCCTTGTTCAGTCAGAAAAAATGAAATCTCTGGGTATTGTAACGGCTGGCATTTCACATGAGTTTAATAATCTTCTTGCGGTAATCATTGGCTGCGCAGAGCTGCATGATGGGAATTTTGATGACGATCAGGAATTGCAGAAAATTCTGAATACGATTATCAAGGCGGGTGACGATAGGTCTGCAATTGTGAAAAATATGCTTTTGTATGCTGAATCACATAAAAAAGATACGTCCGATTATCTCTCTTTTGATATAAGGTACGTACTTGGAGAGGCGATAGACTTTTCTAAACCCAGATGGAATACTATGGCTCAGGCCCAAGGTATAGATTATCAAATAGACAGAGAAGGTATGAGGGAAATACCTAAGTCGCTTTGCAGTCCAACAGAGTTGAGGGGGGTGTTACAAATATTATTAATAATGCTCTGGATGCCATGCCGGATGGTGGTCGTCTTACGTTTAGTACATCAAGTGATAAGGATACGATATTTATCAGTATCTCTGATACTGGTATAGGTATGTCTGAAGAAGTGAAGGAGAGGATCTTTGACCCGTTTTTTACAACGAGGAGGTCGCATGGGACCGGATTGGGAATGAGTGTCTCCTACGGTGTAATTAAGAGACATGGCGGTGAGATAGAGTTGGAGAGTGAAGAGGGAAAAGGTGCAACGTTTAACCTGAGGATCCCAATCAAAAAGGATGCAGTACAGAAAACCATACCACATGAACCTGCTCATAAGGGAGCGAGAAAAAGTATACACATTTTAGTAATAGATGATAATGAGGATGTACTAATGATTATGGACAATATCCTTGCCGACGCTGGTCATACCGTTAAGACTGTCGATAACGGCATGGAAGCTATAGAACTTGCCGGAAAAGAAGATTTCGATCTTGTTTTGTGCGATCTTTTGATGCCGGAAGTACATGGATATGATGTAATAAAGGCATTTAATCAGTCAGGCAAGGCGCAGAATATAGGCATAATTACAGGCTGGGACGACGAGCTCAAACTCATTGATGATAAAAAGATCAAAGTAGACTTTATTCTCAAAAAACCTTTCAAACAAGAAGAGCTGGAGAATTATATAAATAATTTAAAAATCAGGGATTGAACACTATTCTGCTGCTGCCTATGTTGCCCTCATAATCTAATGCGTTGATTACGATGGTATGCTCGTCAGAAGAGATATAGGGGATTGAAATAAGGAATGTCTCTTCTGTTGAATCAAAAATCTTGTCTTCGGGAAAAGCGGTCTGCCAGGCTCCTGAGTCTATAGAATATTGGATATCTGTTATATTACACATTCCATCCTTTGCTGTGCCGGAGACTGTTATGGTGTAACCGGAACGGCTATGACTGTCTATTGCATCAGACTCAATAACCGTTTTAAGATCTAATACTACCGGTCTTGTATTGTCTATGAGAAAGCTGTCACTCTCTATTTCTTCCTTCAGTGCAAATTCCAGTGGATTATCAAGTTCATCACACGCTATGACTTTTGCCTGATAGTATCCGTCAGGTATTCTATTTATGTTCCAATAGAATTCATTTACTTCTTTAACATTCCTTTTCAGGATCTTCCATTTGCTTTCATCAACACTCTTATATTCAAGATGAAATTCCAATCTGTCATTATTAGGATCTTCAGCATCCCAGGATATCAATTTTCTTGAATCGTTCCGGGCAGATCTCTTGTTTTTTCGGCTGCTATCCAGGTATAGATCATCCGGTGAGTAAAGAGTAGTTTTCTGCATATTTGCAGCATTATTATTGCCTGTTTCATTAACGGCTAAATTTCTTGGAGTAGTAACATCAACCCTCCTTATCACCGGCGGTTGGTTTTGTGGTAAGTAAGCAATGTTGACGTTATCAAGAGAAGGTGTAATTCCTGCATTATCAGTCGTAAGAGTAGCGCGATATTGTATAAATCGAGCTGAAGGGCTTTTTATCTTTTCCCCGTTTGAATGGTATCCAATTTCCCAATCACTCCATGTATTATCCGGTTTTCTATTATTTCCTGACCTTGTGGAGAGTGTGATGTTTGTTTGTGATGGAGTTTTTCCTTTCCACGATATACATCCCCATGAAGAGACATATGTTGTATCGTGAACAACAGATTCATAGGTGCCTTCATGAGTGTATGAGTTGGATAGCTGATACACATTTGCGTTATTACCGGTTGCCATGTAATTGATTCCGTCTTTGTATGAAAGAATATCCAAAACCTGAGATTCGTTGAAATCATAAAGTAAGCTGGCCTCATAGTTGGTATCAATCTTAAACAGTGCTGCTTTATTCCCTGTACCAACAAGAATTTCATTGTTATCGTCAATTGTCATACAAAGCACAAAACCTTCTACAGCAAAAATCCTTCTTACTCTTCCATCTTTATCGATTCGGTATATGGTGTTCATTTCAGGAATCACGGGCACCTCTCTCATTCCGTTTTCAGCATAGCCATTATTCATGAGCGGTGGGTCAGCTGCTTCAATACCGTTTTCAGACAGAAAATCGTTAAGCCAGACATCGGTTGGTTCGCCATGGAAGTTTTCCATGAGTAGCGGTAGCTGGGCATCAGGTTGCGCAGGTGGTGCGGGAGTGCGAAGTACCGGAGGTGTGCCGGATGAGGTCCCCGCATATAAAACACCATTTTTATCTATAGCCAGACAATGGATTTCATCTTCATCAGCATCATAAAGAACAGAAGCGTTTCCATTTGGCGTTATCTTGTAGATAAGGCCCTCCGGCTCACAGGATGCGTAAATACTACCATCATTATCAATAACAAGATCGAGTATATTTGAAGACGGAGAATCAAAATGGACAGAGGCAGTACCATTATCTGAGATTTTATAGATAACTCCGTTATCGCCGGTAGCTGCATATATATTACCGCTTTTATCAGAAACCATGTCCCACACATAAGGAACAGGGAGTTCACAGAACATCTCTCCTTCACCTTTAGATGTGATACGGTAGATCCTGCCGTGAGGTAAAGTACCGGCGTAAATATTTCCTGTAGAATCTATAACAAGGGCTTGGACGTGCAACTCAGGAGTTTTGAAATATTCTATGACATTTCCATCATGGCTTACCTTAAATATTGAACCCGGGTTGCCGGTACCAGCAAATAGTGAATCAGTACCGTCTGCCACCAGGCACCAGACATATGTAGCAGGTATCTCATTAATTTTACTTTTGTCGGGTGATAATGTAAATTTTCCAAGACTATTTACCGACACATTCTGCAACTTCCCTTTAGAAATGTCCACAGGGTCAATGTTCTCCCACATTTTAGTAGTAACCGCATAGGAGAATTGTGTATTCAATGTTAAGAAAGTAAAGGCCATCAAGATGATGACCAATCTGTAATTTCTATATAATTTTACCATTAATCAGTAGGGTGGGCAGTACCACCTAAATTGAAAATTTAAGTTATTTCTCAATAAGCAGAGGAAGACCACCCGTTAATCCCCTCCTTGCGAAGGAGGGGAAATGGGGAGGTCAAAATTTTGCAAGTCTTCCTCTACTTATTAAGAACATATAATATTAACTCTCATTATTTACAAATAAAGTAATAGTCTGTTTGCCATTGATAAGCCAATCAGTCGGAATTCGTTTAACCATCTCACTCTTCAGTGGGGTGACACCACTTTGATTTGACAGGGACATTATGCTTAAGAAAGAGTTTGGCAGTGATGGAAAATCCTCACCCATATATGTCAAGCCTTTTCTATTTAATCTAATTTTGACGATTATGTTATTGTTTCGTTCTCCGTCTTCAAAGTAATCTATTAATTGTTCAAAGTTGGTTGGCGAATAATGCCCAGGAGCAGTTGTCATTTCCAACATCTTACTAATCATAGCATCACAGACTATTACCTGTATACTGCTCCCTGGAGCAACATCTTCTGGTACCTTTATTTTCACCGGTATTGATGTAAATTCCTGCGTATACGGTTTTAATCTGATATCTATGAGTACTTCCTCTCCCGCAGAGACCCATTTATTACTAACCCTGACATTGTCAATAAATGCAATATTATTCTGTTCTGAGATGTTGGCAACTAACTTAATAGATTCTATTTCAGCGGTTTTGAATTCATTATTGAGTAACATTGTTATTGGCTCAATAACGTTGTAAATTGGAAACCAGGATGGACCAGAATCGAAATATTCATTTTCTATCCTGACAGGCTCTTTCCTGCCGGCAATACCAACATCGAGCTTCAACGTCATTGACTTGTCCCCAATAGTTTTTTCGGTAGCGAGTAGTGCATTCTCAATAGCCATTTGTACAAGAAGAGGCGTCAATATCCTGTCATGAACAATCTCAAAGTTGTACGTAACATTTAAAGATCCTCGTATTTCCGCCTGGCAGGGAATCATTTGTGTATACTCACCAATTCTTCCGGCAATAGCAGATCTCCTGTCCTGTGTGATCCTTCCAATGATCTTACCGGGTGATGCCATTTTAGATGAGGTGTCTTGACTTGCAAGCACTGTATGAACCACTGCCGTTGCCATGGGCAAGTCTGTGTTTCCAATCTGAATTATCGGATGACCAAAAGCAAGAATGTCATTGCCGTCTCTGTATGTTAATGTTCCGATAGCAGAAGCGCTCAAATCTCCCCTGATTATTTCAACTGCAACGGCTGAACCGGGCATGAAGCTATTTAGATCTGCAGGTACTCCGTCTTCACCGCTGCTGCTGTGAAGAGAGAACCTTCCAATTTTACCGAACAGAGGACTTATTCTTGACAGGCTTTGATGATCAAACCCTGAGACGACCAAAGGGGTTTGAATGGGTACAAGATCAAGTATAAATGGTTGTTGAGACTTGGTATTTTCAAATAATTCGTCTTCATGGAACAATCCATATGGTTCTAACCTGGCTACTAAATTTGGATCTTGTGAATTCAGCAACGTGCTCCATACATTGTCATTGCCTGTTGGGGCACTATTTCTGTTTCGCGAGTCAATTTCCAGTACGTCCATCATTGCCCTTATAGGGGTTACTCCCGCAATTGCATCTTTGGAATAGCTCCATCCGTGTGATACTGCACCTACCAGCTTGTCATCTATATAAACCGGACTGCCACTCATACCGGCAATTATCCCGGTTCTTTCCAGGGGACCGCCAGCTATCTTTATGAGAATCATATCGTTTCCTGCTTCCCATTTCTTTAATACTCCCAACACCTCTACATCGAATGATTCAATCTGCTTTCCTGAAAACACAGTCCTTCCATGACCCTTCATTCCGGGCGTGATTTCGTCAGTATCCATCGTCTCCCATGCAAGGACTAAATGCGATGAAAACAGTAATACTGCACAACAGAAAATGACTATTTTTTTTGCGTTTATCATTATTTTTATCTTAATGAATTCACTTAAGAATCGATCTAAATCTATCAGCTTGCCATTTTCTTGTCAAGGTGATATATTTTAGGGACTTTAAGAATAAATTTAATATTGAGCAATTTAAGAATTCAGGAATTATATACCGCACATTACAAAAACCTTATGTTGGAAAGTTGATTTTATGACGGCAAAAATACTCAATCTGAAGAATCCGGATACATACACGGATAATATTAAGATTGCTGCAGATGCACTGCTCTCCGGCAAGATAGTAGCATTTCCCACAGAGACAGTATATGGGTTTGGAGTGCGTTCTGACAACAGTACTGCCATAGATAATTTGTACAGCGTTAAACAGAGATCAAAAGACAAAAAACTATCTATCATGATAGCAAAGCATGAAGATGTGACAAAATATGTAAAGCAGATACCTTTAATTGCAGAGAAGCTGATCCGTGCATTCTGGCCCGGCCCTTTAACTCTCATCCTGAACATTGACGATAAGAGTACAGTGGGCTTGAGGAATCCGGACAATCGTGTTATAAGAGACCTTATCAATGCGGTGGAGATACCGATTGCCTCTACGAGCGCAAACATTTCAGGCAAGGCTCCTGCGATTGATGCACAACAGGTAGTAACCAACTTTTCAGATAAGATTGATATTGTTCTTGATGGTGGACCTGCAGAGGCAGGTAGTCCATCTACTATTGTAAAAATTTGTGACGATACTTTTGAAATTATTCGTCATGGTGTAATTGAAAAAGAAAGGCTTAACAGGTGTATAAATGAAGATTGCTTTAGCATCGGATCATAGAGGGTTTGACTTTAAGAATGTAGTTGCCAGACATCTTTCAGATATGGGTCATGAACCGGTTGATTATGGCACTAAGAACGGGAACGACTCTGTTGACTATCCGGACTTCGGACTTAAGGCAGCAAAGGCAGTTTCAAGCGGTGAATGTGATCGCGCTATCCTGATATGCGGGACAGGACTGGGAATGTCACTGATAGCAAACAAAGTTAATGGCGTGCGGGCAACTGTCTGCCATAATCCATTTACAGTAGAGATGAGTAGAAGGCACAATGATGCTAATGTGTTGTGCCTCGGTGTAGATGTGATAGATCATGATCTGCTGGAGGAAAAGTTAAAACTGTTTCTTGAAACAGAGTTTGAGGGCGGCAGACACGCAAGGCGGGTTGATAAGATTATGGACGCTGAAACGAGTTAGTTAAACATAAAAAAGCAGATTGACTAATTTACCTTTACGATCTCGGCTTTTCTGGGTTTCTTAAATTGGAACATTTCAGGTTTGAGAGGTTCGTTTACTTTAACACTATTCAGGTTTAAGTCTAAGGTAGTATCTGTATCCGGCCAATATATCTGAATTACTTCAGGAATTGACTGGTCATCTATTTCCGCATAATCATGGAATGACGCCTGTGCCTTGATAGAACTATCGGGCGTAAACACGGTGAGTTCCGTGACCCTGTTATCAATCCTGCTAATCTTTAACCTGCTATAAGGTACGATCTCGTCACCTCTGCGATCTAATATGTGAATCAGCCAGAAAGCCGGCAATGTTTCCATATAGGCTGATCTTCCTTCAAAGAGCTTGTCATACTCTATAAGAGCGGCTATATCATCAGGAGATATATACACGCTGGAATCCCTCTCTTTCGTGGAATCACATCTCCCTGTATAAACTACTTTCTCATTCGGCAGATAAAACCAGTAGTCCTCTCCATCAGAAAGCATATCAAATGCAGTCCTTGCCAGCTTGGAGCCTACTACCCTGAGCTTTCCGGGTCTTTGGAACCTCACTACTCCCTTGCACCTGAACTCTCCTTTAATCTCAGGGGAAGTAATTATTATGTCGGCTTTTGCCTTCAGTGTGTTAAACCCTGATCGTTCTGTACGTATTGTCTCTTTTACTTCGGTGAATGAGAGAGTCTGGACCTTGCTGAGATCAATGCCAGGTCTGTCTCGCAGCATGTCACCAATGTAAGGCCTGGCTTTTTGAGTAGCACAGCCGATAGGGAGGAAGAGAAGAATAAAGATGAGTATTTTAAATCGCATCAGAGAAAGTAGTTCACCGCAAAGGAGCAGAGAACGCAAAGAAGGAAAAAATAGTAATTAAGTTAAACTGCTATACATATGCAGTGAATTTTCTAAATAAAGGTCCCGTTAGGTTCATCACCTGATATATCGTATATCCATTTCAAGTTTGTTTGATCGTGTTCGATAATTTCTTCATCCTTAAAGAAAATTGCAATCTCTTTTTCCGCAGACTCGACTGAGTCTGAACCATGTAGCAGGTTAAAACGCTTACTTATAGCGTAATCTCCTCTAATTGTTCCCGGTGCTGCTTCATGTCCAAACGTAGAACCCATTAACATACGAGTAACGTCTATGGCGTTTTTGCCTCTTAATATCATAAACACCACAGGTCCGGCAGTAATGTAATCAATAAGTTTCTCATAATAGTCCCTGCCTTCATGAACAGAATAGTTCTCCCTTGCCTGTTCTTCGGAGATAACATTCATTTTTAGTCCTACTATTTCCAGTCCCTTCTCTTCAAATCTGCTGATTATTTTCCCAATTAATCGGCGCGGTGTAGCATCAGGCTTAATTATTACTAATGTTTTCTGCATATAATGTCCTTACTTTTAAAAAGAAGTTTTTATATTCCTCTGTTTGAAAATCAGGGTATGTCCACGGCAGATTCTTAAAAACCTCATGTTGATAAAATAGTGTAACTTCCGCATATATGCCATTTTGAAGATGAATTCGGTGGTAATACTCTTTTGCTGAAGCAAGTATGAGATTGCAATGTGTCAGGTATCCCGGATCTAAATTTACAGGCCTGACTACGTCAAACCGGTTATTATGTTTGAACTTGTCCTCTAATTCATTTGTCCAGATCTTAATGTCGGAAAGTTCTTCAGGATTTATAAGTTTTCTGAAACATATAAACTGTCTTGAGATACTTGCTCCCATATCCTTTGTGTAGTAGTCTGTGAAATTGAATGGGATAATATCACTCTTCATGTCAACTTCGCCAAAACGCTTCACCAGGGAACTTTCTATGTCAGTTAAAAGTTCTTCATTGCAGGAAAGGATTCCTACAAAAAGTTTTACAGGTTTGGGTAAGCTAATATCTGCCATTATTATTTTAGCTCAATGAGTCCATATGCTCCCGAATTACAGTGAGTATGTTTTCAGGCTTTGCTGAATATATTTCATCTTTTGAGCGCAACTTAATTTCAAGCTCACCTGATTCTTTGAAACTTTTACCGACTGTTATCCTTATTGGTATTCCGATGAGATCAGCATCTTTAAATTTGAAGCCCGGTCGCTGATCCCTGTCGTCAATCAGTGTATCAATCCCGACATCACATAATTCTCCGTATACCTGAGTAGCAGTACCCATGATAGCTTCGTCTTTTATGTTTATAGGCACGACCAGTACCTCGTACGGTGCAAGTGGCAGTGGCCATATAATACCGTTTGAATCATGAGATTTCTCAATGGTTGCTGCAAGGATCCTGTTAACACCAATACCATACGATCCCATTATAATAGAACGCTCCTTGCCATTCTTAGCAAGAAACTTTGCACCCAGTGAGTCGCTGTATCTTGTTCCCAGTTTAAAAACATGTCCAAGCTCAATTCCGTTTGAGACATCGATCTCACTCTTGCATTTAGGACATCTATCATTTTCTGTGATAAATCGTAGATCAGCAGATCTGTCAATTTTAAAGTCTCTGTCAGGGTTTACGTTAATAATGTGAGTGTCAGCCTTATTTCCTCCCACAACACAATTTTTCATCACAGTGACCGCCTGGTCTGCAATTATCTGAGTTTTCAAGCCAATTGGACCTGCAAAACCCACAGGTGCGTTTGTAAGCCCTGTAACAGTATCCTCACTGGCCAGAGTTGCTTCATCACTCGATAATACTTTTGACAGTTTAGCTTCATTAACGTCGTGATCTCCACGTACAAGAACGGCTACATTTTTTTTCCCGTATGTATAAATCAGCGTTTTAACCATTTTGTTTGATTCTACGCCGAGGAAATCACTTACCTCCTTTATCGTTGCCTTGTTTGGTGTAGAGACCTCTTTCAGCTCGTCAGGTGCAATATCGCCAACAGATTCAAAAGGGGAGGGCTCAGCCTTTTCACGGTTAGCACTATAGTCACAACTCATGCATTTGGCTATTACGTCCTCTCCGTTTTCATTAGGGACCATGAATTCGTGTGAAACGTCACCTCCCATTGCGCCGGTATCAGCTTCTACGGCCAGAAAATCCAATTTGCACCGTTCGAAAATCCTGCAGTATGTATCGTACATCTTCTGATAGCTGCTGTTAAGACTTTCATCGTCAGTGTCAAAGCTATAAGCGTCTTTCATTAAGAACTCTTTGCTTCGTAAGACACCAAATCGTGGTCTGGCCTCATCCCTGAATTTGGTCTGTATCTGGTATAGAATTAGTGGCAGTTGCTTATACGAACTGACCTCATTCTTAACTAAATCGGTAATTACCTCTTCGTGAGTAGGGCTTAAGGCAATGTCTTTCTTATGTCGGTCCTTCATGCTCAATAAGTCATCACCAAAAGCGTCTATCCTTCCGCTAAGCTCTAAGAGCGTCAAAGGCTGCAAAGCCGGCAAAGAGAGCTCGATAGCACCGGATCTGTCCATCTCCTCCCGGATAATTGTGTTTACTTTGTTTAATATCTTAGTACCAAGTGGTAAGTATGAGTAGATGCCCGCCGACAATTTCCTGATCATGCCGGAACGAATCATGAGTTTGTGACTCTCAACTTCAGCATCACTGGGGATTTCCTTTAAGGTTGGTATAAATGTCTGTGACCACTTCATAATAAGTATTATTCCTTAATTATATATAACAGCTTATTTATAAGATACTTACTGATATTAATCAACTTTACAAGAGGCTTTTGAAATCTCCAATTAACAACGATGTATTCTTTTAAGAAGCCTGACAGAGTCAAAGATTATATTGCCGGGTGTAATTATTTGCAAGAGATTAATAGACTTAGCAAATATGCTTCAATATAACGGTTGAATTTGGCCATTCTTTTGATATAATCGTTTTCAATATTTATGTATTTGTGTGTAAGGTTCTAATTTTAAACATCTTAGGTTGATTTTTTTTAGTTGAGACATGTCGGCACGTTATCTACGTGTAAAGCACATTTCGCCAATATTTAGGAGAGGATTTCAATAATGTATAAGGTTTTAATTGCTATATGTATTTTTACAGTTGTCACTGTTTTTCAATACAAAAATTTAGCTGAAGGCGCTGATAATCAGGCTCCATCTGCACACACTGACACTCCGGGTGAAATGATGGGCGAGGTTCCGCAGGAGGAAAAGAGCGAGTTAGCGCTAATGATGCAGGATATTGACGAAAGCTACAAAGCAGTTGAGGAAATGTCAGGCTATTACAAGTACAAGAAGAAGCAGTGGAAGATAATTCTTAAGGCAGGGGAAAACATTGCAAAAGTAACAAAGGAAGTGAGACTCAAATTTGCAAGGCCTGATGACTTAAGATACGAAAAGCAGAACGAATTGATGCAGATAGAGGCGGAAAAAATGGTTGAAATTGCAAAAAATAAGGACAAAGATGGGGCACTTGAAGAGCAACAGTGGCAGGTGAGGCGTTTGAGGCAAACCTGTGCTATTTGCCACAAACATCTGAAAATTCATATTTATCCTAATCTTTACAAGGATAAAAAACATAACGGTTAGTAATATGTGATATAAATCACTTAAAACACGCTTAGCTGCCTTTAAAAGTTACTATGAATTTTTACTTGACTCTGTTCTTGCACGATGATATATTTATCCAGAATTGCTTAATATTAGACAAGCACTGAGATTTATACTTGTTTGTATTAAGCAAAATGATCAATATTAAAGGGGGGTGAAGTTTTATATTTTTATGTAGAACTTTGCGGAGTTTGTTATTTTACTGTATACAGACTAAGGCTTTACTCTTTGGCTAACCAGTGAAAGGGGCTTATTTTTTTAATTAAAGGAGGCATAAGTACAATGAAGGTGAAAAATTTCTTTGTAGCAGGCTTTGTTGTAGTAGCAATGTTTATGGCAAGTACAGCAGTTTTTGCGGGAGATAAGGAAATCTGCAGTAAGCAGATTGACAAGTATCTGCTGATGAAGATGAACGATGGGTTACTTCCTGGTGACGAATTTAATCCTTACGATTTTAAGGGTGTTGCAGCAGCTGCAGGAGAAATGCTCGCTAACGAAGGTGGTAGAACTCACGGCGACAATAATCACGCTGCTATCACTAAACTGGTTTCAGGGCATCTTGCAAATATTGAAACTGCAGCCAGTAAAGCGGCAGAAGGTTCTGTTGAATCTGTAGGACACTCTTTGAGGTTCCTATATCTTTCATGTAAAGCATGTCACAAGGTATATCAAACTGAAAAAAGATTAAGACCTTAAGATTAGATTGTAATACTAAGGATTTTTATATTGTCACTCAAGCTTAGATAAATTTGAAATCATTATGATTTTAGGAGGTATTGATAAATGAAGAAGTTGAATTTTTTATGCATAATAGGCATACTTGCAGTATCTTGTTTCGCTTTAAGCTTCTCAAGTCAGGCTGACGAACTGGACGACTTGATTGGAAATCCTGAAAAGAGCTACTACTTCGTATATGCGACCGGTGCTATTCAGGGATCATTCGGTACAATGGAAACATGTGTATACTGCCACGGTAACGGCGGTAAGGGAACATCAGAAGGAAGGAAAAGAGGAGTGCCAGATTTTACAGATGCAGGATGGCAGTCATCAAAGACAGATGCAGATATGGTTAAGTTTTTGGAATCCAATGACAAGGGATGTACAAAGTGCAGAGGAAGAATTTCAGCCGATGCGATTCAGAAGCTTATTAACATAGTTAGAGCTTTTGGCGGATCTAAATAAGCAAAGCTTAACTATTAAAATATAAGGCTCTTTAAGGTATCCGAATGGATACTTTAAAGGGTCTTTTTTAATGCATTAGAATAAAACAAATCTAATTCATCTGGTTATAAAGCGTATCTCTCTCAACAGGTTCACGTCCGGTCTCTTCTATTAATGATTTGAGGTCATTCACCGTTAATGATTCCGGGGTCTCTGCACCGGCGGAATGAGTAATTCTCTCTTCAGCCACAGTGCCGTCAATATCATCAACTCCAAAGCTTAGTGATATCTGAGAGATTTTAATACCAAGCATTATCCAGAACGCTTTAATATGATCAAAATTGTCCAACATCAATCTCCCAATTGCCAGCATTTTCAGATCCAGTATACCGGCAGCGCTGGAGATATTTTCCAGATCAGTATTCTTGGGATGGAAGGTAAGCGGTATGAACGACATGAATCCACCAGTCTCATCCTGAAGTTCGCGCAATTTTAATAAATGGTTGATCCGGTCTTCGCTTGTCTCTATATGGCCATATAACATAGTAGCATTACTCTTTAATCCCAGATTATGTGCTGTTCGCATTGTGTTTAACCATCCTTCACCGCTCAGTTTTTCAGGACAAAGCTCCTCTCTGATAGCAGTAGAAAAGACTTCAGCACCACCTCCCGGGAGAGACCCCAACCCGGCATCTTTAAGTCTACGTAATATTTCATGGGTAGTCATTCCTGAGACTTCAGCAAAGTGAGAAATCTCGACTGCTGTGAAGGCCTGCAGATGAACATCCGGAAACCGTTTATGAATTGAGCTAATCATATCAACATAAAAATCAATTCCGAGATCAGGGTGAAGACCTCCCACAATATGCAATTCAGTCGCCTTCTCTTGAATGATTTGCGAGGCCTTGTCTAAAATTTCTTTAAGACTCATCTGGTAAGCACCATCTTCACCTTCTTCACGACTGAATGCACAAAACTTACATTTGTTTTTACATATATTTGAATAGTTTATGTGCCTGTTTATGATGTAATAGACTCTGTTTTCATTGATCCTCTCTCTGACTATGTTTGCAAGTCTTCCTATAGTAAGAATATCTGGAGACTCAAATAATCTGATACCGTCTTCAAAACTAAGACGATGACTATTAATCACCTTCTCTTCAATATCGCTTAAGTCGGCATTAATTTTTGTATTTAATAATTGCATGATATTTTTCTTTTCCTTGCGTGATAATTCTTCCCGGGAGTAGCAGGGTTCTGCACCAACCATTCCATTATCTGAAGTGAGGAAATGGGATATTAATAACCCTAAATTCTCCACGTATTGTTGAGAACTTGAACTTTTCGAAAATATCAGAATAGCTCTTTAATTTCAAGAATATAACTTTTCAAAATTAGAAAAAGGAATATAATACAAAATTTGAATACAAAAATAATTTGGGGGGATAATATGCAGAAAGATATCATTTCGACTGATAAAGCACCTCAAGCAATAGGACCATATTCACAGGCTGTTCAATTCAACAATCTTCTTTTCATTTCCGGCCAGATCCCATTAGAACCAAAATCCGGTGAAATAGTGAAAGGAAACATTAAAGAGTTGACAAAGCAAATACTTGACAATTTGACTACTATTTTAGTAGAAGGCGGCTCATCTCTTGATAATGTGTTGCGAACAACTATATTTCTTACCAATCTAGAGGATTATGCTGATGTCAATGAAATATATGCTGAATTCTTTGGAAAATCGATGCCGGCGAGATCTACCGTCCAGGTTTCACGATTACCAATGGATGTTCCAATAGAAATAGATGCCATTGCCTGCGTAAATACATAAGAAAATTTACTTGACGCAAGGAAGTGGTGCCTTATAATTTATGATCATGAGTGTCTAATTTTAAAGGGATACTTTGTCTTTTTAAATCAAAAGAATAAGAAAGCTGTTTAAATTATGTTAGAAGTCGCAAAATCACCAGAAAGTCAGGATAATTTCCAACATGTTGTCAGCCTCCTCGAAGATGCAAAAAAATTCTTTTACAGGATAGGGGATGTTGAAATAGAGAAGAAAGTGTCGGAAATGGCGGATCAAATTAACGAGCCATTATACCTGGTTGTCGCTGGTGAGTATAATTCAGGAAAATCCAGTTTTGTAAACGCACTATGCGGAAAAAGGATTCTCAGAGACGGTCCAACCCCTTCAACAAATAAGATTACGCTACTCTCCTTCGGTGATGAGGTCTCCTCAGAAGAGGTAGACGATCATCAGTGTAGGATGACCTACCCTTTAGAAGAGTTAAAAGATCTTACCATTGTCGATACACCTGGAACAAATTCTATAATAGCTGAGCATCAGCTAATCACTGAAGGGTTTATTCATAGATCAGAATTGGTACTCTTTGTCACATCTGCAGATCATCCTTTTACTGAAAGCGAGAGAGTTTTTCTTCAATTGCTTAAGGGCAAGTGGGACAGAAAACTCTTGTTTGTACTAAACAAGATTGATCTGAAATCAGAAGAAGAACAGAATGAGATAATCACGTTTATAGAAAAGAACTTCTACCGGTTATTCGGTTTCGAACCAAAAGTTATCAGCATGTCTTGCAAAGATGCTTTCAACGCAAGGGCATCAGACGACGCAGAACTGCTGCAAAAAAGCAATATTGAAACAATAGAGCAGTTTATTTTTGAAAAGATGGACTATGAAACAAAAATGGATCTCAAGATACTGAGCCCATTAAAATATTTAGTGAATGTTTTTGATGGTTTGAATGAGATGTTAAGTGAAAAAGTTTCACATTGCAACAATGAGATCAAGAGCGTAGAGATGTTCGAGAAGCGGCTAAACAATAAAAAGCAGGACATGACGGACTATATTAATAAATACAAAATAGAGACACAATCTGTTTTTACAAGATTGAAGGAAAAAGTCGATATCTTCTTAAATTATCATGTAAATATTAGGTCCATTATCACTATGAAGTTCGCTCGTGATAAATTTGATACCAAATTTAAGAGAGAGGTCTTTGGCGTTGCAAACCCTCGGACGGAACTGGAAAGAATAGTAAATGATGCTTTAGACTATGTTGACAGAAACAACGATGTTTTATGGGATATGGCTCATGATTATATAGAATCTGAAGTTGCTTTACAGCGCAAGGCAAATGACGAAACTCTAATACGCAAAGATCGTAACTTTACAAACCGTGGATCTGATAAACATGTTAATATAAGGGAGTATGCAAAGCAATTCCAGGAATTGGATGACGAACTGGAAGGTAGCAAGATACACAGGATAGTGCAAAGTGGCTTTATAAACTTCGTTATTTTAGAGGGCCTGGCAATAGGAATAGTTATAGGTCTCAGTACCTTTTTTATCCCAAACACTTTAGGTGTAATTGTCGCTTCAATTCTGGCAGGAATTGGATTATCAATATTCCCACTTAAACGAAGAAAATATAGAACCGAATTTATGCAGCGAGTTGATGCTATTAGTGAGAGGTTTAACAATATGCTGCAGTTTGAATTTGAAAAAATAATCGACAGAGTTCTCGAAGACATTGGGAACAGAATATCGTCCTACCGTGATAACAGATGGTCTGAAAGGGAAGAAGTTAATCGACAGATTACTGATTTAAAAGTACTTTCAGAGCGTACTAAAGACTTAATACGTAAAAGTTGCACTCAATAGACTTCCACCAAGGATTATAACTCAAATCTATACCCATCACGAGTTGGTCTTTGAAATTACCAAGACAAGGCTTGAACAACTCAAAAAGGAAGGATATTAGGTTTTAATCTTTACTCTCTATGATATATGCAGGAATTGGTTATGATGTCCATAGATTTGTAGAAAACAGAAAACTGATTTTAGGCGGTGTTAGTTTCGATCACCATCTTGGTTTATCAGGACATTCTGATGCCGACGTTGTATTACATGCTGTCGGAGATGCAATTCTGGGCGCTGCTTCATTAGGTGACATTGGTGAACTCTTTCCGGACACAGATGATAAATGGAAGGGGATTTCAAGCCAGATACTCCTGGACAAGATAATTGAGTTGGTAAATGAAAAGGGTCTACATGTAAATAATGTTGATATTATCTATATCGCACAGGAACCGAAAATAAGTAAGAAGAAAAAGGAGATGGAACAGCGTATCTCTGAAATTCTAAAGGTAGATGTGGAAAGGGTGAATGTAAAAGCAACTACAACGGAGGGACTCGGCTCTATTGGGCGCTCAGAAGGAGCCGCTTCACAGGCGATAGCGATCTTAATTCAAAAATAATCTACCTTGCTGTCCCTAACTCTTCTTAATTACTTCCAACCCATTCATATAGGGTCTGAGCACTTCCGGAACATCTACAGTACCGTCTTCCCTTTGATAGTTTTCAATAATTGCTATCATTGTCCTGGGAAGGGCAACCCCTGAGCCATTCAGGGTGTGGACGTGATGCACTTTGCCCTCATCATCTCTAAAACGTATATTGCTCCGCCTTGCCTGAAAATCTTCGAAATTGCTACACGAAGATACTTCCAGAAATTTGTCCACTCCGGGTGACCATACCTCAATATCGTAGCACTTTGCCGCAGCAAAACTTAAATCCCCGGTACATAATTTTAAAACACGGTACTGAAGCCCAAGCAATTGTAGTACTTTTTCTGAAACAGATAAAAGAGATTCAAGCTCATCATAAGATGTTTCAGGTCTGACAAATTTTACCAGTTCAACCTTATTAAACTGATGCACCCGCAACATGCCCCTGGTATCCTTACCATGCGATCCTGCTTCCCGTCTGAAGCATGCTGTAAAGGCGGTGTAGTATGTGGGAAGATCAGTGACAGACATGATCTCATTAGAATGGATATTTGTTACCGGAACCTCGGCAGTAGGTATAAGAAACAGATCATCTTCAGGGATTCTGTACATATCTTCCTCGAGTTTAGGCAATTGGCCGGTACCTGTCATTGATGCTCTGTTAACAAGATAAGGCGGGAATATCTCAGTATATCCATGCTCCTGTGTGTGAAGGTCCAGCATGAAATTGTAGAGCGCACGTTCCAGTCTTGCTCCCGCTCCCTTATACAGCGTAAAGCCCGCACCGGTTATCTTTGCTGCCCTCTCAAAATCGAGGATATCCAATGTCTTGCCAATATCCCAGTGGGGGAGGGGGGTGAATGAGTAGTCTCTCTTTTCTCCACACTCTTTTATAATTTCATTTGATGTCTCATCTTTTCCAACCGGTACATCAGAAGCCGGAATATTAGGTATTTTTAAAAGAATTGAATCCAATTCGTCAGTTAATGCCTTTATATCAACCTCCAACTGTTTTATATTATCAGAGACACCCTTCATCTCCTTTATCACATCTGATGCATCCTCTTTTTTCGACTTTAATTCACTGATCTTTTTAGAAGTGATATTTCGTGTGTTTCTTAAGTCATCACATTCAATTAGCAGAGACTTGCGTTTTGAGTCAAGTTCCAGCAGTGAATCAAGGTTAGTCTTTTCATTTTTGTTAATTACTGTCTGCTTGACCTTTTCAATATCGTCACGAATAATGTTTATATCCAGCATATATCAATCACTCCTTAAAATTATTCTTCCTGCTTATCTCAAATTTATCATAACAGATTTCTCCGGAGACTATCGTCAGTACGCACTCAGAATCCTGAGAGAAAATTCCATCATATATATTACTTACATCTGTATCCTGGAATTCGATTACCGCAATATCGGCATAGTATCCGGGATGGAGCTGTCCAATACAGTCATCCATTTGTAAAGCAACTGCACCAGCAATAGTACCCATTTTAAAGATGTAATTCGGCTCAATTTCAGGATAACTGTTCCTGATAAACTTCATCTCATCCAGTATGCTGAGTGTGTCATTGCTGGCCAAGCTATCAGTCCCCAGGGCAATGTTTATGCCTCTATCCTTCAGAGAAGGAAAAGGATGGTCCTTATGACGGAAAAATTCATGGCTCCTGGGGCAGAAAACAACATTCGATTTACTCTTTTCAATAACTCCGATCTCATCCTCAGTTAAGTAATTACAGTGAATAAGTATACACTCATTATTTAAAAATCCAATATTATTCAGATAATTAATGGGTGACAGTCCGGGATGATTCCATCTATTTAACATCTTGAAATCATTCAACAAAGCGACAAAATGGCCTGCTCCGCTTGTCAGAAACTCAACCTCGTCCTCCGTCTCAGCTATGTGTGTTGCGGTTCTAATATTGCACTCTTCTGAAATATCCCTGCATTTCCTGTAGAGCTTGTCTGAAACAGTATAAGGTGCGTGTGGGAATATCCCGATTGAGAGTAGATCGTCAGTGCTTATGCCGCTGATCAACTCTTTAAAATCCTTTATTGTGTCTTCAGCCGTATCAGGATCAAAATTAATAATCTCAAAAAAGAGTAATTTTCTGATATTACTTGCTAATAATTCATTCAGTGCAATACCGTTTCTGGTAATATCAACGATGGTTGTAGTTCCGGATTTAAGACTACTCTCAATTCCATCTCGAATTGAAAGCGTATACTCACTTTCAGACCAGTCTTTCTTTGCATCAATTAATTGCCTGATCCAATCTGTAAAAATTCCTTTGCCATTAATACATTTGTGCATATTGGTCAATTCAAGATGAGTATGTGTATTTATTAAACCCGGTACTATAGCAGAATTACCAAGATCAATCGTCTTGTACGAGTCAGCGTCATCAATATCTTTGAACTGCCCGGCAAACTTAATCTTTCCACCATCATTAATTAATAGAGCACCATTTTCTATCACGTTGTCAGGATCTTTTAATAAATATTTTGATTTTAAAATGTACATAGTTGTTATGCTTTTGTCAGAAAAAGTTAAAGTGCCTATCCGCATTTTCACCACTTTAGTTCACTTCAAACTTTAGTCACTTAGTTCATATTTTAGTTCTCAATCGTATCAGTTGTATATTTTGCTGTCAACTTATAAAGAGGGGGGAGAGGGGGATTTACGATTGATGACTGAAGATTGAAGATTGACGAATAGACGAGTTGCGGGTTACGTGTTGCGAGTGACTACTGCCAAATGACTAATTTATCATAACTGTCTGTCTATCACTTATTCCTTGTAAAATCCATGACTGATGTTAGAATCCAAATATGCATAATAATAAAATATTTTATCTTATAATTTCCGTTGTTTTCTCTTCTGCCATATTTTGCCAGGTTAACATATATGGTTCTGATGGCCATATCATCTATGATCTTGACGAAATATTAGCAAAAGTTGAAGATGCTAATTCACGGCTCAAGACGATGGATGCAGACGTAAAATATTCAAGAGTTATCTCTCTACTTGACTCAGAAGAAGTTTCTCTCGGTTACTTACAATATAAAAAACCTAAAAAATTGAATCTGAATTTCTTCCCTCCACGAAACGAAATTAACGTCATCGATGGTACATACATCTGGATATATCACTTGAAGGAAAAACAGGTTGAAAAATACCATATAAGCAGCGATATGGATTCTCCGCAGGGTATGGATATTTTTGACCTTGGATACGAATATACAACAGAAAAAGCGAAGAAGAACTATAGCATCACGCTTCTTGAGAATATATCGACAGAGGAAGAAGCATTATACCACATTGAACTCATTCCAAAAGATACATTTGATTCCGAGTATGACAGGATATTGTTGTGGGTCAGAGAGGGGCTCTGGCTGCCGGTACAATATCAGATGTTTGAGAGTGATGGAGAGATTATAAACACTATCGAGTTATCTAATATTCAGATTAACCCGGACATACCTGATAACATATTCATACTAGATCTGCCTGATGATGTGGAGGTTTTAGAGCCGTTTAAGTAAGGGAGTGCTTTCTAAATATAATCCAGTTTATCCTTAATTCCTGCTTCTTCAAAAGCCTTCAGACGCAGGTGACAGCTCTGGCAGCGGCCGCAGGCTTTATCATTTCTTTCGTAGCATGACCAAGACAGTTGTAGTGGGGCACCAATTTCAATACCTTTTTTGACTATCTCGGATCTGCTCATATCGAGCAGGGGGGTAATCACTTTTATATTAGTTGATGGCTTGGTTCCTACATCAACAAGCTTGTTATATGCTTTATAGTATTCTGCCCTGCAATCGGGATAATCAGGGGTGTCCTGCTGGACGGCACCTATATAGACGCTTTCCGCATTGATAGTTTCGGCCCATGAGACAGCCATTGATAGCAGATGAGTGTTTCTAAACGGTACATATGAAGTTGGTATACTTACATTTGCACTGTCTTTCTCTTCTTTATCTACAGGTATATTGCGATCGGTAAGACTGGAGCCTCCAATCTTCCTTAAAAAGTCCAACTCAACTGTAAGGATCCTTGTTTCAGGTATGCTGTAGAATCTTGCGATGGCTCTGAAAGAGTTATATTCCCTGGTCTGTGTTCGCTGTCCATAACCTACATGGAGTAGGGCGACGCTGTGTTCCTCCATGGCCATCGCCATGGTCACACAACTGTCAAGTCCTCCACTCACCAGAACTACGGCAAGATTTTTGTCTGACAAATCTATTACTTTCATATCTCTACACCCTCAATACTATATACTATAGTATATAGTACAACAAAAAATATTATACACCTCTGGTCTTATCCGCCCAGATTATTTTGTGCAATTGAAGCTGAAGTCGTACATCTAATCCGTCTATCAGTATCCATCCGGCAAGGGTTTTTGGTTTAAGCTTTCCATGTACTAATCCGAACAGTACCGTCGCCCTGTCTCTTATATTGTATTTCACTGTGACCCACTTTGCCCATTCATAATCCCTCTTAGATGATATTATGAACTTTACTTCATCTCTGCTCTTAAGCCTCTCAATATTCTGCCAGTCCATCTCCTGTTCCATACCGCTGTCTGGGCACTTGATATCAACGATCCTTACGATACCTTTAGGTAAGATATCAATGTTCCGGCTTCCGTTTGTCTCTATATATACATTGAAATGGGCCTTTTTCAATAGATTTATCAGTTTGCTGATGTTTTCTTGTAACAGGGGCTCGCCGCCCGTGATACAGACGTTCCTGGTCTCATATCCCCGTACTCTGTCTAATATCTCTTCTAACGACATTACAGACCCTTCGCTATATGCATATACTGCATCACAGTATGAGCATCTCAGGTTGCATCCAGTCAGTCTGACGAAGATACAGGGGATACCGGCATGGGTAGACTCACCCTGAATACTCACAAATATCTCATTAACATGGAGAGAAGGCTCTTTTTTATTCATTTTAATGGTAACATCTTATAAGCATTGGAGTTATGCCATTTTTAAAGTGTTTATTATAATATAGCAATGCCCTGAACATAACATAAGGATTCTTATCAGACGTTATATTTAGCATAAAAGAGTGTTACTTCTATTTAATATCATCATATTCACGATAAAGTGACTCTTCTTCGTTTCTTATCCTCGCATTGAGAGACGCAAAAAGACTCTCAAAGTTTATCTGAAAATCTTTGTCTGTATCTCCTCCGGAATAATCATCAAAGAACTCATGTACTACCCTGGTTAGATGCTCAGGGTCAATTGCAAACATCTCCAGCTCATTTTGCAGTTCCTTATTATCTTCTGCCTCTTTATCGAGAACCGGATAGAGCAGCTCGTTCTCCTTATTAAGATGTGCCAGCAGAAACTCTTTTGCAGATATAAGTTTTGAACGGCCCTCTGGCGAATGAATGCCCAGCTGTTTAACCTCATCAAGAAGTGCTAGAATTTCAGAATGTTCCTTTTTAAACTCTTCAATTAGTGCAGACATGATTACACCTTCTATTAACTCTTTCTCTTGAAAACTAAAAAATAATGATACGGCATAAAGTTATGTTTTTCAATCAATTCAAACCCAGATCTCTCTACCTCTTTTATTAAGATATTTTCCGGGACTTTCGCCTCAATCGGCGGGCCGAATGAAGATTTCTTTGCCGGGTCCCAATCAATGATGGCAAGCCTGCCGGAATGTCGCAGATCCTTCCTTATATTTTCCAACATCAGGAAGGGTTTTTCCAGTTCGTGATATGTATTTGAAAGAAAGACAAGATTGAAAAAATTGTCAAGAAGTGAGGGGTCTTCAGGCTTTCCAAAGATCACCCTGATATTCTTCAGCTCCAGATCTTCCACTTTTCTGGAAATGTAGTTAATCATCTCTATCTGAATCTCTTCGGCAAAAACCAGACCTTTCTCCCCTACCCTTGATGCAAACGGTATAGTGAAATAGCCGGAGCCGGCTCCTATATCAGCAACAATGTCACCCGCCCCCAGATGCAGCCTGTCCATAATCTCTTCTGTATTCTGCCAGTCTCTGGGTTCTTCAAGAAGGAATATCTTATCAGGAGGAAAAAGCTCACCGGGGGTTCTCGCCTGCGCTGAAACAGAGGCTGAATACAGAGGCAGAAAAAGGGTCAGGAAGAGTAAGGTTTTATACGCCACTAATGGCAATCTTATCTTTACCATTCTATCTAATACTCCTCCCCACTGTTTCTATGCTGAGAAAACGTAATATTACTTCTTTGATTTCTTCTTTTTGGCCCGCACAACAATCGGCCTCTTCCCTTTGCCCTCTTTCTTGAAGACGTGTAATATTATCTCCGCATCTTCAAAAGGAACTGTTATAAAGGAGAAGTTATCAAATATTTTAACATCGTCTATCTTGCTCTCTTCGATTTTGGCTTTCTGTTTTATCAACTTTACTAATTTGCCACGTGTTATCGAGTCAGATTTACCAAGTGCAACAAACAGCCTCGCAGTTCCGGTTTTATCAACTGATATATCCCTGATCTCACTGTAACTTTTTCCACTCAGTTCATCCTGGTATGAATGCTTAAGAAGTGCTGCAACAATGTGCTCAGGGTCCTGCTCACCCAGAAGCTCCTGCGCCATATGCATGTATTCATTATGCTTCTCATCCTTAATAATGCTCTTAAGCTGTGTCTTAATCCTGGTTTTCTTTGAATTTATAATATCCTTAACTTTCGGTATTTTTTCTTTTCTAATCTTAGCTTTTGTCATTTTCTTTATAAACAGAAGCTTTCTGTACTCTTCCGGCGTGACAAACGTAATGGCAGTGCCCTCTTTACCCGCCCTTCCAGTCCTTCCTATTCTATGTACATAATATTCGGGATCCTGCGGCAGGGAGAAGTTAATCACGTGTGTCAGGTCGTTGATATCTATACCTCTCGCAGCAACGTCTGTAGCTACCAGCATATTAGTCCGTCTTCGTTTAAATTTATTCAGTATTGTCTCTCTCTGATATTGAGATATATCACCGTGCAGTGCATCTGCATCATACCCCCTATCAACCAGTCGTCTTCCTATTTTATCTACATCAACCTTGGTCCTGCAGAAAATCAAACCATAGAAATCGTGCTCTATGTCAATGATGCGGCATAACGCATCAAACTTATCTCCGGTAGAGACTTCAAAATATATCTGGTCAGTCAGGTTCGCAGTTAACTGCTCCTTCTTAATTGCGACGACCTCATAATCATTCATATACTTCTTCGCTATACGCAATATCTCTTTGGGCATTGTAGCGGAGAAGAGCATAGTCCTTTTATCCTGATTTGTAGCGCTCATAATCAGTTCTACGTCCTCAAGGAATCCCATATTCAACATTTCATCCGCCTCATCCAGTACCAGGTGCGATATATCATTCAACTTCATACTCTTCCGTTTAATATGGTCTATTACACGGCCCGGAGTCCCTACTACAATGTCTACACTCTTCTTCAAGCTTCTAAGCTGCAGGTCTATAGCCTGGCCGCCATATATCGGAACTATATGTAATTTCTTACCCCCTTTTAAAGAGTTTAATTCATCTGAAATCTGAATTGCCAACTCCCTTGTTGGTGCAAGAATAAGTACCTGGGTACGTTTCGCCTTCTCTTTTATCTGCTCTAAAATAGGCAGACCAAATGCAGCGGTTTTTCCCGTGCCGGTTTGTGCCTGGCCAATCAAATCACACTCTCCCTTAAGCAGAATAGGAATTGATTTTTCCTGAATAGGTGTGGGCTCTTCAAAGCCCTTCTTCTTCAGTGCCTTTAAAGTGTTATCAGATAAACCCAGCTTCTTAAATTTTTCCAATTTCTCCATTTTGTCTCCACTAAATTACTTACAACTTTATTTCGTTCAGTATACTACTATAAATCATGTGTAAAGTATATTATTACATTAAATAAATATAATAAAGCTGTTTACTTTAGCCACTTTAGTTCACTCAAGACACTTCAAACTTAATTGTCTGCCCGATTTTGTCATTCAAGCGGGCGGCAATGCCGCGGTGTGTTATGTATCTATAGACTTTCTGACAATGATAACAGACAAATACCCCCTGCCGGCACCTTTTAGCGATGGAAGGTCACGGGTAATGAACTCATCCTTCTGCCCAATATAAGAAGCAAAAAGAGCATTATCAATAAGTTCCATCTCTTCGAGGAGCTCGATTACCTCATCCAGCTTCTTTGCTACTTTCATCAGAATTACAGTATCAAAGCTGTTAAGTACCGGGCGTAACTCCTCAATATTACTGGATACCGGAATTATTGCTAATTTTTCGCTCTGCTCTATCAATGAGAAGTTTGCCAGGCTTGCTGCTGCATTGTAGGATGTAATCCCGGGAATGGTGTGAATCTTCTGTGTAGGAATTATACTGGAAAGCTGCTGTAAGAGATAACAGTATGTACTGAATGTTAACGGATCGCCGATAGTAAGATAAGCGACGCTGTTACCGGCGTCAAGTTCACGCTTTATCTCATTTGCGGATGCGAGCCAGGCGGCCTCAAGTTTAGACTTGTCCTTGACCATGGGATAGACCTGCTCAACTACCCTTTTACCTTCGCAAACGTTAGAGACTATGTCCAGCGCAAGGCTGGACGCTTTTGAATCTGCCCGTGGTGCAAAAATACAGTCCACAGACTTTATAATACGAACTGCTTTAAGCGTAACCAGCTCGCTATCTCCCGGACCGACGCCGATGCCATAAAACTCCCCCACGCTGTTATTCATATCAACCTTACTCTTCATCCAGGAATATAATCACGTTTAAGTCACTTACCCGTATCTTCAGAATTGAAGATACATCAAATTCTCGAATTCTCTCTTTTTCCAGTGAGAGATTTTCACAGACGAATATCTTCCTCTCCTTTACTCCGGTCTCTAACAATTTTTTGGCTATAAGCTTAACATTATTAGCATTATCAGTTAAGACGGCTACTTTATCGTTGTTCGAAATTTTCTTTACAACTGCCGCAAGATTGCCTAATCGCCCGTGCAGACTCATAAAACATGCATCATTCCATGTTCTGCCTATCCTGGCAAATGCCAACTGAACAGAACTGATACCCGGAATCACTTCACATTTCTCAATACCCAGTTTATCAACTATTAGTTTTGAATAACTGAAAAGCCCCGGATCACCACTCACGAGAACAACTACCTTCTTCTTCTTTTTACTTAATGACACAATCCTCGTAATAAGCAGCTTATAGTTATTACTCAACACGTATGTATCTGCGTCTGCATCCGGGAACAGTGACAAAAGCCTCCTGCTGCCAATCAGGACTTCAGCATTAATGATATGCTGCATTGCATACCCGGTTATGAACTTTTTAGAACCCGGGCCGCAGCCTACAATAGTAACCTTGTTTACAATCTTTTTTGCCAAACCTTAAAGCCCTTTGAAGTTCCAATAATGTTCTTCTTCATATCAAACATTACTGTTCCTATTTCTATTTTAGATGAGACATATCGGTATGCCGCTTCCTGTACATCATCAGCAATACTATTAAATTTATCCAGCCTATTATGTTTTCTCATAATCTCCACCATTCCTTCAACCGTTGGAGACTCTTCAAGTTCACGAACAATTGATGAACCAATCCCTGCCCCCTTGAACAGGTTGATCAAGATATCATTTGCCGGTTCTGACTCTGAGCTGCGTGTATAAAAATCACCACGAATCAGTTTTGTCAGCTTACCGGGATGTCCGCCGATTATTACGCTCTTAAAACCGCGCTTAACACTCTCGTCCAGCATAAACCCGACGAAATTACTCATCTGGATTACCTGATCACCCTCGACTTCAAAATGCTTCTTGAATCCTGTTTCACCAATGCCTCCGGGAACCAGAACAACCGATTCGTGACCGGCTGCTTTCGCTACATCAAGCCCGCACAATAGTGACACCTTAAATGAATCCAGGGACATCGGCCTGACAATACCGGTTGTCCCTATTATGGATATACCGTCAACGATACCCAGTCGCCCATTGAATGTCTTCTTTGCCAGCTCTTTACCTTCAGGCACAGAGACGGAAACATCAATCCCGTCAGAAGTTCCCAGGACCTCTTCCAGAGACTGCCTGATCATAGATCGTGGTACGGGATTTATAGCCGGTTCACCCTTGGGAACCTGAAGTCCCGGCTTTGTTACAGTACCGACACCATCTCTGGCTATGAACCTGATTCCATTGCCATTTGACCTTTCGATCCTTACATGAATTTCACAGCCATTCGTAATATCCGGATCATCACCGGAATATTTACGAACTGAACATTCGGCAAAACCGTCACCCACCTTGCGATGAAGAAGGTTTAACTGCAATGTGATGTCGGCAGGTGTTAACAGATCTATAGACTCGGGTATAATTCCCCGGAGCAGCCCATAAGCCGCGCCCTTCGCCGCACCTGCAGCACAACTTCCCGTAGTATATCCATATTCAAATTTATCTGACATTTGTTTATAGAGAGAAAAGTGTCTAAAGTGAGCTAAAGTGACTAAAGTTATGGTTATAACCCGCAACTTGCAACTCGTAACCCGCAACGTGAAAGCCTATCCGGCTTGCTTTTCCTTGGTGATATTGATCAAGGCATTTACAATTGAGACGGCAACTGCGCTGCCACCTTTTCTGCCGATGTTTACTATGTAAGGGATTTGAACATCTTTTTTATTATCAAGAAATATCTTCAACGCCTCTTTAGATTCTGACGACTTTACAAAACCGACAGGTACCGCCACTACGAGAGCCGGCACAACCTCTTCTCTTCTAATAAGGTCGATGATTGAGAAAACTGCCGTAGGCGCATTGCCTACCACAACTATTCCTCCCGATATGTCATCCAGTGACTCCTGCATAGCTGTAATTGCGCGGGTCTTGCCGGACTCCTTTGCCTTTGCAGCAACATCATCATCCGCAATCCTGCAGATGATCTTTCCACCGAATTTATCTATCGCCTTGGCACTGATACCGACCCTTACCATATTGACGTCAGTTACTATAGATTTGCCTGATGATATCGCCTCTGTAGCTGCTTCAACAGCCGTAGGACTTATTATCAGGTTGTATGCATAGTCAGTGTCACCAGTCGCATGAATAACCCTTCTTACTATCGGTCTGAATGCTTCCGGAATATTTTTAAAATTGACAAGATTATCAATAATATCAAAGCTCTCATTGATTATTTCCTGCGGGTTCTCTGAATAGTCTTTAGTCTGTTCATTCATATTTATCTCACTTGATAAAATTTACATGCCAGGCTAGTTTACTGACTCTTCTACCCTGTCTGCTACAATCATTGCAATACGCTCGTCAGCACCAATATTTTTTGCATAGCAGAACTCTACGTCCGGGAACTTTTTCCGCTCGTTGTCTATCTCTTCAGGGATGTCCTTTAAAACATGATTTCCGCTGAAAAGCAGAAGAGGCATAACCACGATTCTCTCTGCCCCCCTACCGACTAATACTTCAACCACATCTGTGAGCCCGGGTTTAGCCAGCTGCAGAAATCCTGCTTCAACCATGTCCCACTTTCCCATTGCACGCAACATTTCTACTATAGTAAACAAACCTTCATTACCGGTTTTCACCTTACTTCCATGCGCCAATACTATGACGCCTGTTTTTTTACTCATTATTAATTACGTCCTTTCCGCTGCTAATTTATGCGTTGATCTCTTTGCCATACTTGATAATAAATTTACTGCAAGTTTCGGATTACTGCTGAAATGTATATGAGTATAGGATGCCATTACGTTACTATTACATATACCATCAACCCCGGTTCTCTTACCATTGCTCTTCCTTGTATTATAGGCAAACACGGTACTGTCCGGAACATCCTGAAGCTTAGACCAGTGAAATTCATGGGCACGGAACGTCTCACCTTTACTGCAGATCACATTGTCACTTGCCGCTTCGACAATGACATATCCAAGCCCCTGCCTCCTTTTTTCCATCCTTGATGTGCCGTTAAGCACACTACTCATCTTAAACGATCTGCCATCACAGTCAATTAATTTTTCCAGCAGGTACATCATACCACCGCATTCGCCATATATAACAGTCCCCTGCTTGTTCGCCTCAAATATTGAACTCATCATGCTCTCATTCTTCGTTAGTCTATCCGCAAACAGTTCGGGAAACCCCCCTCCCATATATATGCCGTCTATACCATCCGGAAGCGATTTATCATTAAGCGGGCTGAACTCTACGATCTTAGCGCCCAGTGCTTCAAACAGATCGATATCGTCCTGATAATAGAAACAGAACGCACTGTCCCTGGCAACCGCCACCGTTACTTCCAGCGAACTGTCTCTCTCTGTAAAAATTAATTTATCATATTCAGGAAAAGCACCGGCCGAACCGGCAAGCTCCTGTAATCTATCAATATTTATCGTCTTGCGCACCATCTGCCCAAGTTTATCATAAAGATCAGAATTCACCTTCTGCTCCTCAGAAGGGATCAGCCCCAGATGCCTCTCCGGAATAGTAATATCACTCTCCTTTTTCAAATATCCGAGGACTGTGACAGAACAAGACGCTTCGATAGCCTCTTTTACATAATCATAATGGTTCTGGCTTGCAATATTATTCAGGATCACACCGGCGAGATTGACATCTTTATCAAACCTCGTGAAACCCATTACAACGGCCCCCGCGCTCTGTGCAACACCCCTGGCATTTACAACAAGGATTACAGGCGTATTCAGGAGCTTTGTCAGGTGCGCACTGCTGCCATGACCGGAAGAGTCGATACTGCCGTCATACAGGCCCATCACGCCCTCAATAACTGATATCTCGGCGTTAGCAGCAGAGCGTTCAAACAGTTCGAGGCAGGCGTTCTCACCCATCATCCAGGTATCAAGGTTCCTGGATGCATTTCCTGTAACAAAAGTGTGATGTGACGGATCGATATAATCCGGCCCCGCCTTAAACCCATGCACCTTAATCCCCTTCTGCACCATGGCAGACATGATGCCCAGTGTGACAGTAGTCTTACCCACCCCACTGTTAGTACCCGCAATCATAATTCTTGGCATCATATTCATAATTGTTTAGTCAATGGTCATTAGTAACCCGAAACTCGAAACCTGCAACTCGCAACCCGTAACCCGAAAATCAAAAACCCGGCATTTTGTAAAAGATCCTTGGAGATGACGAGTCAAATGTCCCGAGTATAAAATTGTCTCTACCCATCGATAGATAGCCATCAAGCGTCAGGAAAGCAATACCGACAGCAACTGCAATAATTGCTGATACCATAACTATCTTTGAGGTACTGCTGATATCATCAAAACTGACGTTTTTCTGTGGATCTCCGATAAAGGGTTTATCTGAACGTATATCATTATATACACTCGGCCCCCCCAGCCTGATCCCTAACGCACCGGCGATAGCTGCCTCCGGTATTCCGCTGTTAGGACTTGGATGTTTCTGTCCGTCTCTCTTTAATATTTTCACTGAATTTGAATAGTCCGCACCACAGAAATATGAAGCTATTGGCAGTACTACAGCTGCAATCCTTGCCGGGATAAAATTTGCCACATCGTCAAGCTTAGCCGATGCCCGTCCGAAATCAATATACTTCTCGTTTTTATACCCAACCATGGAGTCCAGTGTATTAATCGACTTATACGCCATCGCAAGTGCCGGTCCTCCTATAAAAGCGTAAAACAGCGGAGCAATTATACCGTCAACGATGTTCTCCGCTGAGGTCTCAATACAGCCCGCTGCAATCTGCTCTTCACTCAAATCCTGAGTATCCCTGCCGACAATCCTCGAAAGATTCTTTCGCGCCTTTTTCAGGTTGCCGGATTTAAGTGCATTCAACACATTACCGGTCTCCCTTAACAGATCACGCGTGGAGAGTGAAAAGAAGATAATGATAATGCTGGCAAGAATCCCGAGAGGCCATCTAATTTGATAAAAGAAGCTCAATAGTTGATAGGTGACCAGATATGTACCTATAACAATAATGAAGGTGAGGAATATGCCCGCCACCTGCTCCGAAGGAATAAGCCTACGCAACACCTTCTCGCAATACTCTATACAAACGCCAATCATCCTGACAGGATGCGGAAACCACCTCGGGTCCCCTATCATTATGTCCAGGAGAAAAGCAATACCAATTTGTACCGGCAAATAATCATTCATAGTAATATTTAACCATGGATTTACACGGACTTACACGGATAAAGGGACAAAACTATTATTTTTTGTTTCTTTAAATTTCATTTCTTTTTTTAACTTCAGTGCTTATTCTGTGATTCTCCGTGGTGAAGCTTTTCTTTTATCTTTTAACTTTAACATTCAAAATTCCTTGTTCTATATTCGATATTCTCTGTGCTCTCCGCGTTAAGATTTATGTCTGTGTAAGTCTGTGGCCAATTTTTTCGTAAATCAATTCCATATTTATATTTTCCCTGAACAGCTCCGCCAGTTTATCATACTGCCTCTCCTTATCCACACTGCTCAGCTTTTCAGCCAGCATGGGAGAAAGGCCCTTGCTTTCTCTTAACTTGTTAATAAGACTCAGCCGGAACTCATCGTTGTCGAAGATTCCGTGCAGGTACGATCCTATTACGTTTCCATCATCAGAGACTGCCCCGTCATCCATACACACTTGTTTGTCGGATCTCTCGACAATCTTCAGGAATGGTGCGGTTCCGTTGAGCAGTTCTGTCTCACCCATATGTATCTCATAACCTGTTATTTCACTATCAGAGCCCAAGCCCTTAAAAATATCTGGACCTCTATCATGAACTCTTGCCTTTACCTGGTATGTGTTTTTCTGTATCCGGAATAGAGTACTTACGTCAATGAGCCCAAGCCCCTCAGTCTCTAAAGTTTTAGATTCTGCATTTTCAGGGTCCCGAATCACACTGCCAAGCATCTGGTAACCTCCGCAGATACCGATAACCATTGTGCCGCTCTTTGCAAGATTTATAACGGCATCAGCAATGCCACTCTCCTTTATAGACTCCATGTCGCCGATTGTATTCTTGGTGCCCGGCAGGATAATCAGATCCGGATTACCAATCGAACGTGCATTTTCAACAAACCTTACGCATATACCTTTTTCTCTTATAAGAATATCAAAATCGGTAAAATTCGAGATCCTCGGCAATCTCACAATAACAACATCAATCACCCCCCCCTGTTTCTCATCTTCTTGCCTCCTGCTTCTAACCTCTTGCTTCTTGCCTCTATTATCAAGACTCATAGAATCTTCATCATCAACATCAATGTTCGTGAAATACGGCAATACACCCAGAACAGGTTTATTGATCCTCTCTTCCAGCATATCGATACCTGATTCTAATATTGAGAGATCACCTCTGAACTTGTTAATGATAATCCCCATAACTCTATCACGTTCGTCGCTGTCCAGCAGCTCAAGTGTTCCCACTATCCATGCGAACGAGCCCCCCTTCTCGATGTCTGTAACAAGAATTACCGGCGCATCTGCAATCTCTGCGATCTTCATATTGACGATATCATTGTCCTTGATATTGATCTCAGCCGGACTCCCGGCGCCTTCGATAACGATAACGTCATATTCGTCGCTTAATGACTCATACGCTTCCTTTGCTATCTCCAGCATCGAATCCTTATTCTCATAATACTCATAAGCGGTCATATGCCTGAGCGGTCTTCCCATAGTTATTATCTGAGAGCCGTTGTTACCGGATGGTTTCAACAGGATCGGGTTCATCTCCGCTTCAGGAAGTATCCTTGCCGCTTCAGCCTGAGCAACCTGCGCCCTGCCCATCTCTCGACCGTCCGCTGTCACATAAGAGTTGTTGGACATATTCTGCGCCTTGAAAGGAGCAACCTTCAACCCCTCCTGACAGAATATTCGGCATAAAGCACACACCAGTATACTCTTACCAACATCCGACCCCGTCCCCTGTACCATAATGGCCTTAGCCATAAAAGAAAACTCCTATTTAACTTTAGTGTTAATTAGTGGAATTCGTGTCATTTAAAGCTTGTTATCTTATCAAAAAAGAGGTGTAAAGAGAAGGAATTTAAGGCTTTAGGATTTGACGAGTTACGCGTTGCGGGTTACGAGGTACGTGTTTCGGGTTGATGAATTTATTATCCGTGTAAATCTGTGGCTAAATTTTATGTTTACTTTGCGCTCTTAGCAGCTTCGCGGTGAATACCTTTTTTATTCTTTCTCTACTCTTTAAGGCAAAGATTGAGACAACTACAATTACAGAAGTGATAATGTTAATGGCGAACCATAGATCCCTGTGAAAGTGCAATCTGAATATCGGGTTGTAGACCAGGGCCATGATTACTAATATCCATACCCAGATATATATTTTCAGACTTACAGCTTTACAGGCCTGGTAGATGAGTGTTACGCAGCAGAACCAGTGGAGCAGGGTATAGTATCCGGATGGATTACCGGGATACAGTGCCCATAAAAGCATTCCACCTGCAACGGCTTGCAGCAACCAATTTCGCTTCATAGAATCTCACAGACAAAATTTGGACGCAGATAAACGCAGATTAATACAGATAAAAAATTAAAATAAAAAAACTCATACTCCACGGACAAAATGCGCCCCCGCCCGTACCGAACGGTACGTTCGGGCGGGGAGGACAGGTAGGCACTTTAAACTTTAGATCACTTTAGTCACTTATTTAAAAGCAGGCAAGGATATCATTGCTTATGAAAAAGGATATACAATACCCGGTCTCCAGGTAGTCCATAGTTGAGTAAGCTTTGCACTGACGTTTATAGTATCCTCAAATTTCTTAATCACTGATTTTGCAATAGCCTTACGTATTTGTTCCGGTGGTACTGTTAGCTCTGAAGAGATATAACTCAAAATTTCAATAAGTTCATCTTTGGTTTTGTCCAGCAGATCACTTGAAGCAATGACAGAATCTGTAAGTGTCGACAGTGCCTCTGCCAGCTGCTCATTACCGCCCTGCTTAAGATTCGTTATGGAGGCGTCAACACTTTGTATACTCCCGGTGTTTAGCACTCCTACTATTGAACTGTCCACTTTAATATTATCCACGATAATATCTCCAACATGAGATTTTGTAGACATAAATATAATTTATGAAAAGCATATCCATCATCAGATGGTATATCAATTTGGAAGGCCTTAACAATTATCAATTATCAATGATGAATTATCAATTATTAATTGTTAATTACTAATTGGGCATTGTCTAGCGGTATGATACTTTAGTGAAGTGTAAAAGCAAGGGAAAACGAGGTGCGCGTTGCGGGTTACGTGTTACGAGTTGCGGGTTAATAGTGTGCACGATCGTGCACGTTGATTAAATGAAAGACGAATTGCTACTGACAAATACCAACGGCCAATCATTTCTCATGTATTACGATGTCAGTCTATGTATCTCCCATATACTGCAAAATAGTGTTGTATTTCAGTATTATGCCGATAATATTCGTAGTATATCGTCATTTAGACAATCTATTAATTTCATTAATATTATTATGCTTAAGAGTTACTATTTTTCGGCTGCTATTCTTCTGATGATTATAATCTTAATCCCTCAGAATCTTTTGTCTCAGGAGGAGGACGAGGAAGATAGGCTGGCTGTTGTGTCGAAGTATACAGGCAAGGTAAATGTACGTCACAACTTGATGGTAAAGCCGGTAACATCGATCGGAAACAGGATCAGGAACTCCTCTGTCTACAAGAGAGACACTGTGATAACAAAACCTGCTTCAACGGCTAGCCTCGTATTTAATGACAACACCAGCATTGAGATCAGTGAAGAGTCAAACATCTCTATCGATACAAAAACGGTAACTGACAGGGACAGGGCTGAGAGAAAATTTACTAAAAAGGCAGAAATAGCACAGCAGGATATTGTCAGGAACATCAATGTTAAAGTGGGTAAGCTGCTCGCGAATATAACACCGAGCAAGTCGGTATTGACGGAGTTTGAGACTCCCACTGGTGTTGCTACAGTAAGGGGCACTAAATTGAACATCGGTTATGTTTCCGGAATAACGTCTATCAGTCTGTTCGAGGGGTTACTGGGCTTTACCAGTGCCGGGAACGAGGTTGGCTTCGATATAACTCCGGGGACTTCACTGGATATTGCTGCTCCTGAGGCCGGAACAGTAACAGCTAAGGAAGGCGAGCTGAGGATTGATACCGGAATAGGGAAAGCTATTGTGGAGAAGGACGAGAAGGTTTCGGTCGCTGTTGATACTGCCAAGGCTGAGACTTTAATATCCTCAGAGAGTGGTTCTGTTGCTTTAGTAACGAATGTCGGTACTGTCTCAATAGATAAAGGCGAGGCAATGGGAGTGAATGTCGATCCTGTGACCGGTGATATGACAGTTGCAGATATAGAGGGAGATGTTGTTATCACTACTGACGACGGGGTTACTACATCGGTTGAGCCGGGGAAAGACCTGGGAACTGCAAAAGATGACAATGAGGAGGAGGACAACGAGGCTAAATCTCACCTGCTCTTTATCTTTGACTCTTCAAAAAGCATGAACGACCTCATAGATGACAAAGAGACAAAACTGGAAGCGGCAAAGAAGGCGCTGTCTGATTTTGTAGCTATTCTTCCTGCAGATTTGAGTGTGGGGCTGGAAGTCTATGGACACAGGGAGACGGAAGAGTGTGAGGATATAGAGATCGTAGTTCCGGTAGGAAAGCTGGATGTTGCCGAGATGCAGAAGGAAATCAACTCTTTACAGGCGTTTGGTGCAACTCCTGTTGCCGCTGCACTGGAAAAAGGTGCTGCCGCAATGACATCACTTAAAGGGAAGAAGACCATCGTGTTGATCTCAGATGGAGTAGATACGTGCAACGGTGACCCGGTAAGTGCGGCAAAACACATTCGGGAGGAGATGGGCATAGATGTTATTGTCCAGGTTGCAGGACTTGGAGTTGACGAAAGCGCGAAAGAGCAGCTGAAAGAGACTGCAAGCGCGGGTGGCGGTAACTATTATGCCGCGGATAACGCGCAACAACTGGAGATATCTCTTAAGGATATTGAGGCCGGGAAGCCCGCCTCTATGGTATCTGCCGAGGATCTTGAAGGACCCAATCTGCTGCTGAAGGAACATGGAGGTCAAATACTGATGGCCCCTAAGGATGAATGGAAACAGACAATTGACGGTGTAGAGGAGAAGGCCCTTGTTCCGCTATATTCATCAGCAGTCTATGGCTTCAAATACGAACAACTTGCGACATTTGATACTTTCGTTTTATACATTCCTGGGGAAGATGATACTAATCTGAAGGAGTTCGAGTTGCTTGTGTCGGACCGCTCATGGTCAGGCCCATTTCGCTCGATTGGCGTATTCCAGGCTCAAAACGGAGGATCGGCCGGAACGCCCTATCAGCCATTCACTTTTCCTGAAGTAACAACAAGATACCTGAAGGTACAACTGGAATCAAACCACGGGGATGGCAGGCTTACAGGGTTATATGAGTTCCAGTTACTGGGCGAATTAAAAGCGAGAGAAGAGTAGTTTTCGCGTTGCGGGTTACGGGTTTCGGGTTACAAGTTGCGAGTTAAGAACGATAGCTGTGATATTTGTCCACGCCAGTTTGTTAGGCAGGGAGGGGGATGCCGCCCGAATGAATTCATTCGGACGGACGTGCTGGGAACAAAGTGTCAATATTATGTTTTGATGATTCTCTGTTTGTTTTCTTTCCTTGTGATGGTGATATTGGGGATTAACAGCTCCTGGCCGATCTTTAATGAGTTTGGATTGGACATCTTGTTCTTGTTTGCCTGATATATTCTATCCCATTTAGACCCATCGTTGTAATACCTCTTTGCCAGTTTGAACAGGCTGTCATTAGCCTTTATTTTGTGAGTAATGCGGCGATCGCTTTTTGCCACGCTGACCTTTACGAGTTCCGATGGAATTCTCAGGTCAGATGCTCCATTTCCCTCATTCTTTAACACGACAGAGTTATACTCCACATCCATAGGATTCGTTAATGCCAGATAAAAGGATATAAAATCATTGGGTTCATCGCGGTATAGAATGGTTTTAACCTGTTTTTCTCTCTCATATTCATCTATGATACTCTGCTCTTCGATGAAATAATCTATAGGGATGATTTTATCACTCAAATCAGGTTCCAACTCACTATTGAAACTGTAGAATTCGTTTGTTTTACCTTTGCCAAATACATTAAGGCTGCTTTCGATTGCCGATAAGTAAGGCAAAATCTCTTTCGAGTCAGGAGATCTCATAAAATGAAGAAAACTAGTGATTCCAATGGATACAATAACAATAAAAATTACAAAAACCTTATCTCTCTTCATCTCTTCCTCCAATCTCTAATAACTCTTAACACTTCCATGTATTTTCTTTCGTCTTTTAATCTATCGCAAAGGCCATACCAACATCTTATTAGATCTTGATGAAATATTTAAATGATGTAAGTTGTTTGATTTAAAAATGATGCGGAAGGGTCAAAATTTATGGGGTCTGGAGAGCTGAAATTGCAACCAGAAATCTGTTCATGAATAGGACATTTGTGTATCAAAAATAGATAATCATTTCCCACTAAACCTGTAATTGTATCACTTTGAACGCTTCCAATCATTCACTGTTGCCATTTAATTGATGTCATTTCCCGGACCGACAATTTGAATCTTGCAACTCCCTAGAATTGGCTTACATTCCACACGCCTTTTTGCTACCATGCCTCTTTGCCTCAGGCCATATATCGCGAAAACTATCATATTTTGAAAAGATAATTAGAATGAACTATTTACAGTATATCTTCAACTTCTCTGTTATAGCATCTTTATGCCTGTTCGGTACTGTCAGTGCAACGGCAGACGGTGTGCCAACTAGTATGCCGGAGTGGAAGGCGGCATATGTGCCGGAAGGCGAGGTCTGGAAATATACTGAGCAGCACCTTACTTTCAACAACGGAACAGACCCAGAAACGCTTGATCCTCACCTGATGACCGGTCTTCCTGAGATGCGTCTGGCAGAGGCGCTTTTTGAAGGCCTGGTGACATATGACCCTTCTGACCTCTCACCTCGCCCGGGAGTTGCCGAAAACTGGGGTGTAAGTGATGACGGCCTGATATACACCTTCCATCTACGTGAAGATGCAAAGTGGAGTGACGGCAAGACGGTTACAGCTCATTATTTCCTCTCTTCGTGGAAAAGAGGCCTCGACCCTGTTAACCGCTATATAAACCTCTTTTTCCCGATTGCAGGTGCTGAGAATTACTCTAAAGGCGAATTGACAGATTTTGGCGAGGTCGGGATCCATGTTAAGGATTCTCATACTTTAGAGGTCACTCTACACGCGCCCTGCCCCTACTTTCTTGATCTTGTAGCTTTTCCAACATATTATCCGGTCCGTGTTGATTTGATAGAAAAGTTCAATGAGAAATGGACGAGACAGGAGAACATTATCGGAAACGGCCCTTTCGTTCTAAAAGAGTGGTCACCTCGTGAACAGATCATATTTGAAAAGAACCCTCATTACTGGGACAGGGATTTTGTGAAACTCGAAATGGTTACCGCCCTGCCGATATCAGACCTTAACACTGCATATAAGCTTTTTCAGGATGATAAGCTCCACTGGATGCCAGCACTTCCGGTTGCTAGAATTGAAGAGCTTAAACGTAACCCTGACTATTATGTCTATCCGATGCTCGGCTCCTATTTTTACAGGTTTAACGTAACGCAACCACCCTTTGATGACGTGCGAGTCAGAAAGGCGTTCTGCCTTGCTACTGATCGCGTGGAGATATGTAATGAGCTGCTGAAAGGCGGTGAGCAGCCCAGCAACCACTTCTGTCCGCCTGTAGCCGGTTATGAACCGATAGAAGGATTGAAGCATGATATTGTTGCTGCACGAAATCTTCTCGCAGCAGCCGGATATGGTAAAGATAAAATAGAGTTTCCGAAATTGGAGATCATCTATAATACAAGTGAAGGACATAAAATGATTGCCGAAGCGATATCTCAACAGTGGAAGCAGAATCTTGGTATCGATATGGGAACACGTAATATGGAGTGGAAGGTATACCTGGACAATCAGAACAACCTGGATTATACAATAAGCCGCTCCTCATGGATCGGAGACTACGCGGACCCCTCTACTTTCTTCAGCATTTTCAGAACAGATGATGGAAACAATCGAACCGGCTGGAGTTGCAGAGTATATGATGAACTACTCGATACCGTATCTGTGACCCTTGACAGGAAAGAACGCAACAAAATTTTCAATGAACTTGAAAGATTACTTGTCGAACAGGAGTGCCCTGTTCTTCCGATCTATGACTACGTGAACAAAGGCCTGATCAAAGAGTCCGTCCTGGGATGGGAACCCAATATCAGAGATGTGCATCCGCTAAAGTACATTTGGAGGGAATAGAGTAAAAAGTGTTCAGCTATCTTCTAAGACGACTGGTTTTTGTTCCTATTATCCTGTTTATCCTGATCACTATTACCTTTTTCCTGGTGAGGATGGCGCCCGGCGGCCCATTCAGTTCTGACAGAGAACTTCCTCCGGGAGTTGAAGAGGCGTTAACCAAGAGATACAATCTTGATGGTTCCGTGGCAAGTCAGTATGGTAGATACCTCGTAAAACTTGTACAGGGAGACCTTGGGCCGTCACTGAAACAGAAAGATTATTCTGTAAATGAGATCATCTCAAACCATCTTCCGCCGTCAATTCTACTCGGTATAACAGCGCTGTTGATATCACTCTGTGCCGGTGTTGCAGCAGGCCTGGTATCTGCTTTGAAATCAAACAGTATGCTCGATTATTCCACAATGGCGTTAGCGGTAATCGGTATCAGCCTGCCTGTATTTGTCTTTGGGCCGCTTCTGCAGACTCTTTTCTCCCGTGTGTTACATATTCTTCCTGTTTCAGGATACAGAGGGATATCCCTGCACCTGATACTTCCTGCCATAGCGCTCGGACTGCCTTTTGCCGCCCGGTTTGCGCGCCTTACCCGGGCGGGAATGCTGGAGATACTATCCGAGGATTTCATAACCACAGCACGTTCCAAGGGGCTGACGGAGAGGACTATAGTATTGCGCCACGCACTTAAAGGCGCCCTTCTGCCGGTTGTCAGCTTCCTCGGGCCAGCCATTGCATCAATTACTACTGGCTCACTGGTTGTAGAGAAGATATTTAATATACCCGGTCTGGGCAGAGAGTTTGTGGAGAGCGCTCTCAACCGTGACTACTTTATGATAATGGGAACTGTTATTCTTTACGGAACACTGATAATCGTCTGTAACCTTGCAGTGGATATAGTATATGGATTTCTTGATCCGAGGGTAGGCAATGAAGACTGAGATGAAAAAGATACATAAATCATACTCACCCACACATCTCGCTTTTATGAGATTGCTGCGGCATCGCCTTGCACTATTCGGACTGTTTCTTGTTATTGCTGTGTCGGCAGGCGTTGTCATAGTCCCTGTTTTCCACGGTGGATCTCCGAAGCTTACAAGGGTCTGGCTTGGAGCGAAATCCCCGGGATATACGCATCCCGACTGTCTGAGCAAGAACATTTTTATCGTAGGAAAAGAGGCTGAGACATCTCCCTCGTTATCTGGTGCTGAAGAGTTAATATATCAGACGAGAAAACTCTCCAGACAGGAAATTAGAGTTACAACCAGGCGTGGCAAGGTCAATACTATAATGTTTACGGATGGTGCACGTCAAATTGAGGAGTTGGATACTTCTACATTAAAAGGTGAACTCTTCCGTTCAAATGATAATGGAACTGCAGGTATAAGACTGGAGCAGGCATTTGTATTGAAGAAAAATGCAGCTCCTCCTGAAGGTCTTTTTGATGAGGGCTCCCGCGTCCTTATGATGCTCCTCATTAAAGCAGATGATGAAGTTACACAAAACATCGTCACTCTAAACAATTCAATAGTCACATCTATAACTCTGGAACAAGGTAATAATATAATTATCAGTGAAGATCTTATTATTAAAGGACGGGATGTAATCAACGTTACTGCTGACGGTGAGGAGAGGAGTGTGACTCATCTTCTTGGGACTGACAAGCTTGGTCGCGATCTCTTTATACGAATTCTATATGGAGGAAGAATATCTCTGCTGGTTGGAGTAGTTGCCACCCTGGTAAGTATTGTTATAGGTCTGAGCTACGGAGCGGTGTCAGGTTATTTTGGCGGGATGGTAGACAGTATAATGATGAGAGTCGTTGACGTTCTTTATGGTCTGCCGTTTATCTTTCTGGTGATTCTTTTAATGGTGCTCTTTGAAAGAAGTCTGATTCTGTTTTTTGTTGCCCTTGGCCTTGTTCAGTGGCTGACAGTAGCACGTATTGTTCGTGGCCAGATACTCTCTCTACGTGAATCAGAGTTTGTAGAAGCCGCGAAGATGTCAGGCGCAAGTGCCAGGAAAATAATATTCAGCCATCTAATACCACACACGATCGGGCCGGTTATAGTTTATACTACACTGACTATACCGTTGATTATTCTCGAAGAGAGCTTTCTTGCGTATATCGGGCTTGGGATTACAAATGCGTCAGACTCACTCGGCAGCCTCGTGGAACAGGGAGTACGGATGCTGGGAGATGCCGGCGAAAACTGGTGGCTGCTCCTCTGCCCCTCTTTAACAATGATATTTATACTATTCGGAATGAACTGCCTTGGCGACGGCCTCCGCGACAGCTTTGACCCAAAGAGAGCATTGTGAGAGAGAAAGTGCTAAGTGTCTAAAGTTCTAAGGATCAGGCCTACTCGGACAGATACTTACTCAACAACTCTATTGTATCCTTGTCGTGCAACTTATCCTTGCCATATCCTGGCACGGCTCCTTTCTCTACTGCTGCATCCATCTGATCTTTGTAGTTGGTAATCATCATCAACGGCGACTGAAAACGACCGTCCTCTTTTATTTTCTCAATTAATTCCAGACCGCTTTCCTGATCAAACGCCCCTATCCTGTTAATGATTACCAAGTCATAATCCTGCTTTTCCAGATCTTCAATTGTCTTTTTTAGCAGTTTCTCCCTCGTTACCATTGCAGAAAAGTTTTTCTCCAGCAATGAAGTAATTTGCGGATTATCCAGGTCACAATGACCGACTACTAATACATTTTTCATATAATTTCCTCTCTTCTATCAAGCAAGTTTCTTTGCTTTCTACATTATAAACAAGTCTAACAACTTCAATGTATCTAACATAGACAAGAATGTCAATATATGAACTTCCATAGAAAGTCATTTAAAGTTTAAACTGTAAATAATGTGTATTTATTGATAATATATTCAATTAATTTTATTAATTATATCTAATATAAAGGCAGATCTATTGGGGCAATTGGATAACAAGCTAGAAAATGGCGATAAGGCAGATAAACAGCCATCAGTCGATTTTATCAGGGCAATCGTTGCTGAAGACAACCGTACAAAAAAGTGGAACGGTGAAGTGATCACAAGATTTCCTCCTGAACCGAACGGCTTTCTGCATATCGGGCATGCCAAGTCATTCTGCCTGAATTTTGGAATTGCTGCTGAAAATGAGGGTGGGCGCTGTCACTTGAGATTTGACGACACCAATCCTGTTATGGAAGAAGCCAGATACGTAGAGTCAATACAGGAAGACGTACGCTGGATGGGTTGGGATTGGAATGAACATCTTTACTACGCTTCTGACTATTTCGATCAAATGTATGATTATGCTGTCCAGTTAATCAATAAGGGTCTTGCTTATGTCTGTGATCTGAATGCTGAAGAGACGAGAGAATATCGTGGAACCCTTACTGAGCCTGGCAAAGACAGCCCCCACTGTAACCGAAGTATTGATGAAAATCTGGATCTCTTCAAGCGTATGAAAGAAGGCGAATTCGAAGAAGGCTCTTGTGTGCTTCGAGCAAAAATAGATATGTCATCTCCAAATTTAAACCTTCGTGATCCTGTTATGTATAGGATTTTACATGCAGAACATCATCGTACCGGTAATACGTGGCACACTTATCCCACATACGATTGGGCTCATGGCCTGGAGGATTCTATTGAGGGTGTTACTCACTCTATCTGTACACTGGAGTTTGAGAATCACAGACCACTATATGACTGGTATCTTGATAAACTGGAAATTCACCACCCACAACAGATTGAGTTTGCACGGTTAGAGCTTACATATACAGTCATGAGCAAACGTAAGCTCTTGCAGCTGGTGGAGGATAATTGCGTTAACGGATGGGACGATCCACGTTTGCCAACTATCAGTGGAATGCGCAGGCGTGGCTATAGCCCGGAATCAATTCGTGAATTCTGCAGACGCATTGGAATAAACAAGATTAACAGCACCATTGACATTGCGCTGCTGGAACATTGTGTCCGGGAGAACCTGAATAAAACATCAAATCGTGTCATGGCTGTGTTAAAGCCACTAAAAGTAGTTATAGATAACTTCCCGGAAGGAGAGGAAGAGTGGATGGATGCAGTAAACAATCCTGAAGATCCGGAAGCGGGTACCAGGAAAGTCCCTTTCTCTAAAGTATTTTACATTGAACAGGATGATTTTATGGAAGACCCTCCTAAAAAGTTTTTTCGTCTGGCACCTGGTAGAGAAGTCAGATTACGTTATGCCTATTTTGTTACCTGTACGGATGTGGTCAAAGATGATAAAGGACAGATCGTAGAATTGCGCTGCAGTTATGATCCTGCTACACGCGGAGGCAACTCACCTGACGGTCGCAAAGTCAAGTCCACTATTCACTGGGTGTCTGCATCCCATGCATTGCATGCAGAAGTCAGGCTATACGAACATCTCTTTACTAAGGAACACCCGGAAGCCTCGGCAGAAGGAGAAGACTTCAAGTCTAATCTGAATCCTGAATCACTCACTACACTTTCAGACTGTATTATTGAACCAAGCCTAAAAGATGCTAGTGCACTTGATAGATTTCAGTTCGAGAGGCTTGGCTACTTCTGTTTAGATGAGGAAACAACAAAAGATAAAATAGTCTTTAACAGAACTGTAACACTTCGCGACACTTGGGCAAAGATACAAAAGAAGGGCAAATAGTTCAAATCAGGCAATTAAATATTTAAGTTATTCGATATTTATGCGATAATAAAGTGTTAGGAGTTTGACAATATCATCACACTATTTTATTGATCGTCTAATTTGAAAGGACAAAATAATGGACATTAAGGAGTTAGAAGGAGGAATAACAACAGCCTTAAATGAAGCCACAAATGAAGTTTTTTCAACTATGTTGATGATGGAAATCAAAACTCAAGACTCCTTTGTAAAAGATGAGAAGAATGTCAGCACTGATCTGATTTCTTCCCTTCACTTCTTCGGTGATCAATATATGGGAAAGATTGCAGTTTTTTCATCTGCGGCAGTGGCGTGCAATATTGCCAACTCAATGTTAGGCACAGAGACTACCGAAGTTAATGATGAAATCAAGGACGGTATGGGTGAACTTGTCAACATGATTGCAGGAGTTGCAAAAGTAAAACTTACAGACACACTTGGTGACATGCATCTTCTAACACCATGGGTAATCGCCGGAAGACATTTATCTATTGCCTCTTCAGATGGTGGAAATACAAGCGGTAGTGATGGTGGTGTAGACTTCGCACTTGATTCTCAGGCATCTTTTTCCTGGGTCATGACTAAGGTTGAGTACGATAATGGTGTATTTCTTGTTGGAGTACAGCCAAATGCTGTCCCGGAAGAGAGTAAAGCCGAATCTATTACAAATAAACAGATTGAATCATTAAAAGAAGAGGTAAGCAAACTTAAAGCTGAAATTGAGGAATTGAAGTCGTAGACCATATAGCCTTTGTGCAGATGCCAATCTTTACTTCATATTACTTTTTTTGATAGATACCACTCTTCCCACCTGATTTCTTTAACAGGAATATATCACTTATTTGCATTGATTTGTCTGCAGATTTACACATATCGTAAATGGTCAAAGCGCACACTGAGACAGCTGTGAGTGCTTCCATCTCCACACCCGTCTTGGCAGTTATCTTAACTTCCGCTATGATTTCAATAGAATCCTTACTATTATCAGAGTAATCGATCTTAACAGAATTAATATTTAGAGGATGGCACATCGGGATCAACTCGCTTGTCTTTTTAGCAGCCATTATGCCGGCTACGCGAGCAACTTCAAGCACATCTCCCTTTGCAACCTGCTTATCCATAATCAGGCTGAAAGTTTGACTGTTCATGGTTACCGAGGCATGAGCAGATGCAATACGTTCAGTAACATCCTTATTACTAACGTCTACCATTCGGGAAGCACCATTTTCGTCAATGTGTGTTAGTGTTGGTTCATTCATTATTATAATATTGAAATAGAGTTTGAACCCTGATTATCCGCCAATCTGATTCATTACAGCCTTGTTCTCTCCTGAGTGCACGATAGGCTTCATAGTTGTCACCTTTATAAATGATTCCGTCAGCTTATGTGCTAATTCCTCTTCACTGAGACCGGAAGAGCGCAATATATTTTTTACGTCAACCTCTCCTCCACTCAACAGACACGAACGCAATTTACCATCTGATGTAAGCCTTAAGCGATTACAAGTACTGCAGAAAGGTTTGGAAACAGCTGAGATGAATCCTATAGAGCCCAAAGACCCCTTCATTTTGTAAATCGTAGCAGGACCTCCCCCTACTCTCTCATTGACGGGAACCAGTTCCCCAATCTCCTGTATTTTTTCCATTATCTCAGAGGATGGTATATATCTATCAGCATCTACCATATTTTTCCAACCGGAGGCCATCAGCTCTATAAACCTCAACTCGATGTCCCTCTCAAGGATGTATCGAACAAAGTCCAGTATTTCATCATCATTTTGGCCTCGCATTATTACAGTATTCATCTTTGTGCCTGTAAAACCAACCTTCAAGACCTCTTCCACTCCATCAAAGACGTCCTGTATATTACCACCTCTTGTTATTTCAGAAAACCGATCTGCTCGCATGGTATCAAGACTGATATTCAACCTTGATAGCCCGCTCTTCTTCAATGCATCCGCGTACTCCTTCAGGTTAATTCCGTTTGTCGTCAATGCAATATCATTAATGCCTTCAATATCGGAAATATGTTTAATAAAAGAAGTAATATCTCTTCTGACAAGAGGCTCTCCTCCGGTAAGTCTTATCTTGTTTAAGCCAAGGCTTACACCGTGCCTAATAATTTTGAGGATCTCTTCAAAACTGAGAATCTCATCTCTTTCACTTAACTCTGAACCACCGGCTGGCATACAATATACGCACCTTAAGTTACACAAGTCAGTAACAGAAACTCTCAGATAATTTATTTTTCTGGAATGTTTATCTATCATTTTATACTCTACAAATTCTTTAATCTATTGCACAGTCTGAAGCATAAAAATGACGGCTTCATTATTTGCTATACTAATATTATAATCAATTAATTCCGGATGTACATCACTACAAGTCAGAATGCAGCTATTTTTTTTGCAATATCAATAAATGCGGCAGAATTCTTAGACCCTTCACCGCTAGCAGCAAAAGCTTTCCCATCGTCACAACTGGAAGTTATCGCAGGATCAAGAGGTATCCTTCCAAGAAATGGAACATTCATCTTCTCAGCGATCTTCGCCCCTCCGCCCGATTTGAACACATCTATCTCACCGCTACAATGAGGGCAAGTCAACGTACTCATATTTTCAACTATCCCGATAACGGGCACATCGCTGTCCTTTGCAAATAGTATTGCCTTTTGTGCATCCAGCAGGGATACATCCTGTGGCGTTGTAACTATAACTGTCCCATCTACTTTGCCCATCAACTCTATCATACTGATCGCCTCATGACCTGTACCGGGCGGTAGATCTGACAATAAGAAGTCAAGCTTTCCCCAGTTTATGCTGCCTACCAGTTCTCTAAGATAATCCCATTTTGCAGTATCCCTCCACGCAACCGGCTGATCCGGATTCTCTACGAGGAAGGCCATTGAAACAACTTTGAGACAATCATTAACAGACAACGGGTTAATGCCATTCTCATCGTCCTTAAGCCGTCCTCCCTCCACACCAAGCATCTTAGGGATATTAGGACCGTGTATGTCCACATCTGCAAGCCCTACCTTATGACCCATTTCTGCTAATGCAACGCCCAGGTTAGCTGTTACCGTACTCTTGCCAACACCACCCTTATTAGACATGACCATGATCTTTTTCTTTATCTTGGCCATCCTGTTACTTAAGGCCCACTCATTGTGCTTTAGCCCTTTTTCAGGTTTTTTACAGGTTTCAAAATCCCTACAAAATTCACATGTAGACTGTTTCTTACATTCGTTCATATATATACCCTTATTATTAAATTCTTATTGCACAGGAGAAACTCTAATAGCGATAGGCTGATTAACAGTATTACATACATTTTCGCAAATACCACAGCCAACACATTTCTCCTTATTAACAACAGGCTTGTTATCTTCAAGATAGATTGCGTCTGGCACAGGACAATTTCTCACACACTGCTCACAGAATTGCGCACCATATGCCATGCAGTTGTCCTCATTTATAACCGCCTCCCCCATTACAACCTCTTCCACCGCCTTTATCTCTACCAACGCACCATCTTTACATACCTTTATACAGGCATAATCTTCACACAAATAGCATGGTGTCTCCTCAGGTACAATGATAGGCGTTCCGTCTGCAATATCAAAATCTTTGTTCAACTTCCTTATACTTTCATGTGGGCAAACCTTTATACACTCATCACATTTAGTACACTTGGCTATGAATTCCTCTTCACGTAGTGCACCGGGTGGCCTTATGTACCTTCTTACTTTAGGATTAGAACTGCTATTAGGACTATTCTTTGTAATAGTCTCCACTTTGTTCTTTACAATCTCACTGACTGCATTTCCAAAATAGGAAAATGTATCCTTAAAGAAAGCCCTTCTTCCTTGATCTATTATTTCGTCACTCATTTATGTAATCTCGCTTTGACTAACGCTTAGGGAAGATTCAGCAGTTTCATCTGAACTTTGATCTAAATATAATAAACCATCTGACATTGAAAAGTTGTAAGGAAATATTGGAAGTCTATTGTCAATTTCTGACCTTACATGCTCGTAAACTTCTCCGGACTCTTCAGGCGTCATCCCCCTGTCTGTCTCGTAAAAATAACCCAGACTCAGGTCGTCCTGTTTAGGATGCCCTATTTTGGTCAACCCATATTTGCCTGGATCACGCAATATAGGAGCATGTTTTTCAAGTTCAAAAAGACAAGCAAGACAAGATGCACCTTTTGACTTCAAGAATTTCTCATTGGATATTACAAAATCAAGTGTTTCAAGCGCTTCTTCTCTGGTCTCTGACGGAAAACCTACTATTACATACATATGAATTGCAACACCTGTTTCATCACAATAATTAATAATGTTCTTCGTTATTTCTGTTTCAATCCCTTTATCCATTAATGAAAGAACTCTTTTGTTAGAAGACTCAAGACCAAATACCATCTTAAGGCACCCTGCTTCACGTGCTTTTGCTAATATATCTTTTGTAAGCCCCTTGTCAAATCTTACTCCTGCCATCCATTTAATATCGTTACCCTTCTCTATTAATTTCGAGCTCAAGCTATCCAACTGCTTAACAGGCATACACTCATCACTGAAAAACATGTACTCAGCGCCATACTTTTCTTTTAATTTATCAATATCTTCAAGCACCAGATCCAGGTTCCTTAATCTGAATTTCAGATTATCAACGTGCAGGTTACAGAAAGTACACTTTCTCCAATAGCAACCCCTGGAACCCTGCAAGGGCAAAACCCTCTTTGGAGATAGATACCGATCCAGAGGAAAACCATCATAATCTGGAGTAGGCAGTGAATTTATATCTTCAATGTGAAACGGCTCATTAACGCAAATTCTGTCGCCTTCTTTATATACTAAATTAGGTACCTTATCTAAACCTCTCTTATCTTCAATATGTTCAATAAGCCCCAAAAGCGCATGTTCGCCCTCAAATACGATAAAACTATCTACAAGATCAAAAACCAGGTGATTTTGCTGAAGATTATCAATCAACTTTGTGAATACACTACCACCCATTGTTATATGAAGGTCGCTATTCTTTTTCTTTAACAGCCTGGCCAGGGTAAACGCAGGCATTACCTGTGAAGTTGCTGTTACAGATATTCCAACGAGATCAGGATCTTCTTTCATTATTGAATCAACAATGTGATCATTAAAAAGGTCATGATACGGGTTCTCATGTTCACAACTAACAGCCCTTAATACATCTTCTGACGAATAGACACTGTATCTCATGGAATTATCGGCAATTGATATCTCAGATGGATAGTACAGCATTCCAAATGCCTGCAGCCACCTGTCAATTACCTTCCAACTCTCTACGTAATCTTCAATTTTGTAAAAACTCCGAGATTTCAATGTAGACTTTGCCCATTCCACATTCTGTACCATGTTCTCTCTTTCAATTACTTCTCTAGCCCAATTAAGTCTTGAATATACCTCTTCAGGGTTCTCTTCATGACTGACAGACCCAGTTACCCCATTCAGTCTCTCATCTATTGTAGCAAGGGTTTTATTAACTTTTTCAGAAGAGAGCAATATATCCATTGTTTCAATATTCAAATCACGTATTGAAACATTCTCTACTCCCTTACTCTTTAAAAAGCCCTGCAGTGAAGGAAGACTTAAGAACGGCTGAGATGGCATCCAGGAAGGTGGAAAGACCAATGAAACTTGCAAATTTACTCCTCAAAAAATAATTCCTGTACTGGATATCCTGCGAATGCAAATTGCTTTAACGAGAGCATCAGCACATAAAACCCACTATTAATATAAAATCTAATAATCCATTATAAATGCTATTTTCTCTACTTCAAATTAAAAAAGCCCCTGACATAAGTCAGGGGCTTTCTAGAACGACATCGAACCTTAGTAGCAAAACAACTCAATTGAATTTATTCAACTGTCGTAGTACCACCACCAAGATAAAGTTTCATAAATTTACTCTCATTTGCAGGAGTGAAACCTGTTCTTGCCGGTTCCCATACTCCTTTTGCACCTAAACCACCATCTTCAGCTTTAGTAATCCTGACCAATGTTTCTTTAGGAACAGTATTAACAACATGGTTGTCAGCCTCACCACCATGCATGAATCCCATGAAAACTTTCTTCTTATGGAAGAGGGTATCTGTCTGGTGCATCGGCATTAACCACGATCTGGTTATCGACTGCTGAGAACCATATCTGAAGTTCGCAAGATAACCATCTGAAGACATTGCCATACCATCTTTCCTTGTTTCATGTGCCTTAACACTCTTTTCTGTAGCAACAAATGTTGAATGTTTCATCATTGTCGTATGATAAGGATATGCAGGATTGTACTTTGCCCTTACCATAAGTCTCGCGACCTTATAAAATGGGTCATTCGGCTTCCAACCCCTGTATGGTCTGTCAACAGGATTTGAATCAACGTAAATATAATCACCATCATTGATAGCAAGATCTTTAGCCGCAGCCGGATTTATGTGCAACTGATGTTCTCCTACACCCGGACTTCGTTTGTCCATTCTATATGGATCACCAAAGTTATTATTCCAGATAAGGTTCCAGTCCACAGTACTCCATTGCGAATGAACCCTGTGTCTTGTTTTAGGTGTTACGCAATAGAATCTGTAACCTTTTTCCCACAGAGGATTTTTCGTTTTCTTAACTTCGCTCCATGGCATCTTTATATTCCTTACATGACGTTCATCCGCACCCATGTGATTCTTCGGAATACCATAATCTTCCGGCCTGATATAAGGGTTTGTACTGACGATTACGTTAGGAAGATAAGGAGTTGCCTCAACAGCTTCCCTGTGACATATAAAGTTTTCACCGTATTCAATCGCTTCCGGTATGTCACAATACGAATGAAGCCTTCCATCGTCTGTATGGAATGGACGATCATATACCACCTGTTCATACATTGGAGTCCTTGGATAAGTACCAAAATTTAAAAGAGCACCACCCGGAACACCGCCATATTTACCGGCGATCATATCGTTAACGTTATATCCCCTGGTAGGAACACTACCATCAAAGAGCCTCTGCATATAGACTTCAGGTCTCTCTTCCAGAGCAAATTTCCAGTAATCCGCAAACCTTCTATCACCAAGTAGCTCACCCATTCTTTTGGAAACCAGTGCCGGTACCATAACGTCATCCTTAGTATCATGGAGTGGTCTTATTCCACCTTTCCATACCTGAAGGAATGGGTTAGAGCATGAGCAAGTAACTTCGTAGTGCTCAAATTCCATCCATGAATTTACCGGGAATCCAACGTCGGCATATTGTATGGATGATGTCATCATAATGTCGCTGGATATAATAAGGTCAATCCTCGGATTAACATTCTTAAACATCTCATATACCCATTTAGCATTATTTATCAGGTTCACGTTGTTAAACCACAACACCTTGGTAGGAGTGTTGTAGTGTGTTTCACCGGTAAAACTCTTTCTACCAAACTTAGGAGTATTAACAATTAGTGGTGTATCGCCATGATTCCAGTATGCTACCTCTTCGTCCATAGCATAACTGTGAGCATGTATATCCTTACCATCCGCATAAGGATCAAGATTCATCTCAAATGGATCTTCAGCAATAATTCCTTTAAATCCAGGACCTGACCATTTTGAACCCTGGAAGTTACCGGCCTTGTAATTACCAGCCCACGTATGTGATCCTGAACCATGATATCCAATATTACCCGTCAACATTAATGGCAAGTACGTCGCTCTGTTATGTAGTGTCGCATGGAAGTAATGATTGATACCTTCACCATAATGTATAGCAGCAGGTTTTATAGTTGCACAGTCCTTAGCCAATCTTTCAATAAGATGGGCAGGTGATCCTGTAATATCTGCTGTAGTCTTAACATCAAAATCCCTGAGATGAATCTTGTAGAGATCGAACAGCGTCATAACCTCAACATCTTTACCATCTACAGTCTTAACCGTGAATGTTCCTTCCAGCGATGGATCTATTCCCTTGGCAACCATCTTCTTTCCAACATCTTCTCTTGTTATTGCCTTAAAATCCTTTGCCTTTGCATCATACACAACAAAATCACCTAACTGCTTCCTCTGTTCCTTCTTCAAGCCCTGAACGGTGTGACTATAATCCAACTCAGGCTGCTTGTAGTCTTTGATAATTTCATGAGGTTGCAATCTCTTTAATGTATCCGTTCTGACAAGAAGCGGGAAGTCAGTGAACTTCTTAACAAAATCCACGTCATACCATTTGTTATCCATTATGATCTTCGTCATAGTAAGGAATATGGTAGTATCTGAGATACCGGTTCTACAAGGAATCCAGTAATCAGCCTTTGTCGCAGAAGGGCTATACTCAGGTGTTATAACTACCAGTTTTCCTCCACGCTCAATAACCTCTGTCAGCCAGTGTGCTTCAGGCATTTTGTTCTCAATAAGATTTTTTCCAACCTGTATAACCAGCTTTGAGTATCTGAGATCTGCAAAGTCAACGTCAGATGCCTGTAAACCATGAACAAAAGGATGTCCCGGCGCCTGGTCACCATGCCATGTGTAGTTTGAGAACCTTCTACCACCCTGAGCCTTATCGGCACCTACACCTCTTACATTAGCATCAAGCAATGCCAGCGTGTTGGAGAATCGGTACATACCCATATATTTTCCAATAACTCCAAGCAGACCCATACCACCACGATTTTTAAAGCACCTTGTACCGGCACCATTCCAGTGTGTAAGAGTTTCAGGCGCATACTTATCTCTTTCAAGCAGCCTCTTCTTTCCCTCTTCACCACTATAAGCCTTGGCGATAGCGATCATTCCTTTGGCAACGTAATCAATTATATCATCCCAAGACATCTTTAACTGCTCATCAGTACCTCTGGATGTAAATTTATATTTCTCTCTGGCACTCCAATCTAATTCAGGAAAACCGTCATCTGCCCACTGTTTCCAACCTTTCCTTAGCAATGGGAATCTTAGCCTATGCGGACCATAAACCCTTCTGAAAAAGGTAAATCCTTTCAAACACATTCTTGGGTTCCATGACTGTTGAGGTGTTCTTCCCTCTATATCACCGTAATTCTGATGTTCATAGTCCTGTTCTACTCTTATTACAACTTCGTTCCGTACAAACGCTCTTACTCGACACTGATGAGTATCATTCGGCGAGCAACAGAAAGCAAATGAACGGTCATATTTATACTGATTCCTGTATACGTCCTCCCAGTTTCTATCAGGATATGAATCGAGTGGATTATCCACCTCTACTGCCGGTTTCAATGACGTTAAGGCCAGCGCATTTCTCATAGGTATTGATACAGCCGCTGTTACCCCTCCCGCAACCTTCATAAACGTCCTTCGCGTAAGCTTCATATACATCCTCCTATATCTCTTATATAAAAAATACTTTTAATCGCACTTAAAACTACCACTTTCCTGCTTGAATCTTATAATATTCCGCACATCTTTCGCACACACCATCCAATGGTTTCCAATCGGGAAACTCTTCATTTATTATTTTGGCAATGTCCTCATCGTTTGCCACTTCCTCTATCCAATCAAATGACGGAAATCCACAAAGCGGACACGTAGTTCCGGGAACAGGACCAAGGGCCTTTGATTCTTCTACCAGTTCTTCAACAGTACGGCTCCCTGCAGCTAATGCAAGGACCTTATTTGTGTCTTTAGACAATTCAACCAGCCTGGGATGCGTAATAGTTTCATCTGCATTCCACATTTTATCAAATATCAGTTCCCTTGTCTCTTCTGGGATTTTACTGAAGAAAGAATCAAATTCTTTTCTTCTCTCTTCTTTTGATGCTGTAGTCTCCAGTCCTTTGTTAGTTAAACGTCCATCAATAGAAATATCCCAGAAAAGCCTATATCTGTCTGTGATTATTCGTTCTTCCATTGGAGAGGTCGCAAACTCCTCATGTACATTATATTCAAACGCACTATTGATCATGTCAGAAACGTGCATAAGTTCATGCCTGATAACTCTGCTTATTTCATGACTACCTTCAATGAAAAGTTCAGGGTACAATCTTACAATGACCTTAGTACCCTCATCTACAAGATTAGACCCTTCGTTCTTCCTTGTCGTAGCCCTCCTGACATGCACCTCCTTAATCTCTGCCTCAATATCAGGATACTCATCAAAGGCATCTCTCAGGAAGGTACCATAACCTAATCGATTAAAAAACTCCTCATCAAGTTCCCTGAACCTTCTTGGTCTCCTCTCCTCCTCCATCTCATAGATTGAGTCTCTTCTCTCATGATACTCATTGTATAAGGCAGAGTCTCCGGATGTTTCCTGACGTACCAAACCCTTACATACTATATCATCAACCAACTGATGATCGTACTTAATTTCAAGAGTTTCAGCTTGTTCTGCTTGTAGTTCAGTCATACTTCTCCTCGTCCATACAAGAGTCACATGCACTGGCGCTTTTACCCTCAAGCCGCTGTAGATAATCTGGTTCGTTACCCATATACTCATCTATCTCTTCAGCGTCAACAGACAACTTGACCATTTCGAGGTGAATAAAAAGACTTGCCAGAGTTGCTGCCTGACGATAGAAGTCTTCAGGCGTTTTCTTAATAACAGACGTTGTAAACGCTTTAATCCACCTGCCAATATGAGCATACAAAAACTTTTTCTTGCCGGAAAGACAGGATTCCTGTTGTTCTTTGCTGTGATTTTCTATTGAGTATGCCAGTTTGTAAGTCAGGAAATGCAGGAATTCCAATTCAACAGCTACATGGTCCCATCTTGTTGTAGTCATATCTTCTTCCATCTGAATGCCATATGCCTTATACATACCAGATATATCGGCAAGATCCTGAGTCTGCTGCCATATTTGCGAACCGCTATAATACATCTCGTAAGGAGGACAATCCATAGCTACAGTTGCGGCTCCGAAAGTAGCACGATATCCCCACTCTAAATTCTCAGCGTCATTACCATCCAACGCTTTCTGCAACAGTTCAAATGGCTCCAACATCTCATTATTACCGCTAGTCAATATGCAACTTTTAACCTCTGCCACATACTCTTCATTATTTAGCATCTCCAAAGCCTTTTTATTCGGCTCAAGAAGGCATGTAGAAAGGAACTGATAGATTTGACTTGCAGCTAGTAAATCTTCAACACTTTCATTAATTTCAATTGCCATAACCGTCCTCTATCTCCTCATCATTCCCGCACGTTAGCAGGGAATGAGTAAATAAAATCATTATCAAGCAACCCAGAGATTGCAATTACAGATTAAATCAATTACTTTACGTTTTTAAAGTAGTTAAGAATATTTGGTGACTTCATATATCCGATAACATATTCATCTGTAGTAGACAAAACCGGCTTACCATCAAAAAGTTTTCCAGACCTGACCTCATAACACTCAAAACAGTTACGGCAAACACCGTCTTCTTTGCTCCAACCAGGATAGTCATTTTTCATGAATGACACTGTATCACTGTCTAAATCACTATCACTTAGCCAGAAATAGGTAGCGTCCCCACACAAAGGACACGGACTATGAGCTTTTGACCCTGCATCTTTTGCAGGTAACAGGTGGTGGTGTCCGGAAGTGTCTTTGACGTCTGTAATTCTCTTCTGCCAGCTATGATCTCCCTCTATCCAGTAAATATCAGTATGGCTCGGCTTATCACCTTTCGGCTCTGCTGAGTCGTGGAACAGATGCCACTCAATATTACCATTATGCCTCTGATGGTATGTTGGATCGTCTGTCGACTTAAATGCCTCAAAGCTTTCAGTCCACTCCTCAGCACCTACGTGTTTAATCCCAGTAAAACCAATACCCATAAAGGCAAATATACTTAAAATGCACAGTAATCTCGGATATTTCATATTATATATTTCCTCCCTTTATCAACATTCAAGTTAATAGTGTAATTAGGTTTAGTACGTGACCATTCGCTTTTCGTCGCTTTCCCATGTTGGCTCTTCAACTTTAATCCTGGCCAATTCGGTACCATCTGAAGCATAGCCAATAGCAGTGTCGTTATACACCTCGACCTTTTTCCCCATTACCTCAGATTCATAAATCTTCGGTCCATCTTCCACTTCGAATCTGGCTATCATGGTTTGAGTTGACCTGAAAAGCGCCAAAACAGCCATCAGAGTTCTGGATGGCGCAGCGTATTTATCAAGCGCCTCGTCTACTCCCGGGCCAAACATCTGCCTTAAATAAGCTCTAGGAGCCCATCTTGGCGGTATGTAATATATATTAGGCTCTGTACCAAACTGCGGGTAAAGAGGTAATGCTACTTTATGTATGTGAACCAGCCAGTCCATCGGATTCTTAGGATCAGGTTTTTTATAATCACCTGATAAAAGACCGTTCAATCTGATCTTACCCACACAGGCGGCCATACAACGAGCCTCCATCCTCCTGCCCTTTGTAATAGGATCCTTACCCTCTACCCTCGGATAACAAGCGATACATTTTTCAGACATTCTTGTTTCACCACGATACATAGGCTTCTTGTAAGGACACTGCTCAACACACTTTCTATACCCTCTGCAACGTTTCTGATCTATCAAGACGATACCGTCTTCTTTACGTTTATATATGGCTTTTCTCGGACAAGCAGCCAGACATGCCGGATAAGTACAGTGGTTACAAACTCTCTGGAGATAGAAGAACCATCTCTTATGTTCAGGAAGTTCTGAAGACTCTTTGTCCTTACTTGATCCTAATTCATAATTTGTCTTTTCACTTGCAGCAGTATCTTCGTATATGTTTGGGAACCTCCACTCTTTGTCATCTGGTATATAACCAACTGCTACCTGATTAAGCCCTTTATTTTGAGCCAATTCAAAGATAGTATCACCGTTATAAAGTCCGTAAGGAGCCGTAGTTTCATTCTTATCTTCCGCACCTGTAAACCACTCCATAGGGTTATTACCGTTATCCCACAACATCTGTAATATTTTCTGGTCCCAATGCTGAGGATATCCACCATAAGGTTTCGTCTCGACATTATTCCACCACATATACTCCTGTCCTTTACTGTATGTCCATGTACTTTTATGTGCCATTGTACAGGTCTGACAAGCAATACACCTGTTTATATTAAAGACTGCAGTAAATTGATGTTCCGGCCTTGACTCGAAGTATGGATACTCCATTGTTCTCCCAAGGTGCCAGTTGTGAACAAGCGTCATAATATTCCTCCTTAATATCTATTTAATTTGTCTGTAGTATCACTAAAATATCCATATTATCTTGAGGACTCTAATGTTATAGGTCTCCATCTAATACTGACCGATTTTAGGCCATTTCTATCACCATCTTCTCCATTCCAGACTGCCATATTGAAGAATGTTGATTTGCCCGGTGTAAACTGAACATCATTTTCGTCCTCTGTTTTCAACGGTCTGTAAACGATAACATCCCACTGCCCATCACTCCAGGCACCTGCACCATTAACATCCTGATGTGTTTGCGCAGTAAGCGTACCAAACCCCACAGCATTCAGATCTTCTACAGAGCGACCCCTAGGAAGCGAAAGCAAAGATCCGGCAGATATACCACCAGCCAAAAGGTCAACGCTATCGTGTACTGTTTTATTAAAAATGCAAGGATGAGGATCAGAATCAAAGTCATGAAACATGTCAGGATACTGATCTTCCATGTGTTCATAGCCACCGTCTGCTTGTAGATCACGTTCCCAGTCGGCTTTCCAATGCCAGATATTTACGGTTTTACCCCTATCACCCATTCTAGGGCTAAAAGGAGTTTCCGGAGATATTTTTACAATACCAAGAGGAAACATCAGGCCAACCGCGTCTCTAAACTGTTCATGCTTAATAGCTCTATCATTCTTAGTTGCATCACTCCAACGTATTCCAAGAAAAATATCTTTTCCATTATGTACACCTCTGATCTCGACTTCTGGCACAGAGCCACCACCATTTGGAAAAGACCTGTCCTGTATCTGCAAATTAACCGTGTATGATGACGCATTAGCAAGAGCATCAGCAGCTCCTTCTAAATCGGTATCTGCAAATTTGACGGTCAGCCCTTCTTCAGTGGGTATGTTCTCTTCCACTGTTGCTTCCTGCTCAAGGCTTTGTGAGAAACCCTCACCACTATATATAAAGAACATCGCGACAAAAGCGCTTCCCAGGAAAATAGACTTTCGTATAAGGCCTCTCAACATGACTATAACCTCCACTAAAATTGTAAAATGAATTTCAAAGATGTGCTTGAGTAAAAACCAAGTAGATCATTATAGGTTAAATCAAAAAAAACTCAAATTAAAAATGATAAAAACCTGAAATTAACACAAAACACAATGGTAAACTAACGACTTTATGAAAGTACAAGATTCTCTAGACAATTGTATTTGCAAGGTGTTTGCAAATATTAATAAAAGATGGCTAGTTCCGTGATATTTCTCAGGAAACGGATATGCAAGCTATGATGCGTGTTGGAATGATCTTTCGAGATATTTATTCGTGTCCTATACCACTCAACACAAAACACTTAAAAGTTCACACCTGCCATTTCTTCCCCCTCCGGAAGAAAGTTATGCAGCCATCTATTTTGCAATGAACATATGAAGATAATCGTACGCAATACATGTGCCACAGAAAATCATTCAAAAAAAACACAAACATATGTCACATAACACGTACGATTGCATATATATATGACAATAAACAGAAAGTGCCATCTCCTAAACGTAACCTTTCAGCTATCCACACTTTTGACATTATGTCATATTTCATTTATACAGAATAAAACCGGAGACATAATGTCAAATACAGCAAACACATAACCACTGACAGATAAAAGACTTAGTAGCTATTAAAAAAATCAACTGTTTATGTTATCATTAGCCTCTTCTTCCTCTTCCCTCCTCCTCGCCTCTTCCTTCCTCATCTCCTCTCTTCTCATCTCCTTTTCCCTCCTCCTCTCCTCTTCATTTAATACTTCCTTACTCAACTCTTCCCGCTTTTCCTTCTCTTCCAGAGAATTCATTTTTCTATATATGGTCCTGGGAGTAATACCAAGTAGCCTTGCAGTAACTTCCTTATCTCCTTTCGACCTCTTCAACGTTTCAATAATTATTTTTTTCTCAATCTCACGTAATGGCATACCAAATGGTATAGCAAATTTTCTATCCTCAACCTTTCCTCCTAAAATATTATCAGGAAGATCCTTCTGCGTAATAACCCTGCCTTGAGTCAAAACGACGGCCCTCTCAACCACATTTTTTATTTCACGCACATTGCCAGGCCATTGATAACTGATCATAGCATCTTGTGCCTCCTCAGAGATTCCATCGATTTCCTTATTATTTTGTTTCTGATAAATTTTAAGAAAATGATTTATCAACAGAGGAATATCTTCTGCTCTCTCTCTTAGTGGAGGAATGTCTATGGTAATCACATTCAACCTGTAAAACAGATCTTCTCTGAATTTTTTCTGTTTTATTGCATCTGCAAGATTTACGTTAGTTGCAGAAATTATTCGTACGTTACTCTTTATAACACGTGTTCCCCCCAAACGTTCAAATTCACCCTCCTGTAATACCCGAAGTAGTTTCACCTGAATGGATGGAGTTATTTCTCCTATTTCATCAAGAAACAATGTTCCATTATGAGCCAACTCAAAACGCCCTTCTTTCTGGCTAACGGCTCCCGTAAAAGCCCCCTTTTCATAACCAAAGAGTTCAGATTCGAGAAGCGTGTCCGGCAAAGCAGCACAACTCACTTTTAAAAATGGCTTATCCATCCTCGCTCCTATATTATGGATAAGTGATGCTATTGCCTCTTTCCCTGTACCACTCTCTCCTTGAATTAATACTGACGCCTGGCTTGGCGCAACTTGCTCCGCTAATTTTATAACGTCACACATTACATCACTTTGCCCGATAATGTCTGTATGTTTATCGTGTTCAGAATGCGCAAGTTGCTCATGTAAATATTTGTTCTCTACAACGAGAGCCTGTTTCTCAACCGCCTTTTTGATCATGTTGGTAATCACAATCTTCTTGAAAGGTTTAGTAATAAAGTCATAGGCACCGTCCTTCATTGCACCAACAGCCTTCTCGATTGTTCCGTGAGCGGTAATTAATACGACCTCCACTTCCGGTTTTATTAACTTTGAAGCCTTAAGCAGTCGAAGACCATCCATTTTATGCATTTTCAAATCTGAAAGCATTACATTGATCTTTTTTTCACGTAAAATATCCAGTGCGCTTTCACCACTTTCTGCTAAAAAGACTTCATATCCTTCTCTAGAAAGCATCCTTGATAGTGCAATCCTTATACTTTCCTGATCATCAACAATCAAAACTGTTTGTTTTGTTAAATTATTCAATTATATCCTTTCCACAAGTTTCAACGGGAAAACTAACAACCATAGTCGTACCCTTGTCAATTGTACTCTTACAAATAATCTCACCATGATGCCCTTCTACCGTCTTCATCGTCAAGGCAAGGCCCAAACCGGTACCGTTAACTTTTGCGCTATAAAACGGATCAAAAACCCGTTGTACATCCTCTTTACTGATACCTGATCCGGTATCAGTAATAGAAACTTCAATACAATCATCCTTAAGCCTTGTAGATATGCTCAATTTACCACCTTCAGACATAGCTTCAAAAGAGTTCTTCAGTATATTGAGAAATGCCTGTTTTATCTGATTTACATCGAGCAATATTAGTGGCAGATCAGGAGCATAATTTTCTTTCAGAGTAATACCTCTCTTCAATCTCTCCTTATTAAAGAATTTTGAAAGCTCAATTAAAATATTATTGACAGAAACCGGTTTTGTATCCAACCTGGGAAATCTGGCAAACCGCAGATACTCATCACTCATTTCAGTTAAAGTATCTACCTCACTCAGAATAGATTGAATTAGATTCTCCGCTTCACTCTTTTCCTCGCCATTCTCCTTGCTGATTTCATCATACAATAACTCTGTATTCAAACTAATTGAACTTAATGGATTTCTTATTTCATGTGCAACCTTTGCAGACATTTCTCCTATAGTTGCTAGACGCTCCGAATGCAACAACTGCTGTTCCAGTTTTTTCCTTTCTGTAATATCATGACTTGTAATAACAGTACCCCAATATTTACCAGTTGGATCAAATACTGCTGAATATGTGTTGTAAAGAAAGCCACCTTCTGTCTTTACTTCCTGATGTTGTGATGTTTCTATCCCTTTCTTGAAACGTTCAGTTATCTTTGATGCTACCCCTCCAACATAAGGAATCTGATCGTCTTTTACTGATTTATTTATTATTTCTTCACTTTTTACTTTCCATGTTTTTTCGATTTCCCTGTTGCACATTGTTACCTTATCACTGGGGTCTATAAAAATAACACCCTCTGCCATATTTTCTAATGTTGATCTTACCTCAAACAACACATCACCTCTGCTTTTTCTCAATCTGTCCATTAACGAAGTAACAAAATACACCGAAATAAAGATTGTGCTGGCGAGAGCGAAGAAAACACACAGTATGTAAACTTCAGAATGCCAAAGATCGTCACTGTATCTAAAAGCAGAAAATATTTGTAAAGGCTGATGAGGTATTACAGAATAATACTCCAGAACTAAAAGCAATGCAAATAAACTTGTAGCAAACAACGCCTGCATATAACTATATTTTTTTTCTAAAAATATTCCACCAATTATGGCATGAAATAGAAAGTAAATAATAAAGGGGTTTTCAATACCTCCCGCAAAGTATATCAGGCATACAAGAAAAAAATGATCTGTCATGATCTGTATTCCGGCATGCAGCTGTACAGATCGAAATGTTTTTTTGTGGAGAGTATCTGTAATGGAGTAATAACACACATTGATAAATCCAATAATCATACCAATGCCGTATAGTGGAATAACCTGCTTCACAACCATAAAAACACTACTGAAAACATATGTAGTAATAAACAGACCTGATATAGCAACCCAACGCAGAAGAATCAACCAGCGTATACGTTCTACTAATTCTGTTTTCTTTAAATTATCCGTAAACACCTATATACCAGCTCCTGTTTTCTGTCTGTTATTATCTACGTTGCGTGTGATATTCAAATTAGAATATGCAAAACAAAACCAAACAAAAGAGTTGTTTTAATTGATGATTATATAGAGATTTACGCAAATTCAAAATAACCGGCAGAATACTTATTCTAAATATTAAATATCCCATTTCCCATCCTTGCAATTCTAGAAACAGAGAATCTTCCGGATCATTTACTACTCAAATAAACAGATATGATAAAAACATCCTGCTATCTTGCTATAGCGATATCTTTTCGTCACTGTAAAGTCAATAAAAAAATGAAAATTGCTACATGAAAAAAAGAGCACATTAAAAAAGCTTATAAAATTATTTTTTATGCAACTGGCTATTGACAACAAATTCACCATTTGTATAATCAATTTTGTTCTTATATACAACGTTAACAACCCATCGTTTTAAGTACATTTTTAAAAATAACTATTAAATAAAAATGCAAAAAGAATTTGAATTGCCCGATATTGGAATTGATACTGACGATGAAATTACTGTTTCTTTCTGGCACATGGAAGACGACGAAGAGTTTGTGAAAGATGAAGACCTTCTGGAAGTTTCTACGAATAAAGTAAATTTGAAAATTGCTGCACCAAGCACAGGTAAGTTAATTGAAATATTGGCCCAGGAAGGCGATGTGGTAACAGTTGGTGATGTTATCGCTTTAATAGAAATAATAAATGAGTAAACGCAGACACATCTGATTGAAACTGTGTTCATACAGATTTCAATTCAGAAAACGGCTCTTTTTAATACCCCTCATTATGCCATTTACCGATATTCTTGCACAAGATCATATTATTGATCACTTCAATAAGGCAATAAAAAACGATCATCTCTCCCACGCATATATCTTTACCGGACAGGACGGAATAGGAAAGACTTTATTCGCGAAAGAGTTTGCAAAAGCACTTAATTGCAAAAATGATGAAAACGATTCATGTAATTCATGCCCGAACTGCAATCGTATAGAAGCGCGCAACCACCCTGATGTCTTCTGGACGGAGAGGGAGGAAAAGGCAAAATTTATCAAGATTGAAAACATCAGAAATTTACAGAATTCTGTAAGACTGAGCCCACTCGAATCTGGCTACAAAATATTCATCATCAAAGAAGCAGACAGGATGAATGAGGAGGCTTCAAACTGCCTGCTGAAGACACTTGAAGAGCCCTCACCAAACACCATAATTATCCTCATCGCCAACACAATGACTCCGATTAAGGATACTATCAGATCGAGATGTCAGATTATCAGATTTCAACCAATCCCAAGCCGCATAATAGAGAGCCAATTAACAGGTGAATCTGATGCTGAACCGAATAAGATTGGATGGATATCAAGGTTTTGTAACGGCAGCCTGGCAAACGCGCTACACCTACTGGATGACAATCATTACGAAATGAACAATAACATCGTCACCCGTATGACTGAACCCAAAATGGATAATCTTGTTCTTGCCGAAGAGTTGATCGATTCCTATTTAAGCACTGGAGATTCTTTAGAAGAGAAAAGACAGATCCTTAAGAGCATTTTACATTGCATCTTACAATTATACCGGGATCTTTTAATGGTTAAGGTTATGAACGGACATGATGTTCAACAAGAGAAGATGTCTCTTTACAATGCAGGTCGTGAGGAGAGTCTGCAGAAACACGCCAATTACTTGACCCGGGAACAGATAACGTACGTAATTGATGAAATTTTAGAGTCTATCAAGTACGTTGATTTGAACCTGAATATCAATTTACTGGTAGAAAATATAATTACGAGAATTACTGTTGTGAACTCTAAGGCGAGAGAATACGAAACGTAAAAGGCTGGCTCTACTACAATAAGAGTTGTGGCACAAGTCTTGTACATAAACCGTTTAGAGGGAAAGGTATTTCCCCCTTTCCCTCTACAGTCAAAACCCTCTAATTTGCTGCTAATCTAAAAAAACCTTTGAATCCTCAATTGCCGTCCAGCATCTGTTCGGTCTTAGGTCTAACATCAAAGATTGTCAATCCTCCATGTGGATAAATTCCTCCACTAACCATTCCCCTTAGGTTATGGTCATGCGCAATAGTTATACCAGGACCACGATTACATGACAAGCATGTAGACTGCGATGAGAAATTCGGGATATTGTAAAGAATGTCATATCTCTCACCAGACCCTATCAATATGGTATCTTTTTGATACGGTGCAGGATGCCTTCGCCCATCAGTACCAATGATCAGTCCGTGATAACCGTGTGGGTGCCATGCAAATATGTGATCATATCCAATTGCCATCAACCGCACCAAAACAGTCTCACCATCATATGCAACAAGCCTGGTCTTAGGATCATTAATCGTAGACAGTGGGTTATCCAGTTTGTCCATAAAGATCCTTCCATTCAGGGTAAAGTAGTTTGACTTCCAGCTCAAACAATCATTTATAGTTCCCATGTCTCTCAGCATCTCCATGTATTCACTATCTACCTCAGAGAAAAACAGGGTATACTCCCTGTCATACTTATAGCCATAAATTTCGTTCTTCTCTTTTTCGATAACAATAGGAAAGAACAGTCCGGCCATGATATGATTGGTTGAATCAACGTGACAATGACCCATATAAGAGCCCTCTACATCATCAGGTATAGATAAGAAATATCTGAATTTCTCCTTTGGAAAAACAGATGGGTATGGAATATTTGGTATACCATCAACTGCCGGAATTAAATCAAGCCCATGCCAGTGAATTGTGTGTGCTACATGTGAAATACCTGAATGCTCTTCAGCATCATACCAACCGGCATTATGCAGAACTACGATATAGTTTCTTCCGGAATGAAAACGCATCTCATCACCAGGGACCTGAATTGGTAATAACTTGGCATCCCTCTCTTCAACTGTAGAAATCTCGCCCACGTCTGCCCAATCCGGTGCATGAGTAAAGCCCCACTGATAGATATATTCACCATCAGCCATCTCTATATATCCATCTGTTACATAGATGTGAAACTCTTTCTCTATTTCACCTCTCTCATGTAATTTATGAAAGTCTTCAGCGACCTTCTCGTCACCAACAATCAACTTCTCCTCAGCGCCTGCTGTAGTCGCGAGACAGACAATGGCTGCAAACAGAACTGGCAACACCAGGCACTTTCTCGGTGCACGTGAAACAACCTTGATAAAGCTCGAAAATGAATAAAACATTAAGCTTCTCCTTTAAATAAAAAAAATAAGTAATAATAAGAGATACTTCCGCTTTGTACAGCAACATTCGTACCATTAATCTAGTTTGGTAACACTAAACACAGCGAGAAAATATAAGCTGTTATGAACCAATGCTTTACTGCTATATCCTAAGAAGTATGGCTGATATCTGACGACATGACCTAAAGCAGTTTTACGTAATTTTTGCAGATACCTTAAAATCTACAAGGTAATTTAGCGAATATTTTGCGTATACTCTATGAAGGCTAATTATATGCTTTTCAAAACAAATTTCAAACTAAAAGAGAATCTTTTATTTCCAATTGATTTACTTTAGACTGGCATGGCTATGTGGATAACAACTGATGCGATAAAGGGCTTATAAGAATTACAGACCTGTTTGATTTGAAGCACCGCTCTTGCCTCTAGCGTATGGGAATCAGTTATTATCACTCGGTTCTATTAATGGGCTGATTCGAGGCTTTTAGCAGATATATGTTTTCCGCTCCATCGATAACCCTCACCACAACATTGACCTTAATGCCGGTACTCCACTTAGGCCCTCCTCCGGCGATCTTTTCCAGGTGATTGCGGAAAGAATGCCTGACCACATATTTTCTGCACCATTTCAGATATTTTAAAGAAAATGGGGTTTTAAATTTTCACTCTTTCTCTTCTGAATTCGTGTCTACTACGACACTCTTCTCTGTAGTCTCTGCAACATGAACCTCGAACTCCGTCTTAGCGCTACCTTTTCCGATAGTAAGAACAGCTTGATAGCGTCCGGGAGGAAGAGTAAATATACCGCTGGGGTTGTAGTAACTTACGCCAATATGTTGCTCTGCCGGGATGCCATCAGTGCCGACAGGGTAAACATACCATGACGCGGTACCGTAAGCCTCTGCTCCTTCTTCAGGAACTGCAGTTAATTTAGCGAAACCAACGCCAATCACAACGCTCTTTTCTGTAGTCTCTGCTACCTTAACCTCGAACTCCGTCTTAGCACTACATTTTCCAATTGTAAGAACAGCTTGATAGCGTCCGGGGGGAAGAGTAAATATATCGCTTGGATTATAGGAACTGGCTTCAATATATTTCTCTGCCGGTTTACCATCAGCGCCTACAGGATAAACATACCACCAGGCACCGGTATCGTAGGGAGCTGCTCCCTCCTCAGGAATAGCAGTTAATTTAGCGTATCCAACTCCAACTACGACTACCTTTTCTGTTGTTTCACCCACCTTCACATCAAACTCTACCTGGCCACTACCTTTTCCCACGCTTATAGTAGCGAGGTAACGTCCTGGAGGAAGAACGAATTGTTTGCTGGGGTTATTATCGCTGAAGTCAATATATTTCTCTGCCGGCTTACCATAAGCACCAACAACATAAACATGACACCAGACCCCGGTATCATAAGGAGCTGCTCCTTCTTTCGGAACTACTGTTAACTGGGCGTATCCGGCTCCAACTACTACTACCTTTTCTTCCGGAGAAACTGTTTTATCAGGAATATCTGATTCCAACGGTTTAGACAGGTCAATTTTCCTGATCTGCCCCCCGACGACTCTGATACCCTTATGCCAGACTTCTGATTCCAAATCTATTCTAACATCATAGATACCGGCAGGCAGATCTACTATTTCATTCAATTGTTTGACAACAATTTCTTTATCTCCGTCAGCATAAACGGTAAACGCAGCACTTAGAAGCTTGTTCATAACGCCTCCTTAGAATTTTTTCATTTTAAAATACCGAAGTAACAGGAACAGGGTCTTTATCTGAACCATGGTTTGCCTACCGGTAATACATCCCGTCCAAAGACCTCGGCAAAAATGATATGGGCCATCATGTACCAGGCAGTAGCAGCACATACCATCAGTTCATAACCAGCTACTTTGATCATTTCGTCAAAACCGAAATGTGCCAGATCCAGCAGTACGAATCCGATAAACAAAAGAGTAAACAGTATTGCCATGGCTCCATTAATCTTCATGGCAGGAAACCACATGATAAATGTATAAACGGTCCAAACGACCAGGAACCACCCAACGTCTGTAGTACTGGAATGATAAATATTAAAATAATTCAGCATGAAGATTATTCCCAGGGCTATCCAAAACGCCCCATAGGATACGAAGGCGCTGTAACCAAAGTTATTGCCACACTTGAATTCATGGAAACCGGCAATCATCTGTGCCAGCCCCCCGAATGCAAACGCCAACACCACAACAGGCCCCACACCACCCGACATTATGAACCTGAAGAATCATAGTGGTGAGACCGAAACCTGCCAACCCGACAACCCGACAACCGCCGGATTTCCCCCTTTTACAACTCCCTCTGACATAATAGATTTTCCTGAATTAAAGACTTAAAAGACGTTGTCATAACAACTCGCAACAATCATACCATTCTGTCACTTATTGTATTCAGTATCGCTTCAACGGGCTATTTCATAGTAAGGCTTACTGCAATGTCTTACAATGACATGACTTACATACTTTGCTCACATCAGGCTATTACATTTCTAATAAAAAAAAAATTTAACATTTACTATGAATGCTGTCCATTTATTCACCAGTTTGCTAATATAAAAAAATATTCAATACTAACATTTATAGCCTTCCTGAATTTAATCGTGCCACCACATCACGTGTAATACGCTCACTGTAGTCGTTAATCTTCCAGTGGTCCGGACTCCAGCCTTTCAAGAAACGATGAAATCGGCCCAGGCAACCGGGAATAATGAACGCCAATTCTCCTCAATGTCTGCAGGATCAATGGTTGACTTACGCTTCACCAGCGCCTCTTTAAGACGAGCAAAATACCAATCCAACAACTCATCTTCATAGCGTTCGCAATCATCTTCATAGAGACAACTGCTGATAAAATAGGCAACATCCTTCATGCCGCAGCCGCCACCAACGTATTGAAAATCCACCGCGGCAACCTGTTGTCCGTCCGGGGAGAAGCAGAAGTTAGCCAGTTTGGCATCACCATGCACAAAGGTTTGATAAGGGCTTTTGCGAAGTATCTGATCTATCCGGGTTGCGGCCTGTTTGAGTTCCACATGCGCCATCACATCTAGTTCATCAGGACGAGTATCAAGATGCCAGTAAGTATCCACCGGCCAGAGCCCTGTGGGCTCTCTGCCCATAAAAATGGCATGCAGGTTCGCCAGCCATTTCAGGCAGACCCGCATCTCTCTTATGGAAGCCGAACTTTTGCGAACATGAAAGCCACTGGCATCCAGATCCTCAAACACCATAAGAAACTCATCCTCAGATGATTCAAGGAGAAGACAATGGGGAACAAAGCAACTCTCATCACATAGCTTAGCCCAGTCACGGTACCAAGCAGTTTCAACCTGGTAGGATCTGATCTTACGTTGATGAGAACGGTCGGTGTTCCAACCACGGGGATGTGAGCCCTGGTCCGGCAGATTGACATGCTTGATCACAACGCTGCCTCTATCACCATCCTTCAGACCATAGCGCATGATCTTGCCGTAACCACTCCAAAGTGTCTGGATATCTTCAATCTTGAATATATCAGTCCCAAGCGTTCTACGTGTAATGTCTAGAAAATTTTCGTTCATACCTGAGTGGTATAATAGTGAGAGGAATAAGTCGGGGTGGCTTTCATACTATTTTTCATCTTCTGTGTTCTCTCCTCTTTCCTTCTGGAAGTCAGAAGACGCTTCAATAACGCCAATTATTAACTCTTTATCGGTTTGATTGGTAAACACAACAACATCATCATTTCCGATCTTCTGATCCTTAAATGGAATATCACCATCCAGGAAATATCTATCTCTGTAGTGGAGGCAGTTGATACTATTTCTAGTTTCATCATCCATGGTTAATTGAGATATGGAGTCCATAAAGTTTGTTCTGCATATATCATTAGCCTTCTGATGTCTCCAGACACTCAAATTTATCGGGCCACCTAACGTGTTTTGTACCAGAAAGTACATTTTTAAGTTTAGTTGTTCATGTCCGGCTTGCAAATGTTTCTCCTTTAGGATATTGATAAATTTATAACAGCGCCATCGCTGGCGGGAATGGAGCGCATCGGAATTGGATTAGACTGGCAGAGTGATACACTTCATATTTTACATCAAATTTGAGCCTCAACTTCTTCAATAACTTCTGCACAGCGGTTACAGAGTGTTGGGTATTTTTCTATCTTGCCTACCTCTTTGCGGTAGTTCCAGCACCTGTCGCATTTGTCACTGTCTGCAACACTGGCTTTAATAGATAGCTTTTCAAATATCTCTCCGTTATTAGCGGAGTCAAGAGGTTCGCTGCTTATGGTTACATCCGAAACGATAAATATCATCGCTAAATCATTCTCGTACTCTTTCAGCAAACCGAGCAGTTTAGCATCTTCTGTATAGAGATCAACCGTAGCCTCAAGGGAACTACCGATCTGTTTTGCCGCCCTCATTGCTTCGAGCTCCCTTGCCACATCTGTCTTGACCTTGATAATTTTTTCCCACTTATCGTTAAGTGCAGTATCTGTGTATTGCTCGTTAGTAACCGGCCATTCGGACAGATGAACGCTGCTGTCGTCCTGATTAATCTCCGTCCACACCTCTTCAGAGGTGTATACCAGGACAGGAGCAAGAAGCCTTACCAAAACAGAATTTATCCTGTGTAGAACAGTCTGTGTCGCACGTCTCTCAACAGAGCTTTTTGAGAATGTATATAACCGGTCCTTCATAATATCAAAATAGAACGAACTCATCTCTACCACGCAAAAGTTGAGTATATTGTGATAGGCACGATGAAACTGGAAAGCTCCATAAGCGGAGGTAACAGATGCAATAAGCTCATCTGTCTTGTGCAGTGCCCAACGGTCAATCTCCGGCATCTGTGAATACTCTACCGAATCCTTCTCAGGATCAAAACCGGACAGGTTGCCCAGAATATATCTGAAGGTATTTCTGATACGTCTGTAAGAATCGGACATTTTTAAGATAATTTCAGACGATGCGTGCATCTCGTTCCTATACTCCATTGAAGAGGTCCAGAGCCTTACGATATCACCACCCAACTCCTTGAGGGCATCTCCAACAGACACGAAGTTCCCGAGTGATTTAGACATCTTCTTGCCGTGTTCATCTACCACAAAGCCATGTGTCAGCACCGTCTTGAAAGGAGCTGTATCCCACGCGGCAACAGAGAGAAGCAGCGAGAGTTGAAACCAGCCACGATGCTGATCGCTTCCCTCAAGATATATATCTGCCGGGAAATTTAACTCATCACGATTGTTCACTACAGAGTGATGGCTGGAGCCGGACTCAAACCATACATCAAATATATCGTTCTCTTTTTCAAAGTTGGCAGAATCACATTTCGGACACTTTGTGCCTTCCGGCAGGAACTCATTAGTCTCTTTATAGAACCAGCTATCAGCACCATGTTTTAGAAACATGTCACGAACGTGATTCACAACCTTCACATCCAATAGTGATTCGTTACAACCGGTACAGTAAAATGCCGGTATAGGCACACCCCAGGAACGTTGACGGGAGATACACCAGTCCGGACGGTCCTTTATCATATTCGAGAGTCGAACTTCACCCCATGACGGGATCCAATCTGATTCCTTAATCTCATCCAAAGCATTTGCCCTGAGATCCTTATGATCGATGCCTACAAACCACTGTTCCGTTGCTCTGAAAATTACAGGTTTCCTGCATCTCCAGCAATGAGGATAATAGTGATTTATTTTCTCCATATGCAACATAAGTCCCAACTCATCGAGTCTTTCAGCAATTGTTTTATTCGCATCATATATATTCAGTCCGTTAAAATCTCCGGCCTCTTCAGTAAAAATGCCGGTTGCGTCAACAGGGCTCACGATAGGCAACTTATATTTCAATCCTGTCTGGTAGTCGTCCTGACCATGACCCGGGGCTGTATGGACACAGCCGGTACCGTCAGTAAGAGTAACATAGTTTGCCAGGACCACTGACCCCTCCCGCTTCATAATAGTGTGTTGATATTTCAATCCTTCCAGGGAGCTGCCTTTGATAGAACCCAGACGTTCGTAGTCCTCTATCTCCTGTAGTTTCAAGACTGATTCTACAAGGTCCTCGGCAACTATTGAGACCTGTTTTTTTTGTGTCTTAGGATTTATGTATCTTACAGCCGTGTATTGAAATTCCGGATGCACCGCGATTGCAAGATTCGCAGGCAGTGTCCATGGAGTAGTTGTCCATATCAGCATATGGACATCTTCGTCCTGGAGTTCCGGAAAGATATCTTTTGGGGAATTTATTAATTTGAAATTAACGAAGATTGATGGACTGGTTTTGTCCTGATGTTCCAACTCAGCCTCGGCAAGAGCAGTCTCACATTGCATACACCAGTGTATAGGCTTCAGACTTCTGTAAACGTACCCTTTTTCTACCAGCTTCCCGAATACCTCAATTATTCCCGCTTCATATTGCGGAGTAAATGTAAGGTATGCAGATTCCCAGTCACCTGATACTCCCAGTGCCTTAAACTGCTTCTTCTGCACTTTCACAAATTTCTCAGCATATTTCTTGCACTTCTTGCGGATCTCAAGCTTCTTCATGCCTTTCGCTTCTGAACCGAGTTCCTGCAGGACCCTGTGTTCAATTGGCAGGCCATGGCAATCCCATCCGGGTATGTAAGGGGCATCGTAGCCCTTCATTGTATAGAACCGAATGATTATATCTTTCAGTATCTTGTTTAGTCCCGTTCCTATGTGAAGGTCACCGGTAGGATATGGAGGCCCATCATGTAGAATGAATTTTTCCGCGCCTTCTCTAGCCTTTCGAATTTGAGCGTATAGATCTTTTTTATCCCAATTTTTTAGAAATTCAGGCTCTCTCTGAACCAGGTTTCCCTTCATGGAGAATTTTGTTTTTGGTAAATTTATTGTATCTTTATAACTCATGTTCTAAATAACCCTGTTAAAATCTTCCGCACTGATATTTCTAATTAACACTTTTTTGTCTCTGGACGTTTCACCGGAAAGTATCTCAATGTCAGAGCTTTTTACGTCTAGTGACTTAGAAAGTACTTTGATTACCGCCTTATTAGCTTTGCCCTTTTCCGGTGCGACAGTAACAGCAATTTTCAGCTGGTCTGCATGCTCCCCCACCACTCCGTCTCTGCTTGCATTTGGCTGCACCTTAACAGGTACAACTATTCCGTCCTCAACTTCTCTTATATTAATCATGTCGGGAATGACATTGAATACTAATATTTCATTGTAAACGAATCGTAATCACCCTTTGCCTGCTCCCAGATTGTCTCTACATTTCTGACCACTGCTCCCGGCGGGCCTTTTTTGCACCACTCTACAATCTGTTCAATCTTATCTACCTCACCCTCAAAAACAGCTTCAACACGCCCGTCAGAACAGTTCTTTACCCAGCCGGTCAGGCCCAGCTTAGTAGATTCTTCTATCGTACTGGCCCTGAAAAAGACACCTTGAACTATTCCCTCGATAACGATATGTAATCGTGCGATTTCCATTCTAATCTAAGCTCAATTTTCTCGAATTAGTGAAATTCCAGTCAAAAAAATTACCGGAATATGCGCAGCAAAAATTAGAATATAGTTATTTTCCAGAAATTGTAAATATTATTATTCCACAATTTAAAATAATCTGTGCTGATGAAGTGATTCAGGAGATATGATTTAATCAGGCCCTTCAGCGCATTCATATCGGCGTCTGAAGAGCCTGATTAAGTTATTCTGTAGTTGCTTAAGCCTTATTCTGCGTAAATGTGATCACTATCTACAGAACTCGGAAGCTTATGCAGACCCATAAATGTAAACAGAACTATAGGGAAAGCGATTAGAAGTATTATTGAAAGCAGAATAGGTCTGAACGATTTTTTGATATTTGTCTTAGGCAGCATCAACGGCAAATGCATGTAAGTAAGATATACAAGCCAGCTGATTAAGGACCATATCTCTTTAGGGTCCCATCCCCAGTATGTGCCCCATGCTCCTTTTGCCCAGATAGAACCTGTAATCAATCCAATGGTAAGGAATGGGAATCCAATGGAAACAGCAATATAGGCGAGCTTGTCAAAACTATAGTCCTTCTTCTTCTGGACAACTGTCCCGGCAGCTGCCGCTTCTTTAGGTTTGTCAGAAACAAAAGCTTTACGTACCAGGTGAACGATCGCAGCAGAGAACGACATACTCAGCGCTGAATAAGAGAGGAAATAACATATTACATGTGTGACCAGCCATTTACTTTGCAGAGCCGGAGGCAGTTCCTTAATTGTATTATCAATACCAAGCGCAGAACATATCATCCACGCAGCCAGAACACCCTGCAATGCACCTATGATCCCCAGACGGGATTCATGCACTTTAACGATAAAGATGGTAACAAGTTCAAAGATCAGATAAACAAGTGCAATACTCCACCCAAAGAATACAAACGATTCATATTTATCAGACATTGGAGCATGATTCGCCTCTGCCCACCTGTTCAGTACTACAATTGTATTTAATATAAAACCACCTGCAAACAAGCCAAAAGCGACCCACCGCATGGTTTTCGCTCTCCATATTTCCCTGACTATGTAAGCAACAATAGCTGCAGTATATACATATAATGTTAAATCCAGCATAATACACCTCTCTTCTCTATTTTGTTAAACGAAAAACATCTATCATTGATCACTCCAAATCAGCAATTTAGAGACAATGAATTATTTACTCATCAATATGTTCAGCCAACATCTCTTCTTCGGAATAAATCTCTTTTATCTTTTTACCTTTCTGGAATTTTCGTCTCAAGAAAGGTTTTACATAAAAGATAAAGACAATACCCAGACATAAAAGAATAAATCCGCTATACACTACCAGCAAGCCCGGATTTTTTGTTACTTGAAGTCCAGTATATCTCTCTCCTTCAGGATCGTAACTGGACTGGTAAAAAACAAAGCCCTTATACTTCAGAGGGCTGTTGACCTCAATAGTTTTTGTCATCATAGTTTTGCCGTTTTCCACAACCCTCAGTATGCTCTTATAATCCTTAACCTCCATACCTGACTTTTCATATAAGACGGCAAAGTTGTTATCAGGATACCAATGTGGAGGTGTATGTGCAAATACCCACTCTGCATACTTTCCTCTTGGCCCTTCCATCTCTATCAATGCTGCAGGATTTCCATGATGTTCACCAGGTCCGTGGTTATGGCCCTCATGCCCACCTGTCCTCTTGACAACTGTCTTTTTCAAGCTATGTGATGGAAAGTATTTTTGGATACGTATTTTCAGTCCCGAATCAGAGATATCATAACCCTGGCCAAGTACCCAATCATTTGTACTGATTACTTTTCCACCCTTTATGTAGGTAATCGTCTGCTTTCCACTTCTGCTCTGGACAATTCTTACTCTATTCTTAGCGTCTGAAAAATCTTCCGGAACGGTACACAAAAGCTTAACGTCCTTATAGATTGTTTTATGAGCTTTATCCTGGTAATCAGGATACTTAGAAAATGACCAACGAGAATCTACTCCCTGAGGGCCGCTAATCTCAACCATTACGGCAGGATTATTTGGCTCCTGCTCACTTAATGCCACTAACCTCTTTGAGTAATCCAGCGCGAAGTCCTTTACTTCAACCGTATAGTCAGTACCTTTAATCGAAATTTTCTGCCCTTTTTCAACCGGTACATTTTTAACTATATCTGTTCCCTCTATTCTTATTTCGAGCGTTGGTTTGGTACTGCTCTTAGCTGCTGCATTTGTCAGTCTCTCATGAGCCTCATCAGTGTCAGCCCAAACGTAATCTATCTTTAAATCACGCTGGGTATCGTTATACCAGTTACGGTCTTTTGCAAGAAGCCAACCTTCTGCGGTAACTTTGTCTTTGGCTGAAAGCTGAATATATAGAGCCGGGTTCTTAGGCTCATCAGATACATTAATAGGTTCATGTTGAACTTCCGCATCTTCAATAAGCTCTTTAACAGTAGCTGCATAATTAGTACCCGGAATGCTAATCTTCTTACCTACAGCTAAAGATACCGCTTTCTGTTTATCTTTGTCTTTAACGTAAGTAATAAGCTTATATTTTGGAGGGTGCTTCTCTATAATAAAATCATCACAGAACACCTGGAATCCGAGTGGCACCTTCTTATAGTCAGCTCTTGTCAGATAATAGTCTACAGAACTGCCTTCATAAACATTAACACCACCCTTTACACCGGTTAGAAGATCTACCACACAGCCGATCAGGATCAAGATTATACTGATATGTGTAACCAGGAAGCCGATCATCAGTACCTTATTGCGCCACCTCTTAACGGTACAGCATCCTAAATTTACACAAAGCAATATCAGAAGGAACGAAAACCAGTAGGAGTGAAATATATCTGTAAACTGAATTGCAGCGTAGAATTTTGCGAGGCCAGGTCCATATCGGCTCACATACTCTTCAGGTGATTTGATTTGAAGAATGACCGTTCCTAAAATACATGCAACAGCCATTATTATTATGATAATAACTGCAAGTCTGACAGAGCACAAAATCTCCCAGGCCTTGCTATCACTATTTGATTTTTTTTGTTGCGGTTCTGCGGGGTTTGCCATACTGCCCTACTACCTTACTTTTTATTCAACAACATCTTCCTCTACTTATAGCAAGGCTTTTAAGCTTTGTAAGAAGTGTTTCAGATTTATAAAAATTAATTTCTATTATTTTAGTTGTTTTAACTGGATTCCGGAGACAAGATAAGAAACTCAACTCTCCTGTTTTGCATCTTACCAGCTTTGTTTTTGTTAGATGCTATCGGCCTGTTTGGGCCATAACCAGCTATGTGTATTCTATTTTCCTTTATATGTCCTTTATTTACAAGATAATGCAGAACACTTAACGCCCTACCGGCAGATAAATGATGGTTTGATTCCCATATGTATTTTGATTTTACTATAGGATCATTATCTGTATGCCCATCAATTCTTACTATGGTTGAAGGGCGTGCCGTAAGGTGTTTGGCAATCTTCTCAAGAGCAACTTCACCTTTAGTCTTTAACTTAGCCAGACCCGAACCAAACAGAATCGTCTCGGGAAGCTGGATCATAGGTCCTTCTGCTGTATCTCTAACTACAGCACCATCACCGATAGAACGAGCGAGTATCTCTAAATCTTCACGAAGTCTCTTCTTCTCTTCTTCATCTGACTGCGCACGATTTTCATAAACACTGTTTACTTTATTAGCAGCGTCTAACTCAGCTCTTAACTTATCAAGCTCAGACATCTGGTCGCGAACAGTAATTGCCTGGCGCTTATTGGCTCTTCTCAGTTCTTCCAATTCGGCACAACCCTGCACCATAAGGACTGATAAAGCCAAAATTACGAGCCCAAAACGTCCCACAATTTTCTTCATATTCTGCGTTGCTCCACTAATTTCCAGCATGGATTTAGTAAAGGCAGACAAAATTTAAACTAAGACTGTAACACATGATAAAAGCCTTTGCAAGCAATTTTTGACCATTGTCAGCTCTTATATGTTTTTTCAGGATCGAAGATTTTTTCTTCATTTATTTCGATACTATTCGTCTTATTATTGTACTTTCTGTAATAGCATGACATATAACCTGCGTGACACGCCGCTACATTCTGTTTAACCTTGATAACTAACGATTTGCCCTCGCAATCAAAGAAGACCTCCTCTACCAACTGTGTATGGCCGGAAGTTTCCCCTTTAATCATTAATCTGTTTTGTGATCGCCTGAATACATGTACTTTACCCGTTTCAACAGTCTTTTCCAAAGCATCCTTATTCATAAAACATAATGTTAAAACCCTGTTATCAGCTACGTTTACTATTACGGCCGGTATCAGGCCTTTATCATCAAATTTAACGTTGTCTATTAATTGCATCTTTACTCCCGATTAAAGTTTAATTTCAGATTCTGATCCGATCTTCCTCATCTCTCCGCAAATCCTTGTTACGGTCTGTCCAGGACTATCGGAAAGAAGAATTGCTGACATTACAGCAATACCATCGGCGCCATTTTTAAGTACTTTATTTACATTGTTTTCGTTAATACCGCCCAAAGCTATAACAGGAATGTCAATATGCCCCTTTATCTTTCCTATTTCACCAACCCCCAACGGCTTTATGGAATAATCTTTATTTGCGGTATCAAAGATTGGACTAATGGAAATGTAATCGGCTCCGCTGTTTTCCGCTCTCTCCGCCTCCTCAAGGCTATGAGCCGAAAATCCAATTATCTTATCATGTCCGATCATCCTCCGAACCGTATCTATTTCCAGGGACTGCCAGCCAAGATGAACACCATCTGCATCAACTGCTGTTGCAATATCAACCCTGTCATTAATTATCAAGTTTGCGCCTTTTCTCGATGTTATTTCGCGAACCTCTTTCGCCAGACGATACAGATCACAGGTGCTTAGATCTTTTTCCCTCAATTGAACAGTCCCAACACCACCGTCAATCGCCTGTTCTATTATGTCAGTAAGTTTATTACCACAAACCTTCCTGTCAGTTATCAGAACAAAATCCAATCCCCTGATTGAATCACCCATAGTTCTCATACCTTAAATTCTGTACTTACTCCAAGTAGTTTTTTAAATCTTCTCAGCAAGGGCCTTGCAACCTCTGAGATATACTCGGTCACCTGTTTAGGTGCTCTGCCAATAAAGTTCTTCGGCTTTAGAATATCATCTAACCTGTCTTTGATTATCGAAAAGTCCTCATCCTTTTTGACTCGCTCAATAAAATCATTATCAGCACCCTCTTCTTTGACAAGTGTAATGGTCTCCATAGAATATTTACGTATTTTCTCATGGAGGTTCTGTCTGTTACCACCCGCTTTAACCGCTTCCATCAATATGCTTTCTGAGGCTAAAAACGGCAACTCTTCATTGACGTGCTTCTCTATCACCTTAGGATAGACACTTAGATCCCTGACAACCCCGAGAACGATGTTAAGCATTGCATCCGTTGCAACAAACATTTCCGGCAGTACCAGTCGCCTGTTTGCAGAATCGTCCAGCGTTCTCTCAAACCACTGTACACTGCTCGTAATATCAGTATTCAAACCGTTACAGATTATATAACGGGCTAGAGCCGCCACCCTTTCACTACGCATTGGATTTCGTTTATACGGCATGGCAGAAGAGCCTATCTGCTTCTTCCCAAACGGTTCTTCGATCTCTTTCAGATTATGCAGAAGCCTGAGATCATTTGAGAACTTATGCGCCGATTGAGCAATACCGGACAAGACATCTGAAATCTGGCTGTCTAGCTTTCGAGTGTAGACCTGACCGGCAACTGGAAGGATCTTATCGAATCCCATTTTTTTGGATACCTGTTGATCAAGCAGCTTCACCTTTTTTTCATCTCTGTTGAAAAGGGCCATGAAACTGTTTTGCGTGCCTATCGTACCTTTGGCACCTCTGAATCTTAAATTCTCAATCCTGCTCTCCAGGTCTTCTATATCAATAACAAAGTCCTGCATCCAGAGACACGCCCTTTTTCCGACGGTAGTAAGCTGGGCCGGTTGATAGTGAGTATATCCTAACGTAATCAAGCCTTTATACTCTCTGGCAAACACAGCCAATGCATCTACGATATTAACCAGTTTCTTTAACAGGATATTCATTCCACTTTTCATGAGAATCAAATCCGCATTATCCTGTACAAATGCACTCGTTGCTCCCAGATGAATTATCGGACTTGCGGCAGGACACTGATCACCAAAGGCGTGAACATGTGCCATTACATCATGCTTCACCCTGAGTTCGTGCTTCCTGGCTGCATCAAAATTTATGTTGTCCTGGAATTTTTTCATTTCATCAATCTGCTTCATAGAAATTGCTTTAACTCCAAGAGTTTTTTCTGTTTCCGCCAATGCGATCCAAAGCCTTCTCCAGGTACTATATTTCAATTGGTCTGAAAAATTGTAGCTCATCTCTTCACTCGCATATCTCTCAGCAAGCGGACTTTGGTACTTGTCGTATTTTTTACTCATCGTTTTTTTGGTTTTTTTCTTCATCCTATACCCGATCCCGGTTAAAGTGATATTGACTTGTCAGACACTATTTAAATTGAAAAGAAAAAAGATGCCATCTTTATACAAAGATGGCATCTTTATAATATGAAACCTCTTACTGTTTTTCAACATCTACTTATTTGATTAATTACTTTTTTATTCCTTCTCAAGAGCATCACTGACAATTGCATTGGTTGTCAACAGTAACCCTGCAATACTTGCCGCATTTTGAAGTGCAGTTTTAACTACCTTTGCCGGATCGATAACGCCTGCCTTAACCAGATCAGTATACTTCTCTCTGGCAACATCAAATCCTTCATTCCCTTCCATCTCTTTTACCTTCTGAACGACTAAAACTCCGTTCAGACCTGCATTATCAGCAATTTGTCTAAGTGGAGCTTCAAGTGTTTTACGGATGATGTTTACTCCAATCTTTTCATCTTCATCAAGTTCCGCATCTACCTTCTTCAAAGCTTTCTCTGACCTTAAAAGCGCAACGCCTCCTCCGGGCAAAATCCCTTCCTGAGCAGCAGCCTTGGTAGCATGCATTGCATCCTCTAATCGAGCCTTCTTCTCCTTCATCTCTGCTTCAGTAGCAGCCCCAACACTTATCTTTGCTATTCCGCCGGCAAGTTTCGCAAGCCTTGCCTGCAATTTCTCTACATCATAATCTGAAGTAGAGTTTTCAATTTCATTTCTTATCTGCTGTACTCTGCCTTGAATCTCCTTTTTCGATCCACTGCCTTCAATAATCATCGTACAATCCTTATCGATAATCACCTTCTTCGCTCCACCCAGATCTGACAGCTTAAGAGTGTCCAATCCTACTCCAAGATCTTCAAATATTGCATCAGCACCGGTTACTGCAGCGATATCACCAAGCATTGCCTTACGCTTATCTCCGAATTCAGGCGCTTTCACCACTGCACATTTCAATGTTCCGCGCATCTTATTAACCACGAGAGTTGTAAGCGCTTCACCTTCCAGATCCTCAGCAATAACCAATAACGGCTTACCGGATTGTGAAATTTTCTCCAATAAGGGTAAAAGATCCTTTAATGCTGAAATCTTTTTCTCATAAACAAGGATGTACGGATCTTCGAAAACAACCTGCATCTTCTCTGTATCTGTAATAAAATATGGAGACAGGTAGCCCTTGTCAAATTGCATTCCCTCAACAAGCTCCACCGTAGTTTCCAAACCCTGTCCCTCTTCAACTGCTATGACGCCATCACTGCCGGCTCGCTCCATGGCATTTGATATCTGTTTCCCAATCTCAGAGTCATTATTAGCCGCAATAGTACCTACCTGCTCGATCTCCTTCTTTCCGGAAACCCCGATGCTCATTTTAACGAGTTCTGTGGTTATCGCCTCCACGGCTTTCTCAATACCTTTTTTAATTCCAACCGGATTCGCCCCGGCGACAAGACTTTTCAGCCCTTCAGTATATATTGATTCTGACAATACCGTTGCAGTTGTTGTTCCGTCACCGGCAATGTCATTCGTCTTAGACGCGACTTCTTTTACCAGCTGCGCACCTATGTTCTCATACGCATCTTCAAACTCCAACTCATTTGCAACAGTAACACCATCTTTTGTTATCGTCGGAGAACCAAAACTTTTTTCAATGATCACATTTCTGCCCTTTGGACCCATGGTTACTTTGACAGCATTTGCCAACTTATTTATTCCATCTTTTATAGCCATACCCGCTTCGTGGCCACACAGTACTTTTTTACCAGCCATTCTGTTCTCCTAACTATTCAATTATTGCAAGAATATCATCTTCAGCCATTAACAGGTACTCTTCACCATCAATATCAATCTCAGTTCCCGCGTAAGATGTAAATACAACTCTGTCCCCTTTTTTAACCTGAAACTTTGCCCTTGTGCCACTGTCCAGCAACTTTCCATCACCAAGAGCAATTATCTTTCCCTCTTTTGGTTTTTCTTTAGCTGCATCAGGTAATACGATACCTCCGGCAGATTTTTCTGCTGCATCAAATCTTTTAACTAAAATTTTTTCTCCTAATGGTTTTGTCTTCATTGCTTACTGTCCCCTTTCTAAGGATTGATTAACTTAACAATTTATTTCCAATAGTACTTTTCGAGTGATTGTTCTACCGCGTACTTAATTATCTCTTTTTTTATCGGCTTCGCTATTAAAGTGTATGCATCTGCCTCAATAGCCTCAAATTTTAAATCTTTAGAGGTATCCGCAGATACAAAAATACAGGGAATCTGGATATTCTTCTCTTCCTTGATAAATTCAAACGTTTCAAAACCACTAAAGTCCGGCATGTGCACATCCATAATCAACACATGCAACAATTCATGCTTTGCGATTTCAACGGCCTCCCTGCCACAACTAGCCAGGTATGTTGTATAACCTTCTGGTTCGAATATATCGTTCAGGCTGGAACGACAATTATCATCATCGTCGGTTATTAAGATCTTGTAATCAGCCTTATCACGTTTTAACAGTGTCATCATGATATAGTTTTAATCTAAAATAATGTACTCGTAGTTAACAGCAAACAAAATGCCAATAATATCTATATGATTAGAACAGATAATAAATACGTAAGTTATTGTAAAATAGCTGCTTGCAATCATGCAACAAGCAATATCAAAATATCTATGCTGCCACAATGGCACACGAGGCAATTTTAAAAAAAATTTGCTGCCAATTTGGCATTTATTTACTTACCTGCTGAATACATTTCACCACGCAGGTGAGGCAGTGTGAAGTTAAACTCACCCGCAAGCGTTATGGCGGCAGCGGCAGCAGCAAATTCTTTTGATGTCCCTATTTCCCATAAACTTGAGAACTTCTCTGGCTGTTGGACAAATCGGACCTTCTCTGTTTGAAGTGGTGCCTACCTCAAGATTAGGCAGTTCTACTCCGAATATTACCTCTTCTCCCCTGATTTCAACGTATACGTTTTCTGTGCAGGAAACATTATACGGACGCGGATTGACTTTAGTACCACGGTAGAGTGCAGGGATAATTTCCCCTCCCATTCCTGAGTAAACAAAACCGCCCTGTTCCTGCATAACACCCTGACGGTCAATCTCCATATACGACATCAATTTATCAATACCTGTCTTGCTCATTTTCTCGTAAGCCGGTATGGGTATTTTAACCTGTGCAGAGACATAACGTCCGCGACGGTTTCGTGGTAACGGCTTCAGGTCTCCATCAAAACCCATAGCGATGAGGCTCTGTATAAATCGAACTCCCTTAGCATTGAACTCAGCATCAGGACTGCCCCTGGCAAATCCAACGGCAGCTGAAGTAACACCATGTCCCCTGGCATATTCAAATCTGGTACAAAAACAGATGTAGATAAAAAACTGCCCGTGATGTTGTCTTCTTACAAATTCAACCTCGTAAATTTCTCAAGGTTGACGGGCTCGTAATGGTTAATTCGTATGAGGACGAAGTGATTGCGGAACAAGATGAAGCCCATACAGAGAATGAGAAGATTATAACGATTAATATTACTGTTAATGAAAGTGATGGGCCAAAACAGCCCCACCCAGCCCCTTTTCACTTTGTAAGAATGACTGACGGTGAAGAGCCATGGACCCATGTACATGCCACAGATCGTAGCGGAACAAGCGTCAATTATCCCATCACTAAGATATCTTTTGCATAAGCACAAAAAAGAAGTTGAAGGACAATACTTTCAGCCGTACTGCACGCAGAACAAGAAATATTTTTTTATAAATTAACTGGAGAGATAATATCATGAGTGATTCTAAGGAAGTACTGGTAGTTACATCTGAACTTAAAAAATATATTCGTTCAACAGCATATATGAGCACTTCTGCCAACGTTGCACCAGCCTTGTCTGATACCATTCGTAATTTGTGTGATCAGGCTATTGAGAATGCAAAGGCAGACAAACGCAAGACCGTTATGGATAGAGACTTTTTTTAAGGTCTAGTGTCTAAATACAAATGGGAAACCTGATTTCAATCAGGTTTCCCATTTAAAATGAATCAATTCATGGGTCTATAGAATAGACTCCATATTAGTTACATTTAGAAATATCTTTTCAGCAACCCTTCAAGAGCCTTTGCATGACGAGCTTCATCTTGTGAAGACTCATCAAAGAAATTTCCCGCTTCTTCCACACCGGCCTCCTTAGCCTTGACAGATGCATTTTTCTTACCTTTGTTAGCACCTTGTTCGCCTGATAGCATTTTCTCCAGATTTTCTTTTGTAGATGTACTTATTTTGCCGTTCAGCTCCGCAAAGCGCGCTGCATGCCATGCTTCATCCATTGCAAGTGATTTCAGAACTTCCGCTACCTCCGAAAATCCTTCCCTTTGCGCCTGTCGAGACATTGCCAGATACAAACCTACCTCAGCAGTCTCACCCTGAAAATTCGCATTTACCGCGTCCTCTACTACACTTCCTTTAGCACTACCAATAGTATTTTCATTAACTAAATCTGCCATCTTTAAATTGTCTCCTAAAGTAAAGGTCTAAAATTATAGCATCGGTCATCAGTATCAAAAGACCAACCTTCAATCAATAATCATTACAGATTGAGAGAAATTATCATATTTTATTCCGTAAGTCAATAAGCGAATAATCTATTTCAAATACCTAAGGATATACAGCATCGCCTCTCTCCTCTTCAGGCCTGCAATCCCATGTGGACCATGGCGTCCAATACACGCACTTCCTTCCATCATTAAGCCAGAACACATTCCCTTTTCGCTTGCGAACACAACCCTGTTTGCCAAAAGTCCTCGAATGCACCTCCTCTATATCAGCCTCCAGAAGAAAGTCTATCTGATGCCACTCAAATGGTGTTTTGTCCACAATCTCCCATAGCTCAATATCTGCCATAGTAAGATCTTTTGCCTCGTATTTACTCTTTTCAACCGAGATGTTGTACTTAATGTTGTTTTCTACTTCAATCACTTCCACTTCCGGCATGCCGGACTCAACATCTTTCGCTGTATCCTTTTTATTTAGATTATTTGGGTTATTTGGACCTTTGTCCTGGTAGAGATTGAATACATCTGTATGTTGCGCATGAACGCTTTTCATTATTAAGCCATCAACACTCGCAAGAAAAACAGAGACAGCCAGAACTATTGTGACTTTTATTATACCTTTCATTAACAACTCCTTTCATTCAGTTTGAGTATACTGCTGTTTATTTCAGATCAGAGAGACCTATCATATGCAAATAGCAGAGATTTTACCACAGTAAATCGTAAATTCCTCACACGATGCGTAAAAGATATTATTATTCAGTATCTAGCCCTTCCCCATCAGATCAAAGACTTCATCTATTGATGAACATTTTACCGGATATTCTATCTCGTCTCTCTTGATTATTACGATATCAATTTCTGCCTCACTTGCAGACTGAATCTTTTCAGGGACACCCCCTGTCTTGCCACTATCTTTTGTAACCACAACATCAATTTTATATTGGTTGTATATCGCCGTATTAAGCTCTATTGTAAAAGGTCCCTGGAGGGCAAGAACATTTGACGGTTTGATCCCCATGTTTACACACTGTTCAATATGTGCCGGCATAGGCAGGATCCTGACAAATATCTCTTTTTCATCTTTTAGCTTTACAAACTTTTCAGCGGCTGAAAAACCGGTTGTCAACAAAATCCTCTTTCTGTCAGATTTACTGCACCAACTTACCGCTTCATCCATGTCCTCAACAAGGTGTACGTACCCCAGTTTGTCTGTATCGGATTTACCAATATCACCACCTTCAGTAACCGAAGTAGATCTCTGAAACCTGATGTACTTAATACTGCTCTCTTCACTTGCCTTTATTGCGTTAAGAGATGCCTGGGTTGCGTATGGATGAGTCGCATCTATCAGGGTATCAATGTTTTTGTTTCGTATAAGTTCAGACAGTTCATTTGTGTCAAGCCTTCCCTGGATACATAAATGGCCCAAACCTTTTTTTTTATATATTTCTCGCCCATATTCAGTAGCGACTGTCGTAACAACATCTTCTCCTTTATCATTCAGTCTTTCAACTATCTCTCTGCCTTCTTCAGTACCTGACATTACCAATATCAAACTTTGTAACCTCTCTTTGTCACCATATAATTATCATAAACAAATGTTGTTGAATTCCCGACTATCAATATTGTCGTCATATCTATCGGATGTCCCAGCACTTCACCAAGATTAGTGATTGTTACATTTTGTTTTTTACGCATGGCACTTTTTACAATGCCGACAGGTGTATCAGGCGGCTTTCTGCTTAACAGTATCTCAATCGTCTTCTCAATCTGCCATTTCCTCTCTGAGCTTTTAGGATTATAAAGTACAACTACAAAATCTCCTTCTGCCGCAAGAGTTACCCTTTTCTCAATAACCTCCCAGGGAGTAAGAAGATCACTCAGGCTTATGGTAACGTGATCATGCATTAATGGAGCGCCCAAAAGTGCTGCCGCCGCATTCTCTGATGGAATACCCGGTACGATTTCAACAGGAATTTTCTGATCGGCATTTTTTGCAACCTCTAATACCAGGCCGGCCATTCCAAACACACCCGGATCTCCGCTGCTTATTACAGAAACAACTTTTCCCGCTTCTGCTTTTTCAATAGCCAGGAAAGCGCGATCAATCTCCGCACGCATTCCCGAGTTAATCACCTCTTTGCCTTCAACCAGTTCTTTTATCAGATTAATATATGTCCTATAGCCAATAACGCAGTCAGAACCTTTTATTACTTCAACAGCCCTGATGCTCATATTTTCCATGTTACCGGGACCAATCCCTACCACGAAAAGTTTTCCTGCGCTATTGCTACCGTTATTCCCGGATATTTCTGCCTCTTCAGTATTAATTTTGTCTTCCTCCCAGAGATAAGGGCTGCCGGTTCAGCAACACCCCCCACTCCAATCTTCTCTATTACAAAATCTGATTTAGAATAATCTTTCGCGCAACTATCGATCTCCGGCCTCGATACTACACGCAACGGAATTCCAAGCTCCTCCAGTGCACGTATCAGGCCGGTTTCATCAGCTTTCAAGTCTACAGTACCTGCCAGTCGCACCCTGTCAATAGACACCTCAGCGCTTGCGAGAGCACTATTAATTGCCTCCTTAACCTCATCACTCCCTATGCCACGTTTACAACCTATACCAATTATAAGATCCTTCTGTGCCTCTGTCCCTGTTGTAATAACGGCATCTGTGTGAAGGATCTTCGCAACGTTATGTGCTAAATTATTTGCACCACCCTCATGCCCGGAAAGGAGGCTGATAACAAATCGACCCATATCGTCAACCACTACCACTGCCGGGTCAGTATATTTATCCGTAATATGCGGGGCAATTGTACGCACTACGATACCTGATGCCATGATGAAGATAAACCCATCATAACGAGAAAACAGTTCACCAACCTGATCACCAAATTTCTTTGAATAGTAAGTTGCTTTCAGCGCTTTCAGCTCAAATTTCTGAGGTAAAAAAACCGTTACTTCGTCGTCAAGTTTCTCCTTAATGCGTTTAGCTACATTAATTCCATCATCAGTTATAGCGATTAATGCAAGGTTCATATTTGTAAATACCCCAATTCACATATCTCTTGACGCGTGTATAGATGTCCACAGAATACATTATATTACGGTTATAATTAAGGGTGTCAACTAAAAGTCATTATTACAAACCATTAAATATATTGATCACATTCTAAGGTAATAATTGACTTATTTTGGGGATTTATTGTTGTAAAACTGGGTCATATTTCCCAAAATGAGAATAACAATATTTTCCCCCTTTTAAACTATATCACATAAGCCTCATCGTATTAACATGTTACATATATAACCCCACAAACTACTGTATTGGCACCTTAATTGCTTACTTTATATACGTAAAAAAACAATAAAATAAAACTTAGATCAACATAACACTAATTAAAGGAAGAAAAAATGATGAATCGAAACCCAAATCAAATAAATGATCGAATGCACAATGATGTAGATAGAAGAAAACATAAAAGAGTTGAGAAACCGATTATCATAAGATTTCGAATCAGACCCGAGAACAAGCAGGAAATGGCTTCTTCAGAGTGGGACATGGTGGGTGTAAATGATCTGGGTGTAGGAGGTCTGTTTTTTAACTCCAGCAACAATATACAGTGCGGCACTGTTCTGGAACTAAAGATAGGATTTTCCACATCTTCATCACCTGTTATGTGTACCGGAATGGTAACCCGCATAAAAAAACAACAAGACACATCTATTTTTGGTATTGCTGCAGCCTTTATGAATATTGCAGAGAGTGAAAAAGAGCTAATCAACAGATTTGTCAATCAAACCATACCCTCACATCTAGCGCTAACGTGTTAAGTCGCTATCACGACAAAAAACAATCCTTCGGTTCCCTGCCTGAATGATCTCGTCGGGCAGGCGCTCAGGATGGAGTCACATCGAGTACCATAAGACGTCACATTGAGCATCATGAGGCGTCACGCTGAGCGCCTGCCCGGCCGGATCTAACAAAAACTAGAGTGACATCAGTATCGTTAACTACCTTCAAAGTGAAAGTTAGTAGAAAAACCACTTCTTCCATCATAATTCCACTTATGACTACCCTCATGAAATCTATGTGTAGAGGCTTTCCCCATGTTAAGAGTTGTGTCAAACTCATCTACCCAAACCGGGAAATTCTTATTAACAATCTGTGTCGGCTTATCGGGATCTCCCTTGCCTCTTAACAATTCAACATTCAATGTCAGGTTATCAGCAACCACTGCCCTCTTACGCCACTCAGTAGACTCTATATGAATCGGTAAATATTTTACCGTGATTCTCTCAGACGGAACATTTGCAAAACCAAAAACATGATTTTGGAAGATATCTAACAACGCCTTGTTTCTAACACTCGATGATCCGTTTCCACTAACATAGAATACAATCCAGTTCTCATTCGGCCCGGCAGTTAAATCTGTAATCCCGATTACTGTCTGGCCGTCTAACGCAAACTGCCCATAACTCCCGGACTTAATATTGAACACACCTGCTATTTTGCATGTTCTATTGTGACTGGGCTCACTCCCAAACAGACATGGGCACCCGGGGTTGCACGTACAACCTTCGAAGTACTCACCTTTGATAGACCAGTTTGGGCTTGCAGAAACAGTATCACATAAACTAAAACAGAACAGAGAGAGAAAAATACCCAACCATAAATATCTATTTTTAGAAAGCATCTGCTTCCTCCCACAGTAGAAAACAAAATATTAAAATTTTCTAAAATATACAGGTAATCAGAAAAAAATCAACCCAAAGATGCAAAAATCAAAACAAATAACTTCTTGACTTGTTTACAGCAATACCAATATGATAAATGTCAAATTCTACTAAAACATATATTCCATAGATTATGAAAATAGGGATTCCTAAAGAGGTTTATAAGGGCGAAAAGCGTGTGGCTATTGTACCAAAAACAGTCATACAACTTTTAAATGATGGCCACGAAGTATCGATTGAATCCGGCGCAGGGGCAAATGCGTTTTCCCCTGACACGGAATACGAACGAGTCGGTACTGTTATCGTTAAAGATGCGCAACTTCTCTACTCAGAAGCTGATGTTATCATGAAGATTCAACCCCCTCGAATAGAGGAAATCAAGATGATGAAAGAGAGTTCAACTTACATTGGATTTCTCTCTTCAGTCTTAGATTCTGAATTTCTGGATCTTATGAATAAAAAAAACATTACCAGCTTTGCTATGGAATTTATCCCACGTATATCACGCTCACAAAGCATGGACGCTCTCAGCTCAATGGCCAGTATAGCAGGGTATCGCGCCGTATTGATAGCTGCACAGTATCTTGGCAAATTCTTCCCTCTCATGATGACAGCTGCCGGAACTATACCACCGGCAAAACTGCTGGTAGTGGGTGCAGGCGTCGCCGGGTTACAGGCGATTGCAACTGCGCGCAGACTGGGTGCAAAAGTGGAGGCATTTGACACAAGGCCGGCAGTAAGAGAACAGGTAGAGAGTCTTGGAGCACAGTTCATAGATATGGAACTTGTTGCAGATGCCGAAACGGCTGCTGGTTACGCAAAAGAGATGACGGAAGATTTCATGAAAAAAGAGCGTGAAATAATTGGAGAGAGAGCGGTGCAAAACCATGCCGTGATAACTACTGCCCATCTATTTGGAAAGAGAGCTCCCATCCTGATAACAGAAGAGATGATTAAGAAGATGCAGAAAGGTTCAGTCATAATAGATCTGGCTGCCGAGCAGGGAGGAAACTGCGAGATTACAGAACCCGGGAAAAACATCTGCAAACATGGTGTTACCATATGCGGAGTATTAAACCTTCCATCAACACTTCCAATCGATGCCAGTGCCATGTATTCCAGAAACATCGCAGAATTCTTCAATCATTTGTACATGGCTGATGATAAAAATCTCGATTTTGAGGACAAAATAACAAAGAGCTCATGTGTTACATACAATGGAAAGATTGTAAACGATTACGTTAGTAAGGCAATAAGGAAAGGAACCGAAACATGATAGAACCGCTTTTAGTGTCAGTATATATACTTGTCCTTGCTATCTTTGTCGGGTTTGAGACGATTACAAAGGTCCCACCCCTGCTGCATACTCCACTCATGTCCGGCACCAATGCAATCTCAGGAATAACGCTTGTAGGCGCTCTGATAAGCGCCGGTGCAGGCCACTCGACTCTCAGCACAGTACTGGGACTGTTAGCCGTAATAATAGCCACAATAAACGTTGTCGGGGGGTTCATGGTCACAGACAGAATGCTGGAAATGTTTAAGAAAGGAAAGAGGAAAAACCAAAACAGATGAATATTATCATTACGCTTGCATATCTCCTCTCTGCCATATTATTCATTCTCGGCTTAAAAAACCTTAGTTCACCTAAGACTGCCCGGCGGGGTAACCAGCTTGCTATGACTGCAATGTTAATAGCCATCGTAGTAACATTAACAAAGAATGAGATACTGGATTTCACTTTAATAATTGTTGGCCTCATCATCGGCAGTACAATTGGAGCCATAATAGCCAGGAAAGTACAAATGACATCCGTGCCTCAAATGGTAGCACTATTTAACGGACTTGGTGGTTGTGCATCCGCACTTGTAGCATTAGCAGAATACAATCGACTGGCCGGAGAGCTAAGGATTGACGTCATCATCTCCATGGTTATAAGCCTGTTCATTGGTGCTGTCACTTTTACCGGCAGTCTGGTCGCTTTTGGCAAGCTACAGGGAGTTATCAGGTCGGCACCTTTAGTATTCAAGGCTCAACGCTTTCTCAACATATTACTTTTTACTCTGTTTCTGATTATGGGCATTATTGTCACAATCAATCCAGCTAACAGCACTTGTTTACTTGCCATCCTTGCAATAGCCTTAATACTTGGAATCCTGTTCGTCATACCAATTGGCGGAGCAGATATGCCTGTTGTAATATCAACGCTAAACTCCTGTTCAGGCCTGGCTGCTGCCGCCACAGGTTTTGTCTTATCCAATAATATTCTCATAATATGTGGCGCATTAGTTGGCGCATCAGGATTTATACTTACCCGGATTATGTGTAGGGCTATGAATCGTTCTATTGCTAATATAATTTTCGGATCAGTCGGGACTGCATCAGCAAATAGCAATAGTAATGATAAACGCAAGGTTAACAATTATACCGAAGAAGATGCATCAATAATGCTTGAGGCTGCTCAAAAAGTTATTATCGTACCAGGGTATGGACTCGCGGTAGCTCAGGCACAATTTGCCCTGCAGGAACTTGTAACACTGCTCATAAACAGTGGCGTTGACGTGTGCTATGCAATCCACCCTGTTGCGGGACGTATGCCCGGTCATATGAACGTCTTGCTTGCAGAGGCAAATGTATCGTATGATCTGCTTTTCGATCTGGGAGATATTAATGATGATTTTCAAAATGCCGATGTGACTTTAGTTGTCGGCGCAAATGATGTTATTAATCCGGCGGCAAGATCTGACAGTGAGAGCCCTCTCTATGGCATGCCTATTCTTAACGCAGACCAGGCGAAGAGTGTGATTATATGCAAGAGAAGTTTAAGTCCCGGCTTCAGCGGCGTGGACAATGAGCTCTTTTATGAGAAGAAAACATTGATGATTTTCGGTGATGCTAAAGAGAGTCTCAATAAAATGATCAAGCTGCTTAAGACGTAATTTTGCACAACAATTACGTTCAGCTCAATCATGGCCAGCACTACATTGTTGGCATTTTATTTGCGACTTTAACGCTTTATATTCTAAATAATCATAAAAAGCACAAATATGACGTATACCATATCAAAAACCGTACTTGCTGACGATTGCTGTCTATTATTCGACTCTGATATCGTCAATTACGTCGATTTTTTAGACAAGCTCTCGCCTAGAAAACTTCGATCCGCTTACAGGAAAAAGGCATTTACAACACATCCTGACAGAGCACACGTACTTGGTAAGAACAGAGAAAACTGGATAAGTGTTTTAAAGAGATGAGTACGGCATACGAAAGACTGGACTCCATCATACAGAGTGAGAAGAAATATATTATAAAAGATGAAGTCCCGAAAAAAAGAAAAACGAAAAGTGCTAGTCGACGCACTCCGGCAAAGAAAGCAAAACCCAAAAAACAGAGGAAATCAACAACACGAGCCAATTTAACAAAACAAAACAAATCAACAAAGCGAACAAAGACGACAAAGCAAAAAAGTTCTGCAGGTTCTTCTTTGAAGAGTAACATCAAAAAAGCCTGTAGTACGCAGATGACACGGGGAACTAAAACGGCTATTTCAGACCGCTATTTCACTGGTAACGTTCCAAAGCGTGAACTTCTAATCGATCAATTTCTCTATTGCTCTGGCCTTATCTCCTGGAACGCCCTTACCCAGGCAATAGTCTGGCAAAGGAGACAGCGCCCAATCATTGGCAAAATCGCACAGGATTGGGGTATCCTGTCATCAGAAGAGATTCAGAGAATTCTGAAAGAACGAAGTTATAAGGATCAATTCGGTGAATACGCCCATCGCAACGGATATATAACAAAGTTTCAGCATTTAGCTATTGTCGGAAAGCAGAAAAAGATGCAACCTCCTATAGGACGGTACTTCGTACAACAAGGGCTCCTTAGAAATTATGATATAAAAAAGATGACTGAAAACCTCAAAATACACAACGTAAAAACCACAAAGATTACCAGGCGCTTCTCTCTTAGTAAATTATAACCTCAATCCTTCCATCATAAGTTCCTGTTCATTCGACTTGCTATTTAACGAGTCTCTTCCACATCAACCTTAACATTCATGAAATTCGTGTCTAGAGCTCGTCTTGTATACCCTTTTCACTGGCATCACCCATATGCCTGTCACCAGAATGAATATGGACCGACTCATCCAGTGTTGATACATAAATGCGACCATCAGCACCATGTTCTGTCACACCAACATTTCTGATAGTTTCTATAATTTTATCAACGTTACCATCCGGAACAACAAATTCCAGTTCTTCTCTTTTGACGGCATCTACTCTCTGTTCGTAAACTTTTCCACGATATATCTGTTTTACTACTTTTTTGCTTTCTCCAAACCCGGAACATGGTTTAGCTGTTATTCCATGATACCCTATCCCTGTTAGAATATCCTTCAGTTCATACGTTTTCTCAGGTCTCATAATCACTTTGATAAGCTTCATTTTCCCCTCCTTTTAAAAAAATAATGCTTCACATTATGATTCTTCTTTACTCCGTTGCTCCACTTGATTCAAAACAATATTAATCTGCTCGTCTGTCATCCAGCCTTTCTCAAAGAATATTCTACCTATCAGTCTGTGCGGCCTCTCTGAAACATTATCATCTGCCTGCCGTTCTTAAAAACAGTCCTGGTGATATTTTTGATCTGGCTGTGAAGAAGAAAATAAAAGCGCTCTATGTTATGAGAAAATCCATGTCAATATTGTTTTCCACGTCTTACATACCTTTAAGGAAGCGTTTAAGCTATTCAAACGGTTTACGCGATTTAAGCGATTTTGAAATGTCTTTTGAAGAAGAACGGTACTTCAGCCTGGAAGGTTACATCTTTACCGGCGCGGGGGTGTTTGAACGTCAGGAATTGTGAATGGAGAGCAAGGCGGCCTTTCGGTCCGTCTTTTTTACCATATTTGGTATCACCAACAAGAGGATGGCCTCTCTCTGATAGATGGACTCGTATCTGATTTTTTCTGCTCGTTAACAGTTCAATCTCAATAAGGCTGTAAACTCTTGTCTCTCCTACAACCTTATATCTGGTTTTTGCCAGATCTCCTTTTTTATGATCCTTTACTGAATGGACTTCATGCTTCTCATTTTCAGTTAAATAGGAGGAGATCGTTCCGCTTTTTTCCTTTAATGTCCCGTGTACCACCGCGATATATCTATTCTTGACATCTTTCCATTGCATCTTAAGAGTTTCGCTGGCATCAAAACTTTTGGCAAACACCAGAACGCCGGAAGTGTCCCGGTCTAATCGATGCACGGGAAAAAGCAGCTTCTTTGATTTAAGACTTCCCTTGCGTATATAGATAGTTAAAATGCGATGAGCGGTTTTTACTCTTTCATAATTTGCTTCAACGGTCAATAACCCACAGCTCTTATTGGCAACAATAATATCCTGATCCTCGTAGATTATAGTCAGGCCTTTGGGCCTGTGTCTAAACGGTACCGGCTTAATTTTTTTCATGGTAAGAGGAGGAAAACTGAACAAATTCACTAATTTCCCCGGACAAAAAATGCCGAGGAGATAGCACTAATGAAAATAACCGTTCAAACGGTTATTAGATTGGTATGATGTTTCCCTTATTACACATGCTCTCATACATCTCTTCACGCTGTTTTTGAACGGCAGGGTTTTCCAGATATTCATCAAAGGTCATCTTTTTGTCTATAACACCATAAGGAGTTATCTCAATTATTCTATTTGCTATTGTCTGCAAAAACTGGTGGTCGTGAGAGACAAACATAACAACTCCCTTAAATTCGATCAACCCGTTGTTTAATGATGTTATAGCTTCGAGGTCCAGATGATTAGTGGGTTCATCTAAAAGCAGTACATTGGCACCACTTAACATCATCCTTGACTGCATAATTCGAACTTTTTCACCACCGGATAGTATACTGGCCTTTTTTAATGACTCTTCACCGGTAAAAAGCATTCTACCCAGAAAGCCTCTTATAAAATGGTTGTCCTTCTCTTTGGAATATTGACGAAGCCAGTCAATCAAAGTGACATCGTCATTAAAGAATTCTGAATTATCTTTTGGCAGAAATGACCGAATTGCTGTTGAACCCCAGGTGTAATCACCACTATCTGCTTTATCCTCACCCATCAGTATTTCAAAGAGTGCGGTCTTTGCCAGATCATGCGCACCCACAAACGCGATTTTGTCATCATTGTTAATTGTCAGTGTTAGATCATTAATGGCGACTTCCCCATCTACTCTCTTTGAAAGATTATTTATTGTGAGTACATTGTTTCCTATTGGCTTTTCAGGTGTAAAACGGATAAAAGGCAACTTTCTTGATGAAGGCTTAATCTCCTCAATAACCATCTTCTCAAGCGTCTTCTTTCTGGAAGTTGCCTGCTTTGATTTGGATGCATTTGCACTGAACCGGGCGACAAATGCCTCAAGCTCTTTTCGTTTAGCCTCTGTTTTTTTATTTGCGTCTCTTGTCTGCTGGAGAGCAAGTTGGCTGGATTCAAGCCAGAAATCGTAATTTCCGGTATAGACGGTGACTTTCCCGTAATCTATATCTGCCATATGAGTACACACATTATTAAGGAAATGCCTGTCATGTGAAACTACAATTACTGTATTCTTGAATTTTGTCAGAAACTCTTCAAGCCAGTTAATGGATTGAATATCCAGATGGTTTGTAGGTTCGTCAAGCAGCATTATATCCGGATTACCGAAAAGAGCCTGCGCCAGCAGGACTTTGACCTTTTCATTACCGGTGAGTTCAGTCATTTTCTTTTCATGCAGTTCGTCTGCTATGCCGAGCCCACTTAAAAGAGTAGAAACCTCACTTTCAGCCTCCCATCCATTAAGCTCTGCAAACTCATCTTCAAGGTCTGAAACCCTCATTCCATCTTCATTGCTGAAATCGCTCTTTGCATAGATGGCATCTTTTTCCTCCATAATTTTAAAAAGTTTTTTATGCCCCATTAATACAGTTTCCCTCACTTGAAACTCGTCAAACTCATACTGGTTCTGTTTTAAAACGGCAATTCTTTGGCCAGACGAAACACATATGTTCCCGGAAGATGGTTCAATTTCCCCTGACAAAACCTTAAGGAGCGTTGATTTGCCTGAACCATTGGCGCCAATGACGCCATAGCAGTTACCCGGACTGAACTTTGTAGTGACCTCTTCAAATAGTATTCGTTTTCCAAATCGTAAACTTATATCATGTGTCTTTAGCATAACATTCTCTTTTCGTTAAATATGTATTTGTTCAAATATCAAAAACTGTATTAATAGCGACAGAAGCTTTAGTATATGATGATTCCGCGGAGTGCAACGTGGTCAAAGTGATCTGTAACAGCTGTCTATTGGCTAGTCATTATAAAGGAGAATGGATCTTTTGCAAGGTAAAAGACTTTTCACCGCAAAGACACATGAGAAACTATTGATAACTAACTAATGTCAAATGACTAGTAGCAATGGACTGATTATATTGTTAAAATCCACCCTTTATAGGTATTAAATCCACAAGCGACCAGGAATAACTATTTATGACCAAAAATAAATTACTGTCAAAATCAAAGTATTTAAACGGACTTCAGTGTCCTAAATATCTTTGGGTTAAGTTTAACGAACCTGACAGGGTTCCCAGGTTTGATGCATCTATGCTGTACAGGTTTAATCAAGGGCATTTAGTAGGTGAGTTTGCAAAGAAACTGTTTCCTGATGGCATCGACATACCTGCTGATGATTTTACGATCAATCTTAAACAGACTGAAGAACTTCTTAAGGAACGGAAACCACTTTTTGAAGCCGGCATCATGGTTGATAATACGTTTTCCAGGATTGACATCTTGAAACCTGTTGGAGATGATGAGTGGAATATTATTGAAGTCAAGAGTTCAACTAAAATCAGGAATATAAATTTTCACGATGTTTCTTTCCAGAAATATTGTTGTGAGAAATATGGTCTCAAGATCAGAAATTGTTTTCTTATGACTGTTAATAACGAATATGTAAGGCAATCTGATATTGACCCTACGAGTTTGTTAACCACGTCAAAGATCAGGATACAAGGAGATAGAGCAACTAGCGAAATACAGCTAAGAGTAGATAGTATGTTCAGCACTATTGATTCTGAGAAGTGCCCTGCCGTCACTATAGGTAAACAGTGCAATAGCCCTTACGAATGCCCCTTAAAAGAAGAGTGCTGGAGTTTTCTACCTGATAACAATATTCTTGATATGTATGGTAGCAAAAGCAGTGCATTCAAACTCTTTGGGAAAGGTATCTACTCCTTCAAGGATATCCCGGATGATTTTCAACTCAGTGGCAAGCAGGAGATTCAGAAAGGATGTGATATCTCCGAAAAACCACATATTGAAAAAAAACCTATCATGGAGTTCCTGAATAACCTGGAATATCCTTTACACTATCTGGACTTTGAAACTTTCAGCGGCGCCATACCACTATTTGATGGCACAAAACCATATCAGCAGATTCCATTTCAGTTTTCACTGCATGTTGTTGATGAGGAAAACACAACGCCCAGGCACTACTCCTTCCTTGCAGATGCTGAAGGTGACCCACGGGCTGAGTTTATAGTATCACTGAAGAGAGTAATGGGCAATAGTGGCAGTATAGTCGTATATAATCAGAGTTTTGAGAAAGGCGTATTAAAAGCACTTGCAGAAATGTTTCCTGAATACCGTGATTGGGTTGAGAACCTGGATGACAGGATAATAGACCTGCTGGCGCCTTTCAGGTCTTTTCATTATTATGATGCCAGGCAAAAAGGGAGCGCATCTATTAAAAATGTTCTGCCTGTTCTAACCGGTACGAGTTATGATCATCTAGAGATATCAGATGGTATGAATGCAAGCCTTGCCTTCTTAGGTGTTATCTCAAATAGTGCCTCAGCAGAAGAAATAATTAAAATCAGGAATGATTTAGAAAAATACTGCGCATTAGATACAGAAGGAATGATATGGATTATAGATAAACTGAAGAAATTGACAGTAGCTGACTCTGATGACGAAGACTAGAAGCGAGAGACAAGAATAATGATTGGCGGAATGAAATGTATTCTTTGATAATTTACTTAAGGCCGTTCTTAATGAAACAATCGATATATTTCAGGTCGGTTGACTGAATATGGTTGACTAACCAGCTCTTTAAATCTTCAAGTATTTCATATGCTATTTCGTACTCTCCGTTAACCACTTTGTCTAGATAAGAGATAATCTTCATTGCAAAATCGTGGTGTTCATTTTTGTGGTCTTGATACTCAGGATATTCGAACTCCAACATATAAGTCTCTTCAGTCTTAAAATGTGTGAGTACGTAATTAGTCATTTCTCTTAATACTTGCTTTATTCCATCCGGAGTCTCATTGTTTTTCTTTAAATGAATAAGTTTATTAAGTGTATCTATGTATCTTTTATGGTCATTATCAATTCTTGATATACCCACACAATATTTTTTATCCCATTCAATCATTTCAATTATTTGCCTATAAAAAATAAAGACAGCAGCATAGATACTCTAAACAAGTAAAAAATGATTTGTAGCTTTTCCCTCCTTACAGACATTATAGAAGAGTAAGGTTGCTTTGCAACACAAAAGATTAGACACAAATTCCACTAATTAACACTAAATAATCTTAGTTATAATACAGAGAAAAACAAGTAGACGGTTTAATACAAAACTGCAGACTGTTGAGCAAATGCAATTATCTTTGACGGGAATATGCCAAAGTAGACTGTACCACAGATCGTAAATATTATGGCGACAATGATTAGCGGTGATAAGGAAAGTGGTGAGAATTCACGTATCGGTTTTTTCATGTATATAACAACCGTAACTCTTAAATAGTAGTAAACAGAAATTACACTGTTAATCATACCGATAACAGCCAGTACGATAAATCCGGATTTGATAGCAGCACTGAAAATATAGAATTTCCCAATAAAGCCTATCAATGGTGGAATACCAGCCAGTGAAAACATGAAAATGCACATTGCTATTGCCAACAGAGGATGTTTATAGCCGAGGCCGCTGAAGTCTTCAATATTGGCATTCTCCTCTCCCTTTTTGCCAAGTACGATGATTATGGCAAATGCACCCAGGTTCATAAATGTATACGCCAACATATAGAAGAGTAGACTTGCTATCCCGAATTCACCTCCAACTATAATTGCAACAAGTGCGTATCCCGCATGCGCGATACTTGAATATGCCAACATCCTCTTTATGTTTGTCTGTGAAATGGCTACGAGATTTCCAACTGTCATTGTAATGACGGCCAGAACCCACAAAATGATTGACCACTTCGGTTCAAGATCTGGCAGAGCCACAAGGAAAACTCTCAGGAAAACGGCAAAGCCGGCTGCCTTTGGCCCTGTTGACATAAAGGCAGTAACCGGAGTAGGAGAGCCTTCGTAAACGTCAGGAGACCATTTGTGGAAAGGTACACAGGCAATCTTAAATCCAAATCCAATAATAAGCAACGAGGCACCAACAACAATCATTGGATTTAACTGCCCAGAATTTTCAGTAATAAAAGTTGCAATCTCCTTTAAATTGGTTGTACCGGTTGCTCCATACAGCATAGCGATACCATAAAGCATAAAACCCGTTACAAATGCACCAAGTAAGAAGTATTTCAGAGACGCCTCATTTGAACGTAACTTATCTCTCGTAAAGCCAGCCAACACATAAAGAGAAATGGACATCATCTCAATTCCGAGGAAAATTGTGAGCAAGTCCGCACCACCCGCCATCAGCATCATGCCCACTGTGGCAAACAGTATCAGTGTGTAGTATTCACCATAGTTCACACCTTCCTGCTTTATATAATTATCTGACATGAGTATTACGAGAGCCGTACTGAGCAAGAAAATCAGATTGAAGAAGACTGAATAGTTATCTACGACAAACATGTTACTGAAAGAGTACACGTTCTGTCCTATTTGAGTATAGACAACAAAGCCCGTAGCAATAACTACGAGAAAACTTATATATCCCAGCCTATCCTTGAAAGTCCTCCTGAAGAACACGTCAATAAGTAGAATGAATATCGCCGCAATGGAGATACTCATGATAGGTGATATACTCTTTAAATCAAATGGTGGAATAACTATTTCCATAGTTTAATCAGTCTCTTTACAGGGTTTTGTGAAGATTCACTAATCCTTACTTCACTTGTCTTATAATCTTCTCTCTTACTTTCACTGGCTAAAAGTACATCTTCATTTTTACCAAGCCTACTCAATGTCGTTTTATATTTTTCATCCACCTGCGTTAAGAGGTGGTTTACAGATGCATCCATCCGGGACAACAAAGGTTTAGGGTATATACCAATCCAGAAGATAAGTATCGTTATAGGCAATAACAACGCCAATTCACGTCTGTTAATATCCTTTAGTTTCGAATTTTCCGGGTTTGTAATCTTATTAAACATAACTCTCTGAAACATCCAGAGCATGTAGCACGCTGAAAGAATAACTCCGGTCGTCGCAATGACAGCAATTAACACGTTTGACTTAAATGTTCCCAGCAATACCAGGAATTCACCCACAAAACCATTCAAGCCTGGCAACCCGATTGAAGACAGCGTCATAACCATAAAGAAGATAGCAAGGATCGGCATTTTCTTGGTCACGCCTCCATAATCAGCAATCAGCCTTGTATGTCTTCTTTCATATAACATCCCAACAATCAGGAATAACGCACCGGTACTTAAGCCGTGATTTATCATCTGAAGGATTCCTCCCTCCATTCCCTGAATATTAAATACGAAGATACCTAGTATTACAAAACCAAGATGACTGACACTTGAGTACGCAACCAGTTTCTTGAGATCCTCCTGTACCATTGCAACAAGAGCTCCGTAAATAATACCCGCAACAGCCAGCCATGTAATCAGAGGCACAAATTGATGACTGGCGTAAGGAAACAGCGGCAGACTGAAACGCACAAATCCGTAGGTTCCCATTTTCAACAACACACCTGCCAGTATAACACTGCCGGCCGTTGGAGCCTCCACATGAGCATCAGGCAACCATGTATGAAACGGAAACATTGGTACCTTTATTGCAAAAGCAAAAAAGAAAGCAAGGAAGAGCCAGAATTGCGCTCCAAGTGGAATGTCGAGATTGTAAATCTTCAACAGGTCAAATGTGTATTCGCCCGTTTCGTTGTAATGCATAAAATAGAGAAACAGTATGGCAACCAGCATCAATACACTCCCTGCCATCGTATACACAAAGAACTTTATTGTGGCATATATCCTTCTTGGGCCTCCCCAGACACCAATTATCAGATACATCGGAATCAGCATGAGTTCCCAGAACATGTAGAAGAGGAATAAGTCAAGAGAGATAAACACTCCCAGCATACCCGTCTGCAAGACGAGCATCGCAATCATGTACTCTTTGATCCTGTCCTTTATGTTCCACGATGCCAGTATGCAGATGAGTGAAAGGAAACTTGTCAGCAGGAAAAGAAAGAGGCTTATACCATCAATACCTACATGATAACTTATTCCAAACTCCTTTATCCATGGAACACTTTGAACAAATTGAAATTCAGACGTATCTGATTTAAACAAGATGAACAGAGGTAGCGAGATTATGAAATCTATAATGGCGACAGCAAGGGCAATACGCTTAATCTTCTCCTGTTCTTCACCCTTTATGAAGAGAAGAAATATCGCTCCGAATAGAGGCAAAAACGTAACTATAGTAAGTATAGGACAATCACAATTCATTTATTTAAATCAGTTCCTTTCAGTTGCCAATTTATGAATCTAGAAATGTCGGATATGAAAACCGACCTACGCATAAAACATATTGCTTGTGTGTGGCGAGTTTCTACACGCCAAAATCTAATATATGTTTACAAAAATAATATGGAACAGATAATTATAATAATTCCACCCAGCATTATAGAAAATGCATAGTTGCGCACTAAGCCTGTCTGGAAGAGTCTCAGCACTTCACTCTTGAGTACGGTGAGCCTTCCAACTGCGTTTACAAAGCCATCTATAATTTTCACATCTACGACCTTCCATAAGATATTTGAAGCTCTGAGGGTCGGTTTAACAAAAGTTGCATCATATATTTCATCAACAAAATATTTGTTTAATATAATATTATAAATTCCTTTAAACCTCTTAGCAATAACACCGGGCAGTTCAGGCCTTGAAATATACATCACATAAGCCACTACAATTCCGACGATAGCTATACCAGTCGATATCCCCATCATAGAAAACATCAGGTTGGAAGAGACATGGTGCGATTCTCCTCCATGAGCCAATCCATGATGTCCGGCTCCTATAACCGGAGCAAGAAATTCATTTATTACACTTAATGTTGGGAAACCCAGGAAACCACCTAGTACAGAAAGAACGGCAAGCACTATTAATGGGAATAAGATGCTATTTGGTGATTCATGAACATGCTCTTCAACACGCTTGGTCATTTTTGATTTTCCGTGAAATGTCATGAATAGCAGTCTGAACATATAGAAGGCTGTCAAAAGAGCAGCTATAGCTCCAAGACCCCAGAAGAACAGGCTCCCCTTGGTATATGCCTCCAGTAAGATTTCATCCTTACTGAAGAATCCGGCAAACGGTGGTATGCCTGCAATTGCAAGTGTACCTATAAAAAATGTTATGTACGTTATCGGCATATATTTTTTTAGAGCGCCCATCTTCCTCATATCCTGCTCACCTCCCAGGCCATGAATCACGCTTCCTGAACCCAGGAATAACAGTGCCTTGAAAAAAGCATGAGTAACCAGATGGAAGACACCGGTAATAAAACCTCCCAAACCACAGGCAAGGAACATATAACCTATCTGACTTACCGTGGAATACGCAAGGACCCTCTTAATATCGTTCTGCACAAGGCCGATACTTGCCGCGAACAGTGCGGTGGCACCGCCTATTACTGCTACTACTGTCATTGTAAACGGAGACAAAGTATAAAGTACGTTACACCTTACAACCATATATACACCTGCCGTGACCATAGTTGCCGCATGTATCAACGCACTGACCGGAGTAGGGCCTTCCATCGCATCAGGAAGCCATGTATAGAGTGGAATTTGTGCTGATTTACCAACAGCACCTACGAACAGTAAGAGTGTTATTGTTGCGGCAACGATACTACCTATTTGCAGATGTTCCGGAGCGGCGTGAAATACTTCAGTAAAGTCTATTGTACCGAAGGTGACAAATATCAAAAGGATCGCCAGGATAAAACCGAAGTCCCCTACGCGGTTTACAATAAAGGCCTTCATTCCAGCGGCTGATGCAGATTTCTTCTCAAACCAGAAACCGATTAAAAGATATGAGCAGAGACCAACGCCTTCCCACCCTATAAACATGAGAAGGAAATTATTAGCCAGAACAAGGATTAGCATTGAAAAGGTGAATAGATTCAGATAGGTAAAGTATCTATAGAAACTCTTATCCTCATGCATATAGCCAATGGAATACACATGGATAAGAAATCCTACGCCGGTAACTACCAGTATCATCACAACCGAAAGCGGATCTACCTGCAGACCGGCAATCGCCCTGAACGCACCTGAACCGATCCAGGTAAAATACTCTTTTTCAAACACCCTGTGCTCAGGTGAAAGTTTCAGCAGATCAAGGAGTACAAATAGAGCGACGATAAATGATAGACCTATCGCAGCACATCCTACATAGCCTACTATAGATTTGCTAAGCCTCTTTCCCAGGAACCCATTTATTATGGTCCCTGCAAGCGGGAATAAGATCACAAACCCGATTAAGTCTAAAAAAGTAATTCCAAATTGATTTAACATTATTCTATTTTATCCTTTTACCACTTCATTATATTTATATCATCTACATTAATAGTCGCTTTGTTTCTAAACAGGGCTATTATTATTGCAAGTCCAACTACCGCCTCTGCCGCTGCAACCGTCATTATGAAGAAAACAAAGATCTGGCCGTCCATCGAATTCTGTTGACGAGAAAAAGTTACAAATGCAAGATTTACCGCATTCAACATCAATTCAATACACATAAAAATAACCAGAGCGTTTCTGTTGATTAAAACGCCCACCGCCCCTATAGAGAATAGAATACCTGAAAGTACTAAATACCATGTCAACGGAACTTCCATCACTTCTCTTCCTTAATAATTTGTTTTTTTGCTAAAATTATAGCCCCTACAATAGCGGCAAACAAAAGTATTGATGCAATTTCAAAAGGTAAAACGTATTTTGTAAATAACATTTTACCCACAAGCTGTGTGTTCCCGATCTGATCCATGACCTCCGGAGTATACTCACCTTGTGCGCCTTGATAAATTGTTCTCGTCATTACAACACCTATCATGACAACAAGGACCAAACCAAGAATTATGGCAGCAGGTTTCTGCATCGGCATTTTGGTCTTGCCGTCTTCCATGTCATTTTTGTTTAGATTAAGCAGCATGATAACAAAAACGAAGATCACCATTATTGCGCCTGCATACACCATGACCTGTACCGCAGCAACAAACTGAGCATGCAACAGTACATACAAGACCGCGAGAGAAACCATTGTCTGAATAAGAAATACCGCACTGTAAATCGGGTTTTTTTGAAAAACCACGCCAATAGCACAGGCAATCGTTATCAAACTCATAATTATGAACAGTAAACTTTCTAGCATATATTCAGGCCTTATTTAGATTTTTTCTTAAGTGGTACTAACAATTTTTCTTTATTATGAATACGATCATTCACGTTTTCTGTAGCCAGCTCATAGTCCTGCCTCAGGAATATAGCCTCCTCCGGACATACCTCCTCGCAGTACCCACAGAAAATGCACCGGAACATATCAATTTCATAAGTCTCCGCATACCGGTTACCATTCTTATCTTCGGCACCTACAAGATTAATACATTCAGACGGACAAACTGTAGAACAGAGCCCACAAGCGACACACTTCTCTTTGCCATCTTCATCCCTCTGTAACTCATGCAAACCCCTGAAACGCGGATAAGGCGTCCATTTCTCATCAGGGTATTGCATCGTAACCACTTTAGATGGATTGAGAAAATGCTTTAACGTAAGCGTTAAACCTTGTATTAATGGTTTTATCATATTTTAAGTTTTCTTATCAAAGCCCAGTTTGAAGTGTCTAAAGTAAAAAAAACTTGTTTTTTGCCTCAACTTTAGCTCACTTTGAAACTTTAGGCACTTTTAACTTTTACTAAGTTTATAAAATGGACATTACAAGCCCTGTTATCAAAACATTTACTATCGCCACAGGAAGCAAAACCTTCCATGCAAACTGCATAAGTTGATCGATCCTGAATCTCGGAAAAGTAGACCTAAGCCATACAAAGAAGAATATGCACAGAGCCATCTTTATTAAGAACCAGACAACAGGCGGCAGGAATGGACCTCTCCAGCCACCAAGAAAGAACGTAACACCAACTGCCGATACGGTAATAATATTTGCATACTCTGCCATGAAAAATAACGCAAACTTCATGCTGCTATATTCTGTATGGAATCCTGAAACAAGTTCAGTTTCTGCTTCCGGTAGATCAAACGGACATCTATTAGTTTCCGCTATAGCGCTAATCGCGTACACAACAAATGCTATAGGCTGCAGCACAACAAACCACAGACCGGCTTGAGCATTAACAGTGTCTACAAGACTCAATGATTCGGTCATCATAATGACTCCGATCAAAGACAATCCCATTGACAGTTCATAACTAATCATCTGGGCGGAAGATCTCAGTCCACCCAGCAGTGAATACTTATTATTAGACGACCAACCACCTAATAAAATACCATATACACCAACGGAAGAGACGGCAAGGATAAATAGAATGCCAATGTTAACATCTGTTATCACCATATCGATACTCACGCCCATAATGGTTATTGTATCCCCAAATGGGATAACCGCAATTGATAACAGAGCAGGGATCATAGCGATCACAGGCGATAAGACAAACAAAATTTTGCTGGCATTTGCAGGAATTATGTCCTCTTTAGTTATTAACTTAAGTCCATCCGCAATAGGCTGAAGCAAACCATGCCATCCTACTCTCATAGGCCCAAGCCTGACCTGCATATGGGCCATAACTTTTCTTTCAACCCATATAAGATAGGCTATCACCAGTAACAGCACACCGATGACTATCCCAATCTTAATCGCTGCAAGTATTGCAATAATAATAGCATTTGTCATTTATTTCGTTCCTTCAGCACAATGTGGGGAGATGCACACTCTGCACCTCAACTACAAAGCGACTCTTCTCTATTTGGTTTTAGATATCTTTACGTTTGTGTATCCATCACCACGCAGGTTATTGACGGGCACCCACTCGTAATCCTCAGAGACAAAAACAGCTCCTTCAGGCACTCTTCCAGTAGTTTTTGCTTTAAGTTTTATATTGCCTTGAGCCGACTCAATTTTCACATTATCACCGTCCACAATCTTCGCCTTCTTTGCATCCTGCCTGTTAATTTCGACAAAGCATTCTGACGCAAGAGAAACCAGTGACTCCGAATTCCTGGAATATGTCCCCTGATGCCTCAGGCTTGAACCTGTTAATAATGTGAATGGATATTTTGTATTGCCCTTTTTTGCACTTGTTTTCTTTCTGGCAATCTCAAATTGATACTTCTCTGCTTTGGTTTTATAGTATAGCGAAAGAATCCAATGAAAACCTTTTCTCCGCAATCTGTTAACTTCAATTCCTTCATAAATAGGAACACTCTTTCCTATTTCATCCACAATATCCTTGGACGTTGTATAGTCAAATTCATGACCCATCTTTTCCGCCAGGTTACATATAATCTGCCAATCCGGTTTAGAATCTCCAACCTGAGGTATAGCTTTGTGCAACCGCTGGACAGTCATCACCATATTTGTAAACGTTCCGCCTTTCTCAGCAAATGTTGACGATGGAAGAACCACGTCCGCCAGCTGAGCGGTTTCAGTCAGGAAACTGTCCTGAACAACTACAAATTCTGCCTTTTTAAATGCGTCATTTACCTTCTTACCATTCGGATAGTTAACTATAGGATTTTCTCCCATAACATAGATCGCTTTTATTTTCTTCTTCACAGCCAGATCAAAAATATCACCAGGACTGTTTTTAAGAACGGCAGGCAGCTTGGCATCCCACGACTCTTCAACAACAGCCCTGTTTTCCTGATCATTAATATCGAGGTAACCAGGAAGAAATTCCGGCACTACACCCATATCATTTACACCTTGAGAATTATTATTCTGCCTTGAAAATACGATCGAAACTTTATCGGAATCACCCTTGTTAACTAATGCGCAGAGATTCATCAATGCTTCTATTGTCTCCTCACCCGATGGATCTTCCTCTATATCCTTTCCACAGATAACATAACAATTCCCGGCTTTTGCAATTGAAGAAGCAGCAGCCCTGATACTATCCTCTGGAATATTTGTTGCTTTGGAGACCTTCTTGATCCCCAGATCAGATGACCTCAAAAATGAACGTAGTTCACTGAAATTTTCTGTCTTATCAGCTGCTTTTTTCAAATTAACCAGCTTTTCATCAACGATAACTTTAATCATTGCGTTGATCAATGCTGTTTGTGTCCCCAACTTGTAATTTAAACGAAGAAGATCTTTTGTCTCGCAGCCAAATTCAACATTTCTAACGTTCGCGATTATAACCTTTGTTTTGTTTACTCTAATTGCCTTTCTCACCATACTCCCGGCAACAGGATGCGCTTCACTTACATCAGCACCAACAAAGAATACCGTATCTGCATTTTCTATCCCTTCCAGTGATGTTGACGCCATTCCATACGCAACAGAATTATTTATCAATCGGTTAAGCGAAGGAGATTTCATATTGGATATATTATCTATATAGTTAGTCCCTAGAACAGTTCGACAGAGCTTCTGGAACAGATAATTATCCTCATTTGTACATTTCTCAGAACCAATACCACCTATGGCATTACCTCCACTCTTTTCTATTATCTCACTGAATTTCTTTGATATGTGATCAAGGGCATCATCCCATGAAGCCGAACGTAATTTACCACCCTTTTTTATCAGTGGGGTTTTAACCCGCTTGTCAGAATTAATGAACTCGTGGCCAAATTTCCCCTTAACACATAGATTACTTTCGTTAATTCCTAAATTTATATTTTCGTCTGCAGTCACCCTCATTACTTCATTGTCCTTGGTATTTATTACCAGACTACACCCTACCGCACAATATGTACAAACCGTCGGAGTCTTTTTCAGTTCCCACGGCCTTGCCTTAAATTTGAGAGTTCTATCCTGCCACGAACCTGTTGGACATACCGAAACACAACCACCACAAAAACTACAATCCAGCGGTTTATCAAAAGCGGTACCAACAACTGTTTTAAATCCCCTGTTCTGATAATCGATTGCACCAACACCTGCAATCTCCTTACAGACCTTAACACATCTGCTACAGAGGATACATCTGTTGGAATTGTACTCCAGGAGAGGATTATCCCGCCTCATCGGATCGTCCAGCCTCGCACCCTTAAATCTACCCGGTTTTAATTTGAGATCATGCGTGATCTCCTGCAAACCGCACTCTCCGGACTTATCACAAGTCGGACAATCAAGCGGATGGTGCGCGAGGAGATATTCCATAACGGACTTGGTATACTTCTCAGTCTCAGGAGTATTCGTCTTTACTACCATCCCTTCAGCAACAGGCTGCGCGCAGGAGAATCGATGCCTCGATCTTCCGCGTTCAGTAACCTCAACCATGCAGAGCCTGCAACCACCATACTGAGTCAATTTCGGATGATAACATAGTCCGGGTATATAAATACCATTGTCCTTGGCCGCCTTAAATATATTCGTACCCTTGGGGACACTAACAAGTTTATTATCAATCGTAATATTTATCATTTTTACTTAATTGCCATAAAATTACACTTAGCATAACAGAGGTTACACTCAATACATTTTTCTTTGTCAATAAAGGCAACTTCTTCACGCGATCCGGATATTGCATCCACCGGACAATTTTTTATACACAGTGTACACTTTGTACACTTATCTGGAATAACCGTGTATTTATGAAGCGCAACACATGACGCAGTCGGACACTCCTTATCATGGATATGTGCCATATATTCATCACGAAAATATCTGAGAGTAGACTTAACCGGGTTTGGCGCAGACTGCCCTAAGCCACAAAGTGACATAGTCCTTACCTCATCACACATTTTTTCTAATGTCACAATGTCTTCCTCTTTACCTTCGCCCTGAGTAATCCTGTTAAGAATATCCAGCATAAGAACAGTACCAACCCTGCACGGAGGACATTTACCACAGGATTCACTAGTACAAAAATCAAGAAAAAACCTTGCCAGGTCAACCATACATGTAGTTTCGTCCAGTACGACAAAGCTCCCTGAGCCCATCATGGCACCAGCCTCTTTTAATGATTCAAAGTCTATGGGAGTATCAAGATATTTTTCCGGCAGACAGCCACCTGATGGTCCCCCGATCTGTACCGCCTTGAATTTTTTCTTTTTTGGAATTCCCCCGCCCATATCAAACACTATCTCTCTGATAGTGGTACCCATAGGAACCTCAACCAGACCCGCTCGTTCTACATTTCCAGTTAATGAGAATACTTTAGTACCCTTACTATTTTCAGTACCGATTCTTGAATACCACTCAGCACCTCTATCAATGATCATAGGCACATTGGCGAATGTTTCAACATTATTCAAGCTGGTAGGCCTGTCCCATAATCCTGCCTCCACTGATTGTGGCGGCCTGGTCCTGGGCATTCCACGTTTACCTTCGATGGAGAACTGCATTGCGGTAGACTCTCCACATACAAAAGCACCTGCACCCTCCTTGAGTATAATATCAAGACAGTATTTGCTACCTAGAATGTTTTTACCCAGAAACCTGTGCTTTATTGCCTGTTTAATTGCCAGTTCCAGTCGCTCGATAGCCAATGGATACTCAGCACGCACATATATGTAACCTTTCGTAGCACCTACTGCATATCCTCCGATAATCATACCTTCCAGAACAGAATGCGGATCCCCCTCTAAAAGACTCCTATCCATGAAAGCACCGGGATCCCCTTCATCAGCATTACATATAATATATTTCTGGTCAGCAACATATTTGGAACATGATTCCCATTTCCACCCTGTATCAAAACCACCCCCACCACGGCCCCTTAGACCGGACATGCCAACCTCATTGATAACAGCCAACCCCTTCATTCCCAGTGCTTTCTTGAGAGCTTTATACCCGCCACGCTCAATATATTCGTCTATACTATCCGGATCGATTATTCCGCAGTTTCTGGAGACATGTTTAACCTGTCTTTTATTCTGAGCAAGGTCATCAAAAAAAGGCAGGTCTTTATACTTAGACACCTTGCCTTCAAGATACATTTGAGATAGAGCAAATTTCTTTACTACCTCCCCACCCACTATATGCTCTTCCACTATCTGTGGCACCATATCCGGCTTGACACCTCCGTAAGTCACTCTGGTACGGCCGGGAAGTATTACGTCTACAAGTACCTCGTGAGAACACATGCCAATACAGCCTGTCCGTATAACGTCAACTGACTGTTTCTGTCTCTTCAGTTCATTTTCTATACTTGCCAAGACACCATTCGCACCGGCACCCAAACCACATGTGCCCATACCAATCATAATCTTTGGCTTTTTAAGAACCGATTCTTTCCTTAAAGTAGATATATTGTTTTTTACCATCTTGTTATATTTCTCACGGCAGCCTTATTCTCTCAATCTTAAGGCCTGCCGTTATTATTTAATTGCCATAAAATTACATTTGTCATAGCACAAATTACACTCTATGCACTTCTCTTTATCAATAAATGCTACTTCTTCACGTGACCCGGATATCGCATCCACCGGACAATTTCTTATACAAAGAGTGCACTTTGTACATTTACCAGGATCAACCGTATATTTATGAAGAGCAACACATGACGCTGTCGGACACTCCTTGTCCCTGATATGTGCCAGATACTCATCACGAAAATGCCTGAGAGTAGACTTCACAGGATTCGGTGCTGACTGACCCAATCCACAAAGTGACATCACCCTGACCTCTTCACTCATATCCTCCAAAACTTCAATATCCTCTTCTTTGCCTTCTCCCTGTGTAATTCTGTTTAGAATATCCAGCATGAGAACGGTACCAACCCTGCATGGAGGACATTTACCACAAGATTCGCTGGTACAAAATTCGAGGAAAAACCTTGACATATCAACCATACATGTAGTTTCGTCAACCACAACAAGGCTTCCAGACCCCATCATGGCCCCAGCCTCTTTTAATGATTCAAAATCTATGGGAGAATCAAGATATGATTCCGGCAGACATCCGCCGGAAGGCCCTCCTATCTGTACTGCTTTAAATTTCTTCTTTTTTGGAACACCCCCCCCGATATCAAATACGATCTCCCTTACGGTTATACCCATCGGAACTTCAATCAGTCCCGTATTTTTAACATTTCCCGTAAGTGCAAATATCTTTGTACCCTTACTCTTTTCCGTACCTATCTTTGAAAACCAGGCTGAACCACGGTTAATAATAATGGGCACATTAGCAAAAGTTTCAACATTGTTTAAACAAGTCGGTTTATTCCATAAACCCGCCTCTACTGACTGAGGAGGCCTGGTCCTGGGCATACCACGTTTACCTTCAATTGAGAACTGCAGTGCTGTTGACTCACCGCAGACAAATGCACCCGCACCTTCTTTGATAAAAATATCCAGGCTATACTTACTCCCAAGAATATTCTCGCCCAAATACCGCTTCTCTTTTGCCTGTTTAATAGCAATGTGTAACCTCTCGATAGCCAGAGGATACTCGGCGCGCACGTATATGTAACCGCTTGTCGCACCAATTGCATACCCCCCGATGACCATGCCTTCCAGCAGAGCATGGGGGTCTCCCTCCATAATACTCCTGTCCATAAATGCTCCGGGGTCACCCTCGTCGCCGTTACAGACAACATATTTCTCATCATCATCAAATTTAGCACATGATTCCCATTTCCATCCTGTCTCAAAGCCTCCTCCCCCTCGTCCCCTAAGGCCTGATTTGCTTACCTCGGAGATAACTTCTTGCGGCGTCATCCCGGTCAACACCTTTTCAAGCGCTTTATATCCACCTTTTATAAGATACTCATCAATCTCTTCAGGATTGATTACCCCACAATTGCCCAACACAAGCCTTTCCTGATGGGCATGAAAATTGTGATAATCGCTCTTTGCCAGCCACTTTTCCACAGGTTTACTGTTGATAAGGTGATCTTCAACTATCTGCGGCACCATATCGACAGTTACCCTCTCATACGTCTGTGTCTTAGTTTCGGGTATACTAATGTCAACAAGTACATCTTTGGCACACAATCCTCTGCAGCCTGTTTTTGCCGTCTTACACACACGCTTCCCGATAGCGGCATCAAGCTTCTTCTTCTTTATCTCTCTTTCAAATACTGCAAATACCTTATCTCCACCCGCGGCAATCCCACCTGTGCCCAGGCAAACAGAAATTACTGATGTGCCATTATTATTGCTGCTTTTGGCACGAATTTTTCTAGTTTTGGTTCTGCCGCTCATTATTTTTAGAAAACTAACACATGAATTAGAATATTATCTGCATCTTAATTCTTACTTTGTGTAACCATCCAAAACACCATCAAGTTTGTCCGGTGATAGAGTTCCGTGGACATCCTTGTCAAAGACAACAACAGGAGCTATTCCACAGGCACCAACACACGGCACTTCCTCAAAGGTGAACATCTTATCTTCCGTAGTTTCATCCTTTTTTATCTTAAATCTTTTCTCGATTCTGGCAGAAAGGTTCTTGGAGTTCTTCACATGACATGCAGTACCACAACACACCTTTATTATGTGCTTACCGCGTGGTTTCAGATGAAATTGAGCATAAAATGTTGCAACTCCAATAATCTCGCTAACACTTATATTTAATCGCTCTGAAACAAGATTCATAGCCGGTTCCTGTAAATAACCGTATGCATTCTGTATCTGCTGTAATACAGGGATTAAACAGCCATCTACACCCTCATATTTATCCAAAATCTTTTCCGCTTTAGATAAATCCAGGGGTTCCTCTTTTACAACCTTTTTATTTCTTTTACCCATTCTATTTAATCTCAAAAAACCTAACGGTCTATCTCACCTAAGACAATGTCCAGGCTCCCGATCACAGCAACCACATCAGCAAGCAGACGGCCAACTACCAACTTTTCAATCGCCTCCAGATTAACAAACGAAGGAGGCCTGATTTTAATTCTATAAGGATTCTTAGTTCCATCACTGACTATATAATATCCAAGTTCGCCCTTTGGAGCTTCTACGCAGGCATATACTTCACCAGCCGGTGGACAAATACCACCGGTTACAACTTTAAAGTGGTGAATTAGAGACTCCATACTCTGCTTGAGATTCTCTTTTTTCGGTAAAACCACATCAGGTATATCTGCAATATATTCACCGCCAGGAAGATTATCCAGGGCCTGGCGTATAATTTCATTACTCTGCCGCAACTCTTCAAGTCTTACCAGATAGCGATCGTATACGTCACCGTTTTTACCAACCGGTACAATAAAATCCATCTCGTCATATGATGAATATGGTTCAGATTTTCTTACGTCCCACCTGACCCCTGAACCCCTTACACACGGCCCACTCAATCCGTAATTTATTGCATCTTCCGCAGAAATCACTCCAACCCCTTTTGTCCTCATCAACCATATCTTGTTTTTTGTCAGAAGGGTTTCATAATCCCTTAACCTACCCAGGAAATCGTTAACAAAGTCCCTTGTCTTTTCAGTAAAACCATCAGGCAGATCCCTTGCAACACCCCCTATCCTGATGTATGAAAGGTTCATTCGCGCACCGGCAACCATCTCAAAAAGGTCATTGAGGGTTTCTCTCTCCCGAAAGCAGTAGAAGAAAACAGTCATTGCACCTATATCAAGTGCATGGGTTGCCAGCCATAAAAGGTGTGATGATATTCTGGTAAGCTCACACATGATGACTCTTATATATTGTGCTCTTTTGGGAACTTTTATATTCAGCAACTTCTCTACCGCAAGAGCATACCCCATATTATTAGACATTGGCGCCAGATAATCCAGACGATCGGTAAGGGGAATAAATTGATGATATGTTTTATGTTCTGCAAGTTTTTCTATACCACGGTGAAGATACCCGATATCAGGCGTAACCTTAACTACAGTCTCGCCGTCCAGCTCCAGCAGTAGTCGCAAAACACCATGCGTACTGGGATGCTGTGGACCCATATTAATGGTCATTACCTGCTCTGTCGTCGCTGCCGTCATTATTATCCTTTTCGGTAAATACCCTTTAACGTTTCCGGTTGCCTTCCTTTAAGAGGATAATCCTTTCTCAAAGGATGACCTTCAAAACCTTCCGGTGTTAAAATTCTCTGTAAGTTAGGGTGACCATTAAAGATTATGCCAAACATATCGTAAGCCTCTCTCTCATGCCAATCTGCCGTCTTCCAGACATTAGTGACAGTATCGATATTTGGATTTGAAGCAGGTATTTTCACCTTGAGCCGCACTCTGTGATTCAACTTTATCGAATATAAATGATAAACCACTTCAAAATTATTGCTACGCTCTAAACGGGACAAATCTACACCACATAAGTCTGAAAGATAATCAAAATCTGATTCACTGTCCTCGCTGAGAAATTTTGCAGCTCTTTGTATATAGTCCTTATTTATGTTTATGGTCAATTCACCTCTGAACGATTTTCCGCCTAATACTGCTTCAGGAAACTTCGCTTTTAATCTTTTTCCTATCGTGGCATCTTCAGTCATGGTTTTAACTTTTATGTAGTAGTACTAAGTTAACGTAATTAGCTACCTGTCTGGATTATCCAGAACAGACTCACCTTTTATCTTCTCCTGTAATTCCATTACTGCATGAATTAAAGCTTCCGGTCTTGGTGGGCATCCCGGTAGATAGATATCAACAGGAACAATCTCGTCCACGCCTTGAACGGTTGCATATGTATCAAAAATTCCTCCGGAAGACGCGCAAGCGCCCATTGCAATTACCCACTTAGGTTCCGGCATCTGGTCGTAAATTTTCCTCGTTACATCTGCCATTTTATAGGTTACCGTTCCGGCAACTATCATCAAGTCAGACTGCCGCGGTGAAAATCTGAATACTTCAGCCCCAAACCGGGCAAGATCATACCTGGGTGCCACTGTAGACATCATTTCGATAGCACAACATGCTAAACCGAAAGGCATAGGCCAGAGTGAATTTTTCCTGGCCCAATTAACCACCTTGTCAATATTCGTTGTAAGTATGTTATCTCCAAAAACTGTCTCTATTCCCATTCAAGACCCCCTCGCTTCCAGATATACACATAGCAAAACAGCAAAATCAGAATGAATATTGCCATTTCAATTAAACCAAATATTTTTAGTGACTTGAATGCAACCGCCCATGGATAAAGAAAAACCACCTCGATATCAAATACAACAAACATCATTGCAATTAGATAAAACTTTACGGAAAACCTCTCTCTTGCCGTACCTGTTGGTTCTATACCACATTCGTACGGGGAGAGCTTCTCTGCAGACGGCTTCTGCCGACCGACAGAAGCGGAAAGTATAAGGTTAGAAATGGCAAAACCCATTACCACTAAAAGCAGAATCAGGATTGGAATGTAACTTACTAACATATATATAGATACTGCATAACAAAGCTCTAATTTTTGTCGATAAATACATCAAATTTGCAGTTGGGAATCATATCATAAATAAGAAATTAGTAAACAAAATATTTTACCTTCCACTATACATACCAGTAAGTCTCGAAATGGGCATATTGTGCCGTTTTATAGAGCTAAAACCATGCCAACAGGATTTCTTTATATGGCCAAAAAGGGCCTGTCGGCTATATGGCATAAGGATATATATATCAAAGCCTTAAAGGACAACTTGAGATGGGATTACTACCAATGTCGGAGTCATATTTGCCTAATACTTCTACACATATGCATAACAATTAGGCATTTTAGGTACTTTAACCGGAAACTCTTAGGTGATATATTCAAGAGTGTTTACTCTACTTCGAAATTCACTGTTCTGAGACAGTATTCTTAAACACTTCCATCGCGTAATCGAGATCAGACTTGTTCAAATCCTTATGTGTGACCATTCTTCCAAAATCTTTGTAAAGATGAACAACATAAATACCTTTTTTGGCGACTTTATCCACAAACTCTTTACAACCCAGCTTTGGTAATTCAAATTTGAAGCAGATAATATTTGTCTGTACAGTTTTCAGATTAATACTGAAGCCATCTATTCCCTCAATACCTTTGGCAAGGTATCTTGCATTATCATGATCCTCAGCCAATCTATCAATCATCTCCTCTAACGAAATTATACCACAAGCCGCCAGGATCCCTGTCTGCCGCATGACGCCTCCCAGCATTTTCCTGATCCGTCGAGCCTCTTTTATAAACGTCTTTGTACCTGCTATGATAGAACCCACAGGTGATGCCAATCCCTTCGAGAGGCAAAACATAACGGAATCACAGTTCCCGGTTAACTCGACAACATCAACACCCTGAGCAATTGCAGAATTGAAAACCCTTGCACCATCCAAATGGAAACGCAGGTTGTGTCTCTTTGCAATTCTTGAAATTTCAGATGTATCTTCAGGCGTCACCACTGTTCCGCCTGCCAGATTGTTACTGTTTTCGAGGACAATGAGGGATGTTCTGGGGAAATGTATATTGTCCAGATTAATGTTTGATTCAAGCTCATTCAGATCAAAATGGCCTGATTCGTCTACTTCCAGGGGACATATTGTTGTTCCGGTTAACGCAGCTGTGTTACCGGCTACCAGTGTATTTATGTGAGCAAATTTATCACATATCAAACCTTCGCCTGGCTTTGCATGAACCATTATTGCGATCAAATTCCCCATTGTGCCGCTGGGGACAAAAAGGGCGTCTTCTTTCCCAACACAGTCAGCCGCCATTTTCTCAAACCTGTTTGTGGCAGGGTCGTCACCAAATCCATCATCACCTACCTCCGCATCCTTCATAGCCTGACGCATCTTTAGTGTAGGCCTGGTAACTGTATCACTTCGCAGATCGACAATTCGCATTATTCATTTATACTGTCTTCACCATCGTTATAATGCCGGGTAACCTCTCTCTCTCCTTCGGTAGTATAATTACTGACATGAATCTCTCCCGTGGACCCGATAACCTCTCTGGCCAGGTCCATATAATCCTGCGTGCCGCGGCTATCAGGCGCATACATGGTAATCGGCTGTCCGGAAATAGGACATTCCGCAAGTTGAGTGTTCTCCCTGATAATAGATTTGAATAACTTATCATGAAACTTACCATTGATCGTCTCAACCACCTTATTGCTCAGATTTGTTCTCTTATCAAACATACAGGCAATAATGCCTGTGACTTCAAGAAGTGGGTTGAGTGTGTCCTTGACCAAGTTTACCGTATTAATCAAAGTAACCAGACCATTAAGAGCCATTACCTTTGTTTCCAGCGGAATAAAGACTTCCCTCACTGCTGACAATGCGTTAACGGTAAGTAATCCAAGCGAGGGAGGGCAATCCAGTATGATGTACTCAGCGCGGCAATTACTATACAAATAATGGTCCTTTAGAACGTTAATACTTTTTTTCAGTATAGTATCGTTTTCCAGCTTGTTTGCTAATGTTCGTTCAACTGAAGCCAGAGTGACGTTTGACGGAGCAATCCACATATTTTCTACACAAGTGTCCTGTAAAATCTCACTTACAGGCATTTCATCGTTAAATACATTAACCATTGATTTGTGCAGATTAAAAATATCTATCCCCATCCATGAACTTGAATTTCCCTGTGGATCAAGATCTATTAATACAACCCTCTTGCCAAGCTTTGCAAGACAGGCGCTTAAATTGACGGCTGTCGTTGTTTTGCCGACACCCCCCTTTTGATTTATTAGTGCTATAGTCCTCAACCGAACTCCTTTTACTATTTTATATGTTTTTCGAGAACCCCTATATTCTCACCATCACCAACAACTAGAATATGTTTTGACCTGGCACACATCCAAGGATTGTAGATAAAGTAACTGAGAATTGCTATAACTTTTTGAGTTTAAAGGGTTTTTGGTGTAACCATTATACTGTCTCTCAAAACAGCAACATAAGGCAAATTTCTGTACCTGTTGTCAAAATCAAGACCGTAACCAACTACAAATTTATCCTCAATCTCAAAGCAACAATAATCCGGCTCTATTTCTATTTCCCTCCTTGCCCTTTTATTAAGGAGCACGCACACTTTTATTGATAGCGGATTATATCCTGTAAGCATCCGTATAATTTCAGAAAGTGTCTTCCCTGTATCCAGTATATCATCCACTATGAGTACATGTTCTTCCTTAACGTTTGCATTGATATTATGGATAATTTCTGTTTCTGCCGCTGCAGTAGTAGAAGTGCCTGAATACGTGTTGGCCTTGATAGTTTCTATTTTGACAGGTAAAGGTATCTGCCGGATTAAGTCTGACAGAAAAACGAGGCTGCCGTTTAAAACCCCGATTACGGTAAGATCCTTATGCTTGTAGTCTACGGCAAGTTTTTGTGCGATCGCACTAACCCTGTTTTTGATTTCAGCTTCAGAGAATAAGACCTCTTCAATATCGTTTTTCATAAATATTTCAGAAAAGCTCCATGAGAAGAATCAGGCGGTAAATACTGTAATTGGAATCTCTTACAATACCAAAGCAGATTACCAATTTTCAAAATATAACCGTGAAGCACGCTGTCTGTCAAACGATTTATAGAGATAAAAAATAGTCTCTTTCAGATTTTGTCAAAATAATTAGGTTGATAGGATATAAATAAAGAATAGAATAAAGGCTTACTAAATTTAGCATTTATATCTGATATCTTCATTGAATTTGTAAATTCAATACCTGGAGGTTTCCATGTACGAAAAAAGTATAAAACCGCTAAATCAAGCTGTCGCAGAGGAGTTAAGTGGAGTACATCAGTATATGTATTTCCACTTTCATTGTAATGATCAGGGATGTGATCTGCTGGCTAATCTTTTCAGAAAAATAGCAAGAGAAGAGATGATACATATTGAACGCCTTGCGGAAAGAATTTTATTCCTTAAAGGTGATGTGGAAATGCAGCCATCAACCAAGACAGACAAGCTACACAGCGTTAAAGATATGCTGACAACTGCAAAATTGATGGAGGAGAACAGCACTAAACTATACAATGAACTGGCGATGGAATGTGGCACAAACTCTGATTCCGTTTCAAGAAAGCTTTTCGAAGAGCTTGTCATGGACGAAGAACGCCACTACGGTCAATTTGACACAGAGTTACAAAATTTAAAAAAATTTGGCGAGTAGTACCTTGCCTTACAATCAATTGAGAGAAGTAAGATATTGTCAACGCCAACAGGAGAAGATATGACAAACCCCTAGATATTAAAATTAATAATTTTAATTGTAGTTAATTATTTTTTTCAGGAGAAAAGAGAATGCCTATTTTTGATAATATCCTTGCGACTATCGGAGGTACACCCATTGTAAAAATTAACGAAATACCTGATGAGAAGTGCGCGAATCTTTTTGGAAAATTGGAGATGTTTAATCCTGCCGGCAGCGTCAAAGATCGTATAGGCCTGGCCATGATAGAGGATGCAGAGAAAAAGGGTTTATTGAAACCAGGAGATACGATAGTGGAACCTACATCAGGTAATACAGGAATCGCACTCGCAATGGTAGCTACAGTCAAAGGGTACAAAGCGGTCTTTACCATGCCTGAAACAATGAGCCTGGAGAGACGGGCCCTACTCAGATACTTTGGAGCCGAAATTGTTCTGACGGAAGGCCCAAAAGGCATGAAGGGTGCTATTGAAAAGGCAGAAGAGCTAGTAAATGAAAAAGGCTATTTCCAACCTCAACAATTTGACAATCCTGCCAATCCACAAGTTCACAAGGAGACAACCGGTCCTGAAATAGTTAATGATTTCGAAGATAAAGAACTCCACTATTTCGTCGTTGGCGTAGGAACCGGTGGTACAATATCAGGTGCGGGTGAAGTACTGAAGAAGAATTTCAGCGACATAAAAAATATTGTGGTAGAACCTGCAGAATCTCCGGTTCTGTCAGGAGGAGAACCTGGACCTCACAAAATCCAGGGTATAGGAGCTGGGTTTGTACCGGGCATCTACAATCAAGCGGTAGTTGATGAAGTCCGCCAAGCATCCAATGATGAAGCATTCAGCATGTCAATACGCCTTGCAAAGGAAGAAGGAATCTTCTGCGGTATCTCTTCCGGTGCAAATATGCATGTAGCGTTACAAGTCGCAAGAGAGGCTGGACCCGATAAAAATGTTCTGGTAATTTTACCTGATACAGGAGAACGTTATATCTCTACCGACCTGTTTAAAGCCATTGAAAAGGATTAAAATGGACAACTCCATATACAGTGATAAAAACACGGCTCGTTTAAGCCATATTACCAAAGCGCTTAGTGACTCATACGAGAAACACGGTGGTATTAACCATCTGGAGGGACCTAATCTCCCATCAAAAAAGGAAGTTCAAAGACTGGTCAAACTTCTGCTTACAGTCATGTTTCCCGGTTTTTACGAGGAAGCGACCGGAAATAAAGAGCATCTGGACGCGTACCTCCTTGCACAATGCTCCAGCGCACTGGAATGTCTGTCTGATTTAATACAGAAGAGCTTAATGCATGAATGTAAGGAGGGAGTTAACTGTACACGTACCGAAGGAGAGTGTTGGGACTGCTCAGTTGAGATTGCATACCTTCTACTTGAAAGTATCCCTGAGATTAGAGAAATTGTGAATCAGGATATCCATGCCGCATACAAAGGAGATCCAGCTGCGGCAAGTTATTTTGAAGTCGTCTTGAGCTATCCATCAGTAAGAGCTATTTCAGTTCACCGCCTGGCTAACTTTCTAGAACTGAAGGAAGTTCCATATATACCCAGGATGATGAGCGAATACATTCATGAAAAAACAGGAATAGACATAAACCCCGGAGCAAAGATAGGCCCGGGGTTTTTCATAGACCATGGAACAGGTGTAGTAATTGGAAGCACGGCTGTTATTGGTAAAAATGTAAAGTTTTACCAGCATGTCACATTAGGAGCCTTCAGTCTGACTGACGTCGAGAAGATCAGAAAGGAGAACAAAAAGAGACATCCCACAATCGAGGATGACGTCACCATCTACGCCGGATCAACAATCCTGGGTGGAAACACGATAATTCAAAAAGGCTCTATCATCGGTGGAAATGTCTGGCTGACACGGTCAGTCCCTCCATATACAACGGTAACGGTTGATTCACCATACCTTATTTTCAAACATAAAGATAAGGTAGAGAAATATGAAGTTGACTTTCAGATATAATCTGTTATTCATTCAGATATTATCCTGTATAATTTAGAAGTGCAGAATGACTTAAAAGAAATATGCAAAGCTAAGCGAGACATGTAGTTCAGGGTGATTTTGATCCATTTTTTCAACCTGCGGAGAGTTTTACAATGACTGACCATGTGCCCAGTGGAAAGGAACAGGAATTTAGCAAAGCTATAATTAAATCTGCCATACAGAAAGTATGTAACGAAATAGAACAAGAGGCAGATCACAAATTATTAGGTGAAATTGGTAATTCTGTATATTACATTCAAAAAATGTTTAATGGAAAACCTTTAATCATTGAAGCTGTAGATACTTCATTTGATAATCCCGGAAACCCACTATATAACATTAACGAGTTTATAGAACAAAAATATGAGCTTATGCCGGATATGACCTTTTCTGATGACATGACTAACAAATTGAGATAATTCATAAACTATACCTATTACGAAGTGGTTTTAGGAATTTCAGGGCAGGAGATTACCTGAAATTTTGATTTTTTGAATGAACAAAACCAGAGGCTTAGCAATGCTAAGTCGAGGATTTTGTGATTGAGAAAGATCTAAAGTTCTGGTGAAATCAGGTTTTGAAAACCGAAAATCAATTTGTGATGGGTATAATCAAATAGACACTTCAATTACTAATCAAACCTGTGGCAGGCAAAACAAAATTTACACATTGTTGAAGTTGAAAAGCCTATCATACCTGCTTAATAAGCTCATAACGTCAATCATCAATAACTATGTAATTTACTTTAACAAGGTTGTCAAGGCGTGAAGTCGACGATCAGATATAAGACTTCATTCATCCAACTTTTTATTTCTGACAAGACTATCCAGTGGGCTTACAACAACTGAGTAATCCTTATCCATCACATGGGTATATATTTCAGTGGTCTTGACATCGGCATGGCCCATCAGTTCCTGGACGATCCGAATATTAACTCCGTTTTCCAGCATATGAGTTGCAAACGAGTGTCGAAACGTATGGCAGCTGACACGTTTCGTAATCTTAGCACGATCTACCGCCACCTTGACAGCTTTCTGAAGTCCAGACTCCAGAACATGATGTCTACGCTTTATCTTTGAGCGTGGATCGATACTCAAATTTTTTGAAGGTGACCTGCTCCCCAAAAACTGATCCAGTTGTAAAGTTAGTATAAAGCTATATAATTGGATTAAGAAAGGGGGAAAACATGTCACAAAAGCGATACAAGTCTGAAGAAATAATCCATAAGCTTCGAGTTGCAGAAGTA
>JASMMK010000020.1 GCA_030748215.1 Candidatus Scalindua sp.
ACGGTCACGCGGCATTAATGGGTGTTTACGGTAACCTGTCGATAGCGGCAGTTCTGTTCTGCAGTCGGCATGTTATAACTTCCAGGCGTTGGAACGTAAGGCTTCTCCGCTCTACCTTCTGGGCAATAAACGTGGGGCTTCTGCTTATGGTGGTGATGGATACATTTCCGGCAGGAGTGCTGCAATTCAGGTCGGTTGTTGAAAATGGCTATTGGGTGGCCCGTTCACAGGAATTTATTCTTGGCAGTGCATTCCAGGTGTTGACGTGGATGCGTGCGGTTGGCGGTGTGCTCTTTTTTGCCGGTGTGATACCGTTACTTTACTTTATGATATCTCGACTGAACTCTCTCAAGGCTGCATCAACAGCGCATAGTTCAGAGGAACCGATTCTTACTAAAGAAGAGTTGCCGGAATGTGATGTGCAGGTAGCATAGATTTTTGATCACATTTTCTTCAAACAGTGGCTTAAAGGAGGACATTCCATTGGAGTGGAAGGTAATAGGTATAATTGCTGCAATATGTACAACTTCAGGCTTTATTCCTCAAATAATAAGAGGCATACGTACTAAGAGACTGGATGATATTTCGCCAGTAATGTATATACTCCTGATAGTTGGGCTTTCATTGTGGTTGTCCTATGGAATACATATTAAAGATATGATAATCATTGTGGCCAATGCGGCCGCATTGGCTTTCAGCCTCTTTATTATTTTCTTACGTTTTAAATATATGAAGCAAAGGTAACCTGCTAATAAAAAAATCCAGGTTGAGAGAGGTACACCGCCTGTCCAAATAGGTACCGTCGGTCAAAATCGAATCAGCAGGTAAACCGTACTTATAAATACTTTCCAAAAATAACTTTCAATCGTTCCTTCACTTCGCTCGGAATGTTATCTTTATGTGTCACGATGGCGTTGCTCGACGCATTTACACACCCACAACTCCTTTCGCCTTCAATAGCAGGGAGGGCGTGTTTGATTATTGCTTTGGCTGTATCAACGTTTTTCATGATGTTTTGAAGGACTATCTCTGCAGTCACATCTTCCTCACCTTCATGCCAGCAATCATAATCAGTGGAAAGTGCTAGCGTGCTGTAGCATATCTCTGCTTCACGGGCCAGTCTGGCTTCCTGCAGGTTTGTCATGCCTATAATGCTTACATCCCATTGGCGATATGTTAGTGATTCTGCCCTGGTTGAGAATTGAGGGCCTTCAATACAAACATAAGTTCCTCCTTTGTGGACTGTCGCTCCGGCACTGTTTGCTGCTTTATGTAACGTGTCTGCAAGGGCAGGGCAGACCGGATCAGCCAGGCTTACGTGACCAACAATCCCATCACCAAAGAAGGTGCCTATTCTACCTTGAGTACGATCAATGAACTGGTCAGGAATCACTATATCCAGCGGTTTGATCTCTTCTTTCATACTTCCTACAGCGCTGACAGCTATTATTCTTTCGACTCCAAGTTTCTTCATTCCATAGATATTTGCACGGAAATTTAATTCAGATGGTAATATGCTGTGAGTCTTTCCGTGTCGTGGCAGGAAGACAACACTTTTCCCTTCCAGATTTCCCGTGATAAATTGATCAGATGGATCTCCAAAAGGAGTTTCTACTCTTATATTTTCAACATCGGTTATTCCCTCGATATTATACAAACCACTACCGCCAATAATCCCTATTCTTCCGTTAGTCATATTTTATAGTCCTAATTTAATAATGTATTATTTAAAAACGTGTTATTTTAGCGATGCATCCGATGCCGTCAAGAACTAATTCAATCATGATTAAATCATTATTGACAGTAAAACTAAATATTATATAATTACTGCGCACGTAATTATTTATAGTCTAGAATTGATTGAATCAGTAATTATAGAGTTTCCGGGATATTCAACACAGGAGAAATAAACGGTGGCTAAAAGAATACAGACTAAGAAGTTTGAAGATGCTAAATATATAAAAGAAAAGTACATAAGTATTAAAAAAGAGATACAGAAGGTTATAGTAGGCCAGGATGAGATGATTGAGGCGATCATTATTGCTCTTTTTTCTGATGGCCATATCCTGCTGGAAGGTTATCCGGGGTTGGGGAAGACTATAACTATCAAGACCCTTTCAAGGGCGATTGACGCTAAATTCCAAAGGATACAATTTACACCGGATCTAATACCCAGTGATATTACAGGGTTTGAATTGTGTGATCCTGAAACAAGGAAAAGTGCAGTTCAGAAAGGGCCGGTTTTTACTAATTTACTATTGGCAGATGAGATTAACAGGGCTCCTGCGAAGGTTCAGAGTGCTTTACTGGAAAGTATGCAGGAAAAACAGGTGACGATAGGCAGAGAGTCTTTTGAGTTGGAAGAGTTATTTGTAGTCCTTGCAACTCAAAACCCGATAGAGATATCCGGGACCTATCTCCTGCCTGAAGCAGAAGTTGACAGGTTCATGTTTAAGATAAGGGTAGCTTATCCTACCTATGAAGAGGAGAGAGAGATCGCGGAGAGGCAGATTGGTGATGAAGAGCCAGATCTGAAAGCTGTTTTACATCCAGATGAAATAATTGCGTTGAGACATTTCATCGCGAAAAAAATTCCATTGCATAAAGAGTCAGAGATACTGAAATATTCGACACGCATCGTAAGAGCAACCAGACCGGATTCTAATGGTGAAGGGTACATAAGTGAAATGGTTATGTATGGTGCTTCGCCCCGTGCTTCAATTTATCTGGCAAAGGCTGCACGTGTCTACGCTTTCTTATCAGGGAGTGACATAGTCCTGCCGGAACACATCCATACGATGGCTTACCCGGTTTTAAGGCACAGGGTAATCTTAACGCATGAGGCAGAATCACAGGGAATTGATCCGGACGATGTAATAAGCAAAATATTGGAAAAGGTGCCCATTCTGGAAACAGATACCTCTAACTAACAACACTGTCTAATTGATCTGAAGAGGCCGGTTTATTGAGAAGTAAGATAAGGTTACATTTGCAGAGAATGGTGGCAAATCTTTTTGAAGGTTCTTTCTCCAGTTATATGAACTCAACTAGAGGGATTGAGCTTGATGAGTTGAGGCAGTACCAGCCAGGTGATGAGTTCCGGGCTATTGACTGGAAGGCTACCACAAGAACCGGAAACCTGCATGTCAGGTTAAAGTTGGTGGACAAAAGAACCAACATATTTTTCCTGATTGACAGAAGCGGATCAACGAAGTTTGGTTCTGCACATTTTACTAAAGAGAAAATCCAGTCCTCCATTATTTCCACCCTCGTCCAATCTGCAACGGAAACAGGCAATCTTGTAAGTTTCATATCATTTACAGATAAAGTCGAGAGTTATATCCAGCCTCAGGCGGGCCAGAAAGAAGGTGGAAGACTGGCCGGAAATATGATGAATGACAAAGTTAGAGGCAGGCGTACAAATATCAACTGTGCATTTAAGTTTCTGAATAGCTTGAGATTCGCGCCTTCACTTGTATTTGTGCTATCTGATTTCTTTGCTCCATTTGATTACGAAAGCTCGTTAAAATCACTTGTTAGAAAGCATGATGTTATTCCTATAATCATATCTGACATTAGGGAGGAGTCGCTTCCTAAGGCGAGAGGTTTCGTCGCAGTAAGGGATTTAGAAACTCAAGGTGTAAAATATCTGGATTTGTCTCAGGATCTCAATGCGAATCTACAACACATTAAACTGTTTAATAAACTTAATCTTGGCTACCTTACGTTGAAGACTGATATGAACGAAGAGCAATGGGTAAGTGCTTTGTCAGATTTTTTTGATAAGAGAATAAGGCGAAGAAGCAGGATAAAGAGATGAAGAGAGTTTTGTTTATAACGTTCTTGTGTGCATTTATATTCCTAATGTCTTTTGGCACTTGTAAGGCTCAGCAATCTGGCTACGGGGGAGAACAAGAGTATGGAGATTCAGTTCAGCCGCGTGATATAGACACACTGATACCTGAAATGGATGCCCCAGCTGAGCTCTGGTTGTTTGTGGAAGATTACCGGTTTGTCACAGGCAAAATGATACATTTGACATTGCAGCTGATTTGGAAGCTCGGCGTAAGCGTAGATATGGAAGGATTTAATACGGTAGATCTTTCTCCTTTTAGGGTAGAAAAGGTAACAGTTGGAGAGAGGCTGATATTTAATAATGATAGTGACTTCAGTGTTATAACATACATCCTCTCCTTACCTGATGATACGGAAATGGGAATCTATACGGTGCCTGCATTTCTCATATCGTATACCGACGAGGCAAATAAGAGCTCCGGGCAGGTGCAAACATCCTCCATGGCATTAAAGAAGGTTCCGATCCTTGTAGAGACGGAGCTGGATAGAGATGTGATTGCAATTGGGGATACTCTTAAATACAAACTTACGATCTGGCATGAAAAATATATACAGATACTGGAAGAGAATATGAAACAACTCAATCTCAGTCCGTTTGATTTAAGAGATTTCAGGATTAATGAAAAAGCGGAAGGGAAATTGAAAAAAACTACTTTAGAGTATGATCTCTCAGTTTATGATTTACCGGATAAATCAGAGAATTTTGAAATTCCTTCAATGCCTGTGTTGTATTGTGACGAGCGCGAAAGAAATGATAGTCGGGGAGGGGAAGGGAAGTCGCCTGAGACTCAGAGAATAGGTACTCCTGCAATTCCTGTTTTGGTCAATAGTTTATTGAAAAGGATTGATATCCCTCTTGAGAGGGGAAAGGGACCGCTTGTTTATACGCAAAAGGATATATGGTTGAGGAGCCACCTGCCGACTATTATGGGGTTTGTCATCATAATAGCTCTCGGAGCAAATGAGATCAAGAAAGTTATTTATCGGATGTCTGCAATAATTAGAGAGAGAATGGCAATGTCTCCTCTCGCACATGCGGAGAGGCTGGAAAAGATGATTGCCGAGTTTGACAGTGATGCTGAAGATGATGACTTGCGGCAGTCTATTGTTACTATTGATTGTACTTTAAGAGGGTTTCTGGGCGCATTGAAGGAGATGCGCAGAGACGTAGTGCGTTCAATAACTACAGCGAAACTTATTGATACAATCAGGGATAAGAAGATGGCGGAAGAGATAGTGGGCGCTGCAGACAATGTACTTAAATCCTTTGACTCTGTTATTTTTGGTGATGTCAATAGGGATGCGATTAAGAAGGCTGTTGATGGGGTACAGGAGATTCTAAAAGAGGCTAAGAGGCGGAGTTATTTTTAGCTGCGTTAAGAAAAATTTAAAAGTTAGAGTGAAAGAATATTGAATCTGGAAAATCCTCTGTTTCTACTGGCATTGATACCTTTTGTTGTCTTGTTTTTTCTCAGAAGGGAAGGAAAATACTTAGGCTATTCAAGCACAAGCCATTTAGAAGGAGCTAAAAGTGCTAAGACTTATGTGATGCGGTTACCTAAGATACTGGGCTTTATCGCCGTGCTATTTGCAATTCTTGCTTTTTCGCGGCCTCAATCCAGCTACCATGAATCAGAGGTGTCATATCAAGGGCGTGAAATAATACTCTGTATAGACACATCATTCAGTATGACAGGTGAAGCGATGGAGAAAATCAGGGATATAGCCAAGGATTTTATAAGGAAAAGAACCCATGACATGATAGGCATCACTATGTATGGTACTGATGCAGTTGTCGTTGTTCTGCCTACCTGGGAAACAGAGTTATTAGAGAAGTCGTTAGACCGGATTAAACCACATGACGTTGGTGTAAGGACTGCCATTGGAGAGGGGCTTTTTACCTCTATTCTTGCTCTTATTGAGAGGGATATGGGGCAGGTCTTTGAGATTAACAAATTGAGAAAGAGCATGAACCGGGTGGAAGGGCTTGGGAAATATGCCCTGGATTTTGCAAAAATGGTTCAGGGTAGAGGTACGATGCAAAACAAGGTAATAATATTGTTTACTGATGGTATATATAATGTGGGCATAAAACCATCCAGGCCGTTACGTTTTATTAAAAGGCTGGGGGTTAAGGTGCACGTGGTGTCCGTGCCAGCATCAGCGGAGACAGGTGTGGAGCACGAACAGGCTGCTGAGAGAACAGCATCATTGAGGAAGGGTGTTGAGTCAACCGGTGGAAAACTTTTTGAAGCTGAGAACTATGAAGAGGTGGAGCAGTTTTATGCAGAGATTGACAAGATAGAAAAGGAAAAGATAATTATGGAAACGGTCGTAAAGAAGAAAGACCTGTTCTTTATTCCTACGGCGATCAGCATCTGCTTCTTATTAGGAATGATAGTGATAGAGAATATATGGTTGAAGATTCCCTGAAAGGATTAACAAATTATGAGTAAGAGTTTTAGTGTGAAAATATCGTTTCTTGTCATAGCAATAGTCTTGATATCCTGTGGACGTGGATACTGGAGTCAGTGCAGGCTTGCTGAGAATGTAAAGAAAGATGTAGCGATGGGAAGGTACAATAGAGCACTTGAGACTCTGGAAGGTGTAAGGGGCTCACCGCTGTATAGAATTTCTAAATACCTCGATAGAGAAGATCCTTATGTTGCATATAATGCAGGGGTGGTATTGATGCTAATGGGTGATACTAAGAAGGCGGGAGCGGAATTCAAGCAGGCTGCCAGATCAGACAACGAATCAATTAAAGAAAATGCCATATATAACAGGGCGAATATAATAGCAACAAATATGGATTTTATTACAGCGGCTGAAGAGTATTCTAAGGTGCTCATGATAGATCCTGACGACTTTGAAGCCAAAAAGAATCTTGAGAGAATGAGGTTGGGTCAAAAACAGCTTTCAACACTGTTTTCTCAGGTGAAGCAGGAGAGAGAGGAGAGGATCCAGTCTCTGAAACTCATACCCTGGGGTAACAGGTATAGACATGGTGGAGATCCGAAGATCAGGTGGTAGGAATGTTAAACAAAGTTGTAGAGTATAATGGCGGCATGGACAAACTTGTTTGTTCGTGTCTCTTTTTTTATAGAACCTGAATCTAAAATTGCAAACAGCACAGCGGCGATCTGTGTAAGAATGCGACTGAATAATTACAGTTTATCTTATTTATCTTAAAAAAAATGCTATTTTTCTCACAACAACAATACCTGATTTACATACTCTCTGGAGTAGTGTTCATCTTTCTTGTATATCTCTACTCAGCAGGAAGGAGGCGAATGTGGCTAAGTCGTTTTGGCGGGCTTGATATTTTGCAGAGTTTCAGCAGGATACCAAATACTACGCAAAATATAATTAAGGGTCTAATGGTCAGTGTCTCATTTTGCGGTCTGTGTATGGTTCTGATTGGGCCCAAGTGGCAAACTATTGAAGAATATCAAGAGAAGGAAGGCATGGAGATTGTTTTTGTACTTGATGTGTCGCTGAGTATGGTGGCTGAGGATGTAAAGCCTAACAGGTTGCAAAGGGCAAAGATTGAGATGGAGAGCCTGATTAAGGATCTTGAGAATGATTATCTGGGATTGGTAGTATTTGCCGGAAGGGCATTTTCCATGCTTCCTTATCTGACAACGGATTATGATAGTATTTATTTGAGAATTCTGCGCATGATTAATGAGAACTACTCGCGGTTTGTACCGTACGGTACAAATGTTGGAAATGCACTGCTTCTTGCAATTGAGTCGTTCAGTGAGGAGGAGAGAGAGAAGGTGATTATCTTTCTTACTGATGGAGAGGAGCAGTTAGCCGTTAGAAGTCAGGTTGCAGAGGCTGTGAAAATGCTGATGGAAAGAAAGGATATCTCGGTTTACTTGATAGGGATTGGAGACCCTCTGAAGGCGTCACCAATTCCAAAGAAAGATAAAAACGGTCATGTAACCGGATTTGAAATTGATTTCGAAGATAATACGATCATGACAAAACCGGATCCGGAATTATTACAGGAAATTGCTGATGTAACCGGTGGGACATATATTCATGATGCAACCGGTGATGAGCTTAAGAGTATTTTTGAAGGTGTTATAGCAGATCATAGAAAAGTATTGGGGACAAAGACCAGAAATACGGTTAAGGATGTTTCCCAATATTTTATTGGGGGGGCGTTGTTACTATTAGTAATTTTTCTTTTACTTTAAGCTATTTAAATAAGGTGAAAACAAAATGATGACAAAAAATGATGTAAAAATCAAACCTGGCAAGTTGTTTATTAATGGCAGATGGGTAGACTCCGTTTCAGGTAAGACGTTTGATACGTTGAACCCTGCAACGGAGGATGTTATTACTTCTGTTGCAGAGGGAGATAGCACTGATATAGACCTTGCCGTTACAGCCGCACGTGAGGCATTTGAAAATGGCCCGTGGGAAAAAACAGACGCTCGGGACAGAAGCCGTATTCTATTAAAAATAGCAGGCTTAATAGAAAGAAATAAGGATGAGTTGGCATTGTTAGATACATTGGACAATGGTAAGCCAATCAATGAAACAACAAAAGCAGACATTCCTCTGGTCATTGATTGTTTCTTGTATTATGCAGGGTGGGCTGACAAGATTCATGGTGAGACAATACCGGTTAGGGGAGAATTCTTTAACTATACACTGAGAGAGCCGGTTGGCGTTGTGGGTCAGATAATTCCGTGGAACTTTCCTTTGCTAATGGCTGCCTGGAAAATAGCGCCTGCTCTGGCTTGCGGCAACACTATTGTCTTAAAACCTGCCGAGCAAACTCCGTTAACTGCATTGAGGTTGGGTGAGATTTGTCATGAGGCAGGCTTGCCGGATGGGGTTCTGAATATTGTGCCAGGTTATGGTCCTACGGCAGGAGCAGCTCTCGCAGGACATATGGACGTAGATAAGATTGCCTTTACTGGTAGTAGTGCTACGGGGCGGATCATAATGCAGGCGGCATCAAAAAATTTAAAGCGGATATCACTGGAATTAGGTGGAAAGTCTCCTAATATTGTATTTGCGGATTCTGATATTGATAGTGCTGTAGACGGTGCGATGACGGGTATATTCTTTAATCAGGGTGAAGTCTGTTGTGCCGGTTCCAGATTATTCATTGAAAAGAGTATTCATGGGGAATTTGTAGATAAGTTGTCAAATAAGGCTGCAAGTATGCGTGTTGGGAATCCGGAAGATACCGGTACTCAGATGGGGGCACAGGTTTCTAAGGAACAATTTGATAAAATATTGGGCTATATTGATACTGGAAAGCAAGAGGGTGCAAAACTGGTAACCGGAGGTGAACGGTGCGGAGAGAAGGGCTATTTTATCAGGCCTACTATCTTTGACGCAGTCGACAATAATATGAAAATTGCAAAGGAAGAAATTTTTGGTCCTGTTGTGTCGGCAATTACATTTGATGATGTTGACGAGGTAGTAAGACAAGGAAATCTATCCGTTTACGGCCTGGCTGCTGCTATTTGGACAATGGATATAAAGAAAGCTCACCGGCTTGCCAGAGAATTGAAGGCTGGTACAGTTTGGATTAATGCGTATAACGCATTTGATGCCGCATCACCATTTGGCGGATTTAAGCAAAGTGGTTTTGGAAGAGAGTTGGGGGTTCATGCTTTAGAGTCGTACACACAGATAAAAAGCGTATGGATAAACCTTGGTAGTTAGTTGCACCTTTGGGTTGGTTTTTTTAATCTAAACGGTTTTGTCTAAAAAATGTAAAAACAGTCGTTCGTGGCTCATATAAGTACCTGCAATAGAAAATTTTGTGTAAAAATTTATATTGAGTTTTTTTTCTAATTTGATATAAGGGTTGTTGTCTAAGTCTTTTACCTACTTTTATTTTTGTATAGAGACTGGATAAATACATCCCACGATGAATAGCTGCATTTTATTGGTTTATTGTCAGGCTCAAGCCATGACTTGTAGTAAGTCCTATCATATAGCTTTCTTAGGCCAAAATGGCTAGGATAAGTGCTTCTGGAAATATGGTGTAAACAATGAGGATAAAATATGTAATTCAGGTATTGGTCATCCTTGTCTTTCTTGTTCTTCCAAAAAATATTATTTTTGGAGACGATGACCGTAATTATTTTTATGATCTTGGTGTTTCTCATTACGATGAAGGTGACATAGATGATGCCATATCAGCTTGGGAAAAAGCTGTTGTAGTGAATCCTGAATTCGTGGAAGCGTACTACAACCTGGGGAATGCTTACGAAGAAAAAGGGTTATTAGCCGAAGCCGTGTCTGCCTGGGATAAAGTTATAGAATTTACTCCATTTGATATTGATGTGTACTTCAATGTGGGAGTTGCATATACCAGGAAGGGCATGTATACAAAGGCTATAGACATATTCAGAAAGGGAATAGCAGTTGATCCTGATGATTCGGGAATGCATTACTTTCTTGGTATTGTGTTTATGAATGCCGGCGAATTGAATAATGCAATCAAGGAATTTAAATATACCTTAGCATTAAGTCCTGACCATGCAGGAGCCTTTTATAGTCTGGGAAATGCTTATTATGACAAAAACATGTTGGATGCTGCACTTGCATCGTATAGAGAGGCCGTAAAGATAAACGGTAATTATACTGACGCTTACAACAATATAGGTTCGATTTTATACGATGAAGGAATGCTTGATGATGCTATAGCTGCGTGGAAGAAGGCAATCAAGATCGATCCAAATTTGTTGACGCTTATTATAACATTGGAAATGCATATGATGAAAAGGGGATGTTTCACGAGTCGGTTTCTGTATGGAGAAAAGCTCTTGAAATAAATCCGGACATGTTGGATGCTCGTTACAACCTTGGAGTTGTTTACACTGAAAATGATATGCACAGAGAGGCGATCCATGAATTTAAACAGGTTTTAATGTCACGGCCGGGGGATATCGAAACATTGGTAAGTTTAGGGCTTGCTTACAAGAATGGGGGGCTGGTTAACAAATCAATTAGTAGGTTTAAAGAGGTTCTTGGTGTTCAGCCTGACAATGTTTCTGCCCTAAATAACCTTGGTCTTATTCGCCTCCAGAAGGGACAATATGATCAAGCAGTTGCACTGTTTAGGAAGGCAAGACAGATAAAACCGGATTACCTGGAGGGGCTATACAATCTTGGGTTGGCATATTACTTTAAGGGTGATCTTGATGGGGCTATTGATGCATGGGAGAAAGTGGCGAGTGTTGATCCTGCATTTAATAATGTGCATAATGACTTGTCGGTATCGTATAAGAATAAGGGTTCATTCCGTGATTCAGTAGCGGAACATGAAAGAGCGCTTGAAGAGTTGGGCAACAGCGATAGGAGCTTTTCGGTTGTGCTCCCTGCTCGTGCAAAGGAGAAAGATATGCTAGTAGTGAATCGGAGGAAGTTGTTGCCTGCGGTAACAATTGGTTTGACTAAGGAAGAGGCTGAAAAACTTGCGAAGGTGCTTGGTGAGAGTAATGTGGAAATTAGTTTTTGTCTGAATCTCCTTGCTGATATCGATTTCGTAGTGCTGGAAGAAAAAAATTGCAAGTGTTAGATAATGCCGAAAAAGATTTGTATATCCGTAATAGGAAGTGGTGATGACGAATTAAATCCTCAAATTGCTAAAATTGCTAATGAGGTGGGAAGAGAAATAGCAAGTCGGGGTGCGGTTTTATTATGTGGCGGCCTCGGCGGGGTGATGGCTGAAGCTGCTAAAGGGGCCAAAGAGAACGGTGGCCTTACGATTGGGATTTTACCTGGTGAAGATCCTGATAGTGCAAATCCGTTTATAGACATTTCTTTGCCGACAGGTTTAGGTTTCGCGCGGAATGTTTTAGTTGCATATTCTGGGGATGCTGTAATTGCTGTTAGCGGCAGTCTCGGTACTTTGTCAGAAATTAGTTATGCCCTTTTAAAAAAGAAGCCTGTAATTGGGATTCATACTTGGAATTTAGAACAGTTATCTGGTAGAATGTCCTCTTGTGTAGACGGCGTAATAAGCTGTGAAATGCAAAGGAGGCGGTGGAAAGAGCCTTTGCTATCATAGAAAATAAAGAGAAAAAATAAAAATGGAACTAATTGAAAAAGTAAAAAACTTAATTTCGTTGATGAATGATAATGATCTTGCTGAAATAGAAGTCGAGGAAGAAGCGATCAAAATACGTTTAAAAAGGAATAACATGGATGCTATACAAACAAGTATCCAGCTTCCAGATGTAAAATCTTCATTGCCGGAAGGTGCAACAAAGTATATAGCCTCAAACAACGAAACGTCAAATAGTGAGTCGAATGTTTCTGAGATTGTGGCTCCAATGGTTGGGACATTTTATACAAGCGCCCCGGCTGCTGATCCTTATGTGGCTGCTGGTGATGTAGTTGGCGAGGAGTCAGTTGTCTGTATCATTGAGGCAATGAAAATTATGAATGAGGTTAAAGCAGAGGTGAAAGGGGAAATTGTTGAGATATTGGTAGACAATGGTACTGCTGTTGAGTATGGACAGCCTCTTTTTAGTGTTGATACATCTGGAGAATGAAACAGGTGGTAAAGTGTAGATTTCTTCTTAAACATACAAATCATAAAAACTTAGCCTAGGTGAATTGAACGAATTGTAGAAGTGTGCAGTTTTAATCTTACCTAACATTTACTCACGTGAAAGCAAATCTATAAGATTGCCCTGCATTTATTTGCGCGTATTTGTTATTTAGATAATTAGACCACATAAGTATAAACAAATCCGGAGTTTTATCCTTTATGTATTTTACAGAAAATATTGAGATTGGGAGGAGTGTACGTAGCTTATGTTTTCCAGGATTTTAATTGCAAACAGGGGTGAAATAGCTCTCAGGATATTGAGGACCTGTAAAGAACTTGGTATTGAGACTGTTATCGCATACTCAAAGGCAGATAAAAACGCGTTGTATCTGGAACATGCAGATGCACATGTTTGTATTGGCCCAGGGGATTCAGCGGAAAGTTATTTAAATATTCCGAGTATCATAAGCGCTGCTGAGATTGCAGATATAGAGGCTATACATCCGGGATACGGCTTTCTGGCAGAAAATAGTCACTTTGCTGAAGTATGTGAATCGTCCAACATTGTTTTTATTGGACCGACTTCCGAAGTGATGAATAAAATGGGTAACAAGACTCTCGCCAGAAATATTGCAATTGAAAATAAGATACCGGTAATTCCTGGTAGCGAATCTACTATTGATGATCAGCAGCAGGCAGTGGAGGTGGCTCACAAAATAGGTTATCCTGTTTTAATAAAAGCGTCATTTGGTGGTGGTGGGCGGGGTATGAGAGTTGCTCATAACGATATAAGCTTGGTGAATGCTTTGGCGGTTGCTAAGCGTGAAGCAAAAGTGGCTTTTAATGATTCTTCTATTTACATTGAGAAATATATAGAGCCTTCGCGTCATATTGAAGTTCAGATTGTTGCTGATAAATATGGTAATGTAGTACATCTTGGTGAGAGGGATTGCTCAATGCAAAGAAGACATCAGAAATTAGTAGAGCAGGCGCCATCGCCAAATATATCGGATCAATTGCGTGAAGATATTTGTAAATCAGCAATAAAGCTTGCAAAGGCAGTTGATTATACCAATGTTGGTACCGTAGAATTCTTAGTGGATGAAGGTGGAAACCACTATTTTATAGAAATGAATACCAGGCTTCAGGTCGAACATCCTGTGACAGAAATGCTTACGGGGATTGATTTGGTAAAAGATCAACTCAGGATCGCCTCAGGAGAAAGATTAAATTTGCGCCAGAAGAAGATAAAAAGTGAGGGTGTCGCAATAGAGTGCAGGATAAATGCTGAAGACCCTGATAACGATTTTAGGCCACATGCCGGCAAGATCACAATGTGTAATGCTCCCGGAGGTAAGGGTGTCAGAGTTGATTCACATATTTACTCTGGATATGAGGTGCCTCCGTACTATGATTCCTTATTAGGCAAATTGATAGTGCATCAAAAAGGAAGGGAAGAGGCAATTGCCTGTATGAAAAGGGCCTTAAGCGAATATAGGATCGAGGGTGTTAAGACAACAATACCACTTCATCTTAAGATTATCTCGGATTCCAGATTTGCTACCGGTGAAGTTGATACTCATTTTGTTGAAAATCTCATTGGTGAGAAATAGCAACTGAGAAAATATTCGAAAAAACCTATAAAATTGATTTAAAAACGGGTTTTTTCGGTATGTTCTGCTGGTTTTTGGCTGATATTATGAGATAGCACCGAATTGCGTTGGTTTAAACATCGAGATTACCACTATTTCCGGTAAAAAACTTAAATATTTCTCTTAAATTTTGGGATTTATTACCGTAATATGTATTGAATAGAATTGAATAGTTTTTTCTTGACACACTAAAGGGCTCTTGATAAAATCCCAAACCGCTCAAGGTAGGGTGCATAGTTGTTTTATTGTGTCACTACGAAGGTAGTTTGGGAATTAGTTTTTGTAAGATATTTTAAAGATAATCAGAAGGGGGTTACCATATGTTTGGCCGTAATTTAAGAAGATGTATTTTGACATTCGCAGCTATATCTTTATCGCTCGTAATCTTTCAATGTAGCCAGAGTTTTGCCGGTAAGCAGAAGTGGAAATATATGGGTAATTCCGGCTGTAAGTGCCACATGTCTAAAGGCTGTTTTGAAGGTGAAGAATATAAGAAGATGAAGAATCAGCATTATAACACTTTCAGCAGGTTAAAAACTGATGAAGACAAGAGTAATCCTGAATGCTTAAAGTGCCATGCTACAGCGTTGGGTCTTAAGATAAAGAAGGGTAAGTCTAAGCAGGGAAGTAAAGACTTTATTGAAAACGTTGGGTGCGAAGCATGCCATGGTCCTGGTGAAGGTTACATAAAGACTAAGAAAAATTATAAAGGCAAGGGCAAAGACGCATTTAAAAAGTTGTTAAAAGATGATCCAATGTCCGCCAGAAAGGCTCAATACGATGCGGGCTTGCTGGTAGCTGGTATCAATAAGTATAAAACAATAAAAGAACAGTGTCTACAGTGTCACTGGGAAGATGCAGGCGCTAAGAATAAGTGTCCTAAGTGTGAAGGTACAAAAAATAGCGAAGGTAAAGAGAGGCTTTTCACTAAAAAATACATTAAAAGAGATGATCACAGAGACCATGATGGAATTGACGATGTATTGCCTAAGGTAGACAAAAAGAAGTGGAAAGGCTATATAGAGCTGGATCCGTGGTACAAGACAAAACCGCCTAATGCTAAATAGCATAATGGATTTTGTTTCTTTGAGAATTATATTGTAGAATGAAGTTTTTTAAATAATGGCTGTAATGTCGTTCTTTAGCTCCCCTCTTCATATTGCTATGTAGAGGGGAGATGATTGTGTGGCTTGCTTGTAAAGATTTTTGCCGGAGTGAAGGTTTGCCCACTGTAAAAGTACTATCTTTCTTTAAACATAAGGGGAGGAAATCATAAAGTGGTATCATTGCCAAAAACAACGATAGAAGCATTAAAAGATAGTAAAATATGTAAACTAGTAATCATCTCATGTTTCATCTCATGTCTTATTTTCATTTCTTCTTTTTCATCTAGTAATCTATTTGCTCAGGAAAATAGTGATTGTATGGAGTGTCATGCAGATCCGGCAGAGGTAGATTCTAAGGTTAGGATTGACCATGTCACTGGGGAGGTTGAAGTTGTGACAATGGTTGTAGATGAAGAAGAATACCACGCATCTGCTCACGGTGGTGAAGACTTCTACTGCATCGATTGTCATGCTGATCTGGAAGATACTGAAGGAGAGCATTATCCAAATTTGCAGCCTGTAGATTGTGTGACATTTTGCCACGACGATCCGGCAGCAACATTTCTGGAAGGTAGTCATGCAAGTTTAATGAAGGAACAGGGTGTGCAGCTGCCTACATGTAAGTATTGTCATACTGGGCAGAAATCTAAGATGAATACTCCTAGGGCTGATAATCTAGAGCACAGAGGGGATACAATAGAGAAATGTGGAGGTTGTCATGAAAGCTACTATCGCTCTTATCGTAACAATCTTCATGGTCAGGTGACTGCAATGGGATATGTGGGCTTAGATATAGCTACGTGTGTCGATTGCCACGGGCAGCATACCATACTTAATTCATCAAATCCGGAATCCACATTAGGTCCGGAAAATGCTAAAGAAACATGTGGTAAGTGTCATCCCGGTGCTGGCGACAGTTTTGTTAAGCATGTTGCGCATCCGGGTTATAAAGATGTTGAGTATTATAAATCAGCATTGGTAGCCCTAAAAAATATCAGGAAGGATCCCGAGGAGATTAAGAGTATCGTAAAGAGTCCACAGACATTATTAACAGTTCTCTTCTTGGCGTACGTGGGTCTTTTGGTGGTAACATTTATACAATTCGGCACGCATATGCTTTTCTCATGGCTGGGTTCAATATTAGACGATCGAAAGGAGAGTGGATCTGATCATGGCTAATAATACAACATCATTAATGAGATTTGGTAAGTTTCATCGACTTGGCCATTCCCTCACAATTATAAGTTTTTTCGGGTTGGTGTTGACCGGCATGCCACTTGTGTTTAAGGACTATGCCTGGGGTCAATGGTTGTATGGCGCTATGGGTGGCTATCCTACGGCTGGTAATATTCATAGGATTTGTGCGCTCATTACATTTTTAGCGGCATTTCTGCACTTTGCGTATCTGGCTTTTCAAACGCTAATAAGGAAAGATAAAACTATTTTTTGGGGACCTGATTCACTCCTGATACAGCCAAAAGATGTGTTGAATATACTGGGAGATATTTTGTGGTTTTTCAGGCTTGGTAAACGGCCACAGTTTGAAAGATACATATATTGGGAAAAGTTTGAATATCTGTCGCTCATGTGGGGAACCTTGGTTATGGCTGTCACAGGATTTGTCCTTTGGTTTCCCGTACAGTCCACAAGGCTAATACCTGCCAGTGTTGCGAACTATGTTGATTTGCCGAGTATTGCTCTGGTTGCGCATAGATATGAAGCACTATTAGCAGCAGGTTTCATCTTTTCAATTCATTTCCTGCATACGCACATGTTACCTGAAAATATGCCTACTGATGAGGCAATGTTTACCGGTAAAATTGATGAAGCACATGTGAAGCACGAAAGAGGTGCATATTATGAGAGAATGAAGGAAGAGGGCCAGCTAGAGGGTTTGAGGGTTAAACCATCATCTTCAGGGGCGAAATTTATTTCCAGACTGATGGGTGTGCCACTTCTTGCTGTCGGATTGCTCATGGTAGGATTCATGTTGGCATCAGTGGTATGTTCTCTTGCATATCTTTTCGTGGAATTGACCAAAAATCTTCATTACGATATATTTAGTATATTTGCTTTTTGACAAGTTAAAGTATTTTTGATGATTTTTTGAGGATGCTTCAGGGTGGTTAGTAAAGTGCTAATAACTGATGACGAAGAGCGGACTATACGCAACATCCAGGTTATGTTCGACGAGATGGATGATATAGAGATTATTAAGGCTCAGGACTTGACCTCGATAGTTGATTTCGTTGAACACGAAAAACTGCACCTGGTTATTACCGACCTGAGAGTGCCAGAAATGGGTAGGTTGGAGTTCCTGAAGAAGATTAAATCTATGGATTCTGAGTTGCCGGTTATAGTTGTAACTGGTGATGATTCCATTGAAACAGCGGTGGAGTCGATGAAAGAGGGTGCATTCGATTATATCGTAAGACCGTTTGAAGGAGAGTCGCTTTCGGTTTCTGTGGTAAAGGCCCTGAAAATGAGATCTCTGGCAATGGAAAACAGATATCTTCGAAAGGAATTGGAGTCGCATTATAATTTTGGTAATATTATAGGCAACTCTCCAAAGATATTAGAAGTTCTCTTGCTGGCTGGTGATGTTGCCAGAACTGACTCGACTGTGTTTGTTTATGGAGAGAGTGGTACTGGGAAAGAACTTGTGGCGAGAGCAATCCACTTCAATAGCTTAAGGAAGGGAGGGCCGTTGGTTTCGATTAACTGCGCTGCTTTACCCGAGACATTACTTGAGAGTGAATTGTTCGGCTATGAAAAGGGTGCCTTTACTGGGGCGGAGAGAAGCAAAAAAGGCCGATTTGAATTGGCTAATGGAGGAACCTTGTTTCTTGATGAAATATCTGAGATGAATCCAGTTGTTCAGGCCAAGGTGCTTAGGCTGATTGAAGCACGAGAATTAGAAAGGCTTGGGGGGGGAGAAACATTACAAGTTGACGTAAGAATAATATGTGCCAGTAACAAAAACATTGAGGAATATGTTAAAAAGGGTCAATTCAGGGAAGACTTATACTATCGAGTAAATGTGTTTCCTATAATAATACCTCCGCTAAGGGAGAGGTCAGAGGATATTTTACAATTAGCGCGAAGCTTTGTTGAGCAGTTTTCCGAGAAAATGGGTAAACTGTCGCTGAAAATGACAAAGAATGTTGAAAATCTACTGGTTTCGGGCAGATGGGAAGGTAACGTAAGAGAATTGAAAAATTGCATGGAAAGGGCTGTAATTTTATGCAAGGGAAGCATGGTGACAGAGGATCATCTTCCTGTCACTTTAGTAAAAGAATCAGTTTCTGGCAATAGGAATGACAAAGATAATGCATATAAGATGGTGAATTTTAATTTGCCACCAGAAGGTATTTCTATAGATGAGCTAGAGAAACACCTGGTTCTACAGGCATTGAAAAAAAGCAAAAATAACAAAACTAAGGCTGCTAAATTACTAGGCCTTAGCAGAGGAACTTTCAGATACAGGCTCGAAAAATATGCTCAAAATTGACAATAAATAAATTGACATTTTGGGGTTTCTCTGGTAGTTTGCTGACAGTCGAATGGCGGGCATTGGTAGAATACAGCCGCCTTCTTTCTGAGATTTATTGATATTGTAGCGATGTATTTGTTTTAAGTATTTTAGTTTGTGTGGTTTACAATATATTAAAACATATAGTTTTATGGCACACAGGGTGTGTTCATCTGACGAACTGTGTGCTATATCGTTTTATTAATAGTGAGGAAAATTTGAAAGGGGGTGAAGACTTGAATACATTGAAGAAAAAATTTGGTAGGATTTTGTGTTTGGGAGTATTCGTGTGTATGGTTGCGCTTATAGGTAGCCAGTTTAATGTTGCTAAGGCTGAAAAGGGCGGACCATGCCCAATGAAAGTCAACGAGTTGCTGAATTGGTGTACTGAATGTAAAGAGATATTTACCTGGACCGAATGTGGTAATCTGAAGTACATCTGGAATACCAAAGAGCATAAGGAAGGTGAAGAGGTTGCTAAGCATAAGGTTGTAAAATCTTGGTCCTGCATTAGGACTAAATATAGTTGTGTCAATGATAAGTGCGAGAATTCAAAAGCCTGCTACGCTTTTAATATCGGTTTTTGCGAAGTATGCAATGACGATTTGACAGGTACTGCAATCAGAGCGAAGCTCAATTTTGGTTGCAAAAAATGTGGCAAGGAGTTTGATGAACCAGGTGTAGGTTTTGAGATTGACCATAAAAAGGAGTATGCGGAGCATTTGCTTTCTAATGGTAAGTGTCCGGATGATGGTGAAGAACTTGTAACTGTTTGCAAAATGTCTGGAACATGTCCGCATGAGCCGGATTTTTAATGTAGTGTTTTTATAATTTTAGTTTTTGGAGGTGAAGAATGAAGAAAAAGGCTTGGATTTTAGGATTCCTGGGCGCAGGAATGCTGAGCTTGGCACTGGTTCAAAGTGCAGGTGCTGGCTTTATACAGGGCACAAGGGTAAGGACTGAGCATCCATCCCCATTCCACGTAGCAGT
>JASMMK010000021.1 GCA_030748215.1 Candidatus Scalindua sp.
ATACTGCAAGGCACGACTTGTCTGAAGAGTGACATTTAAATATGTCAAAGCAGTTGGATTCATTCTCTCTGATTTCTTCCATCAAATAGCCGGCAATGCGTTCGCAGGCAGGATTGAACAATACTATTTTTCTATCTCTATCAAACATAAAGACACCATCATCCAGGTATTGTAGTGCAATTTCCTGTATATTTTTATTGTTCATGATAATACTATTCATTTTATTCCTTCAATTCACCTATTGAAATTTGTATTTATCAGTTGGATGCTACAGTTGATTTTAACCAATCCATAATAAGATTATTATGGAGAAATAGCAGATTTTATGAACTCCCGGTTCATACGAGCGATGTTAATAATAGAAATCTCTTTAGGGCATTCTGCTTCACACTCTCTTTCATTTGTACAGTTGCCAAACCCAAGTTCATCCATCTTACCGACCATTGCAAGTACCCTCTTCTTTGTCTCAGGATGTCCCTGAGGAAGCAGGGCAAATTGAGAAATCTTGGCACCAGTAAATAGCATAGCTGACGCATTCGGGCATGCTGCTGCGCAGGCTCCACACCCAATGCATTCCGCAGCATCCATCGCTTTTTCAGCTACTTCCTGAGGCACTGGTATAGCATTTCCGTCAGGTGCTCCACCGGTATTAACAGATATATATCCACCCGCTTGAATAATTTTGTCAAATGCACTTCTATCTACGACAAGATCCTTAACTACTTTAAAAGCCCTTGATCTCCACGGTTCGATCACCACTGTATCACCGTTTGAAAAGTGACGCATATGCAACTGACAAAGGGTAGTTCCCTTTTCAGGACCATGAGCACGGCCGTTAACCATTGCGCCGCACGAGCCACAAATTCCTTCCCGGCAATCATGATCAAAAGCAATGGGATCTTTACCTGAGTGAATTATTTCCTCATTTACAACATCAAGCATTTCAAGAAATGACATATCCTTAGATATATTTTCTGCCTTGAACGACTCTAATCTGCCCTTCGGATCTTTGGTCTTCTGACGCCAGACTTTTAATTTAAGATTGATGCATTTTTCTCCATTTGCTTTTGTCACTTATAACTCCTTTGTGTCAACTCAACATTTTCAAACTTCAGAGACTCTTTGTGTAATTTAGGCTTACGCCTATTTCCTTGAAATTCCCATGCAGAAACGTGGCAGAAAAGTTTATCATCACGTAAAGCCTCATTTTCATCTGTCTGATAATCTTCATTGAAGTGTCCTCCACAGGACTCCTGTCTTTCAAGTGTATCAGTAACCATGAGTTCACTAAATTCCAGGAAATCTGCCACTCTCCAGGCCTTTTCAAGACGCTGATTGAAATCCTTTTCAGACCCTCCTACTAAAACATTTTCCCAATACTCCGCACGAAGCTCTTTGATAAGTTTTTTTGCTTTTCTAAGGTTAGTATTTTTTCTCGACATGCCACAATTCTCCCAGAGAATACTTCCAAGTTCACGTTGAAAATTGTCTACTGTTCTCTTTCCTTTTATGGAAATGAGCTTCTTTATGCGCGCTTCGGCATTCAAATACGATATATTGAACTCTTTATGATCCACAGCAATTTTCTCAGGAGAAGCCTCTGCAAGATAACTGCCGATTGTATACGGTATAATGAAATAACCATCTGCAAGTCCCTGCATCAAAGCGCTGGCTCCCAGGCGATTAGACCCATGATCAGAAAAGTTTGCCTCTCCCAATACAAAAAGACCTGGTATAGTACTCATCAGGTTATAATCTACCCAAAGTCCACCCATTGTATAATGTACAGCGGGATATATCTTCATTGGAGTTTTATATGGATTGTCCGCCGTTATCTTTTCATACATTTCAAAAAGGTTACCGTATTTTCTGGCAATAATATCCTGACCATCTCTTTTTAAGGCATCCTTGAAATCAAGGTACACAGCAAGCTTAGTATCCCCTACCCCTTTCCCCATATCACATTGCAACTTAGCATTTCTTGATGCGACATCTCTTGGTACCAGATTTCCAAATCCAGGATATTTCTTCTCAAGATAGTAATCTCTCTCAGATTCCTTAATATCTCCCGGTGACCTTCTGTCACCTGGTGTTTTTGGTACCCATACCCGGCCATCGTTCCTAAGACTCTCACTCATGAGTGTCAATTTTGACTGATATGAACCTTTAACCGGAATGCATGTTGGATGGATCTGCGTAAAACAAGGATTTGCAAAAAAAGCTCCTTTCTTGTAAGCGGCAAAGGCTGCTGAAACATTTGATGCCATGGAATTTGTTGAAAGGTAGAAAACATTTCCGTAACCCCCGGTTGCAAGTATAACAGCATCAGCCGAATGTTTTTCAAGATTACCGGAGATAAGATTTCTAACGATTATACCCCTTGCCTTCCCATCTATTACCATAAGATCAAGCATATCTCTTCTGGTAAAAAGTCTGACTTTTTCAGCTGCTATTTGGCGTGACAATGCTCCGTATGCACCTAGAAGAAGCTGCTGCCCGGTTTGCCCTCTGGCATAAAAAGTTCTTGATACCTGAGCACCACCAAAACTTCTATTGGCAAGTTGGCCACCATACTCACGCGCAAAAGGGACTCCCTGGGCAACGCACTGATCAATAATACTATTACTAACCTGCGCCAGACGGTAGACATTTGCCTCTCTGGACCTGAAATCACCACCTTTAATGGTATCATAAAAAAGGCGCCAGATACTGTCTCCATCATTCTGATAATTCTTGGCAGCATTTATTCCACCTTGAGCTGCAATGCTATGTGCACGGCGCGGGCTATCCTGGATACAGAATGTTTTTACTTCATATCCCAGTTCCGCAAGTGTTGCAGATGCCGATGCACCAGCGAGACCTGTACCCACAACAATAATCTCAAATTTCTTCTTATTTGCAGGGTTTACAAGGTCCAGCTCAAACCTGTGCTTGTCCCACTTTTCGGAAAGCGGACCATCTGGTATCTTTGAATCAAGCTTCATTATTTCTCTTTGCTAAGAAATTAACGTGATAAAAACTGGAAGAGAACCAAATCCAATTCCCACAAATAGGCTGATTGCTGAACTAATCACACGCAACAACGGCATACATTCCAAATTATTAACCCCCAGGGTCTGTAACAGGCTCCAGAAGCCGTGATCAACATGAACAGCGACCACTACCATAGATAGGATATAAAAAATAGTATAACCGGGATTTGAGAACGTTTCTGACACAATCTGATATATAGATCTGTCTGTCTTTTCTACAAAGTGAAAATCAATAAGATGAAAAACAATGAAAATGAGTATTAGAAAACCGGTATACGGCATAGTACTAGAGCCAATTGATCTACCACCAGCATTTCTCTTTTTTATATATCTTCCGGGTCTCGCACGGACATTCTGATAGAAAAGATAGATCCCGGTAGAGATATGAACTATGCCAAGAAAAAGCAGACCTATTTCAGCAAGAATTATGAGAGGACCAAACGAATGAAGACGTTCGGCATAAGAGTTAAAGGCATCGTCTCCGGCATATATTATCAGATTTCCTGCAAGATGGCTGAGCAGGAAGATGCAAAACCCTAGTCCGGTAAAAGCCATAATCAGCTTTTTACCGATTGAAGAACTCAATATTAATATTAATCGGTTCGAATTCCAATGCATAATTAGTCCAACAAAAAAGCCCACCATTAAGGTGGGCTTTCATGTACAACTTCAAACATTATTTAGCATGAGAAAACCTCAAGCAATGTATTATTAGTCGATACTCAACATACCGACATTTCTATTAAAATTATGATGGTTATATGGATCGCTATGACAGGTCTGGCATTTTAACTCAGGTTTACCCGCTCTCCTTCGTTCAGCAAACAGACTACCATGCATAGATTTAACTCCTAAATCTAGCTGCGCGTGAGCCGGCCCACCAAAATGACAGTTTTTGCACACCTTAGATTCAGACGCTTCTGAACGCGAGAACAAATGTTTAGGATGGCAACCTTCACAACTCCCTCCAGCTCCTTCATCCCACGGCTGGTTTAATCCAAGCATATGACATTTTTTACAATCTTCTCTCATTGTCACATCCTTAGTACTTGCTATTTCCGCAACTATACGTCCATCAAAATGTTTACTCTGAGCGAAATCATTGTACATTGTTTCGTGGCACTCACCACACTTACTTGGTAGAACTTTTCCACTTCTTTCGACAATCACCCCGTGATCATCTCCATGGCAACCGATACATGAAACTCCACTTTTTGAGTGTGGACTGCCAGTCCATTCTTTCACAACTTTTGGTGTTGCGTGTCGATGACAGGCATAACAGTCATTCTCCTCAAAAATTCCAAATGGTGGAATTTTTTTCTCAGCATATTCTTTATAAACATCCGCACTCCAACTTGGATGGACAACCCCTATGTGACAATCCGTACAGAAGAAACCCTCAAGATTGCCGTCTTCTCCTACCCTCTTTGATTGAGCAACAAACTCCAAATGTTTTTTATCTTTCGTAAATTCTGCGTGATCAGTATGACACCTTGCACAATTGCCATTTATAATAGGAACACTATCTTCAGCAATTGCGATGAATAATCCTGAATTTTCACTGGTAAGGTAGGTCTTTCTTGAATGTTCAAACGAATCGTGTGCACCATCACTCAACTTTGCATGCAAGAACCCCTTCAACCCGGGGCCAATATGGCATGTATGACAAGCGTGTACATGTTCGTTATGATGCTTTGAGCTCATAAACGAGTCATAATGAACGTCCATTTCATGACAGCTACCACAAAATTCACTGGATTCAGCATAATGCCAGAACTTCCTGCCTCCAACAATGCCGACAGCTATCAGTATGATTAAAAGAACACCTATTAATTTTTTTCGCTTGTTTATCTGCTGAAATACCATCTTGATGGTATTTAAAACTTTTTCCATTGAACATTCACAACCCATAGATTCCCCCTTAATCGGTTAGCATTCGTTGACTTTACCACTCTGTTGATCTATATATAAATGAAGATTTTCGAGGATGTTACCAAAAAAGGGTAACAATATCAAGACCTTTTTAACATAAATAAGCCCAAATCTATTTGATATTGATTTAACATATTTCTGAATGTATAATATTCTACTATATAAATATTTACTACCATTAAATTTCTATAACATACACAAGTTTTAGACCTATTTTTTGAGCTAAGGAGGCAGTAATTGAAGAGGATTCTTTTTTCCATAATAGTTTTAATGTTTTATGTAACAAACTTAAACGCACAAACACCTGAAAAATCGGCTGAAAAGAGTCAAGAACCGACAAATCAGGAAGAAAATATTGATAAAAAGCAGGATGAGCCAAATCCATTAGATAAAGAAGCTTTGCTGAAAACTGAGCAAGTTGACAAATACATAAAAACTGCAAATTCTTTACGTGAAATACAGAATGATTATAAAGGTGCTTTGGGTTATTACAAAAAGGCTATTGAGCTGGAACCGAACAGATCTTCTCTTCACTGGTATATAGCTGGTGTCTACTGGAAGCTTGATAACCACGCTAAGGCAATGGAACACTTGGAATCATGCAGAAGGCTGATGCCACAAGTTCCGGAAGAGCTGAATGAGGTAGACGATTTCATCGGTAAACTTATGGACTACCTGAATGTAGAGGGAAAAAGAGAAATTGCCCAGAAAAGAGTTAACGATAGAAGACAACTAATGGAAGATGCATTAAAAATAAACAAAGAGAAGTGGGAGGAAATGACACTTGTACCGGCCGGCGAGTTTCTTATGGGAAGCAAAGAGGAGGACTTTATTCCGGAAGAGATGCCACAACACGCTGTAATCCTTGACGCATTTTATATCGATAGATACGAGGTTACAAATGCACAATATTGGGAATTCATGGATTATATAATGAAAACTGGTGATCACAGCAAATGTTCACCCTCTGAACCTATTAATAAAAGTCATCTTCCCGGCAACTCTTTCAGAGGATATGAGTATAAATATTATAATTACCCCGATTACCCTGTCACCAGGGTAGACTGGTATGATGCTTATGCTTATGCCGCATGGGCCGGCAAACGCCTGCCTACAGAGGCTGAATGGGAAAAGGCCGCAAGAGGCACGGACGGAAGACGATTTCCCTGGGGCAATGTATGGGAAATCAAATTTTGTAACGTAGGAACTGATGGCAATTTGCCTGTTACCGTAGGAAGTTTCGCGGAAGGAAACAGCGTTTACGGTTGCTACGATATGACTGGAAGTGTTTCTGAGTGGTGTGAAGACTGGTATCATCCGGAATATTATCTAAGTACTCCTAAAAAAAATCCTAAAGGACCGATAAAAGGCACAGGCAAAAGAATTATCAGAGGTGGATCCATGTTTGCCCAAAATGTCTACAAGTTGCGCTGTGCAGTAAGAATGTTTGGAGAGCCTAGTGATAGAAACAAAAGCGTTGGATTCCGATGTGCAAAGGATGCTGAATAAATTTTAATAAGTGCGCTGTCCATATTCTAGCCAGGTAGATATCGAGATAAGATCAATTACAACATAATCTTCCTCTGTTATTTTCAATCTCCTACCAAGATATCGAGAAGCCAGATTGTTGATTGGGAAAAGCTGGAGTCTTTGTATTCCCCTACCTGGCAGGGGGGGGACACAAAGTACAATGCTGAATAAATATTTGTGAATTTGAAATGCAGAACAGACTAAGGTCTATAGTGCTGTGATTTAGACTGTATCCGCTTAATTTTGAACCCTTGCTGCTTCTTCTTTTTGCCTGAATGCCTCCGCTTCTCTCATGGCTTCATCCGCTATTTTCTGTTTTTGAAATGCGTCGTCCTTTTCAGCAGCACCAGTAAGCTTCGCATCAAACTCTAATAAACTTGGCGAGCCTTGGGCAGTCTTACTTATCATCCTGTATTTTTCAAATTCGTCACGTGCTGCAGCGGCATCACCCAACTTCTCAAAGGTTGCAGACTTATTATAATATGCATCTGCATAACCTCTATCTATCTGAATTGTCTTATCATACTCTTCTATAGCCTCATTAAACAATCCCTGTTTATAGTATATAGTGCCAAGGTCGAAATGAGCATCTGCATATTTAGAATCTACCGCTATTACTTTCTTGTACTCTTCTATTGCTTCATTATATTTATTATTACTTGCATGAATCACGCCAAGATAGTAATGCGCATCAGCTTTCTCCGGATCAATTTCCAACGCCTTTCTTAGACTGTTAACAGCTTCATCCATCATACCCTTAAGGTAATACACCAAACCTAGATTGCAATACGTATCAACATTACCCAGGTTCAATTCATCTGCTATTTTCAGTTCCTTAAGTGCTTTATCATATTCATCCAAAGCTATATAGGCAATACCCAGATTGTAATGTGCCTTCTCGTATCCGGGTTTAAGCTCTATAGATCTTTCATATGCCGGTATCGCCTTCTCGAGCAAGTTAAGATCCTGATATGCAACACCCAGATTGTAATGAGCGCTTGGGTTATACGGATCAAATTCCAGCACTTTGTTATACTGCTCAAAAGCCAGATCCATTCTTCTCAACTGTTGATAATAGATACCCAGTCTTATGCGAGCGTTTGAATCCTTGGGATCACTCTCAACTGCACTTGTGTATATTGTAAGCTTATCATCAGGAACCCCAATCTTTGTATAAACCTCAGACAGCTTTTTATGGGCATCAAGGTAATCAGGACGCAGATCAACTGCTTTTCTATACTCTTTCGCGGCCTCTTCCAGCATCTCCTTCTTATAATACACATCTCCCAACTTACAGTAGGTCTCAGCAGCATTTATATCAAGATCTACTGCAACCTTATACTCTTCAATTGCCCTATCAAGCTTACCTTCAACGGCTAATTTATCACCAAGCCCTATATGGTTTTGCGCATTATCGCAACCTACGGCAATACCAACCAATACAGCTACAAATAAAAAGCTAAACCTATTTAGAAATTTTAACATCATCTACATCATTTCCTTCCTGTCTCTATAATTAAAACAGCAAGCTCCTACGTAGTGTATGAACCAGTGTTTGTTGAAATGCCATCTTCAGAAGCTACTAATCATCATATTCCAATAGCCAGTCCTTGAAGCTTGGAATCATATATCTCTGAACCCTCTCCTTATCCTCTACGCCTCGCAACGAAAGAGCAGCCGCTTCTGAACCAGTTTTAGCCTTTACAATTTTACTATAGGTTATGTAATCATTATACGCTTGCGGTGTATTTCCCATTGAAGCATATATCTGACCTCTATTATAAAATGCATCCTCATAGTTCCTATCAATCACTAGTACTAAATCATATTCTGCTATCGCACGGTCTAACTTACCTTGTTTGTGATAAACCACTGCTATATTAAACTGAGAATTAGTATGTTTAGGGTTTATTTCTAACGCTTTTCTGTTCATCTTTAATGCATCATCAAATTTTTCCTGGAATGCATACACAATACCCTTTTGATAATAAGCTTCAACAGTATTTGGATCAATCTCTAATGCCTTATCATAAAATGCAATTGCCTCATCAAACTTTTTTTCCTGAAGTTTGATCATACCATAATCTACATAAACAGTGGCATATTCAGGATTAATTGCCAATGTTTTTTTATATTCACCCATTGCTTTTTCAAGATTATTTGATTTGAGGTAAGAGACTGCAAGATTATAATGAGCATCATCATATTCAGGATTTATCTCAATAGATTTTAAATAGAGAGGTATTGATTTGTCCTCAAAAAGTCCCATGTCCTGGTATGCTACTGCTAAATTGTAATAAATAAAAGGGTTATCGGAATCCAATTTAAGTGCCTCTTCGTACTCTTCAATTGCCTTTCTGGTCTGATCCCATTTGTGATAGAAAACAGCAAGGTCTATATGAGCCATAGGATCATCAGGATTTTGCATGACAGGATTATACTTTGTATGAAAAGCGTCATCTGGATTACCAATTTCAATATACGCGTCTGAAAATTTTTGATAAGCTTCAACAAATGTAGAATCCAACTGAAATGCCTTTCTATAGTGGTCCGCAGCCTTTTCAAGCATGTTCTTTTCCATAGCCACATTTCCCAAGCCAAAATGTGCCCTGGCAAGATCGGGGTTCTTCTCAACAGCTTTCTTAAATTCAATTGATGCCTCTTCTACTTTTCCCTGCTCCAATAATGCTTCTCCAACGTCAAGGTGATTTATCTGTTCTCCACAGCCGATGAACACAACTAATACAAACAGCAGAAAAACACCTGGTTTAGTAATTTTATTCATAATTGTTGTCAACATTCATACCCTACCTGAAAAATTTAAAAATTTTCTTCTTAGGTTATAATATACACAAAAAATACCTAAAAGGTTAACTAAATATTATTACAAAAAATCCCACCAATATAGTGGGATTTTTTGTAATAACTCTGCTTAAAAAAAGGGAGCCAGGCAATAAGCCCAGCTCCCTTTTATAATACTTCTACATCTTATCTAGTCACATCAAATCAATGATGTGCACTGTGTTTACCAGCCTTCATGCCTACTTCCTTCAGCATCCTGTTGATGTACTCAAC
>JASMMK010000022.1 GCA_030748215.1 Candidatus Scalindua sp.
TGAAAGCAGTTATGATGGCACTGAACCGGTTGTAAACATGTCAGATTTGTCCGGTATTAAGCTCTTAGAGATTGAGGTACGTTAATTTGCTATAGTACACGTCTTTGTAGGGAACTATATAATTCCTGTAGCAGAAGCGCCAATAGGAAACTTTGGAGTAGCCGTTTGTTATGATTGGCTATTCCCGGAAGTATTGCGCCAGATTACTGCTAATGGCGCTGATGTTCTTATCAGGGTTTCTGCTTACATGGACCCATGGGGAGCAACCAGTCCTATGGATTGGTGGACGGTTGTAAATCGATGTCGCGCTCTGGAAAATGTTGCGTATGTTGTCGCATCTAACCAAGGGGCAACTTTGACCAATCTCCTTGCTTTTATCATCGGAAATCATGTCCGAATCTGCAAAGGAAACAACAGGCAAAAGGGTTAATAGAATGAGCAGGATTTTTGGAAATACTAAAGGCTTGACTATTGAGTCAACAATTTTAGTGTACACATTATTTGCTATCTGTTTCATTCTCTCTTTTTTTATGTTTTTAATCTCTGTGTGTATCTGTGCCCGCCCGAACGACATAGTCGGGCAGGAAAATCAGTGGCCAGATTCGTTACATTTTCGAACAATTCCCCTCTCTTAAGCGTAATTGAGTCTAAATTCAGTACAAATCCAGCTTAAATATCAGATATTGTTTAGTAATTAATACAGCAGTTTTAGACCCAAATCAGACAAATTGTCACAATTCAGCCAATATATTTGTGTTATTGGCATAATTTCTTCAAAAAAAGGCTTATTTATAGGAGTTGAACGGGCAAGAATTTAACAACTTTTTGTAAAATTATTAGTGGCAGAATCTATTCGGATTTGTGTTGCTGCGAGTATCATGTTGATCATTTATATACAATATATACATTCTGAAAAATTTGATCATAACACATGTTGGTACTTTGATGACTTTGAATTTTTTATAGAATTGCCGGTGCAACAGAAAATCAAGAGATAATATGAACGGCTTATAATAATAATAGCAGGTATCACTGATTTGACATTACAAATGGCATGTAGCTTGCGAATAGATGCGTCCTACTGAAGAAAACTTGCCTAATTGCATGTCATTAAACGGCCTTAATTGGCCCCGTTATTCACAGGCATGCTAATAAACCATTAGTTTCGAAGACACTTGAATGGTATTAATCTGCACAAATAAGTAGTCTGCCATTCTAATTATTTTTGGAGGGGCAAAGTTATGAAAAACAGAAAAATTGTATTTATAATGTTTATCAGTATATTTGCAATTACGGTTATGCAATCTTATTTGTTGGCAGGAGAACCGAGCGTACTTGTAAAAAAGGTTATTCTTAATGAATATTCTTTAAATACAACTGAAGATATTCGTGAAAGAAGAGCTAAGCAGTGGGAAGTGATTTCACCTTCTTTAAACTTTGAGATTATATCACAGAGGGTCATGGGGGAGTACTGGGATAAATGTCTCTATGAGCAGAAAAGTGGGTTTGTGGAATTGTTTACCGATCATCTTAGAAACTCTTACATCAATAAGACGAGACCTATCTTCGGAAAGAAGATTGTTTCGCTAAGGGAGAAACGATTCGATGATTTCGCCAAAGTGGAGACGACTCTTCAAGTGCAGTCCGGTAGAGAGGTTTCGACGGATTTCTATCTGTTCTATGAAAATGGGGAATGGAAGATCTGTGATCTGGTTGTTGAAGGTGTGAGTCTGGTAAATAATTACCATAGTCAGATTGTTAATACTTTAGATAGGACATCCTATGACGAATTAATGTCCACGATAAAGAACAAACAAGCTGAGAGGTTTCGCTCCACTGAGGGTAGTATCCTTGTATCGGGCCAGTCAGTTGAAATAATTGAATAGCCGGATTACAAGGCAAATTGTATTAATTCTCATAAAGGGCATTAGCAGTCAATCTGCTGTGCCCTTTTTTTATTATAAGAAGTCTGATTATTAGTCATTACAGATTGCTTAATAATTGGTGCAGCATGTTATGGATGATACAAAAAAATTACTGGATCTGTTTCCACTCAACTCTGTAGTCTTTCCGCATCAGAGGCTGTCACTGCGGATATTTGAACCAAGGTATCTCAAATTAATAGAGATATGTCATAGTGAGGCGCGTTCTTTTGGTGTCTGTCTGATTAGAGAGGGGAGGGAGGTAGGGCACCGGCAATACCTTTTGAAATTGGTACTTCAGTAGTTATCAGGGAGTTTGTCAAGGTGTCTGCTAATTTATTTAACATAGTAGTCCAGGGTGGAAGACGGTTCAGAATAAAATACATTATGCATGAACAACCACATATAATGTTGGAGATAGAGTGGTTGGATAGTGAGGTTCCAAATTATCCGGGAGATTACTCCATATTGCGCAACCTGATAATCGATTTTGTAAAAGACAGTAGTAAAATTCCGGATGATGACAATGAGTTGTTTGGTATGATTGGCGAGCTGATATCGGCATTTCCAGGAGAGAAGCAGAGAATTCTGGAATTGCCTGATGAGGAGGTTGTTCCTGCATTAATAAGCTTTCTGGAATCTATTTAGTTATTGTATGAAAACCTTACCCATCACAAATTGATTTTCAGTTCTCAGAACCAGATTTCACTTGAGCTTTATATTTTCATCAATCACAAAATCCTCGACTTAGTATTATTAAGCCTCTGGTTTTGTTCAATCAAAAAATCAAAATATCATGTAAACTCATGCCCTGAAATTCCAAAAATTATTTTGTAATGGATATAAAAAAACAGTTGTAAAATGGATTTTTTAAAAGATAATAGGATTTGAATTTTTGTATAGACGGGTAGTGTCTTTGTGTATTGTTTAATTTTTTCAACGTGTTATTTGGATATAATTTTCATGGGATGGCCATGAGATAGGAGTATAAGGCGGTGTCTGATTCGATTATTGAGAAGATTTCTGAGCTGAAGAAGAAGCATAATGCAGTTATTCTGGCGCATAATTATCAACGTGGAGAGATTCAGGATGTCGCAGATTTTGTTGGCGACTCTCTGGGTTTGTCTCAGCAGGCGGCAAGGACAGATGCCGATCTGATAGTTTTTTGCGGTGTTCATTTTATGGCAGAGACTGCAGCCCTGTTATCTCCGAATAAAACGGTCATCATGCCTGATGAACATGCAGGATGTCCGATGGCATCGATGATCACAGCCAGAGAATTAAAAGAGAAGAAGAAACTTTATCCAAATGCCAGGGTGGTGTGTTACGTGAATACCACGGCTGCCGTTAAAGCAGAAAGTGATATATGTTGTACATCCTCAAATGCTGTAAAGATTGTCTCATCCATTCCTGAAGATGAGGATATTATATTTGTCCCTGACAAGAGCCTCGGGGCGTATGTCTCATCGTGCCTGGATCGGGAGATGATATATTGGGAGGGCTATTGCCCTACTCATCACAGGATTCTTGCCGACCAGATAGTCCAAATGAAATCGGAGCATCCGGAGGCAGAGGTAGTAGTTCATCCTGAGTGTACTCCTGATGTGATTGCGCTTGCAGATCATGTTGCCAGTACAACCGGTATCTTAAACTATGCTAAGAGCAGTAATTCAAAGGAGTTTGTTATAGGGACTGAGATAGGGATTTTGCACAGGATGAAGAAAGAGAATCCTGATAAGACCTTTATGCCTGTTACACCTCTGTCAGATTGCCCGAATATGAAATTAAATACATTGGAAAAACTGTTGTGGTCTCTGGAAGATATTCAGTTTGTGGTTACGGTGCCGGAAGAGATAGCGATTGAGGCAAGAAAAGCTATTCAGAGAATGTTGGACTTGTCTTAGTAGTTCGGAGTGAAAAGTTCGGAGTTAGGAGTAATATTAGTGAGCGACAACAGATTTGATTTCGAGGAGTTGAAGGTTTACCAGAAATCACTGGATTATGTTGACTTTGTGTATGAAATTACAGAAAAATTTCCTAAGAAAGAAATGTTCTCTTTAGCTAATCAATATAGAAGGGCTTCAGTATCAATTTGCTTAAATATTGCTGAAGGTAGCGGAGGAAGCAAGGCAGGATTTAATCAGTTCCTTAAAATATCAAGAAGATCTGTGCGGGAATGTATTGCCGTAATTGAGATTGCATACAGGCAATCATTTGTTTAAAAAACAATCACGAAACTTTTGCATAGAACTTTCAAAAATGTTAAATGGGCTAATGAAATCCTTAAAAACCCGAGAAGCCGGGAATATCTCCGAACCTTAAACTCCGAACTCCGAACTCCAAACTCCAAGCTATCTTCTCAGAACTATCCTCATATGTACTCCTTAAGGAATTTTCCGGTGTAAGACTTTTTTAATTTAGTGATCTTTTCCGGCGTACCACTGCCTACTACATATCCGCCTCCTTTTCCACCTTCAGGCCCGAGATCAATGATATGGTCCGCACATTTTAAAATATCAAGGTTATGCTCGATGACGATTACGGAGTGCCCGTTGTTGATCAGCCTCTGGAAACAGTCAAGCAGCTTTCTTATATCATCAAAATGCAAACCTGTTGTGGGTTCGTCAAATATGAAAAGTATTTTATCGTGTTTTCCCTTTGCCATATAGGTTGCCAGCTTCAACCGTTGTGCCTCTCCTCCTGAGAGTGTAGTTGCCGGTTGTCCCAATCTCAGGTATCCCAGACCGGTATCCGAAAGGTACTTAAGTCCCTTTTGTATGTGTGAAGTCGCCCTGGATAAACTGCCGTTCTGCTCTGATGTTGATGAATATTTGTTGCGTGTGGAAAAGAATACCATTGCCTCGGTTACCGTCATTTCCAGAACTTCATGAATGTTCTTGTCTTTATAACAGACTTCCAGAACATCCTTCCTGAAACGTTTACCATGGCACTGATCACAGATTACGTAGACATCGGCAAGGAACTGCATATCCACCTTTATATAACCACAGCCCTCGCAATAGTCACATCGTCCACCTTTGACATTGAAAGAAAAATAGCCCTGAGTATAGCCGTGTAGCCTTGCTTCTCTTGTTGAAGCAAATATCTTCCTTATGTAATCGAATACTTTTACATAGGTAATAGGATTGGATCTGGGTGTCCTGCCTATGGGTGACTGGTCTACCATGATTACATCGTCTATGTGTCCACTGATAGATAAATCTTTATGACTCCCTATATGGCCTGGATAAATTCCCATCCTTCTTTTAAGAGCACCGTAAAGAGTGTCCTGGATCAGAGTGCTTTTGCCGGAACCTGAAACACCTGTTATACATGTAAATACGTTAAGAGGAAATCGGATATCAATTTTTTTCAGGTTGTTCTCAGTTGCACCAATAATTTCAATATAATTCTTCGTGATTTTTCTTCGTGTTGGAGGCAGTTCAATCTGCTTCTTGCCCTTCAAGTACTGTCCGGTTAATGAACCGTTTCGAGAGGATATTTTTTTGAAATCTCCGGCATAAACCACATTACCACCATTTTCACCTGCTCCCGGTCCAATGTCCATAATATAGTCTGCAGATTTAATCATATCTCTGTCGTGCTCAACTACAACGACGGAATTCCCAATATCTCTGAGTTGTACAAGAATATCTATAAGCCGTTTTGTGTCCCTCGGGTGCAGGCCAATGCTAGGCTCATCCAGAATATATAATGTATTAACAAGCGATGATCCGAGCGAAGTGGTAAGGTTTACTCTCTGCGCTTCTCCACCTGACAGGGTCCTTGTCATTCTGTCCAGCGTCAAATAATCCAACCCGACCTTGACCATGTAACCAAGCCTTTTCCTTATTTCCAGCAACAGAATCTTGCCGATCTCTTCCTCGTATTTAGAGATCTTTATTTTCTCGAAGAAACTGTATGCATCGTCAATAGACATACTACACACATCTGTTATGTTGTATTTATTTATTCTAACATTATGGGCGGATGGATCGAGCCTGGTCCCATTACATTCATCACATATAGTGTAACAGCGATATTTACTAAGTAGCACCCTGACGTGCATCTTATACTTCTTCTCCTCCAGTAGATCAAAGAATTCGCTGACACCACAGAAATCTTCAGCCCCTTCATCGATCAATTTTATCTGGCTCCTGGTTAATTTATTGTAAGGTGTATCAAGCGGGATGTTATGATCTGGCGCTGCTGCCTGCAATTCCTCAAACAACCCACTATATGCCGGTGAGTTCCAGACAGCAATTGCTCCTTCGTTAAGCGTTTTTGTTTTGTCAGGTATGACAAGGTCCATATCTATTTCTATAGTATGTCCAAATCCCTGGCATTTCCTGCATGCCCCCTGAGGATTATTAAAGGAAAACAGGTGATGAGTGGGTGCCTTGTATTCTATATCGCAACTATTACAACGGAAGTGACTGCTGAATGACATTACAGTCCACTTTGCATCATTTATTGAGATAGTTATACGTTTTTTTCCGGATGGACCCCTCTTTCTGGTAGATTTTTTTTTGCTCTCTTTTATATCTCCACTTAAATAGAAAATGCTCAAGTATCCGGAGCCAAGTCTGTATGCAGTTTCAAGGCTATCAGTCAGGCGGCTCTTAATCTTTTTGCCCACAACTAATCTATCCACTACTCCCGCAACCGATTTGTATTTGCGTATATCAAAATTGTCAGGTGTGGAAGATATATCAATAATAGTCTTGTCTGCAAGGATTCTGATTATACCTCGTTCTCTTAAAGCAGAAACCTGCATGTCGCTGGGAATCTTTTTGCTGATCCTGAGAGGAAATGTAACCATGAATTTGGTGCTCCCCGGAAGAGATAATACACAGTCTGTGATTTGGAATATGGTATCGTTTTGAACAATCTCTCCACACTTTGTACAGTACGTTTTGCCTATACGTGCAAAAAGCAGCCTTAGATAATCATTTATCTCTGTTGCGGTACCAACAGTGGAACGACGATTTTTAACGGGGTTCTTCTGCTCGATGGCGATTGCTGGAGGTATGCCTTCTATATGATCAACATCCGGCTTATCAACCCTTTCCAGGAATTGGCGGGCATAAGCAGAGAAAGATTCAACATATCTCCTCTGTCCCTCAGCATACAGGGTGTCAAAAGCAAGGCTTGATTTGCCGGACCCACTGACGCCGGTGATCACTGCCAGTTTACGTAAAGGGATCTCGATATCAATATTCTTAAGATTATGTACCCTGATACCTCGGGCAATTATTGATTTCTTCATTATATTTTAAACCACCCAGTTTCACCTCCTTTACATGGAGGGGATTAAAGCCTCGGTGCTTTCTGTCAGCGGAATGGGAGGCATTTTTCAATTTATTGGGAATTTATAAATAATTCAACTTTAAAATGCAGGTGTTCAAACACTTTAACAGAATTATCCATTCAACCGTGTGACTTGTGAAATGTCAATACTAATAAAAAGGTAATATTTGGATGTTGAGTTATGATGTGTTGTGATTAGCTTTATGTTCTAAAGGTCTTGACTTACAGTTAGGGTTAGATTTTCACTTGTTTTCCATGATATGTTTTATTAGCATAAGAATGTGATAAATATAATCTGTTTTTACATTTAATACGAAAATAGATAGAAATATTTATTAAAGAACGGGTATGTAAATGATTGATAACAGAGAGAATGAGAAACCCAGTATTGATTATCCTTGTGAATGGGTTTACAAGATTATAGGCAGTAATAAGGAGTCTGTACATGGAGCAACTGCGGGCATAATGCAAGACATTGCATACCAGATCAGCGACTCCAATACCAGTAAGACAGGAAAATATTTAAGCTTTAATGTGACTGTTATGGTAAGTGATGAAGCATATCGTAATAAGATCTATCAAGAATTCAAGGAGCATAACGACATAAAATTTGTATTCTAAGTGAACCGGTTCGTAGGATACTAATTAAAAAAATGGAGAAGTTATTTTGCTTTTAGCTGAAAAAGTGCCTGTAAAGGTTTTAGAGAAGTACTTTGGTTATACATCGTTTCAATGGAAGCAGGAAGAGATAATCAGACATGTTTTGGGAAAAAAACATGCCCTGGTAGTGGCGCCTACTGGTATTGGCAAGTCTCTCTGTTATCAGATACCGGCCATTATCAATGATGGTCTCACTGTAGTAATCTCTCCTCTAATTGCGCTTATGAAGGACCAGGTGGATGCGCTGAAGAGACGGGGCATTGAAGCAGTATTCATTAACTCCTCACTGGGACGCGAGAAGAGGGAAGCAAGATATGCGGCGCTTAAGAACGGAAGCTACCGGATCATCTACGTTACACCGGAACGTTTTCGTAAACCAGATTTCACTGAAGCCCTTTCCGGGCGGCGGATAAGCCTCCTTGCGGTTGATGAAGCACACTGCATAAGTGAATGGGGACATGATTTTCGTCCGGATTATACACGGATCAGGGAGTTTCGACAGGTATTGGGTAATCCTGCTACAATTGCGCTTACTGCCACCGCCACACCTGAGGTTCAAAAGGACATTATTAAAACTCTCAGCCTGGAGACAGGAGAGGTTAAGATGTTTCACGGCGGGATAGACCGTCCTAATCTGCATCTACAGGTTGAAAAGGTATTCAGTAATGAAGAAAAACTGGAGCATATTATCTCTATTGCGAATGAATATGACGGTAATGGTATCGTCTATTTTACTCTGATCAAACAGCTTGATAATTTCAGCGACCTGTTAAAGGGGCAAGGCGTTTCACATCTCTGCTACCATGGTGGTCTTGAACGGGTGCAGCGCTCTAAAGTTCAGGATCAGTTTATGAGAGGGCAGAAGACACTCGTATTGGCAACAAATGCGTTTGGTATGGGTATTGATAAAGAGAATATTCGCTTTGTAACTCATGCGGACATACCTGGATCTATTGAATCATATTATCAGGAGATTGGACGTGCTGGCCGGGATGGCAAGGATTCATTATGTACTCTGTTATACGACGAGCATGATTTGCTGACACATATGAATTTCATAAAGTGGAACAATCCGGATGCGGAATATTTTCAGCGGGTATATCATATTCTGGAAGAGAATCTGGAGAAGATATCGGCACTTGGTCTGGACTGGCTGAAAGAAAATATTCATTTCAGAAGTGGAAATGATTTCAGGATGGAGACTGCTTTGAACATGTTCGACAGATATGGAGTAATCGAACTCAACATTGAACCGTTCAAGATTGAAATTATTTCTGATATCCATCCTCAATTGCTCGACCAGGATTTTCTGGATACTAAACTCAAGCGAGATCAACAAAAACTTTACACCCTGGTACAATATACAAAGTGTGAAGGGGATAGGAAAGCATTCATCCATGAGTATTTTGGTTTGCCGTACGGAAACGACACTTCAAGTCCCGGGAGTAAGCATGATAACTAATAATGATATATTACGAAGGTTACGATACGCACTGAATATCAAAGATGCGATGATGATTGAGATTTTTAAACTGGCTGAACATGAAATTAGCCGTTCCAGTTTGCTTGACCTCCTTAAAAAGGAAGAGGAGGAGGGGTATGTTGAATGTAGTGATAATGTCATGGGGCTTTTTCTGGATGGTTTAATCATTTATAAAAGAGGCAAGAGAGAAGGGGCGCCGGGGCATGCTGAAAAGAAGGATGAGCCTTTGACAAACAATGGCATTTTGAAGAAACTGCGGATTGCACTGAAATTCAGAGAGGATGAAATGCTCAGCACTTTGAAACTGGCAGGCATGAGCCTGTCCAAGTCAGAGTTATCTGCGCTATTCAGAAAAGAAGGGCAGAGGCATTATAAAGAGTGCGGCGATCAGATACTCAGGAATTTTTTAAAGGGTCTGACTACACGTCTTAGAGATTAAATAAAATATGTCAATATTCATAGATACAGCAGATATTGAGCAGGCAAAAGCGGCGAAGGAATCAGGCTGGGTCCATGGAATTACTACCAACCCAATTCTGTTGTCAAACACAGGCTCTTCTGTGTTTGAGATTTTGACGCAGCTTGCGGAGCTCAATATTGGTTTGCTATTTTACCAGCTTGTTTCTACAGGCAAAGAGGAGATGTTGAAAGAAGCACAGCTTGCAAAAGCGATTGCAGGGGATCAGTTAGTACTGAAACTTCCTCCTACGAAACAGGGATTTCAAATTATTCCACATCTTCCGCCAGAGATCACATGCTGCGTTACGGCCATTTACAGTGTCGCTCAGGCTTTAGTTGCCAGAGAATCAGGTGTTCGGTACATAGCTGTTTATGTTGGCAGGGCAACAAAATTGTCAGGTGACGGTCTGTCGCTCATTACAGAAATAAGCCAGGTACTTCAGGGAAGCCGGACTCAGCTGCTTGCTGCCAGTCTCAAGTCACCGATGGAAGCAAGTTCAGCTATCCTGTCAGGTGCTGACCACTTGACCATGCCTTTTGATGTTTTAAATGCGTTGTCATACCACGAGCATTCAGAAGATGCGGTTAAGGATTTTAATGCAAATGGTTCAGGGCTTCAGTTGTAAGATTATTACTTTCTCAAATACGACTCAACAGTCTCTTCCCACGGTCTCATTTGTATTCCTGTGATTGCAGTAAACTTCTGACAATTGAGGGTTGAATTCAGGGGAACCTTTGCGGGGCGTTTATAGTCAGATGATTTTATCCGGTTCATCTTGATTTTGGAACCCATCTTTTCAAAGATGAACTCTGCCCACTCATATCGTGAACAGCTTCCATGATTAGAGACATTGATAATGCCTTCACATTTCTGTCTTATTAGTATCCACAGTGCTTCAGCGAGGTCAGGAGTATAAGTCGGAGATCCGGTTTCATCGATTACAATGGATAGCTCTTTATGCTGTTCTGCCAATTCAAGCATTTTTGCGGCGAAGTTGATTCCGTTGTGTCCAAACAACCATGAAGTCCTTACTATAAGATATGAGTCGCAGTAGCTTTGAATATTTTTTTCGCCTTCAAGTTTTGTTCTGCCATATTCTGACAGTGGATTGGTTTGGTCTTCTTCTGTATATGGCCTGTTGCCATTACCGTCAAATACAAAATCCGTGCTGATCTGAATAACTCTTGCACCACATTTTTTTGCTGCAGCAGCGATGTATTTAGGCCCGAGGGCATTAACATTGAATGCCGCTTCTCTTTCGGTTTCGCATTTATCAACATTAGTGAAGGCTGCACAATTAACAATAATGTCTGGTGTGTGTGATAAGATAAAGGCAGTTACATTGTCTTCGTGTGTGATATCGAGTACTTCGTGTGGCGCTTCAATGACTTCCGGATGGGGGTCTAACGAAGTCTTCATGCTTTTAAGCAGATTAACAAGATCTGTTCCAAGCATCCCGCTTGATCCAGTAATAAGTATCTTCATTGTATTCAGATTGGTAGACGGTGTGAATTGTTTTATGTGTCGAACTGAATTCTATATTGCTTTTTGTACTCACCTTCTCTGTCTATGAGCTCATCATGTGTGCCTGTCTCAATGATACAACCTTTCTTTAAGACTATGATTCGATCCGCATGACGTATAGTGGAGAGGCGATGTGCGATAACGAAAGTTGTCTTACCTTTCATTAAATTGTCCAATGCTCCCTGGACAAGTTTTTCTGATTCAGAATCCAGAGATGAGGTCGCTTCGTCCAAAATTAAAATAGGCGCGTTCTTCAGTATTGCTCTTGCTATGGTTACCCTCTGTTTTTGTCCACCTGATAGTTTTACACCTTGCTCTCCTACTACGGTATCATAACCCTTTGGAAGTTTTGTGATATATTTGTGTATGTTAGCTGCTTTGGCCGCATCTTGTATCTCTTCAGTACTTGCGTCTCTTCTTCCATACAGAATGTTTTCTTTAAAGCTTCTGTTGAATAGGAAGGTTTGCTGACTGACAATCGCTATTTGATCAAGGAGCGAATCGCGTTTTATTAAGCGAATATCTGTGCCGTCAATTTCAATGCTTCCATTTGTCGTATCGTAAAAACGCGGAACAAGATCGAGAAGCGTTGATTTGCCTGCACCGCTTTCTCCTACAATGGCAATAATCTGTCCTTTCTGTACGGTCATGTTAATATCCTTGAGGACAGGAATTGTGTCGTACGCGAAGTTTACGTTATTGAATGCAATTTCATTACTAATATTCTTCAGTTCAATCGCATCAGGGCTATCTGTAATTGTCGGATGCTGATCCAGCAACTCAAAGACCCTGCTTGCACCAGACAGAGATTCCTGGAGTTTCCCATAGCTTTTAGCCAGTTTTTTTATTGATGTAAGTATTAAAAATGCCGTTACAGTGACAAATCCTCCCAGTGAACCCGGAGAGATTGTCTTAGATGAAATAACATAACCTCCAATGATTATTATGGTGGCTAATCCCAGGGAATAGATAAACTCTGTAGTACTTGAATTTAATGCTTTTGCCTTAACTGTCTGCATCATTCTTTTAAAGAATCTTGAATTTATTGTCTTGAATTCTATGAACTCTTCGTCTTCCATTTTAAAGGCTTTTACAGTTCTTATTCCAGAAAACATTTCTCTCATTGCGTCGGTCAGCTCTCCTAAATGTGTTAAACTCCTTCTCCCATATTTCTTTATTTTGCGTCCAAATACCAGCACAGGGATGATAATGATGGGAAATAATACAAATGTAAATATTGAAAGCTTCCAGCTGAAATAGAATGCCAGTCCGAATCCAACTACCATGCGCATAGGCTGAAGGAGAATACTGTCAAACAGGATCGAAAGCCCGAATTGTGTTGCATTAATGTCATTAGTTAGCCTGGAAATCAGCTCTCCGCTCTTTCTGTTTTCAAAGTAGCTAAGTGATTGTGGCAGGATGTGCTCGCATAGATGATTGCGTATGTCCATGAGGACGCTCCACATGACATGATTCTTAAGGTATGTTTGAAGATAGTTAAAGGCAAAAATGAAAGGAGCCATAATTGCGACAAGCACACCTATGAAAGTAAACGAACTAAATAATTTATCAAACTTTGATATAAAAGTTACTTCTTTTACTCTGGAAACAGCTTTTCGTTTTATACTACTTATTATATCTTTAGAGTCATTTTTCTTCTGAACGCTGTCTATCATGGCTGAGGACCTGGCTACTTCTCCCTTCATCAAACGATCGATTACGGGTTTAATTAATGCTAATTGTGCACCAATGAACAGAGTGAAAAGACCCATGCATAAAAGGGTTAGAAAAAACATCTTCCAATGCGGTTTTGCGTATGAAAACAGTCTGCCGCATTCTCTTATTGTGTTGTTGTTCCTAGACATATCGCTATACTCTTTAACCGGTTATGTTCACAAACCGTTTGCAAATTCGAAAATGATGTTAACACACATAAGCCTTTTGTCAATGAAAAGATTGAATCCTGAGCGGTACTTTAACGGTTAAATATTTGTTATTGACCTATTCAAAGCAGGGCATATATAATCGCTCATACAATCCTGGGATTTGGCATCTTACACAACAGAAGATTACTTAACAAAATTGATGAAAGTACAGATACTACACAAATATTTAATAAAGGAGTTATTCAGGACATTCCTACCATCACTTTTATGTTTTGAATTTGTACTATTACTGGGATTTTCCATTCAATTGCTTCATAAGGGGCTTGATGTTCCAGGCCTTTTTTCGGTTTTGCCTTATATGGCGTTATACACCATGCCGCACGCTTTACCTACTTCGTTACTTACTGCTACCGTTATGTCTTATGGGAGGCTTAGTGCTGATAACGAAATCACTGCGATTAAAGTGGCCGGGATACATATTCACAACTTAATTACACCCGTTATCATTCTGGGAGTATTCTTTAGTATATTGGCTTTGTATCTTAATGCTGAAGTTTTGCCAAGATCGTACTTTAAGGTGAGACAACTTCAGGAAAAAGCAGTTAAGCGAGTTCTTGCTACACACTTTATAACGGCTAAGAAGAAGATTGATTTTTACCCATACCAGATCTTTATAGGTGTTGTGGAAAGCAGCAATTTTAAGGATATTGTAGTTTTTGAATATGCTGATGACTATATAGTTAGTGTTCTTTTGGCTGAAGAAGGTGAAATAGAGATAGATAACGATGGGAGTCAGGTGTTTCTAACGTTGAGGCGTGGAGAATTTTTGAGGCCGGACTCTGGCAGTAGTGCAGATTCTCCTACAACAGGGAGTTTTGAGGAAGCAGTATTTAAAATTCCATTAAGAAAGAAAATACGGCATTCAGCGCTTAAGTATGCGACATTAACTGATCTTGTAGAACGAAAAGAAGAAATTGAAACTGAATTAAGCCGCTTTGACGGATTGCCTAATAATCCTGAAAAAACGATCAAGCGAGCAAGAAGAGGGATGTCGTCGGTTGGTGAGAAAAAGAGCGTAGTTGTAGCGAAGCTTAAAAAGGCTGAAAGGAGTATAAAGAAATCAAGAAGTAAGATTTCAAAGCAGGAGGGATCCATAAAACGTGGTAAGTTTAACATTAATGTCTACGAAAATTATATTAGTGTGGCAAAAGGAAATATTAAAAACCTGACGACAGAAGAGGAGAGCGAAGAAAATATAATATCAAACTGGACTCCTTTCGGAGATAGCATGGAATATAAACATGAAAGGAAAAAGGAGTATAATAAAAATATATCGTTAATAAATAAGATAATAAAGAAAGAAAAACGAAGAATTAAGCTCGCAAAGAGAAAGATAAAAATATCTCAAAAATTAATAGATGAGGCGAATGAAAACATTGAAAAATTGTCTCTGGATGTTGGAGAACTTAACTTTAGTAAGGGAGAGCTGGAGAAAGAGCACTCAATATTCTCTGAACAAATTGCAATGGCAGAAAAGCAGAAAATGAAACGAGAATTATCAATAAACATTCACAAGCGGTTGGCGCCTTCTCTTGCAAGTCTAACGTTTATATTAATAGGTATTCCATTAGGTATAATGACAAGAAGCAGTAATATGCTGGTCAGTGTGGGGATTAGTTTTATTTTAATACTCTTTATTTACTATCCATTGGTTGCAACGGGTTTAGTGGTGGCAGATAGTATGGGTTTCCCGATTATTCCTTCAGTCTGGGGGGCAAATGTTGTTAATCTCATTATGAGTGGGTTATTATTTAGGAAAATCATGAAACTATAATCATTTTCTTAAGGAAATATGAAGCATTTCAGTTTGCCAAACGGTAGATAACAATCTTGACATTTATATTCAATTAGTTATAGTAAAATGTCCTGTATAATGTGTGATATGGTTATTGAAATCAATACGTTATAAATCTTTCTGATAGTAACATTAGTTGAAAATGGCATACAAAGATAGCTATAACAAAACAGGGTCGGGGTTTGGCTTATCAATAGGGAGTAGATGGACAAGAGCTATAATGATACTGATAATTGTAAATGTCAGTGTTTTTGTTGTCCAGCTTCTATTCTCCACTATAAGTTCACAATGGGGTGGGGCATCTCCCGGAACCGATTTAGATGGTATAGTACCGCAGTTAGCCCTGGGGCCAGATCAATTTACCACTATGTTCTGGCTGTACCAGCCTCTCGCTATAGGAAAGGTATGGTTATGGCAGTTTGTAACGTACATGTTTCTTCATAGTGTATCCAGCCCATGGCACATAATATTCAATATGCTGGTTCTATGGATGTTTGGTATCCAGGTAGAAAGGGCAATGGGCACAAGGAAGTTCCTGACTATGTACTTTACCGCAGGTATCTTTGCAGGTATATTTTGCTGTCTGTTTACTCCTGATAGTCCAATCATTGGTGCTTCAGGCGCAATATTTGCCGTTGAAATCGCATTTGCCATGTTCTTTCCTAACACTACAGTAATTTTTTACGTATTTCCAATAAAGGCAAAATATCTTGTAATGATTTTCGCCGGTATCACCGTTATTAGCTGTATCATGCCTGCAAGTGGTGGTACTGCGCATTTTGCGCATCTTGGAGGACTTGTTTACGGCTTTCTGTTCATTCGTTACGAACCCAAATTTAGCAGCTTTCTTTTGTCTTGGCAGAATCAACAGCAGAAAAAGGAGTCTCTAAAGGAGGAGGATATTAAAAGGCAGGTTGATGCCTTGTTGGACAAAGTGAACCAGGGTGGCATGAAAAGTCTGACAAGGAGGGAGAGGAACTTTCTTAGAAGTGCTAGCAAGAGATATAGAAAACCACGCAGTTAAACAGTATACTATTTTTCAGAAAAAACGGATAAAATATGATTAATGTAGCGGTAAACGGTGTATGTGGACGTATGGGTTTAAGGATTGCGACGCTTGCGGCAGAAGACAAGGATTTAAAATTAGTCGCCGCTCTTGAAATGAGAGATCACCAACACATTGGTAAAGATTTAAGTGCTATTATCGGTCAGGGACACAACGATGTGATAATATCAGATGAACTTAACGGTTCAGCAGATGTACTGATAGATTTTACTTCACCTGATTCGACAATGGAAAAACTGAAAGCTTGTACTGATAAAGGAATTGCCATAGTGACAGGTACTACCGGCCTCGACAGTGAGCAGATGGAAAAGATTAAAATCGCATCTAAAACAATACCTTGTCTTTTTTCACCCAACATGAGCGTTGGTGTAAACCTGCTTTTCAGTCTTGTTGAGTCTGTGTCGAAGATTCTGGGTGACGAAGCTGATATAGAAATATATGAGTCACACCACCGCTATAAGAAAGATGCGCCAAGTGGTACCGCTTTGAGACTTGCAGAAACAATATGTTCTGCAACAAATCGGGAAATGGATGATGTTGTAATTTACGGACGTAAAGGCTTTTCCGGAGAAAGGCCTCAAGATCAAATCTGTATACATTCAATTCGATCCGGTGATATTGTGGGAGAACACACGGTAACTTTTTGTAACGCAGGAGAACGTCTTGAATTGGTCCATAAAGCACAAACACGAGATTCTTTTGCCCTGGGTTCCATTCGTGCTGCAAAATTCCTGGCCGGAAAACCACCGGGTATGTATAACATGAAGGACGCACTGAAGGATATGTGCTAAAGTATTCACGCTAATATTCAGTAAAACTGAGCTTAATCCAGCACTAACCTCATATCGCAATCTCCGTCTGTCATGATGGAAATTAGCCCTTCCTAAAGCCTGCCATTATGGCATAGCGTGTCTGTGGTAAGGCAATTCTATTGTATATATAATCCAATAATAATTCTGTAAGCTACTAATCAATAGGCACTTACGCTGTTAGTAAAATCTATGGCATCTAGTTTGCTAACATTGTAGGTAAGAAGATTTTGATCAAAGTTCAACTTGTTATGTCTGTCATAATAAAGTCGTCCAAAGTCTTCTTTAAAAAAACAATTATCAATCTGATTAAACGAAAGTATTGAGTCTAAATATTATAAGGAGAATTTGATGGAAAAGATTATTGGTATTGATTTGGGAACTACTAATTCTGTAGTGGCCATAATGGAAGGTGATCAACCTAAAGTAATAACAAATTCCGAGGGAAACAGGATTACTCCCTCTGTTGTAGCTTTTACCGATAAGGATGAGCGACTGGTTGGGCAACTTGCAAAGCGGCAGGCTGTTATAAATCCGAAAAACACGATATTCTCTATTAAGCGTTTTATGGGTAGGAGGCATAATGAGGTTGGGGAGGAAGAGAAACTGGTACCTTATGAAATAGCCGGTGGCCCTGAAGAATTAGTAAAAGTAGAAGCGAGGGGGAAAAGTTTTACTCCTCCTGAGATATCTGCTATGGTGCTTCAGAATTTGAAGAAAACTGCTGAAGACTATCTGGGTACAGAAGTCAAGAAAGCCGTAATTACTGTTCCTGCCTATTTTAATGACAGCCAGAGACAGGCAACAAAAGATGCCGGTTCAATAGCTGGTTTGGACGTCGTTCGTATTATTAATGAACCGACTGCCGCCTCTTTAGCTTATGGTATTGATAAAAAGAAAAACGAAAAAATAGCGGTTTTTGACCTTGGTGGTGGTACTTTCGATGTTTCTATACTGGAGGTCGGTGAAGGTGTCTTTGAGGTTCTTTCTACAAATGGTAATACCCATCTCGGAGGGGACGATATTGACCAGGTGTTATTGAACTATATTGCTGACGAGTTTAAAAAGGAACAGAGCATTGAACTCAGGCAGGATCACATGGCTTTGCAGAGGCTTCGAGAAGCAGCTGAGAAGGCTAAGTGTGAACTTTCAACGTCAACAACCGCAGAGATAAATCTGCCATTTATAACAGCAGACCAGGCTGGACCAAAACATTTAACCATGAGTTTGACAAGGGCAACGTTTGATCAACTGATAGGTGAGCTTGTTGAAAAGTGCCGTCAACCTTGTGAAATGGCTATGAAAGACGCAAAGGTTAGCTCTAATGATATAAATGAAGTGATAATTGTTGGTGGAACAACAAGATCTCCTATTGTTCAAAAACTGGTAAATGAGGTCTTTAAAAAAGAACCAAATAAAAGTGTAAATCCTGATGAAGTTGTTGCACTCGGTGCTGCAATACAGGGTGCCGTTCTTGCGGGTGAAGTTCACGATGTCTTACTGTTGGATGTTACTCCTCTTTCATTAGGTATTGAAACATTAGGCAGTGTGTGTACTGTTCTGATTCCGCGTAATACAACTATACCTACCAACAAAAAGGAGATATTCTCAACTGCTGCGGATAATCAGACGGCTGTAGATATTCATGTAATACAGGGCGAACGTTCAATGGCTACTGATAATCGTACCCTGGGCCGCTTCCAATTAACCGGAATTCCATCGGCACCCAGAGGTGTTCCTCAAGTTGAGGTCTCTTTTGATATTGATGCAAATGGTATTCTTCATGTGTCAGCTAAAGACCTTGGAACCGGTAAGGAGCAATCAATTCAGATAAAATCTTCTTCCGGTCTGTCTGAAGAGGAAGTAGAGAAGATGCAGAAGGAAGCAGAACTGCATGCTGATGAAGACAAGAAGAACAGGGAGGTAATAGATGTACTGAACCAGGCTGATCAGGTAATCTATTCTACCGAAAATACCCTGAAAGAACATGGTGATAAGGTTGATGAGGCGGAAAAGAATAATATTAATCAGGGACTTGAGAAGCTGAAGACAGCCAAAGAAGGAAAGAATGTAGATGAAATCAAGAAGGCGATAGATGAGCTTCAGGAGTCTTCTCACAAATTGTCACAAGCAATGTATGAAGCAGCAGCCAAAGAGCAGCAGGCGAAAGCTGGCGCAGAAGCTACAGGCGAAGATCCTTCTTCCGGAGAAGAGTCTTCTGGCGAGAAAGAGGATAAGAAGAAAAAAGAAGGTGACGATGTCATTGATGCAGATTATGAGGTAAAGGAATAGGGGCTGTGATTTAGCCCAATCTGGTACGAGTAGGAGGGGATGTTGGTTGTAAGAGAAAAGCCGGGTTTTGCCCGGCTTTTTTTGTTTTATCAGTTGGAGGATTATGAAATGAGACTAGATAAATTTACCATAAAGGCTCAGGATGCAATTCAGGGAGCTCAGCAGTTTGCAGGTTCAAAGGGACATCAGCAGGTAGGTTCTTTGCATCTTCTTGTTAGCCTGCTTCGGCAGCAACAGGGAATAGTGGTCCCTATTATGAATAAACTGGGTGTGAATAGTGATGAAGTTCTTGCCAAAACAGATAAAGTAGTAGAATCATTGCCACAGGTGAGTGGGGTACAGGGGCAGTATATCAGTAATGAGTTGAAAGATGTATTAGACAAGGCTACAGTTGAAGCCGGTAGATTGAAAGATGAATATGTAAGCACAGAACATCTTCTAATATCCCTGTCTGAAAACAAACAAAATGCTGCCAGGAAAATTTTGGGTGAATCCGGAGTCAACAGCACTGATATTTTTGCGGCGTTGAAGGATATCAGGGGGAGTCAGAGAGTTACAGACCAGAATCCTGAGGAAAAGTATCAGGCATTAGAACGCTACTGCAAAGATCTCGTAGAGTTAGCGTCTAAAGGTAAATTAGATCCCGTTGTCGGACGTGATGATGAAATAAGACGTACAATCCAGGTGCTTTCACGCAGGACTAAAAATAACCCTGTGCTGATTGGAGAACCGGGTGTTGGTAAGACGGCGATTGCAGAGGGTCTGGCTCTCAGGATTGTTGACGGTGATGTCCCGGAAGGACTGAGGAACAAAAGAGTGAGGTCGCTGGATATGGGTGCGTTGATAGCAGGGGCAAAATTCAGGGGGGAGTTTGAGGATCGTTTAAAAGCTGTATTAAAAGATATTGATACATCTGAGGGGCAGTCAATTCTCTTTATTGATGAGTTGCATACGGTTGTTGGAGCAGGAGCGGCAGAGGGGGCGGTAGATGCGTCTAACCTCCTGAAACCAGCTCTGGCTCGTGGTGAACTTCGATGTATTGGTGCAACGACTTTAGATGAGTACAGGAAATATATTGAGAAAGATGCTGCGTTGGAAAGAAGGTTTCAGCCGGTATATGTTGGAGAACCATCTGTTGAAGACACTGTTGCCATTCTCCGTGGATTGAAGGAGCGTTACGATCTTCATCACGGTGTTCGGATTAAAGATTCAGCACTGGTTGCCGCAGCAACACTGTCACATAGATATATTACTGAGAGATTCCTGCCTGATAAGGCTATCGATCTGATAGACGAAGCTGCTTCAAAGTTGAGGATGGAGATAGACAGCATGCCTACTGAGTTGGATGAAGTAGAACGGAAGATAACTCAACTGGAAATTGAGAAAAAAGCGCTAAAGAAAGAGACGGATGAGGAATCAAAGAGGAGGGTTGATAAGCTTGAACACCAGCTATCAGGGCTGAAAGAAGATGGAAGCGCATTAAGGCTGCATTGGGAAAATGAAAAAAAAGTAATAAATGAAATTCAGGATTTAAATGCTAAAATCGATCAGGCAAAGGTAGACGAGCAGGCAGCTCAAAGAAATGGCGATCTGGAAAAGGTTGCAGAAATAAGATATAGCCTTCTGAGGGATTATGAAAATGATCTTCTAAAGCTGCACGAAAAATTGAAGGATATCCAGAAAGAGAGTTGTCTTCTCAAGGAAGAGGTTGATACAGATGATATTGCTGATGTCGTCTCTAAATGGACTGGAATTCCCGTATCAAGGATGATGGAAGGTGAAAAAGAGAAGCTTATCAGGATGGAAGAGCGGCTGAAAGAGAGGGTTGTCGGGCAGGGTGAAGCGATAGAAGCCGTTTCAAATGCGGTCAGACGAGCGCGTGCCGGCCTGCAGGATCCGGACCGCCCGATAGGGACTTTCCTGTTTCTTGGTCCCACGGGTGTGGGCAAGACAGAGTTATGCAAAGCGCTGGCCTCTTTTCTCTTTGATGACGAGAGTGCGATGGTCAGGATTGATATGTCTGAGTTCATGGAACGACATTCTGTTGCAAGGCTTATAGGTGCTCCTCCGGGATATGTAGGTTATGAAGAGGGGGGAAGGTTGACAGAGGCAATCAGGCGAAGGCCGTATTCCGTAATCCTGTTTGATGAAATTGAAAAGGCACATAGAGATATCTTCAACGTTTTACTGCAGGTATTTGATGACGGTCGATTAACTGACGGACATGGAAGGACTGTTGATTTCAGGAACACAATTATCGTGATGACTTCTAATATTGGAAGTCAATATATCCAGGATTTTATTGCTCACGGAGACAGGGATGAGCTGGATAATAATATTGAAAAAACGCTGAAGGAGGTGTTCAGGCCGGAATTCTTAAACCGTATTGATGAAACAGTAATTTTCAGCAGCTTGTCGAAAGAACATGTTGGAGATATTGTTGAGATACAGCTTGCAGAACTTAAAGAGAGATTGAGTCAACATGGTCTGAAGTTGTCAGTGACAGAATCGGCAAAAAAGTGCCTGGTGGAGGAAGGATATGATGCTTTTTATGGTGCCAGGCCATTAAAACGTACAATTCAGCAGCTTATTGAGAATCCCCTTTCATTGGAAATACTTCAAGGGGAATTTCAGAAAGCCAGTGAGATAGTCGTGGATGCAGAAGGAAATACATTAATCTTTCATACAGAGAATAGTGTGGTATAGTTGTAAACAAGTTTGAAGTGCCTTAAGTGAGCTAAAGTGGCTAAGTTGAGAAATAATGAAATTAGATAAAAAGAAGATAATGCTTTTAGCTGGGATTTTGATAAGTATTATCTGCTCCTGGCTCTTTGTGAGAAAGATTGAGTGGTCTAGCCTGGGTATTGCTTTCAGTGAGGCCAAATATATTTACATTTTTCCTACTATAATGATCATGTTCGCAAGTTTCTATATCAGAACGATCAGATGGGAGGTGTTAATATCACCGGTAAAGAAAGTATCAGTATTAAACCTGTTTTCTGTAAACATGATTGGGTTTATGGCAAATAATGTATTGCCCGCAAGGCTAGGTGAATTTATAAGACCGGTTATGGTCGCCAGGAAGGAAAAAATAGGAGTCTCAGCATCTTTTGCCACAGTTGCGATAGAGAGGGTATTTGATATATTAGGTATTATAGTAATTGCCTCTCTGCTTTTCTGTTTTTTGCCATCAGATATATCACAGAATACAAATTCACTAACTGTAATACACCAATTGAAAAAATGGTCTGCTATCATGGCTTTCCTTGGAATATGTGCGATAGCTATACTTTTTCTGCTGTCGTTGTATCCAAAAAAAGCGGGTGCTGCTTTTGAGAAGCTTCTCTTCATCTTTCCGCATTATCTAAGGGACAAGCTGGTTAATCTTCTTCATTCATTTATCTCAGGTCTTCAGGTATTTGATCATAAAACAAAGTTGCTATGGGTAGGGATGTTATCCATTATAATTTGGCTACTCAATGTGGCGTCTATATATGTCTTGTGTTACTCTTTTGACATAGGTTTATCTTGTGCCGGATCTTGTTTCGTTACCGTTTGTATAGCCCTTGCTGTGGCATTGCCACAAGCGCCCGGTTTCATAGGTGTTTTTCATATCGCTACACAAAAATCTCTGGATGTGTTTGGTGTAGGTTTATCATCTGCTCAGAGCTTTGCTATATTACTGTGGGCGGTAAGTATCATTCCTGTTACTGTAGCTGGTCTGCTTTTTCTCTGGAGAGAGGGGATAAGTTTTGGAGAAATATCTCATTATGATGAAGAAAAGATAGCGGAATTATAGTACCGGAGCTTCGGGGAGTCGGAGAAGCGGAGGATAGGAGAGAGGCAGTATGGGAGAAGCTGATGATAGAAGTTGTAAATTGGTGATCAGGTTTAAATGTATGAAGTTGGCCCCTTCAGGGTATTTGCTAAGGTGATCTTAAATACAAGCCTGTTTCGGATTTTTTGCATCGTTTTTTGTGCTTCTTATTACTAATACCGCCGTCTCACTGGCTTTCTCACAAAGAGTATGCGTATGATGTAAAATAGTATTATTCCTGACACAAAACCTCCTACATGTGCCCACCACGCTACACCACCTGATGCTGATGCGGTTGAAGATGCTGTGCCGCTAAAGAATTGAATCAAAATCCAGAAACCAAGAACGATTACTGCAGGGAGTTCTATAATCTGTATAAAAATGAATATTGGTATAATAGTAGTAACCCTTGCGCGGGGAAAGGTTACCATATATGCCCCCAGTACTGCGGCAATAGCCCCGCTAGCTCCGATACAAGGTATTTGTGACTCGCTGTTAAAGAAGACGTGTACAGAAGATGCGATGGCGCCGCAGAGAATATAAAAGCAAAGGTATTTAATGTGTCCCAGTCTGTCCTCAATATTATCACCAAAGATCCAGAGAAACCACATGTTGCCTATAAGGTGGATAAATCCTGCATGTAAAAAGGTTGAGGATAAGAAGGGGAAAAACGTGTCAATTAGTGTTGAATCGGGAGCTTGGAAATAGTGTGTTGCTTTTACCGGCACTACACCATACTGATATACAAAAATGGTTAAATCTGAGCCAAGGGAGAGTTCATACAGAAAGATGAAGACGTTTATGATGATGATCCCTATCGTAACATAAGGAAAAGTGCCGGAAGAGTTTCTGTCTCTTATAGGTATCAATTAAAAGTTAGAAGTTTAAAGTGCCAGTCCGCCTGTCATGCAATTCGGGCAGGAAATGCCTAAAGTTAACAACTTTTTATAAGAAACTATTTCAACCGGGCCAGCAATTTATTATAAGGGAAGTGCTTGCCGGGACAAACTGTCTTTCGAAAGGTTTTGTGCATTATGACATTATCTTTATGGATGTTGCAACGTTTCTGTAAATAGTCTATCAAATACAAAAGAGATGAAATCTGTTGATTTGTGGGCTGATCATTATCAAAGTTGCCAACTAAACAGATGCCTATGCCATGTTTGTTGTATTCAGGATTTCCGGCGTGAGCGCCATCAATCTGCTTATTCCATCTGTCTCCAACCTCTATCTGACCATCTCTTGAGCCATTTCCATTACCAATAAGAAAATCATAACCCAGACCGTTAACCCAACCCCTCGTCTCCTTGTGATATTTACCGATTGAAGCAGCATCACCTGAATCAGAGGCACTATGATGGATTACAATATACTTCCACGGCCTGATCTTAAATTGGTTCAACTCCTTTCGTACGCCATACGGAACAGTAACAGGTTTTGGCTTCCTGGGACTGTAGGTTGGCAACGTTGACACCTGTGTAGTGTTGCAACCGTACATGAAAGGTATAATAAAAATT
>JASMMK010000023.1 GCA_030748215.1 Candidatus Scalindua sp.
TCTACTTCTGCAACTCGAAGCTTATGGATTATTTCTTCAGACTTGTATCGCTTTTGTGACATGTTTTCCCCCTTTCTTAATCCAATTATATAGCTTTATACTAACTTTACAACTGGATCAGTTTTTGGGGAGCAGGTCAAACTCGTTTAGAGAATAAACCGAAAATTGGAATAATCCCCATCGGCACCGGAAACGATCTTGCGAATTCGATAGGCATCCTTCATGTTTATAAATCTCAGGGATTGGGAGTATTGCTAGGGATAATTCTAAGAAGCAATGTTACAAAGATGGATATTCTGAGTTTGGATAATAATTTTAATTTTACTAATTATCTGGGTATTGGTAGCGACGCGAAGGTATCGGTTGATTTTAACAGGTTAAGGATCAAACCGGTTTTCAGAAAGATTTGTAGATGTATCTCTAACAAGGCATTTTATGGCTTGCTTGTATTAAAAAATATTTTTTATAGAATGCCATTTGAGCTTAAAATCAGCTATCAAAATGAACATTCGAAAATGGAATCAATTACTATTGAAAATGGTTTATGTGAAATCTTGATTACTAATACAAAAGTTTATGCGGGTGGAGTGGAAATATCATCGAAGTGTAGAATGGACGATGGCAAGTTTGAGATAACCGTTATTCGAGGTATGTGGGAATGGATACACCTGTTACTTGCCCTGTTGTGTAAAAAACCACTTGATGCTATGGACCAGAATCTCATGCAGTTTCAAACTGATAGATTGGAACTGAATTTTACAGGAGATACTTTTTGCCAGATTGATGGCGAAAAGTATGACAGTTTTGCTGAAGGTGAAAAGAGGTTGCTGGTTAATGTGATATCTTCTTGTGAAGTGATTGTTCCTTAGCACTGCACTCAGAGAAACATAAAGAATTAGTTAATGTTATTGCAGAAAATACCCCTGTCAGATAGCCATAATACCATAATCTAGTACCCCACCACCATGGTCTATCTAACAGGGTGAAATGTCAGGTATCTCAGTGCTGAAAAGTGTGATGTACTTGAAGAGTGGGTTGTTCTATTTGAAAGGCAAAGTTGAGATTCCATCCTACATTAATTTTGCCAGGAGGTGGGACGCTGTATCCACTGACAATATAATGTAATCCTGGAAACTTCTTTGTCTCTAGTTCAAAAGATATTTCCTAAATATCTGTATATTTTTCTGAAAGTCAGCAAACGAAATAGGTTTAGTTATATAGCTATTGGCTCCATTCTCATAAACTTCTGAAGCGGTATTAGAGTCAATTCTTGTAGAAAAAATTATTATGGGAATAGAACTGTGCTTTGGGTCTTTCTTCAGGAGCTTCAAGATGTCCAGGCAATGGACCCTTGGCAGGTTAAGGCAGAGTATAAGTAAATCAATTTGAGAATCTGCGTTAACAGTGCCATCGCTACCGATGTTCTCGAAATAGTCCGCTACTTCCTGACCGTTTTCCTTTAAGATAATCTCTTTTCTGCAATTGACTGCACTAAGCTCTTCAATCAACAACTCAACATTCTCCCGGTCTTTTACAGCAATTAATACCCTTTTTACTTTCAAGAAAATTCCACCCTCTATCATAGCAACTCATCACAGTTTTAGCAGTAATTTCTAAAAAGTAGATGTTTGTGTAAAGCTAAAAATTATCCCTGTTAGATAGATTAGAAAGGAGGAAATACCTTAATGTGATATTATAACTACAACTATCTAACAGGGTGAAATATTTACTGGAATCAGTGGGTTTAGTTACGAAGAAGCGCAATTGTTATACCGATTGTAAATGGGTTGAATAGAAAAATTGAAGTGGAATGTATATCTCTTTGGAACGCAATACCTTACAAGTGAAAAGATATTTGTACAGAAATTTGCTCTTTAAAGACTGATAAACAAATACGAAATTAATTTACAATTTAATAAAATTAGATAAAAATTAGCGAATAATTTACGGAAAAACATTTTTAGGGGATGAAATAGCGAAAAAATGTGAGGAGGAGAAATTGGTAAGATACTAAAAGCAGCATCCGACAGGTACGTTAGCCATATCTATGTAGTGTAGTGACACGTTCACAGCGCTACATATTATTAAAAAGAGGGATCCACTCTGACTTGAATCAACGTGTGAAGTTATATTTTTAAAATGCAGTTTCACCAAAAGTTTTCTCAAATCGTTTGTTAAAAGATTTATTGTTGAAATCGAAATTCTGCGGGCCATAAACCTCTACACAATAAGCGGCAGTAACTGCACCCATTCTTGCGGCATGAACAATGTCACCGTCCGACAAAAAGAACCCTTTTATTAATCCCGCTCGGTAAGCATCACCCGCACCTGTAGGATCTTTTACAGAATCAACTTCGGCAGCAGGAATGTCAATGTTTTTAGTTTGACCATGCTCTCTCATTGCTACAACTGAACCATGCTCACTTTTTGTTTGTACCAGTATCTCCGTGTTATCTAAAATATCATCAATTGTCATGGAGGTTTTCTCCTGTGTTAACTGCAGTTCGTAATCGTTGCAGATAAATATCTTTGATCCATCCATCACCTCAATTAACCGTTCACTAGTCCAGGCAGGGAGAGACTGTCCGGGATCAAAAATATAATCTATTTTCTTCTCCTGGTATATCTTGGAAAAGTTAAACATGTCATCCAGATTTCCCGGCGAAACTATGGCAATCGTGTTGTCATGTGCTGTGGATTCAAAATCATAACTGGCATTGAACTTCATTGCACCCGGATTAAAAGCCGTGATCTGATTGTCCGACATATCAGTGGTAATGTATGCACCTGCAGTGAGTTCTTCTTCGATGATCTTAATATTATCTGTAGAAATTTTATTTTTACTAAACCACTCTTTATAGGATTCAAAATCACGACCTGCAGTTGCCAGTATTGTCGGGTTTTCATCAAGTAGTGAGAGTGCATACGCAATATTTCCGGCAGTACCCCCAAAGTTTTCCTTTAATTCATTTATCATAAAACAGACATTGAGGACGTGTACCTTGTCCGGAAGTATGTGGTCTGAAAATTTCCCGGGAAAGTCCATAATCCTGTCATAAGCTAGTGATCCGGAAACAAGAATATTCATCTCTTCTCCTAATAAAAGCGTAAATTCTCAATAAGTTGAAGAAGGCTTATAAATATGTAACCACCCCTTAATCCCCTCCTTCGCAAGGAGGGGATTAAGGGGTGGTTATCCTCAACTTATTGAGAATTTATATCAATTTCTACAAATAATAAAATATACCAGCATGATAACCAATTGCCTTTTGAAAATCTAGGAATATTAATACGAAATGATATTTACCTGATGTGTTCGTATCATTTTTTATCGCTCCCTAATTTAAATCTTCTCAATCTCAGTGAGTTTGTCACTACGGACACGGAACTGAACGCCATGGCGCCTGCAGCAATCATAGGGTTTAGAAGGCCGAGTGCGGCGAAGGGTATTGCAAGGACGTTGTAGCCGAAAGCCCAGAAAAGGTTCTGCTTGATTATTTTCATCGTATGTCTGCTCAGCCTCAGCGCATCCCAGGCCTTTGTGATGTCGCCTTTAACGAGAGTAATATTCGCGGCCTCCATCGCGATTTCGGTGGCGGTCCCAATTGCAAAGCTGACGTCTGCAGTAGCCAGGGCAGGGGCGTCATTTATCCCGTCTCCTATCATTCCTACAACCTTGCCGTTTTGTTGAAATCTCTTTACCTCATCACTTTTGTCCGATGGTTTGAGGTTCGCATGTACAGTATCTATGTTCATCTTTTTACCGATCGCTTCGGCAACTATCTCATTATCTCCGGTAAGCATAACGACTTCAACGTCCATTTCCTTGATCCTTTTAATGGCACTCTCCGACGTTTTCCTGACCATGTCTCCTATGCCAATAACAGCCTTTACATCATTGTCGATAGCCATAAAAGCAACAGTCTTGCCTTCACTTTTAATTTCCACAGCTCTCTGTTTCAATCCTGATACGTCTATCTTATTCTTTTCCATTAATCCTTCACTACCGATTAAAACAGTCGACCAGTTATAACTGGCCCAGATGCCCATACCGGTAACAGTCTGGAACTCTTTTACTATATTTATATCAATACCAAGGTCTCTGACATAGTTTACAATTGCCTTTCCTATAGGGTGTTCTGAGTGTTGTTCGCAGCTTCCCAGTATGTGTAAAAGGTTCTTTGCCTCTTCGGTACCTATTTCTGTAGTCTCTTTTTCGCCATCTGCTTTATGAAATAGATCTGTAACCCTTGGTTTCCCTTCTGTTATTGTTCCGGTTTTATCCAATACCAGTGTCTTAATCTTATGTGCAAGCTCCAGGCTTGTTGCATCTTTGATCAGTATCCCTGCTCCTGCTGCTCTACCGGTACCCACCATAACGGCCGTGGGTGTAGCAAGGCCTAGTGCGCACGGACATGCAATTACCAGTACCGCCACTGCGGGAATGATCGCCTCGCTGAATGAATTGCCTGTCAATAGCCATGCACCCAGAGTCAGCAATGATATGGAGATGACTATCTGTACAAATACTCCGGAGACTCTGTCTGCCAGCCGTTGAACAGGAGCCCTTGAGCCCTGGGCGTCCGCAACCAGTTTTGCGATGTGAGCCAGGACTGTATCTGCACCAATGTTTTCGGCCGCGATATAAATCATACCTGTTGTATTTACCGTACCACCAAATACCTTATCACTCTCTACTTTTTTAACTGGCATGCTTTCACCAGTTAACATAGATTCATCTATGGAGGTACACCCTTCTGTTATCACTCCGTCAACCGGTATCTTCTCTCCGGGCCTTATTATCAGCGATTCACCTATCTGTACTTCATTAATCGGAATTTCTATTGTTGTGCCATCCCTTACTACCCTGGCACTCTTAGGCTGCAGGTCCATCAGCTTCTTTATCGCCTCACCGGCTTTGCCTTTTGCCTTTGATTCGAAAAACCTGCCGAGCAGGATCAAGGTAATTATTATTGAGGCAGATTCAAAGTAAAGCCCGCTTCCTCCCTTTATAAAAATTATCACACTGAAACCGTAAGCAGCACCTGATCCCAATGCGATCAGGGAGTCCATTCCCAATGACCAGTGCCTGACCTGTTTCAATGCGTTTTTAAAGAAACCTATGCCAGGCCAGAAAATTACGGCTGTTGTTAAAACGAACTGGCAGAGGTCGGAAAATTTGAAATGGATCATAAACATACTGATTATGAAGACGGGTACACTTAATATTGCTGAAGTCAAAAACCTTCTCCACTCAGCCTGAGCGATCTCCTCTTCAGATATGGAGGGTGTCTCTTCCTTGACAACGTTATAACCAAGGTCTTCAATGATTTTATAGATTGCTTCGGCAGGGACGCTGCCAGTGACAGTGGCTTTTCTTGTGGCGAAGTTGACAATAGATTCGCTTACACCGTCAGTGTTACCGATTGCGGACTCTATCCTTTGCGCGCATGAGGCACAGGACATCCCGGATATCTCTACGGTAATATTTTCTGGTTTTGACATAGATAATCTATAATATTGAGTAGCTAACGTTTGAGGTAGCCGGACCAACACAATTGAACGTTGAAAGGCCAATTACCATGAACAAAGGGAGCAAGTTTGAAAAGCCGAAAGACCAGTCAACTCCGGTTCACCGATTGGTTGTATGGCCGCTCATTTATTAATCTGTGCGGTGGGGTTATTCTTGCCAATTCCAAAGTCATCGAATGCCTTGACAAAACGACCCTTAAACGTATCGTTTGCGGTTTTTAGACTCCTTTTATATGTGATAATGAACTTGTTCACTTTCTCTAGCTTACAGTATTCATCTCTCGATTTTTGTAGGGAATTGAGAAACTTAATATATCCGTAGAATGTCGCGACGTCAGCAACGACTCCTTCGTCCGGCATCCCAATGTTCTTTGCGTGTTCATCATAGACGGGTGTCGTGAACGGAATCAAAGGCAGATCTTCATCACCCACACTCGGTGCGGTGCAATCGTCCCACCACTTTGCATGGTATGGGATCACATCATGAATCAAGCGATGGATTTCTGCCAGTACGGCCTTGTTGATACGTCTATGTTCAATCGCCTTGCCGCGGTAGAACAGCCAAACTGTGGTGAGTGCGGTAACAAGCACCGCCAAAACGCTTCCAATTGCTGCGATCATTGGTGCAATCATAGCTCGGACTCCTTAGTGTGTATCAGGTTTCGAAGTGTACGCATTTAACTATATAACAGTTAAATCTACAGCGTCTGTATATTTCCAATATCATAGTCGTGGTTTATATTACTTTAAAGCAATTTTCAAGTGAAAATTCTATAGAACAATCCGGTAGCGATTTTTTAATCTTACCCAAATTGAGCGATTTGTGTAGCCGCATCCTTTAGGTTGCATAACTTACGAAAAATCCACACACACTCATCAGATGATGTGAAACGCAGGCTAAAGCCTGCGGCTACTTCCAGTAACTCTCCCAACGTTCATCTACTCTTTTTATTATTTCATCTGTCATTACCAGTGGCGCAGGATAGCCTTTTTTCCATGTGGCGTCAATTCCCATCTTACCTTTGAACAGGGGGCTAATGCCAACCAGTTTTTCCTCGGCAAACATGATATCACGCTCCGCGTCGAATCTTGTGAATATGCCCCAGATGGCTTGTTCCTGGTTACGAATATCAACATCAGGACTCACTGCCGCAATAATCTTTGGCCCGACAAGTTCTTTGGATTTTGTTAATTTGCTGACAACGTCTCTACCTTTCTCCTTAACAGTAACCACTAACAGTGTTTCTCCCAGAAGATCAAAATCCAGCACTCGATTATCTATAGACTTTGCCAGCTGTCCTATTTCTGATTTTGTTGGAATCTTCTTTTTATCTTTGTTTCCTGATTTTGTCGCATCCATTATTATCTTACTTCCCTGGTTCATCTTGTAGCTGGTGAAATCGAGGGTGTCCAACGGGACTTTGGGGATCATGATAAAATCATATTTGGGATCAAAGTTTTCGCGGATCGCCTTCAGGACGGCATTGAAGTTGCGAGGGTTGACATCTTCTGAAACGGTTACAACGCATTTTGTCAGTGAGAGTTGTCCTTCTCCCATAATGGAGATGGCGGTCTTCATCGCCTCTTTCTGGTAACGTTCTTCTACTGAAACTACCAACAGGTTATGAAATCCTGCTTCGTAATATGCCCAGAGATCTCTTATTTCAGGATGGATCAGCCGGATGAGCGGACCGAGGACCTGTTGCGTTGCATTTCCCAGATATTTGTCTTCCATAGGGGGGCGACCTACTACTGTCGCAGGGTAGATAGCATTTTTTCTATGTGTAACTTTACTAATGTGGAAAACAGGAAATTTAGAGGCGTGAGAGTAGTGTCCGAAGTGGTCACCAAACGGTCCTTCCATACGCAACTCCGTTGGGTGAACAGTACCCTCAAGGACAAACTCTGCATCCGCAGGAACCTTGATAGGTATACTCCTGCCTTTTGTCATCCTTGTCCTTCTGCCGCGGAGGAATCCACTGAACATGACTTCGTCTATACCTTCCGGCAGTGCAGCGACTGTAGCCAACAGCAGGGCGGGGTCTGTTCCCAATGCCACCGCAATCTTAAATTCCTTGCCCATTTTCTTCGCCTGATAGAAATGGAACCCGCCGCCTTTCTGTATCTGCCAGTGCATTCCTGTTGTCTGGTTGTCGAAGACCTGCATACGATACATTCCCAAGTTTCGTTTCCCGTCATGCGGATCGTAAGTAAAAACCTGCGGCAGGGTGATGAAAGGTCCGCCATCATCAGGCCAGCTGGTTATAACAGGGAGATCATCCAGGTTCGGCTGACTGACTACTTCCTGAGAGGTAGGGCTGAATGTCGTCCTGGGAAGGGCGCTGATAATTCGTTTGGTTGTTCCCGGGTGTTTGAAAAACACCTTCGGATTTGGCGGCATAGCATCTTCCATAAACGTAATCAATTCCTCGCCAAGTTGGTCAGGGTGTTTACCCAGTGCAAGTTCAATACGCTTGTCACTTGCAAGGACGTTCATGGCCAGTGGAAATTTTGCTCCTTTTACGTTTTCAAAAAGCAGAGCAGGCATTCCCTGTTGTAAGGCCCTGATAGAAATTTCAGTAACTTCCAGTTTGGCATCTACTTCTGTTTTGATACGTATGAGTTCGCCGTTTGCATCAAGATATTTGATAAAATCCTGTAGTGAATATATTTTCATTGGTATTAGGGTTCAAATTATTAAAACAGTATAGTATAAAATCAGACTAAATAAAACCAGTGTATTTTGGAGTGCAGTAACCATGTTACTGCTTTAATATGCATCATCACGGATGATACACTCCATATTTCTACTTGGAATAGGGGGGTGTATATTTGATATCTGTAATAGGAAGAAGGGGGGGGGTAATAGTCCAATAACCACCCCTTGCCCCTCCTTCTCAAGGAGGGGATTTAGTCTTTGGCGCTTGGATTAGGAAGAGAAACAACTGATTTGTTCTGTAAGCTTTTTTTCTTTGCGTTCTTGGCGTCTTAGCGTGAGATAAGTATTATTATGGAACTTATTTTTTAGTTGTTTTCTTTTTAACTGCCAGCTTTTTTGCTGTTGCCGGTTTCTTTTTTGCCATAGCCTTCTTGCCGGTTTTAGCTATCATTTCATTTATCTCATTGCCGGATTCTGCAAAGCGCTCTTTCAAGGTATCCAGTTCAGTGCGGAGACTGGTATAATCTGTTCGAAGTTGTTTCAAAACCTGAAGCTCTTCCTTCATATCTTCAAACTGTTTGGCAATCGTTTCGTTAAGCTTATCTACCACAACATGCTGAAAGTATGTCTCTAGTACTGCACTCATTTTACCACCTCCATTTTATATAATAAAATATAAGCCATGATTCTCTGAAATGTTACTCTCTATAATGTATTCTCAGATAATTTTCAAGGCTTTTTCTATAAAATTCATAGCCTTATTTATACCATCTATAGAAAAACAGCTGTTTTCCGTTTTTACATTTACAAGTAATAACTCGTTCTTTGAGCCTGTTTTAACTGCATTTGTATCTTGCGGATCTACTATTCTGATCCTGGGATAGCCGTCTTCTCTATATCCTTCAACCAAAACAACATCTACATCATTAAAGTGTGCTTCGATAATTTCATGTAGCGTAAGTGGATTTGAGGTCTTCTTCATGACTACAAACTCACTTTGTGTTGAAATAGCGACAGAATCTGCACCAGAGTTAGAATACTTGTATGTATCCTTGTCTTCGTGATCAATATCAAATTTTCTGATGTTGTACTTGAGGGTTCCTACTCTGTATCCCTGCTCTTTTAATTTTGGGATGAGGCCTTTGAGCAGGGTTGTCTTGCCTGCATTCTGCTTTCCTGCGATTGATATGATTGTTACGTCTTTAGAACTCATCTGGCATTTTACTTATCTCTTCAGCGGTGAAAACCGGCCCTTCTTTACATACATAAGTGCAACCAATATTACATCTACCGCATTTTCCCAGTCCGCATTTCATCCTGTTCTCAAGAGTGGTGTAAACCTTGTCATGTTTGAAGCCGAGTTTCTCCAGTACAGGTAACGTAAACTTAATCATAATAGGTGGGCCGCATACGATAGCAATTGTATCATTGCTGTCAGGTGCCGCTTCTTCCACAACTGTTGGAACAAAACCAACCTTGCCTGTCCACTCAGGTGTTTCTCCACCTGGGTCAACAGTAGTCACCAGGTTAATATCATCCCTTGCTTCCCACTCCTTAAGTTCATTTTTGTATACCAGGTCGTCAACTGTCTTTGCTCCATATATAATGGTAACATCTTTGTATTTATCACGAAGGTCGAGGCAATTCCAGATAACAGATCTCAACGGAGGCAACGCAATACCGCCTGCAACAAACACAAGGTTCTTGCCTTCCCATTTATCTATAGGAAACACATTTCCGTATGGTCCCCTGAATCCTATAGTGTCGCCAACATTCAGCTCTCTTAATGCTTTGGTAACCCTTCCAGCTTCTCTGAATGTGCATTCAATGTAGTCTTCCCTTGTAGGTGACGATGCAATACAGAAAGTACTTTCGCCGGCACCAAACACTGAATAGAGTCCGAACTGTCCGGTCTGGAATTTGAAATTCTTACCCTCTTCTTCATCTGAGAAGTTAAGCCGGAATGTCCTAACGCCAGGTGCTTCATCTGTCATATCGCTGATAGTCATTAGATATGGTCTGTATATGTTGTCCATCTTTATTCCTTATTTCCCGGCTTCGGTTTCAATTAGTTCAAGCATTTCAGATATATTCATGTCTGCAGGGCAGACACGTGAGCATCTTCCGCATCCAACACAGAGAGTACTGTCAAACTTTTCAACATAATATTTAAACTTATGCATAATCCTCTGTCTCCATCTCATCCCTTGTGTCGATCTCGGGTTGTGTCCGGATGTGTGCATGGTAAACATTGTAAACTGGCATCCATCCCAGTTCTTAACCCTGTCACCTTTGGTCATCGTACATTCGTCGACAATATCGAAGCAGTGACATGTAGGGCAGACAAATGTGCATGCTCCGCAGCCAATACATTTGTTTGAAAACTCATCCCATACATCGTGTTCAAAATTATCATCAAGCCACGGCTTTATTTTCTTAAGATCAAATTTTTCTTCGACTGTTGCAACCTGTCGGTCAGGTGTACCTGGTGGGTCTGAAAAAACAGATTCCATCTCTTTTACAAGGTTTTCGCCTTTTTCGGTTACGGTCTCAACCAGATATTCATCATTGGAAATTTTGGTAAGCAGTACATCGCTGCCTTGCTTTGCATCCGGGGCCAGACCTACAGAAGTGCAGAAACAGTAACTATCGGATTTATCACACGAAATCGTTACTATTGTAATGGCTTCCCTTCTCTCAACCCAGAATTTATCGCTACAGTCCCAGTTGAAAACCTTATCCATAACCGGCAGACTGAATGCGTCACAGGGCCTTGTTCCAAAGATTACAGATTTTACTGCAAAGCCTTTAGGCTCTTCCATCTCTACTTTGTTTTTGTCAAGTGTATAAGAGAGGATCTTTTCCGTCTTTGGGAAGAAGAACTCTTTTATGGAGTTATTGGTAATAACATGGTCGAGGGAGATCTCACTTGCATCCTGAACCTCTTCCAGCGTGACAAGTCTATTATCCTTCTTAGGAGCGACAGTCTTGTAACCCTGTTTTTTTAAACCTGCTATTAAAGTATCGAACTTATTTTTATTTAAGAGTTTTTCCACAATTTATATTGAAAATGTATGATTAAATTTTTGGGTAATTGTTTATTTGAAGAATTCCTGACTGTCCTCTTCCTTGTAGGTAGACATTGCGAGTTCGTCATCTACACTGTAGCCAGGCCTGTAGTCGAAATTTTTCTCTGCTTCCTTGGCCAGCTTCTTATTAAGAAGATTGAGTGGGATGTCAACGGGACATACTCTCTGGCACTCTTCACAATTGATACATCTGCCTGCCAGATGATACGCCCTGGTAACGTTCCATGAGAGGTTGCCCCGCGCATGCGCGCTAGAGTCTATCCACTGTGGTTGGTTTTTCTCAACTATACATCTGTCGCAAAAACAGAGAGGGCACATATTGCTGCACGCATAGCATTTGATACATTTTGAAAACTGTTTCTGCCAGAACTCCCATTTCTCTTTTTCACCCAGCTTTTCATATTCGTCCAACTCAGCATATCTCTCTTCAAAAGGGACTTCCTTGTTTTCTTTTTTCTCACCGACCAGATCATCGTAAATCCTTGGAGTATGTACATCACATGATTCGCATTTGGTTGCAAGAGGATCTCCTACGCCATCACAGGTGACACCCAGAATATACACGTCTTCACGTTTTATCTGACACTCTTTTAAGAGAACGATAATAGTTCTTGCATCACATCCCTTAACGATTATAGCCGGTTTTCCGAGTTTCCGAGTTTCCTGTCTCTTGAGGTAGGTTGTAAGGTTGTAAACGCAGTACTTATTCCACGTTAATTTGTTTACATCTTCCGGTTTAGTAATAAATACCGGTCTTGTCCTCTCCGGTACACTTCCCTCACCGTACCCGAAGACAACTTTTACCGTGTCATTCTTCAGAAGTTCCTCTGCTTTTTTTCTCAGTTCCTCAATCATTCAACTCATCTCCATATTCTATAGGTGCAGGTTAGTAAACCTGTCATACATTACTAATTTAATCAGCCAGTTTCACCGGATGCGGCAGTCGCTTCACCGGTAGTTTCAGGGCCGATTGTATTAAGCTTCTGATACGATTCAAAAGGGCCAAGCTCTCTTACCGCATCGACTATGCCGTTTATTGTTTCCACCCATTTTCCACCTTCTGCAGCGGATATCCATGAGAACTGAATGCGATCCGGGTTGATACCACAGAATTCCAGCAGTGGTCTGAAGACATTCCATCTACGTCTGGCGTGGTAATTACCGGAATTGTAGTGACAATCCCCGGGATGACATCCTGAAACAAGAATTCCGTCTGCTCCCCGTTCAAATGCTTTTATCAAAAAGAGGGGATCTATTCCTCCGGTGCATGGTAGTTTTATAATGCGGACATTTGCCTGATACTCTTTTCTTCCTGTACCCGCAAGGTCAGCCCCGGCATAGGTACACCAGTTACAGAGAAAGGCAATTATCTTAGGTTCAAATTGATTTTCAGGTTTTGCTTCAGCTTTAGACATTGTATTTTCTAATTAAATTCTACAGAATTAATCTCCGCGAAGACTTGTTCGTCATTAAATCCGGCCAACTCAACACTCTTGGACCTACATGTTGCTGCGCACAGACCACAACCCTGGCAGAGACCGACATTTACTTTGGCAACGGTCTTTATCGTACTGCCGTCTCTCGCCTTGATATCTTCTTCCTCAATCGCACCATATGGACATACCCTTTGACAGTAGAAGCACCCGATACAGGTTGAAAATATTGGAGCAGGGAGTCTGTCTACTTTGGCGACAACAGGTTCACGTTCCAACTCATCGGCTGATAACAGTGCAAGTACCTTACTTGCCGCGGCACCTGCCTGCGCGACCGTTTCCGGTATATCTTTAGGTCCCTGACATGCTCCCGCAAGAAATATTCCGGCGCTGCTGCTCTCTACCGGTTTCAGCTTTGGGTGTATCTCTGAGAGAAATTTATCTTTGTTATACTGTATGCTCAACTTTTGCGCGAATTTTTCAGCATCATCCTGTGCCTTCATTGCTGATGCAAGCACAACCATGTCCGCTTCTATTTCGACCACAGAGCCGGTTAATGTGTCTGCTCCAAGTACTACAAGCTTCTCACCTTTTTTATAAATTCTTGAGACACGGCCTCTGAGATAGGTAGCGCCTTCCTCTTCAATCGCTCTCATTGAGAACTCTTCATAATCTTTTCCGGCGCATCTGATATCTATATAGAAGACGAATGCATGCCCGTCATGTACCTTGTGTTTATACAACATGGTATGCTTGGCCGTATACATACAACAGGTCTTGGAGCAATATGAACATCCTTTTGCAGGGTCTCTTGATCCCACACATTGGATGAATACGATTATCTCCGGCACCTTTCCGTCAGAAGGTCTCTGTATTTCACCTTCGGTAGGGCCTGAAGCACTTGCAAGACGTTCAAATTGCAGGCCGGTTATTACATCTTTATATTTTCCGGCGCCATATTCGCCATACATACTTGTATCGTCAAGTTCCTTGTAGCCTGTTGCAACAATTATTGCACCAACTTTTTCAGAAACAATTTCATCCACCTGGTTGTAGTCGATAGCCTTAACCGGTGCTATCGGACATGAGTCCAGGCACTTTCTGCAGACCTTAGAGTCATTTGGTTTAATATTTCTCTTGCGCGCATCCTTCATAAGAATGCAGTTTTCTCTGTCGATAACAGGTTTACTGGGGATCGCCTGTGGAAAAGGAACGTATATCGCAGTCCTGTTTCCAAGTTCCATGTCAAATTCACTCTTTATTTTTTTGCACGGGCATACCTGCCAGCAGGAGCTACATCCTGTGCACAGATCCAGATCAACCGATCTTGCTTTCATACGTATCTTGATATCAAAGTTACCAATATAACCATCGACCGATTCTATTTCAGACCATGTGTATAGCTTTATGTTTTCGTGCTGTGCAAGCTCTACCATCTTCGGTGTCATGATGCACTGTGAACAGTCGAGGGTAGGGAAAGTTTCAGACAGTTGAGCCATATGACCGCCTATTGACGGCTCCCGCTCAACCATAATTACTTCGTGTCCGGCATCGGCAATATCCAGAGCTGCCTGTATTCCGGCAATACCACCACCGATGACGAGGGCTTTTCTTGTTACCGGTACTTTAATTGGATTCAGGGATTTGTCTTTCCTGGTCTTTTCTGTCATCATTCTTACGAGATCGACAGACTTTTCAGTCCCTGTGGGTTTATCCGGATGGACCCATGAACACTGTTCCCTGAGATTTGAGATTTCTACGTGATACGGATTCATGCCCGCTTTTTTTGAGGCATTACGGAATGTATGTTCGTGCATCTTAGGAGAACAGGCTGCGACGACTACACCGTCCAAACCTTCTTCCTTGATTTTATCTCTCAAGAGTTTCTGGCCGGGGTCTGAACACATATATTTGTAGGTGGTTGTATATGAAACACCCGGGTTGTTCTTTTTGGCCTCTTCGGCAACTTTTTCAACGTCAACTGTAGCAGAGATATTCGTACCACAATGACAGACAAATACACCAATTTTCTTACTCACTTACAAACTCCTCAGTAAAAAATTATCAATAACACATACGTCCCTGCAAGATTTCATTAATTTATGCAAATGCATTAACGACAGATTCCGTATCTATAAAGTGTTTATTCAGGCCAAGACTTATTGGTCCTAAATCCAGGGCAAGTCCAATAAGTTCTGAGATATACACGATAGGAATATCGAATTTGCGATTATATTCTTTTCCTATTTTCTTTTGCCTCATATCCAGGTTTGCATGGCACATCGGACAAGCTACGGCTATTGCATCTGCGCCTACGTCTGCAGCGCACTCTAAAATATCATTAGTCAGCTTTAAGACTACGTCTGGCCGGCTGAGTGTAAAGCCGCCGCCGCAGCAATTTGTTTTAAGTTCCCAGTCTACGGATGTGGCTCCTGTTGCCTTCACAATTTCCTCCATGGACGTGGGGTTTTCAGGGTCATCAAATTTAAGTACCTTTGGAGGCCTTAACAGTAGGCAACCGTAATAGCTGGCAATTTTTAAATCTTTGGGAGTCTTCTTTTTCTTTTCTGCGATCTCATCCATGCAATAATTCTTGATTAGTTCAAGATAATTTATGATCTTCACATCACCGTCGCAGGGCATCTTTATCGCGTCCGCAACATCTTTTTTCAGTTCTTCATCGTCCGCAACATCTTTTTGAGAAATAATCAACCTTTGAGAACACATAGGGCAGGGTGCAAGTATTTCTTTATAACCAGATTGTTCTGCCAGGCTGATGTTTCTGATAGACAAGGCGGTTGAGAGTTTATGGTTTGTTGCGTGAGCCGAAGATGCGCCACAGCAGTTCCAATCATGGATTTCTTCCAGTTCAGGTCCTATTTCTTCGGACACCCTTAATACTGAGGTGCCATATTCCTCTGAACTTGAACCCATCGTGATTGCACAGCCCGGATAATAACCGATCTTCTTTCTTTCTTCTATTTGCATTTCTCAAATATTTTTTTAACGGCATCCTTACCTTTAATGTCGTGTGGTAAGAATGACAACTTTCCTTTGCTTAACATTTGAGGGCCTACTAATAAATCCTGCAATGCGGTTTTAGGCCTCTTCATCTTGTATTCTTGTATCATCCCTATTTCAGAGATACGGCCATGCTTCTTGACGGAGTTAAGAAATGCTTCGTGAAATGTTGTGATATTTTTTTCCAGCGGGTTGGCCAGTCCTTCTTCAAGTGACATTTCTCTCAAGACGTCCATTAATTCCGCTATC
>JASMMK010000024.1 GCA_030748215.1 Candidatus Scalindua sp.
CGATTCTATATTTAGTTGTAAGCAGCAATGGATTTGGACGGGCGATAGAAATGGTTCGGAGGCAGTTTGGTACGTCGACTTTCTCCTTGGTCGCGTGCATGGTCTCACCATCAGCAACACTGTTCGTCCAGTTCGCTCCGTGGAATGATGCGGCTTATCTTGCGGCCAGTCAGACAAGAGCAACTATTCATGAATATGAGAAGGACGGAAATACTTTTTTAGAGTTTGTGGTACAAATTAATACGGGTACAAAACCATGGGGAGTGCTCAGACTAGGTTTGTCATTGGACCCGCTTAACCGAGAGATCTCAAAAACAAGAAAGGAATTAATGAAAGAGTCCAAAAATAGATTGTCTACCAACCAACAAGCAGGTTTTTCTTAAGAACAAAGGCGATGAGGAGATTTACATAAGAACAGATCCTTTAAGTATCCAGCTGGAATCGAGTAAAATGATTGAATATATTGAGACAAGGTCCAAGAAACACTTTTCAAGTGTCCTTTGCCTGTTAGTTTCGAAATATTATGATCGTGGTGACGAGCTTACTTTTTACTACAAAGAATCAGATAAGTTCCAATTCTGTTTTAATAAGAGGGAATTTTTTTACGATTGTCAGGAAAAATTAATACAAGGACCACAGATGTCTTTAAATTTGTAAAAGTAGATATGAAAAGATTTATTGGTATAAAGGGTAAGTTGATAGGTTTTTTTTTAATGGTGACGATGATTCCTCTTCTGGCCGTCAGCATAATATCTTACTATAATGGCAAAAATGCTCTTGAACAAAGAGTAATAAATCAACTTACATCTATAGCTGATTTAAAGAAATCTGAATTACAGAGCTGGTTGCAGGAACGATTGTTAGATACACAGGTAATCTCTAGGAATAAGTTCCTCGAAGGTGCATTTACCAGTTTGTTTTACATAAGGAGAACGGCAGATTCTGTTGACACTATGATAAAGTCTAGTGTGGGGAGTGAATATCACATAAGATTATTAATGTACTTAAGTAAGTTGAAGAGAATTTATACGGTTTTTAGTGAAATATATTTAATTGATATTGAAAGTGGCGAGATATTAGTATCTACAAACAAAGTTAATGTTGGGAAAAAAGATCCCAACGTTTTCTTTTTTAATGACATTTTAAGAAGTAAGGGATTGCCTATAAAGGATATTCACTATTTAAGCCAAACGAATGAAACATGTATGAGTTTTTTCGGCCCTATTCACAAAACAGATCCGCGAACCCTGCTTGGATCAAATATTTTGATTGGTGCATTAATTCTAAGAGCGAATATTGATAAGAGTATCGTGCCTATGATTCAGGATTGGCCGGGAATGGGGGAGACCGGAGAGACTTTTCTTGTAAGACGTGAAGGTGATAATGTGGTATTTCTGAACACGCTAAGGCATCTAAATAATTCTGCCTTGGAATTAAAGATACCGGTAACCTCAGAAAATACTCAGGCGGCAATTATGAGTTCAGAAGGTAAAGAAGGGGTTATCAAGACAACAGATTACCGAAATGTTCCCGTACTCTCAGCGTATCGTTACCTGCCAATGCTTAAATGGGGGCTTGTTGCTAAACAGGATAGTGATGAAGCGTTTGCACCCATTAATAATTTAAGAAGAAGAGTGTTTGTTCTTATTACTATAACTACAACAGGTGTAATAGTTGCGGTATTCTTAATTGCAGGTAGTATTACTAGTCCTGTTAAAAAACTGGTTCATGGCGCAAAAACAATAGCAGGTGGAGATCTTACTCAGAGAATAGTAGTTAACAGTAACGATGAAATTGGGATGCTGGCAAAAGAATTTAATAAGATGACCACAAAGCTTGAGGAGTCTTATTCCAGTTTAGAGCACAAAATAGATGAAAGAACTGCTAAATTGAAAGAATCCGAGGAAAAATATCGTGAATCAATTAATTCTGCGAACGACGCAATCTTTACTTTGGACATAAATACAGTTCGGATAATCGACTCTAATAAAAAAGCAGAAATTATATCTGGTTATTCTAAAGCGGAACTATGCAACCTTAAGGTATGGGATATGTATCCAGTTCAGGATAAACCAAGATTAGAGGAGTTATGGAGGCAAGTGAAAGCAAAAGGTTCTGGTACGCTTAACGATATTAATCATAAAAATAATGACGGAAGTATAACATCGACAAGCATAAGTGCAAGTGTAATAGAATACGGCAATAACAAATTTATACAGTATATATGTAGTAATATTTCAGAACTAAAGGAATTAGAACAACAGCTTGTTCGTACAGAGCGCCTTGCTGCAATTGGAGAATTAGCTGCTGAAGTGGCCCATGAAATTAATAATCCACTGGGGGGGGTTCAGAACTTTGCAAAGATGATTGAGAGGGAGCCTGATGATATTCAACAGACTAAGGACTTTACAGAATTAATACAAGAAGGTCTTGGCAGAATAGAAGTAATTGTTAAGCGTCTTACATCTTTTTCTAAACCACACGTTTTGAAGATGTCAGGCCATGATTTAAACGAAATCATAGAATCGTCTCTCATTTTTCTGGTACATAGGTTAGAAAACGAAAAGATATCACTTCAAAAAAAACTGGCATTAAGATTACCTAAAATATATGTTGACCGTGACAGCATTTCACAGGTAGTTATAAATTTATTGGCAAATTCAATTGACTGTATGCCTGATGGAGGTAAATTGGTAATTGAATCCAGGCTTTGTAACGAACATGACTTGTGCGTGCAGTTTTCGATATCTGATACTGGATTTGGAATTAATAAAGAAGACGTAGATAAAATATACGACCCATTTTTTACGACAAAAGGCAAGGGAAAGGGCATTGGTATAGGGCTTGCGATAAGTAAAAGGATTATAGAAGATCATGGTGGAAATATCAGGGTGTATGGTTCGCCAGGAAAAGGAACAACCTTTACTGTATGTTTACATGTGAGAAATAAAAAGGATATGTTATGAGAGGCAGAGTGCTAATTGTTGATGATGAAAAACTCATGAGGGTGTCATTGGAAGCGCAACTCCAGAAAGAAGGTTTTTTTGTAAAATCTATGAAAACGGCAGGTGATGCGTTCAAATATGTTAGAAACGAAGATTTTGATATCGTTGTTTCTGACCTGAGACTTCCAGGATTAGATGGAATTGAACTCCTGAAGGAAATAAAAAATATTTCACAGGAGACTATTGTCATAATAATGACCGCTTATGGGACTATTGAGAGTGCAGTTACTGCCATGCAAGAAGGGGCATTTGATTATATAAGTAAACCCTTCGCAATAGATGAGTTGATCATCAAGTTAGAAAGAGCTTTAACTTATAAAAAAGCAACATCAGAGGTGATAAGACTGCGATCAGAAATTCAAGAACTCTATGGTCGAGACAATATTGTTGGTAAGAGTACACCAATGATGAAGATATTAAATACTATTAAAGCTATATCTGATAGAGAAACGACAGTCTTGATCCAGGGGGAGAGTGGAACTGGCAAGGAACTTATTGCCGGCGCCCTTCATTACAACAGTAGCCGTAAAGATGGTCCATTTATAAGGTTGAGCTGCGCTGCTCTTAATAAAGAAATATTAGAAAGCGAACTATTTGGTCATGAAAAAGGTGCGTTTACGAGTGCTATAAGAACAAAAAAGGGTAAATTTGAGCTTGCTGATGGTGGTTCGATTTTTCTTGATGACGTAGACGACATACCTATAGAGATGCAAGTAAAATTACTCAGGGTGCTTCAGGAAAGAGAATATGAAAGAGTAGGTGGTGAGGAAACGATTTCTGTAGATGTTCGCTTAATATGTGCCACAAAGATGGATCTGGGAGCTCTTGCGAAGCAAAGGATGTTCAGGGAAGATCTTTATTATAGATTGAATGTTATTACTATAGTGCTTCCTTCCTTGAGAGAAAGAAGGGAAGATATACCTCTGCTGATAAATCATTTTATCGAGAAATATTGTAAGCGCTTAGAAATCATCAGACCAGATATCTCATCAGACGCACTTGATTTACTTATAAAATATCCATGGCCAGGTAATGTCAGGGAGTTAGAAAATGTTATAGAACATGCCTTAGTATTCACATCAAATAATAGAGTTACTGTACAAAGTCTGCCAGAAGGATTTAGTGGGTTAAAAGGTATATCAGACTGGAAGCAGCTGGATTTAGAAGGAAAAGATAAGATTGATTTTCAGGATGAAGTTGCGGTACTTGAAAAAAGCTTGATTAAATGGGCATATAAAAAGACTAACGGTAATCAATTGCAGATGGCAGAAATGCTTAGTATGCCCAGAACAACACTTCGGAATAAAATTGTTAAATTGGGATTTTTAAAGTGACCCAAATTATCACTCCATGACCAAATGTGGTCACTCATCATATGTTATATTCACATCACGACTTGCGTGTATTTTATCTTTAATCATATATTCTTTTGACGAATTTTGGTCATTTATTTATGTTGTTGCTAAGATGCAAGAATAAGCATAAGCATAAATATCTTCTATAAGTCTCTGGTAGTGTGTACTACAACTGATAACCAGAAGTTAATCACTATCATCGGCACATTAGTTGCTTAGTTTCTATGCTAGTCAGTTGAGCAGATGTATTCTATAATTGTATATTTACATTCTTTTGGAGGTGTAAGAATGAAGAAAAAGGCTTGGATTTTAGGATTCCTGGGCGCAGGAATGCTGAGCTTGGCACTGGTTCAAAGTGCAGGTGCTGGCTTTATACAGGGCACAAGGGTAAGGACTGAGCATCCATCCCCATTCCACGTAGCAGT
>JASMMK010000025.1 GCA_030748215.1 Candidatus Scalindua sp.
AAGCACACACGATATGATTAAGATGTGTGGTAGGTATTTTCTCATATGTATCCTTCTAATTAAATTAATAGAATAATATGAAAACTGCTGTGTATGCGAATTATAAACCTACGGATGCATTAAGCGCAAGTGGTTTTATGGCAGATTTGCCACATGGTTGCGGCATGGTGAGTAAATGGTGTTTAAACAATGATATTAAAAACACCTACACTCCTCTGTGTATTAGGAATGTAGGTGTATACGAGATGAAGCAACATTATTAAATAATTATAGGACTCTTTCTAAATAGCCTGGTACCTTATCAAATATTTAGGCTTGGCTTAGACATTGATGAGCTGATAACTAATGTCACTTATTTTGTCTGCTCAATGTGCGGTAGGAATTTCCCATTCATGGTTACCACCATGCGGTCTTCTCCCTTATCACCTACAACTTTGTGAACAGTTAATTTGAAGTCTATGGCGGACATAATCCCGTCACCAAAGATTTCATTCATAACCTCTTTGATAGAGTCACCGTAATGCAGGCAGACTTCTGTCATGCGGTAGATATTAGGTTCTTGAATAATTGCAGGATCAAATGAACGCATAGGGCATTGCTGCATCTCACATAAAAGTTCTTCGGTAAGCCCTGGTACGAGTTCAGCAATTTTTGAAACAGCATTTTCTTTTAATTGAGCCTGGGCATGAAAAAGTTGAGCTACATAAACATTACAATAACCAAGTGGTTCTGCTATTTCGTCATAAGTCTTTCCTGATGCATCCTTAGCAGCAAGTAATTGTGCAACGAGTTCTTTTTTCTCCATGACTTCTCCTCCTATTATGCCAGATAAAAAATAGGTTTCTTTCTCAACAAAAATTAAAAATTACTTATACTCAAATTTACTACAATACAGCAAGCAAATGTTTGTCCATCCTCACCTCCTAATTAAATTAATAGATTAATATGATAACTGCTATGTGCGAAGTATAAACCTCAGATACATTAAGTGCAAGTTTTTTATAAGAGCTGTATGTTTAGAGGAAGGATAAACAGAGATAATATAGAGATTCAAAGTTCGGTTAGCTTTCCGTCAGAAAGAATCATGACTTTGCAGCCAAAATACTTGATGAATCATTCTGGTGATAGGGTATGGATAGGTATGATTGAAATCAAATTGTGGAATATTGAGATCCTTCTTTACATATACTGAAATAGGATATCTTTCTACCTGGGTTAGCTGTGTTAAATGGCAACCTATCTTGTCAACTCTTTGGAGTTGCACTTATTACTTGAATTCAGGAATCTTAATTAAACGCTATGTTTGATTTGACAAAATTTTCGATACAAGACATGTCTGAGGTTGGAGACGCTTTGCAGCAATTGGAGCTCAAGGCAAAAAATATTGATGAGTTAAGCGATATGATGGTTCAATATTTTTTTGACAACCTCGGCGATACTCAAACCGGAGAGAAATCATCTGTTCTGGTACGATTCTTCATGACATATCCATATTCAAGCCTTGAAACAGAATTACAACAATCTGCCGATAAGATGCTAGGTGCCAAGCCTGAGGATCAAGACATGAAATGTCTGAAATTACTGGGAACTGCCGGAGTGCAACCAGAGTGGAGCTCAACAATAGAGTCAAAAAGTCACCGCATTATTCCTCTACAAAACGAAGAAAAGGTAAAAAAGATTTTTTATATGATTTATGAATTTATTGACCAAATGGGTATGGATATCTCAAATGTACTTTATCCTGACACAAAACTATCGTCTGAGTTGGAAGAGAGAATTTTCGACGTCTATCATGTACCTGAAGCCCTCGGGAATCCTCATATTCCAGCACAGAAGGACTTTATAATACCCTTTGGGGTTAAGTCCCTCATGGGATTTGGGGGCATGTTACCAACAGGTAACCTGTTTATAATGCTCATATTCTCTAAAACGAAGATCCCTCATAAAACAGCAAATTTATTTAAAAATACTGCGTTGCACATAAGGATGGCTGCCCTTCCTTTTGTTAATGAAAAAATATTTGTAATAGATAAAGACGAAATTACAGAGGAAGAACGTCTCAGATCACTGATAGCAACACAAAGAAGTTTACTGGAAGTGTACAAAACTACTACCGAGAGTACCAAACGTTCTGAAAGTGTATCTTTTAATATTGCAAATGTAATAGGGAAATTCACAAAAAAAATCTGGCTATATGTCTGCTTAATATTCATATCTGCCTTCTTTCTCTTTGTTCACTGGTTAACGCACAATGAGTTTACGTTGCACCTGGCTGCCATCCCTATTGAAATTCTATTCGGTGCGTTATTAATTGAGAAGATTCTGGAGAGAAAGAGAAAGGTTGAACAGTCAAAGAGGTTAATGCACTTCAGGTGCTATCTGTTTCGTTCACGTCTGCGTAACATCTTTCATGCGAATCTTAACGCACTAAAATTTCCAATTATATCAATATCAAAGATAAAAAATGCAAGCCTGGAAGAACTAAAGCAGATACGCAAAGATGCAGACCATATTGAATATGCATCTTTAGATGCAATGGAGACGATCATAGAAGGGTATGTTCCCGCGTATCACGCATTTTACAGTTTTATGGAGTGGACTATCATTCATGACATAGATTCCGATTTTAAGGATATGATCTATATCCTGCACTTTATTGAAGAAGTTAAGCAATATAAGCATAGCAACCCGGATACACCGTATGTTTATGAAGCACAAAAGAATCGTTCATTAATGAAAAAAGTAAAAAAAGTATTGGCAGAAGGCCTCTGCAATTTCCTGGAATTTTTAATTGAATTGAAAAAAATGGAACCAGCCCTGTTTTATGAACTCCTAGCTGATTACGAAGTATCTCCACAGATGGAGAAAAGACAAGGAGGATCACAGTAAAAGCCGACTAGACTAAAACACTATCAAAATGCGGATCACTCTCGCATCTTGTTATTCGCCTAACGTATTTAGGAACCGCAGCATTTCATGAAATATACCAAAGTCATGCCTATTAAAATCCATTACTAGCCTCGGTAAATCTAAAAACTCCTCATCTTCCTGCTCAGCAGGCAAAGAGTCAGTAGACTCTATTTTTCCTGATCGAAGAATACTGCAATATTTCATGTTAAGCTTATTAATATCCTCACTACTCAAAGGCTTATTTAATCTGAGAACGGTCTTATCTCCAACATATCTAATTGAATGATAGATTCGGAAAAATTGAAGTATTTCATCAACCGCCTGTTCGATAGAATTAACACGTATAAGCAAACTCAAATCATTATTCGAAATAAACCCACGTTCCGGCAATTTTTCTGCCACAAAATCAATCAAGCGGCTCCAATACTCCGAATCAGGAGAGTCTATTAATACGATTGGACGTGGTTTGGTTTTGCCGGTCTGAATTAGCGTGAGAGACTCAAAGCATTCGTCTAGAGTACCAAAGCCTCCAGGGAAGATCACCGTTGCATCAGACTCTTTAAGAAAAAAGAGCTTCCTGTTAAAAAAATACTTAAAACTGACAGACTTTTCATCACCGGCTGTGTATGGATTGAACTGCTGTTCGAAAGGGAGCTTGATATTTAAACTGAAACTCTCTTTTCGACCAGCCCCCTTATTACCGGCTTCCATAATCCCAGGCCCTCCACCCGTGATTACCTTAAATCCTTTTTTCACAATCAATTCTGAAAGTTTTACAGTCATCTTAAATTCATCTGAATCTTTACGGGATCTTGCAGAGCCGAAGATCACAACTTTTCTTTGATCTCTGTATGGAATAAATATCTTTGATGCGTAACGCAGCTCTTTCAATGCCATATTTATTAATTTCAGATCACCACGTTCATCATTTTCCAGTCCCAGCTTAACGACTGTTGTCAGCATCTCTTCTATTAAATCTGTATTATTGGCGGAGAGAGATAGCCTTGCTAAATCAGCAACAATTTTATCTAAGTCTTCTCTGCCTGTTTTATATTCCTTCTTACTTTTCATAATTTATTATCTTCTTTACTATGTACTCATGTTTTTAACAAATGGTATTGACAACCTAATGCTTTGAATTATTATAAAGTATTAGGTGCTTCAGTAAAACCTTTTAAACACTATTTACTTTGAAACAACTCGGGGTTCAGACAGAAATATTTCTTAAATATAAAACCTAATTATCTATTTGCTCATGTTGAAAAACAAAGAAAGAAATAACTCAAATTACCAAATCATAAAGCCGTATCATTCTACGGAGCGAACTGGACGAACAGTGTTGCTGATGGTGAGACCATGCACGCGACCAAGGAGAAAGTCGACGTACCAAACTGCCTCCGAACCATTTCTATCGCCCGTCCAAATCCATTGCTGCTTACAACTAAATATAGAATCG
>JASMMK010000026.1 GCA_030748215.1 Candidatus Scalindua sp.
TATAACAACTCAGGTTTGTATAAGGAAGCGATTGAATCATGCAAACAGGCGATAAGTATTAGCCCTGATGATGCAGCCACTCATTATAATCTTGGAGTTGCTTATGGTGAATCAGGTATGTATAAGGAGGCGATTGAGTCATATAAACGGGCGACAGCGATCAACCATGATAATGCTGATGCGCATCGTGAGCTTGGTGATGTTTTTTTCAGATCAAACTTGCATAGAGAGGCGATGGAGTCATATAAGCAGGCGATAAGGATTAACCCGGATTATGCTGCTGCACATCGCGGGCTCGGTGATGTCTTCTTCGGATCAAACTTGCATAAAGATGCAGTTGATTCATATAAACAGGCGATAAGGATTGATCCTGATGATGCAGCCACTCATTATAATCTTGGAGTCACTTATGGCAAATCAGGTATGTATAAAGAGGCTGCTGAGTCATATATACAGGTGATAAGGATCAACCCTGACGATGTAAATGCTCATTACAATCTCGGCTCTGCCTATAACAGTTCAGGTCAGTATAAAGAAGCGATTGAGTCGTACAAGAACGCGATAGAGATTGGTCCTGATAATGCAGATATGCATTATAACCTCGGTATTGCCTACGGCAATTTAGGCATGTATAAAGATGCGATAGAGTCATGCAAACAGGCAAAAAAAATTGATCCCTATGCTGCTGAAACGTATCCTGAACTCGGTGATGCCTTTATCGGAGCTGGCACGCATAAAGAGCCGATTGAGCCAGATGATAATGTGAAAACAGTTGATCCTGTTGATACAGACACTCAAGATAATCTTGGTGCAGCTTATGGCAAATCAAGTATGAATACAGAGGAGATCGAGATATACAAGCAGGCGATAAGGAATGATCCTGATGCCGCAGATATGCATTACAATCTTGGTGTCGCCTATGTCGAAGCAGGTATGTATAAAGAGGCAATTGGATCATACAAGCAAGTAGTAAGGATTAACCCTGACGATGCAAATGCTCATTATAATTTCGGTGTTGCCTATAACAACTTTGGTATGTATTTAGAGGCGATTAAATCATACAAGCAAGTAATAAGTTTTAACCCTGATGATGCAGATGCTCATTATAATCTCGGAGTCTCTTTGGGTAATTTAGGTATGTACAAAGAGGCGATTAAGTCATACAAGCAGGCAATAAGTATTGATCCAGCTGATGCAGATACGCATCGTGAACTCGGAGTTGCTTACAGCAAATCAGGTAAGTACAAAGAGGCGATTGAGTCATATAAGCAGGCGATAACGATTAATCCTGATGATGCAGAAGCTCATTATAATCTAAATGTTGCTTATGACAATTTAGGCATGTATAAAGAGGCAATTGAGCCCGACAAGCAGGCAATAGGGATTGATGCAGTACCGCGAGATGAGATTGGGAGAGACAAACAGACAATAAGAATTGATCCTGCTGATGCAGATACACATCGTGAACTTGGTGATGCATTTGTCGGAGCGGGTAGACATAAAGAGGCGATTGAGGCATACAAGCAGGCAATAAATATTGATCCAACTGATGCAGATATTCATTATAATCTTGGTGTTGCCTATGTCGGAGTAAACATGCACAAAGAGGCGATTGAGTCATTCCAGCAGGCAATAAAAATCAACCCTGATGATGCGGGTGCTCGTTCTGCATTAGAACAGTATGAGATGCTGAAAAACCTCAAACCTGAAATGGCAAATGAACTGTTTAGCCCAAATAATGAATAGTTCAGGGGTGATGAAATAGTTTCCTGAAAGTTTGACCCCACAAGGCCCGTTTACCTGACCACAAGATTTACAAGCTTATTCGGAACGACTATTGTTTTTACTATCTTCTTACCATCCAGATTTTCATCTATTTTTTTATCTTCCATCACGAGTGATTTCAAATCATCTTCACTTATTTCTGATGGAACAACAAGCTTGCTTCTGACTTTGCCATTTATCTGTATTACCATCTCTACCTGATCTGCGGCAATGGCACTCTCATCAAATGTTGGCCATGATTCTGAGAATACGCTGGGGTTATGTCCGAGTATTTCCCAGAGCTCCTCGCATATGTGCGGGACGAAAGGGGCCAGGATCTTTACAGTAGATTCAAGTGAAAACCTCAATACGTTTAAATCATTAGTAATCGTCTCATCACTGAAATCTTTCTCTCTTAATTCAGTGCTGAAATCTACGACCATATTGAGCAGCTCCATTATTGAAGCTATGGCAGTGTTAAAGCTCCATGATTTTTCAATATCATCAGTTACTTTTTTAATAGTTATATTTATCTGTCTGTATAGCTCTTTTGTTTCGTTTGAGAATAAGTTATGTTTGATCTCTGCATTTGGAATCTTTTTAAAATGCTCTTCAAATGATGTAATAGTATTCCATAATCTGTTCAGGAAGCGGGAAGAACCGATGACACCTCTGTCGTTCCATTCAGCATCACGCTGAGGTGGGGCGATAAACAGAGTATAGAGCCTCTGTGTATCAGTACCATATTTATCTGTGATCAAATCCGGATTAACAACGTTGCCCTTTGACTTAGACATCTTGGCTCCGTCTTTGATGATCATGCCTTGAGTGAAAAGATTCTTAAATGGTTCGTTGAAGTTTATTAGTTTGAGGTCAAAAAACACCTTTGTTATGAACCGTGAATAGAGAAGGTGTAAGATCGCGTGTTCGATACCACCAATATATTGATCAACTGGCAGCCAGTTATTGGCATTTGCCGAGTCAAAAGCCTGTGTGTGATCTTTAGATGAGATATACCTGAGGAAGTACCAGCTGGAATCAACGAAGGTGTCCATCGTATCCGTTTCCCGTCTTGCACCACCTCCACATTTTGGGCATACTATGTTTACGAAATCATCAACATCATCAAGTGGGCTCTTGCCGCGAGGCTTAAACTCAATCTGTTCCGGTAAAAGTACAGGGAGGTCTTTCTCTGGTACCGGAACAGCACCGCAGCTTTCGCAGTATATGATTGGTATAGGCGTACCCCAGTATCTCTGTCTTGAAATTAACCAGTCTCTCAGCCGAAAATTTATATTTCTCTCTCCTATGCTCTTCTCTTCAAAGAAGTTTATAATTTTCGGGATAGCTTCTCTGTTTGGTATTCCGTCAAACTGATCTGAATTAACCTGTACTCCATCTTCAACATATGCCTCCTCCATCTCTTCAGGTTTCAGAGTGATATCATTACCTGCAGGTTGAATGACAACATTAATCGGCAGATTGTATTTCTTTGCAAATTCAAAGTCTCTCTGGTCATGGGCCGGTACGGCCATAACGGCCCCGGTCCCGTATCCCATCAACGCATAGTTTGAAATCCATAAAGGCACTCTTTCACCGTTAACAGGATTGATGACATATTTCCCAGTAAATATACCTTCCTTTTCGGTTCCTTCAGATGTCCTTTCAATAGTGCTCTGTCCTCTTACTCTTTCAATGAACTCCGATACGGGTTGCTTATGCTCTGTACCATTTACCAATTCGTTAATTATAGGATGTTCCGGAGCTAGAGACATGAACGTGACACCGAAGATAGTGTCCGGTCTTGTGGTGAAGCATGGAATCGCCTCGTCGGATCCTTCTAACTTAAAATCAATCTTTGCTCCTTCGCTTCTGCCAATCCAGTTTGCCTGCATTGTCTTTACTCTTTCAGGCCATCCGTCAAGTGTTTCAAGATCATCCAGCAGCCTCTGTGCGAAATCACTGATCTTGAAAAACCACTGTTCAAGATCACGTTGTTTGACCTTTGTATCACATCTTTCACAAAGATCATCAACTACCTGTTCATTTGCCAGTACTGTTGCACAGGAAGGGCACCAGTTTACAGCGGCTTTCTTCTTATATGCCAGATTGCGCTCAAACAGTTTAAGGAATATCCATTGTGTCCATTTATAATATTCAGGCTCACAGGATGCAACTTCCCTGTCCCAATCATAACCCACACCCCATCTTTCGAGTTGAACTTTCATCTTCTTGATGTTGTTCTTTGTGTGAATGGAGGGGTGTATACTGCTGGCAATTGCGGCATTTTCAGCTGGAAGGCCAAAGGCGTCCCATCCAATTGGTGAGAGAACCCTGAAACCTTTCATAATCTTGTAGCGGGATACAACATCGCCTATAATATAATTTCTGCCGTGTCCAACGTGAAGTGTGCCGGAGGGATAAGGGAACATGACGAGACAGTAAAACTTGTCCTTGTGGCACTCTTCATCTACCCGGAACAACCCGCTTCCTTCCCAGAAATCCTGCCACTTTTTCTCTATTTCGCTGAAATTATACTCTTTGTTACTCATTATTTAATATCTTTCAAAGTAAAGATTCTTCATTGTCTACCGGACGGGAATGTCATCCTGAGCGGAGTCGAAGGATATGAGTTAGTCACCTTTATCTCTATTTGGTGATAGAAGTTGTATTTACAATCTTAGCAGGGAAATCTGTATCCCTGATCTTTATACTGATTTTGCTCTTGTGTTCTGCAATATGTGTTAGAACATAGCCTGTGCCTATACCTATTTCCAGAGTAGGACTGAACGTTCCACTTGCCACTTTACCAACAACATTGTCACGATAGACTATATCATTGTCAGTTCTGGGTATTCCCTTATCAACCATCTTGAACGCGATCAACTTTCGCTTTGATCCACTCTTAACTGATCTTAATAGCGCATCTTTTCCTATAAAATCCGGTTTGTCAAATTTCACTGTCCAACCTATGCCAGCTTCCAAAGGAGTTGTAAAATCATCAATCTCGTTACCAAAGAGAATGTAGCCGGCCTCTAATCTCAATGTATCTCTTGCTCCTAATCCTGCAGGTTTCAACCCCATCTCTTTCCCTTTTTTGAGTAATGTGTTCCACAATTCCAGGCAATGTGAATTATCAACAAATACCTCAAATCCATCTTCCCCTGTGTAACCTGTTCTTGATATAGTTGGTTTCATTTCGTTCTCAGTTAACTCTGTAAACTGGAAACGAGAGAGAGTGGTACATTTCTCTCCGAAAACAAGTTCCATTATTTCTGCAGATTTTGGTCCTTGAACCGCTAGAAGAGATAGTTGATCACTTACATTATTTATATTTGTATCCTCTGTTTTGTGTTTATTTAACCATTTCAGATCCCTTTTGGTCGTGGCGCAATTTACTACGAACATATATTTTTCAGGATTATACTTATAAACTATGATGTCATCGATAGTACCACCTTCCTCATCGCAGACAGCGGAGTAGACAGCTTTATAATCCGGCAGGTTACTAACATCATTGGTTATAACCTTCTGGACAAATTCTGTTGCCCCTTTGCCGTCTATAACAATTTCTCCCATATGTGAAATATCAAAGAGCCCGGCATCGTTTCTCACACTCTTGTGTTCACTTATAATGCTCTCGTACTGTAATGGCATTTTGTAACTGTAGTAATCTACTATCTTGGCACCGAGATCTACATGTTCATCGTATAATGGTGTTTTTTTGAAACTGTCGTCCAATGGTTAATCCTCTTATCTTAATCAGGTTGCTTCAGTGGCAGAAGACTCTATTCTAAGGTATAAACAATAATTTTCTTGTAAAGTTTAGGATGTAATAATATATTAAACTTCATTGTAAATATCAAGGAGAACAATTATTTAAACATGAAATTAACGCAAGATGATAAAACTAAACGAATTCTTCTCGCCGGCGGTGTATTAGTCCTTGTCTGCCTGGTGTGTCTATTCGTTTCCATAAGATCTGTTGATAAATATAGAAAAAAGGTTGCAGAAACGACCTTATTGGAACAGAGACTTGGTGACCTTGAACAAGATGTTAAAAAGCAGTATATCAAAACTATGGAGCTGGAGGAGATGAGATATGATCTGAGTCTTGAGAAAGGGCAGATTAATGACGATTATGAGACCATTAAAGAAAAATATGTATCTCTTGGAAAGACGATAAAATCACTTGAAAGGGATGTTAGCGGGTTACAGGAAGCTATGAAAATTGTTGAGAACAGGGTACCGGATCCCATAATAGGAGAGGTGGATGTCAGTGAAGAGGAGACACAGCTGATAGCGCTGAGAAGCCAGAATGAGGAGTTAGTTAAAAAACTTGCCGCTAAGACGAAAGAGAAGATGATACTGGAAATTGCATTAGAGTCACAGGCCAATAGATTGGGACTGTCTGAAAACTATGATCCGGAACTTAAGAAAATATTGGAAAACCTCGTAACTGCTCTGCAGTAAACACGTTATTTCCCCTTTTATGCTATCTTTCACACCAGATGCTTTCACATGAGTCTCTTTATTCACGTTTTGTAGACGATAAGATGTTAACTTGTAATGAAAAGGAGTTTGCCAATTAATGAGTAGAGTTAAAGCTGTGTTCCTGGATAGGGATGGTACGATAAACTATGAAAGAAACTATGTTCATAAGATAGAAGATTTTGAATTAATACCCGGTACTCTGGAAGCACTCAAGTTACTCGGAGACAATAAAGTAAAAATTTATATAATCACAAACCAGGCCGGCATCGCAAGAGGCTATTTTACAGAAGAGAAGTTCCATGATTTAACGCGGTACATGCTTAGCCGTTTTGATGAGATAGATTGTAAAATAGAAGAAGTCTTATATTGCCCTCACCATCCCGATGGAAACATACCTGAATACACACAAAAGTGTCTGTGCAGGAAACCCGGTACCAGATTGATCGAAGAGGTCATGGAGAGAGAGAGGTTTAAGGCAGATGAGATAGCACTTGTGGGGGATAGAGATAGCGATATAGAAGCCGGACTCAGGTTGGGAATAACCACCTATCTGGTTTTGACCGGATATGGCAGCGAGCACAGGAATGATACCAAAGCTGATTATATAAAGCCAGATATGCTGAGTGCGGTCAAACATCTTCTTGGAGATTCAGATGAAGTTAATCGCCAGTCATAGGAGATGGGTGGAATAGGCGATATTCATTTTAATTATTATTGGTTACTAAAACTTTTCAATCAGTTTATCTATAGTTTCATTACATTCGCTCACAACTCGTAAATTTCCTCTTGACTTCAATAGTACGTGCCATTACAATTCCGTTCAATTCAACTCCCATAATACATAAATTACTCCATATCTTAGGATGTGGATATATTTTCATAAATATAAGCCTGTTATTATGAAACGTAAATTTATGAACATTCATGCTGTTTCTTCGTTAACAACACGGCTGTATATTAAATCATAACTAAAGAGAATTACTTTTATCAGGATATTATAGGCAGAATGACCAGTCTTTAAATATTAAGGAAGGAGAAATTCTGAAAATGGAAACAGATTCTTACAATACTACTGCCAGCGAAAAGAAATATTCTAATGAGTATCGACATTTTGACAGCTTAATATTGCATGCACCTGCCTGGTGTACAGTAACATTCCTTTTAACTTTAGTGGGACTAAATACGATATCTCCGAAAAACGTCATTGTTACAAATACGGGTGTTGATCCCAATAACCTGTCTATTTGCTTTGTAGCAGTAATGTTTCTATTTGTTATTGCTATAACTCATTCTATGTACCGTTTCCGAGTCCTTCAATCCAGTTTGAATGAATATTATACTTCCTTTTGGGCAAGTGCAGGCACATATCTTCAGGTTATGGTGAATGCTCAGGCTATGTGTCTCCTGGTGATATTGCTTCTCCTGATTCAAATTCCTCTGTGGATTTCTCTTATAATTGGGATTACTGCTCTTATAGGGGTCAGCGTGTATAGAGAGTGTTCGGTACGCATACGTCGGCTGAAATGGATAAAACCCTCTGACAAGTCAGATAAATTGGTGAACTTTTCATAAAGAAATGAGACGAGGGAGGAGCGAGTCTCCTCCCTCCCTGACTGTAAAGATAAGGAAGCCTTTTACCCGTCCTAAACCACATTACGCTCGTAACCTTTATCCCGTAACCTGAAACTCATAAATTTCCACTTGATTTCTGGTACTCCTTGAACATAATAAACATTAGAGTTGACACACTCCTTAATTTAAGGCAAGACAGAAATTAATTTTAGAGAAATATGAAAAATCCTTTTCCTCTCATATTTTTGCTGATCATAAGCCTCTTCGTTATTTTCGGCTGTGCAGAAAAACCTGAAATATCAGAAACATCAGAAACCGCAGTAACACTGGAAGCACCGGAAGTACCTGTACAATACCGAAACTTCAACGACGAGTTTAAGCAATCTGTAATGTTGTTGAACAAAGTTAGAGAACTATCAAATCCTCCTGGAAGTGAGAATCAGATTGGCTTTCAATTGTCAAAAGAGACAGAAGAGAAAATTATTTCAAATTCCAGGGAAGGTATAAGATTGGGTAAGCTTGTCAGCGATGAATACCTGGATAGCATATCCCCTGAACTTAGGTATATGTTTAGAAATAAGCTGATTAAGGGCTCGGAGTTATTTTATGATGGTTTGTGAGTAGTTTGAAGGATAGGGCTGCAGGTGTCCCCTCAGATGGTGAACAAAAACAGATCCAGGGTGTTCAGCTTCAAATTGAGTGGATAGAGTGGTTTGATAAGAAAGCTAAATCATCCAGTTACAAGATTTTTGAGAATTAATTATTCTGTTTTTCAAAGTAATGAACTCATGCCAGGCTCCAGTATCGCAAAGTTGAAAATGGAGTCACACCTCAAGGGTATTTTCATTTATGAAACGATATATTGTTTTAATACTAATATCTTCACTCCTGTTGTCTTCTCTAACGTTTGGTGATTCTTCCCAGAATTCCAGGAAAACTCATAAAAATAGTAACATCGTTGGAGTAACGATCGATGACCGGGATGCTTCTGTCGAGATACGAGAAAAACTTGATAAAAAAGGAAACGTAATAAAAAAAAGTTTTAATCATCCATTTCATTTTACTGAGGCGGGACTTGCTGATCTCCTTTCGTCCGTTTACTACAAAGCAGGTGAGAATAGTAAAGACAGAGAAGGAAAAATGGTGTTTTGGAAGGATGAGCTAAAGTATATCATATCTCCAATTATAAGTGCATTCTCAATGGCTAACGCTTCTCAAGACATTTTAGTTTTTTCCAGTCCTCATCATGACGTATTAGGACATACTCGAAATTATTTCAGTATCTTTATGACAGGCAATGAACTTAACATTGTATTTAGTACAATCAAATGTAAGAAGAGCTGGCTTACTGACGGAAGAGCAATCCAGATGAAAACTTACTCCAGGGATAACAATAAGTACATATTTAAAGATCCGCTTGAAGTAGAGAGGGGTTTCCGCTGGAGTGTTGTTCCCATGGAAGGGCAAAGGCTTGCAGAAGAGCGTAGAAACTGGCTTATTATTGACCTTACATATTTTGGTGATAGTAATCTGTTTGGCAGGGCCGGCAGTGATGATAGTAACAACATTAGTGAGGATTCAATGGAAACAGGCAGTGGTGAAGTGGATGTTGAAGGAGAAGAAGAGAGATAAAATGGAATTTATCGTAAAGATTACCATAATGGATAGAATAAAAACAGTTGCCGGTTTATCTATTCTGGGTTTGTTGCTTTTCTGTTCATCCAGTGCAGAAGTGAGGGGCAATGATGAAGAGAGAGAAGTCAATACTCATTTGAAAGCTTCTGCTATTAATAAAACAAAGTTCCGGTCAGCCTCAAGAGAGAAGTTCATTGGAAAGTTAGCAATGGATATGCTCAAGGATAACGATTTCTATGATGGAGACTGGAATAGCTCTGCATCCGGATTCTCCAATGACTTTCAGTTGCAGAATGTTAAGGTTGTTCATGATTATGCAAGCGGACTCACGTGGCAGCAGTCCGGATCAGTTAATGAAATCTCCTATATCGAGGCAAAAAGATATGTAACACAATTAAACAGTGATCAATTTGCCGGATACAATGACTGGCGCTTACCGACCCTGGAGGAGGCAATGTCATTGATGGAACCGACTGAGAAAAATAACGGTATGTATATAGATCTGATATTTGATAATACGCAAAGATGGATATGGACTTCAGACACGAACGAAGTTGCTCTCGCCTGGCTTGCCAATTTCGTCTGTGGCAAATGCTACACCTATCCCAATGACTACTTCGACTTCACCAGCGGCGGCTACGTCCGGGCAGCGCGATGAGAGAAATCGTTTGGTAGCTGGCTAATGGCACTGTCATGGGAAAGGCCCGCAACTCGTTTACTCTTTTTAGCCTTGTATTTACTATTTAACGTCACTATTATAACAAGTTATTATTATAAAACATGCTGAGACTGTTTTGATGCCATTAGTCATAACTAGTTTATATTATAAGACTTAGGCCCGCGTGGCTCAATGGTAGAGCACGTCACTCGTAATGATGAGATTGTGGGTTCGATTCCCACCGCGGGCTTTAATAAAAAGAAATAAATTTTCACTGCAGAGGTGCAAATGGCTCAGAGAAAAGGCAGAAGACAGAAGGCAGAAGATAGAGGTAAGAGGCATTAATGATTTACGAATTACGATTTGAGATTTACGATTGAAATGGCTAATAACTAATTACGAACAATTTTGTGGAGTGAGGAATGACTAAAATATATGTATTTCCGGGACAGGGGTCACAATCGCCCGGTATGGGTGGAGAGTTCTTTGATCAATTTCCGGAATTGGTGAAACAGGCTGACGAGGTGTTAGGGAGTTCTATCAAAGAGCTCTGTCTGAACGATCCTGATAACAGGCTTGGTCAGACAGATTATACACAGCCGGCACTGTATATTGTGAATGCGCTTACTTATTTGAGTAAAACAGAGGATGCAGATCTTTGTCCTGATTTTGTTGCCGGGCATAGCCTTGGCGAATATAATGCCCTTTTTGCTGCCGGCGTGTTCGACTTTATAACAGGTCTGAAGTTGGTACAGAAACGAGGGCAGATTATGGTCAAGGTGACCGGGGGAGGTATGGCGGCAGTTATCGGCATGCAGCCTGATAAGATTAAACAGGTTTTAAAGGATGCCTCTTTTGAGTCAATTGATATTGCAAATCTTAATTCTCCGAAACAGACGGTAATCTCCGGACGAAAAGAGGACATTGATGCAGTTAAGACCGTTTTTGAAGATGCAGGTGTCAGGCTGTTCATTCCGTTAAAGGTAAGCGGTGCATTTCATTCTCGATATATGCAGGATGCTCAGAATGAGTTTGCCGGTTTCCTGAAGAACTTTGAATTTCAACCTATGCAGATCCCGGTAATTGCCAACTATACGGCAGCGCCTTATCAAGACGGTGAAACCGCAAATAATATGACCCGGCAGATCAGCAGTCCGGTACGTTGGGTAGAGTCTATCCAATATCTCAAACAGCAGCCTGAACCGGAATTTGAAGAGGTAGGCCCGGGTAATGTATTAACCAAATTAATCAAACAGATAACTTAAATTAAAGTGACTAAAGTTCAAAACTAAAAGATTTTTTTCTTAACCTTTTATTAATACATATGGAAAAAATGGTAATAGAGGGTGGTTATCCCCTAAATGGAAAGGTGAGGGTTAATGGGGCTAAGAATGCCGCATTGCCTATCATGGCTGCATGCCTGTTGTTGAAAGGTACGTCGAAGTTAAAGGGTATACCTGAACTCACAGATGTGACAACCCTTTGCAAAATTCTTAATGAGCTTGGTGTAGATACAGAGAGATGTCCGGACGGCTCGCTTGACATTACTGTTAAGAGTGAGAAAAATATAATAGCTCCATACGATCTTGTCAGAACGATGAGAGCGTCAATTTGCGTGCTGGGACCTCTGCTCGGAAAACGGAGGATGGCGCAAGTGTCCATCCCGGGCGGGTGCTCAATTGGCTCCAGGCCTATAGATATTCATATTAAAGGTATTGAAGCGCTTGGTGCCAGTGTTGAAGTGAGGGATGGATATATAATTGCAACAGGGGACAAGATGAGAGGGAGTGAGGCCTATCTTGGTGGTCCGTACGGCTCAACAGTCTTGGGTACCTGTAATATCATCATGGCAGCTGTGCTTGCGGAGGGAAGGACTATAATAGAGTACGCAGCTTGTGAACCTGAAGTGCAGGACCTTGCGAATTTTCTGAATAAGGCAGGGGCTAATATAACCGCGATTGGTGAAAACAATCTTGTTGTTGACGGGGTTGATGAACTGAACGGAGTTGAATATGAGATAATACCAGACAGAATCGAAGCCGGAACCATTATGATAGCAGGAGCAATAACCGGTGGGAACATTACACTGGAGAATGATGCATCGTGTTATCTGGTTTCAGTCATAGATAAATTGCGGGAAGCCGGTGTTGATATTGAGGCGCCTGACTTCGATACGGGTACTCCCGGCCATGCAATAAGCGGTGAATGCACAGTTAAAAGTGACGGGAACATTAAACCGATAAATATTACAACACTTCCATATCCCGGCATGCCTACTGACATGCAGGCACAATTCACCGCGCTGCTGAGTATTGCAAATGGGACGAGTATTATCACAGAGAGGGTATTTCCGCATAGATTTATGCATGTTGCGGAACTCAACAGGTTGGGTGCAAACATCAGAAATGACGACGCTATTGCAATTATTAAGGGCGTATCGTCGCTTTCCGGAACAACTGTGATGGCGTCTGATTTGAGAGCGAGTGCATCGCTTATTGTTGCGGGTCTGGCAGCCAAAGGTATTACAGAGATCAGACGGCTTTATCACATTGATAGAGGATATGAAAGACTGGAAGACCGGCTGACAAGCCTGGGCGCAAAGATTTGGCGGGAAAAGGAGTAAAAGTCACCTCTAAAGGCACATCCCAAAATAATTTACGTTGAATATTTCATCAATTTATATTAAATTATAGACTTTTCTAGTCAGGGTACTTCATCTGGCAATGTACGTATTGTTAAGTGTAGTTGAACCGCAACCGGAAGCGGGCAGTAGTTATGGGTATACAGACATATCTATTTGTCTGCGTGGTGGTTGTAACTGATATTATTATAAGTGGTTACGTGGTGTTCTGCTGCAGTAAGGTTTTAACACATTTCCAGTACTGTCAACCTAAATACTGCTTTTAGCTGGAACGTTATTTATGGTAAGCATATTGGCTTGCTGAGACATATTGGCAAGAGATACTGAAAAGGCGTAATAATGTTTGAATCAATAACCGGAAATTTCGAAACAATATTTAGTAAAATGCGCGGCAGGGGCAAGCTGAGCGAGCAGAACATTCAGGATGGTCTGCGTGAGGTAAGGGTTGCGCTCCTGGAAGCAGATACGAACTACAAGGTCGTAAAGGATTTTATTAAAAAGGTTACAGAGAAGGCAGTCGGAGAGGAAGTTCTTAAAAGTGTTACACCGGGCCAGCAGATAATAAAGATAGTACAGACCGAGATGGCAAATCTTATGGGTCCCGGTGATTCCACTATAAAGTATGCTGACGGGGACGTAACGGTCATCATGCTTGCAGGGCTGCAGGGAAGTGGAAAAACTACTACTGCTGGTAAGCTGGCAAGTATGATCTTGTCAAAGGGTAAAAGCCCATTACTCGTGGCCGCTGATGTTCAGAGGCCGGCTGCTATTGAGCAGTTGCAGGTAATCGGGAAGCAGCTCAATATCCCGGTATATTCTGAAAAAGATTCTAGTCCTCTTAAGATATGTAAGTGGGCGTTAAAGCGCGCATTTCTTGATAAACACAATGTAGTCATTCTGGATACTGCAGGAAGGTTGCATGTTGATGATGAGTTGATGTTGGAGTTGAATCAGATTAAGTCACAGGTAAAACCAACACAGATCTACTTTGTGTGCGATTCCATGACCGGTCAGGATGCTGTTAACAGCGCAAAAGAGTTCCATTCTCAGTTGAATTTTGACGGCGTAATCTTAACCAAGTTGGATGGTGATACAAGGGGAGGTGCCGCATTATCAATAAAAGCAGTTACCGGCAAGCCTATAAAGTTTGTTGGTGTAGGTGAAAAGTTTGACAAGCTGGAAGAGTTCCACCCTGATAGAATGGCTTCCAGGATTCTTGGAATGGGTGATGTTGTTTCTCTGGTTGAAAAAGCTCAGATGGCTATTGATGAGAAAGATGCCGAGCAATTAGAGAAGAAGATTAAAGATAATACACTTACCCTTGACGACTTCCTCACCCAGTTACACCAGGTAAAGAAGATGGGTTCAATGAAGGATATTCTCGGTATGATCCCCGGAGTAGGCAAAAAGATGAAGGGGATGGACGTCGATGAGAATCAACTGAAAAGAGTTGAGGCTATTATTCGTTCAATGACGCTTGAGGAGCGAATGAATCCGGACAGAATTGAAGGCAGCAGGAGGCACAGAATATGCCGTGGAAGCGGAACAAGCTCACAGGATGTAAGCCAGTTACTGAAACAGTTTAAGCAGATGAAGAAAATGTTCAGGACTCTGGGTGATATTGATCCCAAAAGTTTTCAAGGGGAAGGGGGAATGCCGACTGAAGCCATGACGCTGCCCCGAAAGATCAGGAGTAAACGAAAGAAGGTAAAAAGAAAAAAGAAGTGATCAATAAGCGTGATCAGGTTAGATTTATTTATATTGGTAAGATAAGGAGAGTTGTTATATGGTAAAACTAAGGTTAAAGAGAATGGGACGAAGAAACAGGGCCTTCTTCAGGCTTTGTGCGTTTGATGCAAGGGAAGAGCGAGACGGAAGAAGTATTGAGCAATTAGGGACCTATGATCCGATGGAAAAAGATGAAGAGAAAAAATGTGTTTTAAAAAGAGAAAGGATTGAATACTGGCTTAGTGTGGGTGCTCAGCCAACTGAAACGGTGGCCAGCATTCTTAAGAAGAACAAAATAGGAATTAAATCATAAAGAATATTGAGCAGGTTTCTTATGCGAATAGATATCTTAACCTTGTTTCCTGAAATGTTTCAGAATGTACTGGGAGAGAGCATGTTGAAAATTGCTCGCGAGAAGGAGCTAGTAAGTTTTCATCTGCACAATATCAGAGATTTCTCCAATGACAAACACAGATGTGTGGATGATAAGCCGTACGGTGGGGGAGCTGGTATGGTTATGAAGCCTGAACCGGTATTTAATGCGGTTGAGGCGGTGGAGCTTCTTGATGATGCGGCATCAACAAAGATTTTGCTTACTCCGCAGGGAGAGACATTTAATCAGGGAATTGCTGATAATTTATCGAAAAAGACACGTTTAATGATAATTTGCGGACACTATGAAGGATTTGATGAAAGAATAAGATCAGGAATAGATGCTCTCGAAATTTCTATAGGCGATTATGTTCTTACGGGTGGAGAGATACCGGCAATGGTTGTAATAGATTCGGTTAGTAGATTGATTCCCGGAGTTTTGGGTGGAGATGATTCACTGCAGGATGAATCATTTGTGAATAGAATGCTGGAATATCCACAGTATACAAGACCTGCAGAGTTCAGGGGGATGAAAGTCCCCGAGGTACTGAAGTCCGGTAATCATTCAAAGATAGAAGAGTGGAGAACGGAAAATGCCATTTTGAGAACACAGGAGCGAAGGCCTGATCTGTTGAAAGAGAAAACGAAATAATATAAACAATATTTTATATAATAAAGGAGTTAGAGCCATGAACATCGTTGACGAAATTGAAAAAGAGAATATGAAAGAAAAGGCACCGCAATGCAAGGTTGGTGACCTGGTTGATGTGCACGTTAAAACAGTTGAAGGCGAGAAAGAGCGCATTCAGGTCTTTAATGGTACTGTTATCTCTAAAAAAGGTAGTGGGAACAGGATAACGATTACTGTTAGAAGAGTAGTGCAGGGAGAGGGTGTTGAACGCGTATTCCCTATACACTCACCAAATATAGTAAAAATTGTAGTGAAAAAGAGCCACAAAATAAGACGTGCAAAATTGTATTACCTGCGTGATAGAAAAGGAAAGAGCGCAAGGCTTAAAGAAATTCGCAAAAGAGTTAAGAAAACAAGTAAATCTGATCAAACAGTGCCTGTTGTGGCTGATGAGGAAGCGGTTGAGGCTGAAGCGACTCCGGCTGAAGCGACAAAGACTAAAAAGACGGCTAAGAAGACTGAAAAGACCGCAAAAGCTGAAAAGGCTCCAAAGGCAAAAGCAAAAGCGAAGGCTAAGAAGAAGGATGAAAAACCATCAACTGAATCCTGATGAACTTTGCAAAAAGGGAGAGGCTCTGGCTGGAAAGATCCTGAAAAGGAATGGGTATAAAATACTAAAACGAAACTATGTAAGCAAGTACGGAGAAATTGATATCATAGCGTACGACAGGGGAACCATTAGTTTCGTTGAGGTGAAGACTCGTCAGTCAGAGAATTATGGTCCGCCGGAGTTGGCAGTAACGAAAGAGAAGAGAAAAAGGATCGTCCGAACCGCATTGAACTATCTTGCGATAAATCATATCGAGGATACAGATTGTCGTTTTGACGTTGTCTCTACTTTATATAAAGAAGGCGATAGTAAACCGGATATTGAATTGCTAGAAGGCGCATTTACGGCAGATGGCATTGTGAATTAACATATCCACTCTCTTTGTAAATCTCACCATTAGTCGTTATCCTCTGTAGCCTCGTACCCGCCCGGATGAATCTGTTTGGGCAAGTCATTGTATGGTTACTGTCTTTATTAAATATTTGATTAGTTAATTGCACCGATTTTAAAAGATATGATAATAGATACACATGCACATCTTGACTTCCCGGATTTCAAAGATGATCTTGATGATGTAATAAAACGTGCAAAAGAGGTTGGCGTTGAATACATAATTAACGTCGGTACAAGTGTTGACACAAGTGTAAAGTCGCTTGAACTGACAAAAAAATATGATCATATCTATGCGAGCGTAGGTATACATCCTAACTCTGCATCTGACGTTCTCGCTGATGACTGGCCGAGGTTGGAAGCGTTGGCAGTGGAGAGTAAGGTTATCGCTATTGGAGAGACCGGGCTTGACTACTACCGTGATCGTAGTAAGAAGGAGGATCAGAAACATCTTTTTCACCAGCATATGGAATTGGCGGTGAAGCATAACCTGCCGGTTATAATTCATAACAGAGAAGCCAGTAGTGACTGCCTGGAAATTGTTCGTAAATATAGTGGCAGGGTAAATGGTGTTATCCACTGCTTTGCCGGTAGTAGAGGTGATGCAAAGGAGTTTCTGGAGCTTGGATTTCATATTTCGTTTGCCGGTCCAATAACCTTCCCGAAAGCTGAAAACTTAAGGGAAGCATTAAAAGCCGTTCCTGTCGAAAAATTGCTGTTGGAAACAGATTGTCCATTTCTGTCGCCACAGCCTAAAAGAGGTAAGCGGAACGAACCCTCTTATCTTCAATACACAGTTCCGGCCCTTGCAGAATTATACAAATTGACAGTTGAGGACATTGAGAGAATTACGACCCTCAGCGCAAAGAATCTGTTTGGTATTGCACAAAGTGATGCAAAACCGGAGATTGCGTATGTTATAAGGAACTCCCTTTATCTGAATATTACCAGCCGTTGTCCAAACAAATGTGTCTTTTGTTCAAGGGAGACTGCTCCATACGTGAAGGGGCATTATCTAGGGACGGACAGTGAGCCGACGGTAGAAGAGTTGAAAGATGCCATTGGCGATCCATCAGATTATGATGAAGTGGTATTCTGCGGTTTTGGTGAGTCTACCGAACGCCTGGATGTACTAAAGGAAATTGCCGGGTATTTAAAAAAGAAGGGTTCAAAAGTAAGGCTGGATACAAATGGTCTTGGAGACCTGATTAATGGAAGATCTATTTCTGAAGAGCTGAAGGGGTTGGTAGATACAATTTGTATCAGTCTGAATACAAATATTGAAGAAGAGTATCAGAAACTGTGCTATTCCGAATATGATGACCAGGCATATCCTGCCCTGATATCGTTTATCAAGAACGCACGAGACTATATACCTGATGTAATGATATCCATCGTAGGTATGCCAGAAATTGATGTTGAGGCGTGCAGGAAAATAGCCGAAGACCTGGGCGTTCGTTTCCGGGTAAGGGAATATAACAATGTCGGATAAGATTTAGGCATGAATTTCTAACTTCAAACTTTAGCTCACTTTAAACCTTAGGCACTTATAGTCTACCCTACCCCGTACCACTTCTTGACAGCGGTGTATAGATCATCCCTTGTTTTTGCTGCTATCAGATCTGACTGTACTTTCTTACGCTCCGGATGATGCTTGCTGTATCCAACTGCAAACTTTCGGAAGTATCTTACGCCCTTTAACATCGGGCGGGATTCTGCTATCATCTCATAGTGTCTCAGGTACACTTCTCCCTGCTCTGTCAAATCAGGCCTTTCCGGTTTAGATCTGCCTTCCCACAATGCACGAGTTTCATTGAATATCCAGGGGTTACCGATAGCACCTCTCGCTATGATCACTCCATCAAGCCCACTGGTCTTTATTCTTTCGACAATAGTTTCTGGGTTCATTAAGTCTCCGCTTCCAATGATAGTTGTATTGGGAAAATGGCGTTTAATATCTGATACTATCTCCCAGTCCGCTCTGTCACGGTATAGTTCTTTGACTGATCGTCCGTGGATGATTAACGCATCAACTCCTTCTGCAACGGCTCCCTGGCATATCTGCTGGAGCTTATCCATTGACTCCTGGCTCTTGTCAAATCCGGCCCGCAGTTTGATAGTGACAGGGCATGAAACCGAATCTCTTACTAATCTGATTATCTTAATTGCAGTTTCTGGTTCTTTTAGCAGATATCCTCCACTATAACGTCTGAGTACTTTTGGGGCAGGGCAGGCAAAGTTCAGGTCGATCAGGTCAAACCCGACGTTTGAAAATGCAGCGGCTGCTTCTGCCATAGTTTCCGGGTCTCCACCGAGTATCTGTGCGCCAACCAGGCCTTCATCTGTCCTGGGTTTGAAATAGAGTCTGTTGAAGGCTTTCTTGTGTAGGGCAATCTTGGCTAGTATTACACCTGTATACGCTAGCGGTGCACCATACTCATGGGCCAACACCCTCATTGCTCTGTCTGTGTATCCGCTTAATGGCGCTTGATAAAATGGTACATCAAGTGTGATATTACCTAATTTCAACATTATTTGGTCCGATTCCTATTGCACAAATTATTAAGCGTAGATAACGATTATGAACTATTATCAAGGCTTGCATGTAGAACATGGTATTGCTCCGTCTCGCACAGCGTGTTTCCTGATTTGAAAATCAATTATATCATCGGGGCTGCTTTTTAATTCCTGGCAATCAGGTCGATGAAAGTAGCGTGAAAATTTAGAAGAGTATACGTGCCCTTTACATGTATTCACACTTTTCGTTGTTTCCTGTTTGTCTGGTGTGGTGTTTGATCCAGATTGCAGGGCGATGTCCCAGGTAGACTGTAAGCGGGCGTGATAGTGCTTTGCCATTGAGTGTCTGCCTTGAGCTGTGTAGAGTGTCACCAGATTGTTCAGTAATGTTGCTATATCCTGGTGACCCGGCTCCAGGGTTCTTTCCTGAATTTCGAGTGCCAGTTTATAGAGCTGCTCAGCCTTCCTTAATTTACCCTGAGTGTAGTAGAGCGTTGCCAAATTGCTCAGGGATGTTGCTACATCCGGATGGTTAGTTCCTAGAACCTTTCTTCTTATTTCCAGTGAGCGCTTGTAAAGCTGTTCTGATTTTGAGTATTTACGCTGTAGTTTGTATAGTCCCGCCAGGTTATTAAGGGAGGTTGCATATGCGGTATTGTATTGCCCGTTGGCATTTTCGCTTAATGACAGTGCTCTCATTAATAGCGGTTCTGTTTTAGCGTATTTACCTTGAGCTTGATAAACCAACGCAAGAATATTGAGGGACGTTGTCATCTTATCAGGGTCTGTGCCAGGATTTTTTTCTAATATAGTCAATGCCTGCTCAAAGTAGGGCTCCGCTTCCTTATGTAATCCCTGTGAGAAATAGAGTGCTGCCAGGTTGTTCATGGTTGTAGCGGTAGAAGGGTCGTAAGGATCAAGAGCTTTTTTCTTAACTTTTAGAGCTTCTTTGTAAAGAGAGATACTATCTGAATATCTACCCTGTGCCTGGTATAGCAGCGCCAGATTATCAAGATCAATTGCGACATCCGGGCTATCTTCTCCAAGAGCATCCGTATTGATTTTAAGTGCCTTCAGATAGTGAGGTTCAGCATCTGAGTATTTACCTTGTGAAAAATGAATCAATCCCAGTATGCTCCTGGAAGATGCAGTCTTAGTGTTGTCAGATCCAAATTCTTCTTCTGTTATCTTTAATGCTTCTTCTGCAACTTTCACTGCTTCCAAATATTTTCCCTGTTTATTAAGTACAAGAGCCCTAGTTTGCAGTTCGGTCAATGATATATCTTGTGCGTGTGCAGAGATGCAATAAGTCAGGCCAGATATTACCACCAGGGCGATTAATAGCTTTTGAATGGCAGTGTGTAATACGTAATTTTCAAATTTATGCAATCATGAATCTCCCCAGTGAAAGTTAAAAGTGCCTAAAATTTGAAGTGAGCTAAAGTTATGGTAAAAAAAAGTTTTGTTTCTTAACTTTAGGCACTTTAGTTCACTTAAGTCACTTCAAACTTGGTTGCAGCATAGCTGCAACATGTTTCTATAATCTCCTAATATATAAATAATTTGATAATTTTTAAACAAAATATTAAGATGCTGACTTAAAAGAGATAAACGTAAGATTTTTAGTAGAGGAAGGATTGGGCCCACAGATAATGTTAAGAAATGCTCACGTAGACGACGTGGAAGAGCTGAATAGGTTAATCAATCAATTTGCCAAAGAAGACCTGATGTTGCCGAGACCTTTGAGTGAACTGTATGAAAAAATTCGTGATTACTACGTTTATACGGAGAATGGCAGTGTAAAAGGTTGTGCAGCGGTACATGTATTCTGGAATGATCTGGCAGAGATTAAATCAGTTGCAGTTGATGAAAGTTTTCAGAAAAAAGGAATTGGTAAAGAGTTGGTACAAAAGTGTCTTGAGGAGGGGAAAGAACTCGGCATAAACAGGTTGTTTGTTCTCACGTATATTCCAGAGTTTTTTGAGCACATGGGGTTCAAGCGAATTGACAAAGATCTTCTACCTCATAAGATATGGTCAGAATGCGTAAAGTGTCATAAGTTTCCAGACTGTGGCGAAGTTCCTCTAATGATTGAAATCTGATAGTTTGTGGCAGGTTTCTGCGTACTGGCAGAAATATTATTGAATTAAGACGTAGCGGAATGGCTTCAACCTTCCATATTGTACACTTAAGTACGATAATGGAAACCTGAAGGATTCCGCTACAGTTTATGTGTGTCTGTGTGAAGTTTACTTAACTTGTTCATCAGCAAGTTCTGCCCTGATATCATCCAGTATCTGGCGTCCACCTCTTCCGAGCAATCTTTCTGCAAGTTCGTTTCCCATAGTGGCATAATCATCTACTTTACCCTCAATAGAATCTCTTATGATGGTGGTTCCATCGAGTGAGCATACAACAGCTTCCAATTTCAGATTGACCGGGAATATGACTTCTGCATGGGCGCCTATCGGGATCTGGCATCCTCCCTGTAGTCTTTTTAGAAGAGCTCTCTCTGCCAGTACTGCAAATCTGGTATCAAAGTGTTGTAAGATTTGAATAATTTTCTTGATCTGCTCATCATTTTCACGAACTTCTATACATAGTGCTCCCTGTCCAACAGCATGAAGCATTATGTCAGACGGGATTATCTCGCTGGCTTCGTCTCCACGGCCCAGTCTATTAAGGCCGGCCTGCGCTACAACTAATGCGTCAAGTTCACCTGACGCCAGTTTACCTAATCTGGTGTCCAGGTTTCCTCTAAGGTCAACTATGTTGAGGTCCTGTCTGACTGCGAGGATCTGTGCTCTACGTCTTAAGCTGCTGGTTCCGAGTGTCGCACCCTGAGGAAGATCTTTTAGTGATTTGTTATTCTTGCTGATTAACGCATCGTGCGGATCTTCACGTTTTGTGACTACTCCGATTTCGAGGCTATCAGGGATAGCAGTTGGCATATCCTTTGCGCTGTGGACAACCAGATCAACCCTCTTGTCAATAAGGGCTTCCTCAAGCTCTTTTGTGAAGAGTCCAATATTGCCTATCTTGGCAAGAGGAGTATCCAGTATCTTGTCACCGGTTGTCTTTATAACTTCAATAACAAATTCTGTCTCTTTATTTGCTTTCTCCAGTTCAGATTTAACCCAATTCGCCTGGATCAGGGCAAGTTTGCTGCCTCTTGAACCAATGACTATTTTATCTCTATTTTCCAAAAAACCACTCCTATCTATCTTATTAATACTAATCGTAAATACCCAAAAATTAAAGATACATTTGTCTCATAAAACAATATCCTTGTCAATACTTTTTGTTTCATGTGTATTGCCACGTGGGAACCAAGGCGCCAAGGGTAAAAAATAAATGAAAATTAACCAGAGAAAGCACTGAATATCATGGAAACAAGAGAAACTGACGTACTTCGAAATCCGTTCTTCGTGTCTAAGTGTCTTCGTGTCAAATGTATTTGTCCTTGATGAAAGGAGGATGTAAGTCTATAATTTCTCTTTCTTAAAGGATTATAAAGCTATGATAGAGATAAAACCTGCTGAAAATGTGAATGCAACGGTAACGATCCCCGGTTCGAAGAGCTATACAAACAGAGCATTAATAACATCATTACTTGCAAATGGCGAATCGGTAATGAAGAATGCATTGTTAAGTGAAGATACCAGGGTTATGATTTCCTGCCTGGGTGAACTTGGCATACCGGTAAGCGTAATAGAGGAAGAAAATACGATAAGAATAATAGGGTGCGAGGGGAAGATACCTGTAGACAGGGCCAGTTTGTTTGCGCGTAATGCCGGAACGGTCGTGAGGTTTATGACAGCTGCCTTGACACTTGGTGATGGGAAATATGAAATAGATGGAATAGAGCGAATGAGACAGCGGCCAATACAACAGTTGATTGACGCCTTAAATCAGCTCGGCGCAGATGTCTCATCAAAGGAGGGTACCGGTTGTCCCCCGGTATTGATAAATGCCAGTGGCTTAAAAGGTGGAACTGTCAAGATTCCGGGTAATATCAGTAGCCAGTATATCAGCGCTATCCTTTTAACAGCACCCTATGCAAACAGTGATGTCCGCATAGTTGTGATTGATGATCTCGCTTCCAAGAATTACGTTGATATGACTTTAGATGTTATGAGCAGGTTTGGTGTTGCTGTTGAAAGGGATTCGTATAAAGAATTTTCTGTTAAATCAGGTCGGGTGTACAAAGGTTGTGAATATATGGTGGAGCCGGATGCATCAGGTGCTTCCTATTTTTTAGCTGCGGCTGCTATTACTGGGGGCAAGGTCAGGGTTGAGGGTCTGGGTGAAGGCTCATTACAGGGTGATGCCAGGTTTGTTGATATACTGGGCAAAATGGGTTGCAGGACAAAGAAGTCTCATGATTGGCTGGAGGTTGAGGGAGGCGAATTAAGGGGTATAGACGTTGATATGAATGATACTCCAGATGTTGTGCAGACCCTGGCGCCTGTTGCGGCTTTTGCAAAAGGGAATACGCGCATAAGAAATGTTAAAAATCTCAGATACAAAGAGACTGATCGTATTACAGCTGTTGTTAATGAACTTAAAAAAGTGGGAGTAGAAGCAAGGGAGTTTGAAGACGGTATTGAGATTATTCCATCACCTCCACATTCTGCAGACATATCAACCTACAATGACCATCGCATGGCAATGAGCTTTGCTCTTTTCGGTTTAAGAACCAAAGGGATAAAGATAAAGAACCCGGAATGTGTTGAAAAGACCTTTCCTGATTACTTTGAAAGATTGGAAAAGTTGTATCACTGACACGACATCAGTTTATTAGGAAGTTCTTTCTTACCAAATAAAAAAAGACTCTTTATAGTGCTATGCAGTAGCGTCAACGAACCGATTTTCTTTATATTTTAGTATATTTGATTCGGTTGTGAGACAGTACGGTACACGGACACGTAAGAGCCTTTTTTTATTTGCTAAGGTTTAGTTGTATTAAATACTTAGCAATCACATACGTCTGGCGAAAGAAATTTTCTATCTTTATTATCGACACAAACAGAGAAGACTTTAGATAAAACATTTTTCTTTCTGACTGAAATAAATCGCAATATGCGTGCCGTTCTCTCTATATAATCCTGTCATTTTATGTTCTCATTAGAGCATGGATCATAAGTCATTTCCTTACAACGTTCTAGCTACTCAAAAGGTTTATTCTTGCCAATTAATGATAATGTAATCGAGCATCAGTTGATTAATAAAAACAGGTTTTTTGTTTATCTATTCAACGAATGAATCAAAGATTATATACATATCTATTCATTGACTCGATCAACAAAATGGAAAAGAAATATGGATCAATAGCCAGTACCATGTAAAATATTTTTTGGATACTATTTATTGTGTTTTATTGCTTTAGTTTCCAGCTTTTTTAGTCAAATAATAAATATTATTTATCTTGAACTGGAAATTATTATTTGTTATAAGTCCTGCTTTATACGACAAGGTTGTATTGTATTATAGTATTTGTAAGAATATTATGGCTACAAGGAGACAACCTTGTGGTTTTTTTTATTTTTGTGTAGAAGAAGGGAGTGTAACAGTATGCCAGCAGGTACAGTCAAGTGGTTTAACGACAAAAAGGGGTTTGGTTTTATTTCTGTTGAGGGCGGAGAGGATGTCTTTGTTCATCACACTTCGATTGAGGGCGAAGGCTTCAAGACACTTGCAGAAGGTGAAAATGTTGAGTTCGAAATTGTACAGGGAGAGAAAGGCAGCAAAGCTGAAAATGTTAAAAAAGTATAAAACTTTTTAACGCACTACCACATGTTTTAAATCTTACTACATAAATAGATCGCCGTTGATTGAAAATATGGAAATGTTAGTTGTACTTTAGGGGAGGTTTTTATTTAGTAAACCCTCGGTATCTTTAAAAAGATATCGAGGGTTTTTTTGTATTGAAATGATGGATGTTTCAAATCCTGGTTAAGTAAAACAGGAAATGAATTTAAAAACAGGTTAAGCTCTTATTATTCTATTACAGTCGTGTTCTTGATGATTATCTCTTTAATTGGAACATCTTCGAACATGCCGTGACGCTGTGTTCTTGTTCTGCCAATGGTATCAACCACATCCATACCATCTACGACTTTACCAAAAACAGCATAACCAAAACCGGCGGAGGAGTTGTCCTTGTGATTAAGGAAATCATTATTTTTTAAATTGATAAAGAACTGTGCAGTGGCACTATTAATAACATTGGTTCTCGCCATGGCGAGTGTACCCCTTTTGTTATTCAACCCTCTTCGTGCTTCATTTGTAATAGCATCCTTTGGAGGCTTTTGATTCATATCAGCATCAAATCCTCCTCCCTGAATCATAAAGTTGGGTATGACTCTGTGGAAAATCAAATTGTTGTAGAAACCATCATTAACGTATGACAGAAAGTTTTTTACAGTAATAGGAGCCTCTTTTTCATACAATTCAATCGTTATATTTCCTTTTGAAGTCTCCATTAAAACCCTTGGATTAGCGTTTGCAGAATTAAGTTGCATGCAGACGAAACTAACCAGGATAAAGGCAAAGAGGGCGGTTGTTATTTTATTAAAATATCGTTTATGCATCAGTTTCTCTCCCAATAATTATTCGAATTAATTTTGTCCATTTAATCACAGAAACAGGGATAATTCAATGACTTTATCACTTTCGTCCGGAGTTGTACATCTGTGAGATTCCAATTTGATTTCATAGTGAATGCTGGTATGATTATGCGTTGTTAGCAATAATACAATTTTAATATTTATACTTATCTAATGTTCAATCCCATTAATCTGGAAATTTTTAACAACCTGTTCTCTACAATATGTGAAGAGATGGGTGTTGTATTGTGCAGATCATCCTTTTCTACTAATATAAAAGAGCGAAAGGATTTTTCGTGTGCCTTGTTTGATCACAGTGGTGAAATGGTTGCCCAGGCAGAGCATCTTCCCGTGCATCTGGCATCTATGTCCATGTCGGTAGAATGGGCAATTAAAACTGTAGAAATGAGTGAAGGCGATGCTGTGATATTAAATGATCCATTTCAGGGTGGTACACATCTGCCGGATATTACGTTAGTGACACCTTTCTTTTATAGTGGAAGTAAGAAACCGGTTTTTTACATAGCGAACAGGGCTCATCATTCCGACGTAGGGGGGATGTCTCCGGGTTCCATGTGTAATGCTACTGAGATATATCAGGAAGGAATTCGTATTCCGCCTGTTAAGATAGTAAAGGGAAACACTATAAACAGAGAGATTATGAGTATTATCACCTCTAATGTCAGGACACCTGAAGAGCGTGAATGGGATATAACCGCACAGATTTCAGCTAATACAATCGGTAAACAGAGGTTAAGTGAATTATGTGAGAAATATGGAAAAGGTGAGGTTGTAAAATACTCGTCGGAACTCCAGGGTTATTCTGCAAGGATAATGAAATCTGTAATCAAAAAAATACCTGATGGTGAGTACTCATTTAGTGATTATCTGGATGATGATGGTATGGTTCATAAACCTGTCAGAATTAAGGTATGTGTAACTGTAAAGGGAAGCTCGGTGAGCGTTGATTTTTCAGACAGCAGCAGGCAGGTAGATGGGTGTGTGAATGCTGTCTATGCTGTCACTGTGTCTTGCGTTTTTTATGTATTCCGATGTCTTGTTGAAAACGATATTCCATCAAATGCAGGCTGTATGAGACCGGTCTCTATAACTGCTCCTGAAGGTTCGGTAGTAAATGCTAAAGTTCCGGGTGCGGTGTCCGGCGGTAATGTTGAGACTTCTCAAAGGATTGTTGACGTAGTCTTTGGGGCACTGTCAAAAGCTATTCCGAATAGGGTTCCTGCGGCAAGCAGCGGGACGATGAATAATATTGCAATTGGTGGGTATGATAAATTAAAAGAGAGCCATTTCACCTATTATGAAACTATTGGGGGAGGTATGGGTGCAAGGTCAAATCTGGATGGTATTAGTGCTATTCACACTCATATGACAAATACATTGAATACTCCTGTAGAATCACTGGAACATAATTACCCATTCAGGATCAGCCAATATAAGATACGTCCTCGTTCTGGTGGTATGGGAAAGTATAATGGGGGGGATGGAATAATAAGGGATTATGAATTCTTTCAACCCGCCACCGTCAGTATACTTTCTGATAGAAGAAAACATGCGCCGTACGGTTTAAGGGGTGGTAAAAAAGGTCAGGTCGGACAAAATACACTGTTATCGAAAGGCAGGAAGCATAAACTGCCGTCTAAGGCCACTATTAATGTGAGTAGTGGAGACATTATAAGTATACATACTCCCGGTGGAGGTGGGTATGGAAGGGAAAAAGTTAAAAGTGACTAAAGTGAGCTAAAGTGCCTAAAGTTTAATGTGAGATGAAATTTGAGTAAATATCAGCTAAAAAGGATATTCATAGAGAAGGATGTTGCAGATTCTTCCGTTACCCGGCAGATACTTAGTATATTGTCTGATATTGAGATTGAATATATTGATGATTATAAAAATATCAATGTCGATGGAGCAACAACTGATGATGTTTTTAAAAAGAGTAAAGAGTGCCTGGCAATAGCCGGTAAGAAGGGCGGATTAGTTAAAGAATTCAGGTGCAGGGGTGGCATCGTTGGGAATACGGAATATTTTATCAGCCATGGTAATAATTGCAGCTTTGATTGTGAGTACTGTTTTCTACAGTGTTACTTTGATAACGCGGTACCAACAGTGTTTGTAAATCATGATGAAATATTGGATGAGATTAAAAACGTTTTACTTGCCGAAGCTGAGAAGAGGATAGTTTTCCATGCGGGTGAGCTGTGTGATGCCATGGCCTTTGACGATCTTACCGGTCTGTCCTGTAAACTCATTCAACTGTTTTCAGAGTATCCCAATGCAAGGCTGGAATTGAGGACCAAGACTACTACAATAGAGAATTTATTAAATCTGAAGCCTGCGGATAACATTGTAGTTTCATGGACTTTCAGCCCTCAGGTAATTATTGACAATCATGAGCACAAGGCGCCTTCATTGGAGGAAAGACTGTGTGCGGCGGTAGATGTCCAAAAAGCAGGTTATAACATTGGAATATGCCTGGATCCGATAATCCTGCGTGATGACTGGTTTGATCATTACAAAGCGATGCTTGAGATGCTTATTGAAAGATTGAATATGGAGAGTGTTAAGTTCATCAGTCTTGGTGGTTTTAGGTACCTTCCGTCTCTGTCCAAAGTGATAAAAGAGAGAGATCCTCAGACAAATCTACTGCTGAATGAATTTGTTCCATGTGTTGATGGGAAACACCGGTACTTCAGACCGATCAGAGTAGAAGCGTATAAGGAGATTGGGACAGTCATAAGAGCACTGAATAAAGATGTTAAGATTTCACTCTGCATGGAGACACCTGAGGTCTGGAACTCGATGAAGGATATTTTGAAATAAAGGCTCAGTGCAAGAGGTGGAAAAACTATATGAGTGAACTGTTTCCAATAATTGAAAATGTAAAAGTGGATTTAAAGTCACTTATCTCAATCAAACACAAATGTAGCCCGGAGGTTTGCAAAGGAAAGATATCCTGCTGTGCGGAGTATGAAGTTTGTATAGAGAAGGATGAGGTTGATAAAGTATTTGCTCACACACCCGGAGCTGCAGAATTTGCACCTCAATTAAAAGATGATGGTTTCTATAGGAATATCTTTGACGAGACGGATGACAATCTTATTGCCATAGATACAGATGAAGAGAACCAGTGTCTTTTTGCCTGGCGGAACAGTAATGAAGAGGTTTTATGCTCACTTCACAGCCATGCAGTTAAAAACAATCTCTCTTTTTACGATACAAAACCTGAATCCTGTTGCCTCTGGCCACTGGCTATTTATGACGGTAGCCCGGAAATCCTGACTGTTCAGGAGGATGCGTTCAATTTTGATTGTAATAAGAAACCGGAATCTGGAAAAGCCGAACTTGATACGGAAATCTCTTCAATTATCAGGAACGTGTACGGAGAAAAGATGTTAGCTGGTATTAAACATGCAGTTTCCATAATATAAATAAATTTTATATGTCTAAATTTTACAACCCAAAACGCAGTAGAAATATTTTTGACCCAAAGGACCAAAAACCTTTTAAACTGAGTCGTTCAAAGATTGATCTTTTCCTGCAATGTCCACGCTGTTTCTATATCGACCGTAGGCTTGGTGTGGGCCGTGTACCAGGTTTTCCTTTCAATCTGAACAATGCTGTTGATACGTTACTGAAAAAGGAGTTTGACTACTATCGAGCCAGGAATCAGAACCATCCTCTACTGGAAAAAAACGGTATTGATGCCAGACCGGCAGCTCATAGAGATCTTGATATGTGGAGGCAAAACTCTACAGGCATACAATTTTTTCATGAATCTTCTAACCTTCTTGTTTTTGGCGCTATTGACGATCTATGGATAAATTCTCAGGATGAATATATAGTTGTTGATTATAAAGCGACATCAAAGAGTGAAAAGATTACAAATGTTAGCCTTGGTTGGCAGATAGGCTACAGGAGGCAGATGGAGGTCTATCAGTGGTTATTGCGGATGAACAGATACTCAGTTTCCAGTACCGGATATTTTGTCTACTGTAATGGGCAGGCAGACAGAGAGATGTTCAAAGGAAAGCTGGAATTTGATATTACTCTGATCCCTTACAAAGGAGATGATTCCTGGGTAGCTAAGACTGTCGATGATATTCATGCCTGCCTGATGCACAGCAAGATTCCTGATGCTAAAGATGGCTGCGATTTTTGTGCATATAGGAAAGCGGTGGAAGAGGTTTCAAAATTGCCACAAAGCCACTAAGACACTAAGGTTCTTCTTTGTGGTAAGGCTTAGCTCAATGTATAGGAAATTCAGGCAATAACTTTAGGCATTTTAGGCACTTTTAACTTAGAACTTTCTGGTATATGTTATCCGATAAAAAATACCTTTTAAAACTTGCAAAAGCGCGTATGCCGTCTGGTAGATATAAAGACATGTTACTGTTGGATTTGCCTGAATGGTACATCGTGTGGTCTGTGAATAAGGGTTTACCGGAAGGAGAGCTTGGTGATATACTCAAATGCGTTTATGAAATCAAGTTGAATGGATTAGAGTACCTCTTTAAACCGCTACGTTGATTTATACAGATAGCTCCCCCCGTAACTTCATAAATTCAGAACATCAAGTTGTATTTAGTGTGTTGGTTTGAGCTTTCTGGTCTGTTTATGCGAGAGAACTGCTTCTTCACTTCGGCCTAATCTGAAGAGGGCACTGGTCTTGTTCTCCCATGCTTCGTGATAGTCAGGTTTGATAGTAATTGCCTGATTATACGCGGCTACCGCTTTTCCATCTTTGTCCAACCGGCAAAGGGAGTTTCCTTTGTTGTTCCAGGCCTTGTGGTTATCCGGATCGTACTTGATGACATTATCATAAGCCGATATTGCCTCTTCGTAGCGTTCCATTCCAAAAAGCGCATTCCCTTTAGCGAACCATGCTTGATAGTAGTCTGGTTTTGTTTTTGTGATCTGATCAAGAACCTGCATTGCATCCTCCTGACGACCGGAATCGACAAGAGCAATAGATTTGTTAAACCATGATTCGTGGTACTCTGGTTTTATTCTTATAGCATCCAGGTGACATGCCCCCGTTCTTTGTACCACCTTTAAAGTTAGAGTTCAGGATAATACAGACAGTTGTAACGTAGTGGAAACTGTCTGTACCGCTTCAATTGTCTCTGGAGCAGGTGGCAAGTATCCAAGAGCACTATGAGGC